>CAIKAF010000001.1 GCA_903825395.1 uncultured Flavobacteriales bacterium
TGCGGCTGATTTGCCCGCTTCGTACTCTTTTAACGCATGTACAATCTGCGTTTCTGTGAATTTCGATTTTTTCATGATTTGAACAGTGTTTAAAGTTAGAAAATCTAATTTTAACCTGTCCTATTTTTGGGGGTGGTTACAGATTGATGACAATATGTTTGGAAAAAGCTGTGTAGTTGTTCTCGTTGGAGAAGATACTCACAAAAGACCATGGGTTAAACATGAAATTGTTAAAGCTTGGAATAACGGCAAAGGACTTGTTGGAATCTACATTCATAATTTAAAAGACCCAAAAACAGGAACTTGCTCTAAAGGAACAAATCCATTTGAGCAGTTTTCAATGAAAAACGGAAAAAAATTATCTGATTATGTAAAATGTCATAATCCGAAAACCACAGATGCCTACAACGACATAAAAGCAAATCTTGCAGACTGGATTGAAGATGCAATTGACAGCAGAAAATAAGCACGAACGCACAACAGCGGTTTGGCGTAAAGGCGAGTGCAGTGCTTCGTATGACAGTTTTTTTGATAGGTTCAAGTGCAGTTCTTCGATTGAACTTTTGTGCTAAAAATCCGCCACTACGCCAAGCCGCAAAACGTCGTCAGACTGTCTAATAACCCCCCTTTTCAACAAGTCAATTGTTAGCAAAATTAAGTGTGGAAATGGCGGTTTTCTCCCTTAAAATCGGTATTTTTATTTATGAAATTTATCCAAGGAAAACCCCGAAATCAGTGGGAGATGTATTGCCTGGATGCGTATGTCGATGCCGATAACGAAGTACGCCTGATTGACCTGTTTGTGGATAGCTTGAACCTGTCCGAACTTGGGTTTAAGGTCGAGTTTGAGGAAAATGGCCGGCCGGCATACCACCCCGGTGCTTTGCTCCGCCTTTTTATTTACGGCTACCTGAACCGCATCCGCTCCAGCCGCCAACTCGAAAAGGAATGCAAACGCAATCTGGAGCTCATGTGGCTCATGCGCGAGCTGCAACCCGACCACAACACCATTGCCAACTTCCGCAAGAACAACCCCAAAGCCATCAAACAGGTGTTCCGGGCCACAGTACAGCTCGCCAAGCATTTTGATTTGATCGGAGGTAAACTCATTGCCGGAGACAGCACCAAACTGCGGGCACAGAACAGCAAAAAGAACAATTTTAATCCCAAGAAAATCGAACTGCACCTGAATCGCATCGATGAAAAGCTGGAGCAGTACACCCTTGAATTGGCCAAAGAAGACGGCGACGCCACTTACACCAATGAAGCCCAAGAGAAAATCAAGAAGTATCAGGCGCAGCGCAGCAAATACGAGCACTTGCAGCAAGAACTGAAGGAAAGCGGAGACACCCAAATCTCCACCTCCGACCCCGACAGTCGGCAGATGATTACCCGAAACCACATCACTGAAGTGGCCTACAACATTCAAACCTCGGTAGATGCCAAACACAACCTACCCATTGATTTTAAAGTAACCAATGAGAACGATTACAAGGCCATGGGCGGCATGGTACGCCGAGCCAAAACCATTTTGGGCAGTTCAGATTTTACGGCCCTCTACGACAAAGGCTACCACACCGGAACAGAGTTTGATTATGCCCACAATCAGGGCGTAGAGGTGTTGGTTGCCTTCCCTGAAGTCGCCTCACATGCCCCCGACCACGCTTTTGATGTTGAGCATTTTGAGTACAGCAAAGAATCCGATGAATACACCTGTCCGGCAGGAAAAAAACCAACCACGAATGGAAATTGGTACAACAAGGCCAGCGGCAAAACCATAAACCGGGTAAAGCATTACAAAACCACGGCTTGCCTAAGTTGCCCTTTATATTCTCGCTGCACCGTTAATAAAAAGGGCCGCCTGATCGAACGTTCCGAGCACATGGATTTAATCGAGGCCAATAAAGCCCGATTGCAAGAAACTCCGGACTTGTATCGAAAGCGGCAAGCCGTTGTAGAGCATCCTTTTGGCGTGATAAAACGACGGTGGGATTTTTATTACATCATCACCAAAAAGAGCATCAAACACGCCTCTTCCGATGTGGGAATGATATTTACGGCCTACAACCTGCGGCGCACCTTTAACATTTTAGATAAAATCCTGCTCAAAGCCTACACAAAAGGCTTGGGCCTTTATTTTTGACCATTTCAGAGGCCATTTAAGGCCATTTTCAGGCATTCCGGTTTTCTTGGTTGGGAGTCGGATTTTTTGTGCGCCTTTTCTGTGGTATGCTTATATGTCAAAAAATGGGGTAATTTTGAGAGGAATATTTATTTGAAAGGCAGTTTTTAGACGAACTGCCGTTATAACCAATGCTAGACGAGCATCAGAAAAACAATATTTCTACGACAAATTTTCGTATATTTGGGACATGCCAAGACAGACCAAATACCATATTGGGGTTGAGATAGATAAGTTGACCAACAGTATTCAGAACATAATTTCTGGAGACAGTTTTCCGACTGACGTTCACCCTATATCTAAGGCTGACTTGAAAAATGTCACTAAGAAAAATAAATGGCTTTTTAATTGGGCAGAAGAATTTAAAATGGCCGATAGAACTGTTTTTAAACTTACAATCCGTAACAATCCTGATATTATTCAGGGGCTTGTTAGCATAAGTGACTATAAAGACCATTTTTATATACATTTAATTGAGAGCGCACCATTCAATCTAGGTCGACAGAAACTTTATGAAGGAGTACCTGGAAACTTATTTGCGTTTACATGTAAAATTTCATGGGACAAAGGTTATCAAGGATTCATTTCCTTTACTTCTAAGACAAAGCTCTTAGACCATTATGAAAAGACTCTTGGTGCGACTCATATTGGCGGACACAAAATGGTGATATTCCCCAATGAGGCACTTAAATTAATCAGAAAATATTTTCCAAGCTAAATCAACTTATCATGGGACACATCAAAGAACCGAGTGGCGTAGATTTTTTTGTTGATCCTACTCCACTATCAAAAGAGGACAGACAACAAATTAGTGAGTTAATTGCCTACTACAAGCGAACTGGAAAAAAAATGCCAACTGCCAAGGCGGCATCAAGAAAGAGTGTTGCTCGAAAAAGAAAGACTTCTGTTGTATAATTCCATATGTTCTCATACTGACACGACAAGGAAGCACTGGTTATAACCGCGTGTTGCCAAAATTGCCGCGCTTGTTGCCAGTTTGAGCTTGGTTGCATAAATTTGGCTTGGTTGCTTCTTGAATTGGACAGTGCAAGTAAGGCGGAAACTTCGGCACACACGCCAAACGTCAGACTGTCTAATAACCCCCCTTTTCAACAGGTCAATTGTTAGCAAAATTAAGTGTGGAAATGGCGGTTTTCTCCCTTAAAATCGGTATTTTTATTTATGAAATTTATCCAAGGAAAACCCCGAAATCAGTGGGAGATGTATTGCCTGGATGCGCATGTCGATGCCGATAACGAAGTACGCCTGATTGACCTGTTCGTGGATAGCTTGAACCTGTCTGAACTTGGTTTTAAGGTCGAGTTTGAGGAAAATGGCCGGCCGGCGTACCACCCCGGTGCTTTGCTCCGCCTTTTTATTTACGGCTACCTGAACCGCATCCGCTCCAGCCGCCAACTCGAAAAGGAATGCAAACGCAATCTGGAACTGATGTGGCTCATGCGTGAGCTTCAACCCGACCACAACACCATTGCCAACTTCCGCAAAAACAACACCAACGCCATCAAACAGGTGTTTCGTGCCACAGTACAACTGGCCAAGCATTTTGATTTGATTGGCGGTAAACTCATTGCCGGAGAGAGCACCAAACTGCGGGCACAGAACAGCAAAAAGAACAATTTTAATCCCAAGAAAATCGAACTGCACCTGAATCGCATCGATGAAAAGCTGGAGCAGTACACCTTTGAATTGGCCAAAGAAGACGGCGACGCCACTTCCTCCATTGAAGCCCAAGAGAAAATCAAGAAGTATCAGGTGCAGCGCAACAAATACGAGCAGTTGCAGCAAGAACTGAAAGAAAGCGGAGACACCCAAATCTCCACCTCCGACCCCGACAGTCGGCAGATGATTACCCGAAACCACATCACTGAAGTGGCCTACAACATTCAAACCTCGGTAGATGCCAAACACAACCTGCCGATTGATTTTAAAGTTACCAATGAGAACGATTACAAGGCCATGGGCGGCATGGTACGCCGAGCCAAAACCATTTTGGGCAGTTCAGATTTTACGGCCCTCTACGACAAAGGCTACCACACCGGAACAGAGTTTGATTATGCCCACAAACAGGGCGTAGAGGTGTTGGTCGCCTTCCCTGAAGTCGCCTCACATGCCCCCGACCACGCTTTTGATGTTGAGCATTTTGAGTACAGCAAAGAATCCGATGAATACACCTGTCCGGCAGGAAAAAAACTAACCACAAATGGAAATTGGTACAACAAGGCAAGCGGCAATACCATAAACCGGGTAAAGCATTACAAAACCACGGCTTGCCTAAGTTGCCCTTTATTTTCTCGCTGCACCGTTAATAAAAAGGGCCGCCTGATCGAACGTTCCGAGCACATGGATTTAATCGAGGCCAATAAAGCCCGTTTGCAAGAAACCCCGGACTTGTATTGAAGGCGGCAAGCCATTGTAGAGCATCCTTTTGGCGTGATAAAACGACAGTGGGATTTTTACTACATCATGACCAAAAGGAGCATCAAACACGCCTCTTCCGATGTGGGAATAATATTTACGGCCTACAACCTCCGGCGCACCTTTAACATTTTAGATAAAAACCTGCTCAAAGCCTACCTAAAGGGCTTGGGCCTTTATTTTTGGCCATTTCAGAGGCCATTTAAGGCCGTTTTCAGGCATTCCGGTTTTCTTGGTTGGGAGTCGGATTTTTTGTGCGCCTTTTCTGTGGTATGCTTATATGTCAAAAAATGGGGTAATTTTGAGAGGAATATTTATTTGAAAGGCAGTTTTTAGACGAACTGCCGTTGGGGTTAATTTGAAAAGACGAAATGAGTAAAGAAATTAATAACACAGATGAAAGTAGAGCACTTGTTGCTTTTAAACCTGCACAAGGTGTTACTGAATACCAGGTAATTCTTGACAAAGATGCTGACACTCTTTGGGCAACTGAACTACAAATTGCGGATATTTTTGGAAGAGATAGAACTGTTATTAATCGACATATAAAAAATACTTATAAAGAAGGAGAACTTGATGAAGTTGCAACTAGTGCAAAAATTGCACAAGTTCGATTAGAAGGTGGTAGAGAAGTACAAAGAGAAGTAGTTCATTATAATCTTGATGTAATAATATCTGTAGGATATAGAGTAAAATCTCCTCTAGCAACAGAATTTAGAATATGGGCCACAGATAAGTTAAAGGAATACTTACTTAAAGGTTACACAATAAACAAAAATCTTCTTCAATCAAGTGCCGCAAAAATTAAAGAACTTGAGCTACAAATAGATAATTTAAATGAAGCTGCTTTTGAAAATCAAAAACAAATAACCGATGGCTTCCTTTCAATAATAGGACACTATTCAAAATCGTTCGAACTTCTCAACAAATATGACACTGAAGAATTGTCAATGGAAGGATTGAATGAAGATGTCATTTACATAATAAATTACGATGATGTAAAGAAAGCAATTCAAGAACTTAAACAGTCACTGATTCAAAAAGGAGAAGCATCCGAAATCTTTGGAAATGAAAAAGACAAATCATTTGAAGGAATTTTAGGAAGCATTTCTCAAACAGTATTTGGACAGCTTGCATATCCAACAGTTGAAGAACAGGCAGCTCAGTTGCTTTACTCAATAATAAAAGGACACTCATTTAGTGATGGGAATAAAAGAATTGGCTCGTTCGTGTTCGTATGGTTCCTTGAGCAGAATAACTATCATAAAAATCTAGAAGGAAAAAGAAAAATTGATGATAACACTCTTGTCGCATTGGCACTAGCTGTTGCACAAAGTTTACCTGAACAACGAGAATTGATAATTAAGCTGATAATTAATTTAATAAAAAACTAACCCCAACAGCTAATCTTTCGTGCGGCGTGCAGCGCCCAGAATGAAAGATTCGTTGAACGAACCGCTGTATTTCCCCTATGGGTTTTTCTATATGATTTTAGAGATGTAAAAGGCAGCCTTCCGAGCTGCTTCTGTGTTTTGAGCCTCTGCCTAGGTTCAAAACAGGCGATTTTCCTCGCCACAGGGCATACCGCCCCGGTAAGTGGCTGGTTTTTTCATACAGGTTAAAATTTGATTTTCTAACTTAACTTCAATTAAAAAACCGATGAAAAAGACCAAATTCAAAGAAGAACAGATTGTATCTATTCTTAAAGAGCAAGACCTAGGGCAAAAGGTCTCCGAAATTTGCCGCAAACATGGGATTTCTGAACAAACTTTTCACAATTGGAAAAGGAAGTATGGTGGCCTTACCGTGAGTGAGCTTCACCGAATGCGCGAACTTGAACAAGAGAATAGCCGAGAGACCTTTGCAAAATAAAATTGACATGCTGACTCTGAAGGTGGCTGGGAATTTCAACAGTTTGTAAATATAGTTTAATGCGTTGAACTTTGCCAAGAACTGAAACGGAAATGGGCTCTGCAGAGGTGCAACCCATCAGGGATAGGTTCGCCCGACGGAATGTCAAGTAAGATGCAGATACCATTGTGTCTGCTTTTTACATTCCAGAGGGCTTATGCCTATAAAAAACCTATGCCGCATATTCTAAAGGTGTTTTGTTTTTTGAGACTCATGTGGGCGTTCCCCATTATATTCCCGAATAAACACATCCGCAAGCGCCTCGGCATGTTCAAGGTCAAAAAGGAGATTCGCATCTATTAGTTCTTCCACACATCAGTTCGAAAAACTTTCTACATGCAATCAAATTATTTTATTATCGATAATTGCGCTTTTTACAAGTTTCGATAATTTATTTACCTTTAATCAATGAAGCAGTTTACAAATCGAAAGGAGTATATTTCGCAGCTATTGTCATACAAAGACAAGGATCGGTAAGTGGGTGGTTTTTCCATACAGGTTAAAATTTAATTTCCTACCTCGCTCCTACTCCCAGGCCATAAAGGTAAATCCCCCGTCTTCCGGTAATCCTTCGTAATTGAACACTTCAATCCAGCAATCGCTGGCTCGAACGGCGGCAATTTGTACCATGTTCAGGGGGATTCCCTGCGGGTGCTGACCCACCGTTGCCGGACTTGCCACTACGGTGGGCGCCCGAGAAAAGCTGTTCCGAAATCGAATGCGGTACAATCCGGCTCCATGCTTTTCCAAGTCAAAACCATAACCCTGTACGGTTTCTCCTCCGGCTTCAATCCAACCGTGCAGCAGCTTAGGAAAGGATTGAGCTGAGGTATCGGTCGCCGCCGACCGCCGCGGCTCAGGAACCTCAAAGGTCCAGGCTGAAGCTCCATTCCCGGGTTGAACCGGCCCAAATTGCCAGCCCAGACCTTGAAGAAGTACAAAGCCCCCATTCCAACCCTGTGGATGTATGCCCATGCAATGCAACCTGTAGCGGCCCGGTGCCAAATCCAATTCCCGCTTTCGATTCCAGGATTGCTCCTGACCCGGTCCTCCCCAATCGACCACCTTGCCTGTGGAATCCACAATTTTCCAATGGTTGTTCGAGGCAGAATGGCTGTACCACACGTACAAGGTCACCTTGGAATACTCCCGTCCGTTGGGATTGGAATGCTCCGGTTGGGCTAGCGAAGGTAGCCTTACCGATTCGACGCATGTTGGTTTACTTGGGGCGTAAACCGGCCCGGGGTGAGGGACATGGGCCGCCACGAAAGGCAAAGCCAAACCAATCAGGTAGTTCATGTCCATATGTGTTAGGCAGCAAAGTTCCCTGAATTTCTTCAACCTGTCAAGGGCAATGTGTACTTTTATTAAAAATAATTCGTCCCCATGAAACTTCGAATCTTGGTTTGCCTTTGCTTTATTCTTGCTGCACAGCTCAAAGCCCAGGGAAGTTTGCAATTCAATCAGGTGGTTAGTCATTCCGGAACGGGCTCAGGCACCTTCTCCTACACCAGCCCAACCTGGACCGTTCCCGCCAATAAAGTATGGAAAATCGAGGCCGCAGCCCCCTTTGCCGGCATGAACACCTCGCACGTTACGCGCACCATTCAAGTGAACTCAGGAAATGCCTGGGGAGCCTATTCTTTGCCGTCGGGCGATCCTACGCCCATTTGGTTGAAAGCGGGCGATCAGGTTCGGTTGGAGGCTTCGGCCAATTGCTGCAATACCTATCCCTTCAGCTACCACATCTCCATCCTGGAATTCAACATTATTCCTTAAGCGGTTCAGGGTATCGGCCTCGGCCGCTTATTATGGCGTTTGATTCAGTTCGGGTTTCCAGATGAACAATGAGGCCAGGGCTTGTTGCTTCAGCATCCCACTGCCGTCTCGAACCTGAGCACCCTGCTCGGCCGCCCGGCTTAAAAACAAGGAAGGTGCCGGATTGTAAATCAGGTCGTACACCGCGTGCCGGGGCGACAACCAATCCGGATTGAAGGGGGGCAGCTCTGCCGAATTGGGCCACATGCCCAAGGGGGTGGTTTGCACAATCAAATGGACATCCTGCAATCGGTGGGCATCCAATTCATGCCAAAGCAAATCGGCGGGATTGCGCCGTATGCGCCCAACCTGTTGGTGGGGAATCTTCGCCTGACTCAAAGCGTATGAAACAGCCCGGGCAGAGCCACCATTTCCTAAAATCAAGGCATTTGATGGCAGTTGAGGCATCCAGACCTGCAGGTCATTCCGAAAACCCACTGCGTCTGTGTTGTATCCAATTCCCCAAATGGAATCGGCGCTGCGCTGTACCGAAACGCAGTTGACGGCTCCGATGGCCTTGGCCTCAGGGCTCAACTGCAAGCCGGACATGATGGCCACCTTGTGTGGAATGGTGACATTAAAGCCTCGAAGCCGCGGCTGTTCTTCGGCCCAGATTTTCCAGTTGTCCGGGTGTTGGTTCGGCCAAAGATGGTATTCAGCATGAAGCCCATGCTCCTGAAAAAAAACCTGAAACAGCGCAGGACTGTGGGAATGGCCTAGAGGAAATCCAAACAGCCCGTACAGCTCAGGCGCCCCGGCGATTGCCGACATATTCTAAAACCAATATCAGAAATAGGCCAATACCTGCACTTGCCAGCGAAAGAAACAAATCGGAAGGAAGGCCCGTAATCGATTCATATGCGAATGGACTAACATTACGCTGAACTGAAGGGATTAACTTTTCATCAATTTGAAGAGATTCCATGGTTATTTTCCAAGGCCAAACTTTATTCAGACTTCCTATCATAAAACCGCCCAAGAGTGCAATGCTAATATCATGGTATTTGGCAAACAGCCATTTTACTAATCTCACAAACGAAAGCAATCCAATAATACATCCAGCAATAAATACAAAAATCACCTCATACCTTAACTCATGAAGCGACTCCAAAATGTATTGGTATTTGCCCATGATAACCAAAATAAAAGAACCTGAAATTCCAGGTAAAATCATGGCACAAATGGCTATTGCTCCAGAAAAAAATATAAACCATAAAGAGTTGGTGCTTTGAGAAGGTGCCAGCATGGTAATCCACCAAGCAAAAGCGATTCCAATAGCGAATGGAACTAAGTTCATCCATTGGTTTACTTTAATCTGCCTTTGAACAACCAGAACAGAGGCAATAATTAGTCCGAAGAAGAACGACCAAATGGGTATGGGGTGGTGATCTAACAAATAGGTTACCCCTTTAGCCAACGATAATATGCTTGTAGCAATGCCAGAAAGTAAAACCAGAAGGAAAAATCCATCCACCTTTTTCCAAACCGCGGCAAAACCTTCTTTTCTTAACAGGGAAATTAGTGAGGGATCAATTGCCGACAAGGCCGAAATCAACCGTTCGTAAATTCCTGAAATAAAGGCAATTGTACCACCTGAAACTCCCGGAATTACATCGGCTGCCCCCATGGCCATACCCTTTAGAAATAAGATGAGATTAAATTTCATTTAACTTAGATTTAAGTCAGGATTGATTTCGGCAGCCCAAGCCGCGATTCCGCCGTTAAGATTAATTAAATTCGAGTAACCGTATTCTTCTTCCAAAACCTTAATAACACTAGCCGAACGGCCTCCGGACCGGCAATGCATGACCACCCTTCCTTGCCTGGGAATTTCCTGAATTCGTTCCAGCACCTGTCCCATAGGAATCAAGGTTCCGCCTAAATTCCCCAATTCAGCCTCGTAGGGTTCGCGAACATCTATTAAGACAAAGGTCTCTTTCTTGTCCATCCATTCCTTCAATTGATGTACTGTAATTTCCTGCATATCAATATTTTAATATCAGCTTGGAAAATCCAGTTTTGTAACGTCCGTTTGAGCCATGGCTTCGGGAAGGAACTGAAAAAACGTATCGCCACGAAGGCCCAGGCGTAGTGTTTCCAGTGGAATCACATCATCGGGGGCGATGTTGCCCAGGTTCACATTGGCGCCAAGCAGTTTAATCCAAAAGACCTGTTGGTTTTTCTGTGGGGCCTCCCAAATCAAATGCGTTTGATCGACCACGGCCAAAATTTTCTGGATTAGAGTGGTGTGGGCCTTTCCTGAGGGGCGGTAAATGCCTACTGTTCCGCTTTCTCTGGCTTCGGCTATAACTTTCCAGGCTCCGGCATTCCGTTCATCCTGAATCATTTGCTTCCATTTGTTGGGGGCAATCAATATCCCCTCTTCTTTGGAACCTACTTCTGAAAGCACGGTAACCCGTTTGGCCAGATCTTCAATCAACTTGCACTTCAGTTTGTTTGAAATATGGATGCTTCCGTCTGATACTTCGGCTACGTCCAATTTCCATTCATCCAGCAAGCGGTAGTATTCAGCCAGGGCATTTCTGCGAATAAATGCTTCTAGGAATGTACCCCCTAGATAGACTTTGATGCCGGCATTTTGGTACAGCTTAATTTTTTCGTGCACATTGGGGGTAGCATACGAAGTACCAAAGCCCAACTTGATAAAATCGATTAAATTGGAACTAACGGAAACCAAGTCTTCGGCTTGACGAAGGCTGAGTCCCTTATCCATAACCATATTAAGTCCGTTTTCTCTGGGTTTTTCGGGGCGTTCGGGAATGTGGGAGAGATTAATTTTCATGCGGTTTATAATGTGCTATAAGTTCAGTAACAGAAGAATCCAAGGCCAATTCTGGAATGAGTTCCAGCATTTCGGGGTAGGAGGAAAAATCCATACTCAGGGCCTGTTGTAAAAAATCCCGGCCCATTTGTCGGGAGCCTTGGCGGTAAGCAATGGCGGCGATTCTGTAGTGAATCAAGGCCGAATTGGGTTCGCATTTCAGCGCCTGCATCATGGTTTCTATGGCCATGGCATAATCGTCCATGCGTACATACAAAGCAGCCCAATCGTAGTACAGTTCCCAATTCCCGGAGTCCATTTCGGCCAAGGCCTGGTATTCCTTTTCGGCCTCGCCTAATTTACCGGAATCGCGGAGCCAAACGGCGCGTACAAGCCGATATTCTGCATATTCAGGTTCCAGTTCTACGGCATGATTCATGTGAGCCAGCCCTTCCAAAACCAAACCGGTTTCGCACAGGCACACGCCGATGCCCATCCAGGCTTCTGCATATCCGGGAACGGCCTCGGCTACCTTTCTGTAATACACCAAGGCCTCTTCCCATTCCTCTTGATTTTCAAGGCATTCACCGGTCATGAAATCAAGACCTATGGTTTCTCCGCCATGCGTTCTGGCCAATTCAATGCTGCGTTTGGCAGAGGCCCACGATTCCAGGTGCATAAAGCAGGAAGCCATTTCCATGTGCGCTTCGCTGGCGTTTTCGCGTATGGTGACCACCAAATCGAAGCAACGCAAAGCTTCTTCGATAAAATCCAGGCTCTTATATGTGATGCCTAAGTAGTACCAAGCCAATGAATTGTAGGGATTTTGGTCGGTAAGTCCATTGAAAAATGCCAGCAAATCTTGGGCTAGTTCGAGTTCATCGGCCAGATGAAAGAGCGTAGAATAGGCCTGTTCATTTTCAGGTTGCAGTCGAATGGCTCTTTTCAAGGCCATAAGTGCTTCTTCATGCTCTTCCTTCATCACGTATTCGTGGGCCATATCCATGTAAATCATGGCTTTGGCTTCTACGGCGCAGACCTTCAATACCTTTTTGTAGTAGAGCAAGGCCAGGTCATGCTCCATTAAATCCCCATAAATTTCGGCCCTTAGGTGCCAGATTAATTCCAACAATTCTGAGTCGTTGGGTTCGTTTTCCAGGCAGGTCAAGGCTTCTCCCAATCGGTTTTCAAACATCAGGAGCCGTGCTTTTAAGAAAGGAATCCAGGGATTGTCGCTGTGAAATTGCTGGGCCCAATTCCATGCCAACCAGGCATGTTCTGCATTGTCCCGTGTTAAAAAATACTGAATGAGCGATTCAAAATCCTCCACATCAAAATAAACCGGCTCGTTCCGTTGGGCTCCCTCGCGGAAACGTTCCAACAGCGGATTTATATCGTCTTCCTCAAAATCTTCAAACATTGCGGTGAAGGTAACAAACAAACTTAGTTAATTAATCGGATTGTTGAAGCATCTTTCGGGATTAATTCGGGAATTGGAAAGAAAAAACACCGAATTTGGAGGTAGGGAAAGTCCTAGGGTCTGCCTATCTTTGCCCAAGAACATCCTCATTGAGCATTTTGGTTCAGATATGACACTAATTCAATCCGTTTCGGGCATACGTGGCACCATAGGTGGTGCATCAGGAAACAACTTAACTCCGGCCGATGCCGTAAGGTTTGCCTCTTCATACGGGCACTGGTTGCAAAAAAGGCATCCTCAGCCCAAAATTTCAGTGGTTATTGGCCGAGATGCCCGACCATCTGGTCCGATGATATCAAGTTTGGTGGCCCAAACCTTGGTAGGCATGGGCATCCACGTCATTGACCTAGGCTTATCTACCACTCCCACGGTTGAAATGGCCGTTCCCTATTATTCGGCTCAAGGCGGTATTATTCTTACGGCATCTCACAATCCGGTGGAATGGAATGCCTTGAAATTGCTAAATGAAAAAGGCGAATTTTTATCGGCAGAAGACGGTCAAGCCCTGTTGTCGATCAATCCCTCCGACATCATTTATGCTTCGGTACAAGCCATGGGGAGCATAGAATGTCCCGGCAATTTTATCGACAAACACATTGAAGCCATATTGAAACATCCCTTGGTGGATGTGGCTGCCATTCGTAAGGCCCGGTTTCGGGTTTCAGTGAATGGAGTGCATTCCAGCGGAGGCATTGCCATACCTCAGCTGTTGGAACAATTGGGCGTAATGTACATCCACAACCCCTACGGAGAACCCACCGGCAAATTTCCTCACAATCCTGAGCCATTGCCAGAACACTTAACCACCTATTGTTCAATGGTTAAAGAAGAGTCAGTTGATGTAGGGATTGTAGTAGATCCAGATGTAGATCGCTTGGCCTTGGTGGATGAAAACGGTCGGTTTTTTGGTGAAGAAAACACCCTGATTGCCGTGGCCGATTATGTTTTGAGCCGCAATCCGGGTCCGGTGGTTTCCAACCTGTCTTCCAGCCGCGGTTTGGCCGATATTGCCGCAAAACATGGATGCCAACGCTATACTTCGGCTGTTGGAGAGGTGCATGTGGTTGCTAAAATGAAAGAAGTCGGCGCCGTGCTGGGAGGGGAAGGCAACGGCGGCGTGATTTTACCCGACCTGCATTATGGTCGAGATGCCCTGGCCGGGGTGGCCTTGCTGCTGTCGTACATGGCCCGTCAACAAGTTCGTCTATCCGACCTTAAAGCCATGTATCCCGAATACGTTATGGTGAAATCAAAAGTAGAGGCTCCGGCCCAACTCGATACAGCCAAAGCCCTTGCAGACTTAAGGGCAGCCTTGGCTCAGGAAAATCCGGTGACCGTAGATGGATTGTGGTTTGAGCGCCCTGAAGGCTGGATTCACATCCGCAGGTCGAACACCGAGCCCATTTTTAGAATTTATACCGAAGCCCTGTCCGTTCAAACGGCTGAAGCATATGCCAATCAGGCTCATGCATGGCTAAAATCCATCATTTCGTAAGGCATGAGAAGAATTTATCTGGACAATGCGGCGACCACTCCGATGGCACCTGAGGTGGCCGAGGAAATATCATCGCTGATGCTATCCTGCTTTGGAAATCCTTCCTCCATTCATGGGCATGGACGAGAAGCCAAAGCCGTACTTGAAAAAGCGCGGAGAAAAGTGGCCGAATTGACAGGTACTCAGCCTTCCCGGATATTTTTCACCAGTGGAGGCACCGAAGCCGACAACATGGCCATTCGGCAAACCATTGGCTGCATGGGAATCCGCCACATCATCTCCTCGCCCATTGAACACCATGCTGTAACCCATACCATTGAAGAAATAGTAGCCGAGGGCAAAGCCACCGTACATTGGCTGAAACCCAACCGCTGGGGACAACATGACTTGGTAGAACTTGAAGCCCAACTTCAACAGCATCCCGGCAGTTTGGTATCGCTAATGCATGCCAACAACGAAATTGGAACGGCCATTGACCTAGAGGCCGTGGGGCAATTGTGCCGAAAATACGGAGCGATTTTCCACAGCGATACCGTTCAAACCATGGGGCATTTCGATCTTCAATTTGAGCGTTTGCCGGTCGATTTAGCCACCTGTTCAGCCCATAAATTCCATGGACCAAAGGGCATAGGGTTTTTATACGTCAATTTAGATCGGGTGAAAATAACGCCCTTGATTACCGGCGGAGCCCAGGAACGCAACCTGAGGGCAGGAACCGAAAACCTGTTTGGAATTTCAGCCTTGGCCAAGGCCCTTGAATTGGCTACCCAAGGAATGGAAGAGCACAGAAATCACATTGTAGCGTTGAAGAACCGAATGGCGGAAGGCCTTCGAACCCTATTTCCAGACTGTGAATTCAATGGCAGCATGGGGCCCAACGATTTATTTACCGTCCTGAATGTGAGCCTACCTCCCACTCCCGATACCGAAATGTTTTTGATGAAATTGGACATTCATGGCATATCTGCCTCGGGGGGAAGCGCCTGTTCCTCCGGTTCTCAAAAGGGAAGCCATGTGCTATCAAACATTGGAGCTCCGGAAGGCCGTCCGGCCATTCGCTTTTCATTCAGTCGATACAACAGCATGGACGATGTAGAATACACCTTACAGGTGCTGCAGAAAATCTGGAAACCGCTGATGCAAAACGCATAAGCCTTGGCAAAATCGGCAGCATTTCAACTTCGCTTTTTAGGCACGGGAACCTCTCAAGGCGTACCCGTTATTGGCTGCGGCTGCCCGGTCTGTGTTTCAACCGACCTTCGCAACAACCGACTGCGCAGCAGCGTGTTGATTCAATCGGACAGCACAACCGTGGTGATTGATACGGGACCGGATTTTCGGCAACAGATGCTTAGGGCCAAGCCCGAGCGCCTGGATGCGGTAGTATTTACCCATGAGCACAAAGACCACGTTGCCGGACTTGACGATGTACGGGCATTTAATTTCAAGCAACAGCAAGACATGCCCTTGTATTGCACCGAAGGCGTAGAACGGGCCCTGCGCCGTGAATTCCACTATGCCTTTGCCGAGCATAAATACCCCGGAGTGCCCAATTTAACCTTTGAACGCATCGGAGAAAACCCGTTTTGGATTGGAGATTTGGAATTTATTCCCATTCAAGTTTGGCACCACAAACTTCCCGTGCTTGGATTTCGCATTGGCGACCTGAGTTACATCACCGATGCCAACGCCATTGAACCTAAAGAATTAGAAAAGGTAAAAGGAAGCAAAATTTTGATTTTAAATGCATTAAGGATAAGCCCTCATGTATCTCATTTCAACTTAACCGAAGCCTTGAATGTAGCGGAATACATTGGAGCGGAGCAGACCTATTTTACCCACATATCGCATTATTTGGGCTTGCACCATGAGGTCAGTCATACCCTGCCCAAGTCAGTTCAATTGGCTACAGACGGACTGAGCATTGAGGTGGGCCGGTAAAAATGAGTCAATTGCCTGTGCAGGTTTTTTTCATTGTGCCACCCGCGGCAGGGATTGAACCGGCTAGCCCGCCAGGGTGCCGGAGCCTGGCCCGCGCGGCGCGGAGGCGACTTTAGGAGCCACCGCAAGCCCGCTGGGCCAGCCTTCCGGCAACCGCGGACTAGCGGAGAAAGCCCGTCAGCCGCCCTCACCTTTCCCATGCATCCGCCTTGAATTTCACTTTTTTAAGAGCGGCAAAGCGGCAGATTCAAACTGCATTTTGTACTCTTGTAATAAACCCCGTTTGCCATGGCTCAGGAAGTAATTCGAACCCTCAATTTAACCCGGAATTTTGTGCTGGGAAAGGAAATTATCCATGTGCTGAAGGGCATTGATATTGAGATTCAGAAAAATGAATACGTCGCATTTATGGGGCCTTCCGGATCGGGGAAGTCCACTTTTATGAATATTATTGGTTGTTTGGATTCGCCCACGGGCGGAGAATACCGGCTGAACGGCATCAATGTGGCGGGCCTGAGCGACAATCAACTGGCCGAAATACGCAATAAAGAAATTGGATTTATTTTCCAGACCTTCAACTTGATGGCGCGCTACACTGCCCTTGAAAATGTGGCGCTGCCCTTGATTTATGCAGGAGTGCCCAAAGCCGAACGGCTGCGCCGCGCCAAGGAAGTGCTTGAACAAGTAGGACTTGGAGACCGAATGAAGCATAAGCCCAACGAACTGTCTGGAGGGCAGCGGCAGCGCGTTGCCGTGGCCCGAGCCCTGGTCAACAATCCCACCATACTGCTGGCCGATGAGCCAACCGGGAATTTGGATACCAAAACCTCGTACGAAATTATGGGCCTGTTTGAAGAACTGCATCAAAAAGGGAATACCATCATTTTGGTGACCCATGAAGAGGATATTGCCCGGCACTCTACCCGCATTGTGCGGCTGCGCGACGGACTCATTGAATCGGATACGCCAAACAATCCTGTAACCCTGACCTTACCTGAAGAAGCATGAAAATTTATACAAAAACCGGAGATGCCGGCCAAACGGCACTGTTTGGCGGGGCACGGATACCCAAGCACCACATTCGAATTGAAAGCTATGGTACGCTGGATGAATTGAATTCTGCCTTGGGAATGCTGCGGAGTTTGGGCAGTGCTGCAGACCTTGATGTACAGCTTGAATCCATTCAGCATCAGTTGTTTGTATTGGGATCGCATCTGGCCGCGGAACCGGGTAAAGAGCATGCGTATTTGCCCCCTATCGATATGGAGGCTACGGCCCGGCTGGAAGCACAGATTGATGGAATGGAAGAGGCATTACCTCCCCTGAAAAACTTTATTTTGCCGGGTGGGCATCCCAGTGCTGCTCAGGCGCATGTTTGCCGCTGCATTTGCAGGCGTGCCGAGCGTTTGGTTTGCCAACTCAATGAAAATGAAAGCGTTCCGGAAGGAATACTACCGTATTTAAATCGGTTATCGGATTATTTTTTCGTGCTGGCCCGCAGCTTGAACCAGCGGCAAGGCATTCCCGATGTGGAATGGCGGTCGAGATAAGCTGAAGGTATTTTCAGGTTGCGGATGTTTTTTTGAGGTCATTCGCCCAAGGGTTGTCGGACATTTTATTGGCTTTTCTTACATTTGCACCGACGAATTGTGTCGGGTTTTGCTTGGCATTACCCAAAAGCACAAGCGTCAAAAACGCTTTAAAATAAAGGAATACCCAACAAATTGCGTGTAAAGTCCACCCATACATGAGCGAAGCACAGACATCAAAAACCGGATATTTATTGTTGGAAGACGGGACCTTGTTTTATGGGATTTCGGCAGGGGCAAGCAGGACCAAAACCGGAGAAATCTGCTTCAATACAGCCATGACAGGGTATCAGGAAACATTTTCAGACCCTTCCTATGCCGGTCAGATTTTGGTGATGGCCAGTCCCCACATTGGGAATTACGGCATCTTACATGGAGAACAAGAAAGCGCATCGCAAACCCTACGGGGATTGATTTGTAGAAATTATTCCGGTACTGCTCCGGGCGACAGGTCCGGTTGCCAACCCTTGAATGCTTGGTTGCAGCAGGCAGAAGTTCCGGTTTTGCACAACATTGACACCCGCAAATTGGTGCAAAAAATCCGAAATCAGGGCAGTATGAATGCCCTTTTGAGCACCGATGGATTGGATTTGGAGCTGGCAAAGCAGATGCTGCACAGCAGTCCAAGCATGCATGGGCAAGCGCTTGGGCGCATGGCCGGAGTTTCGGCGCCCAAGGTGTACCACAACAGTGAAGGGAAGCGGGTAGCCCTGATTGACTTTGGTTTTAAAGATTCCATGGCGCGCATATTGGCCGAGGCCGGCATTGAAGTTCAGTTGTTTCCCTACAGCACGCCCTTAGAAACGCTGTTAGCCTGGAATCCTGACGGATTCTTATTGAGCAACGGGCCGGGCGATCCTGAGCCCTTAACCGAAGCCATCGCGCTGACTCGGAACATCATTGAATTGAAAAAGCCCGTTTTTGGCATTTGCCTTGGCCATCAAATCATTGGATTGGCCATGGGCTTGAGCACCTTTAAAATGAAAAATGGGCACCGGGGGGTGAATCATCCTGTCTTAAATGAATCGACCGGAAAGGGAGAAATCACTTCGCAAAACCATGGTTTTGCAGTAAAAATGGAGGATTTGCTGTCGCATCCCGACATGGAATTGACGCACCGGCATTTGAACGATGGCACGGTGGCGGGCATGCGGCACCGGCATCTGCCCGTATTTTCGGTGCAGTACCATCCGGAGGCCGCCCCGGGTCCGCACGATTCCCGGTATCTGTTCCAGGAATTTATTCAGCAGTTGTAATTTTTTTTTGGGGGGGGGCGCTAATCCCGTGTTCACCTGTACGCGGCTTGCTCAGGCCTTGGGCTGCCCGGCTTTGCGGGGTCCCTCCTTTCGTCGGGCCTCCGCAGCGCGCGCATCCCATTGGCCTGAGCTGCGCCTTGTGCCGGTTCGCCCGGGGCGCCGGGCGCCTCAGGACCAAAAATCGACTCAAAAGCAACCAATTTCGATGAAAATCTTACTTTTGCTGCACCCAAAAAAACAACCATGAACACCATCACTCAACTACTAGGAGAAAATGCAGGGTATTTATTAAATCACCGTTGCGAGACCATTCCATCCAATTCCATTCACCTTCCGGGTCCTGATTTTGTAGAGCGTAGCTTTGGTACAACCAATCGAAATCCTCAAGTTTTACGTAGCCTTCAGGCCATTTACGGAAATGGACGCTTGGCCAATACAGGCTATGTTTCCATCTTACCCGTTGATCAGGGAATTGAACACAGCGCAGGAGCTTCATTTGCTCCAAATCCGGCCTACTTCGATCCGGAAAACATTGTAAAATTAGCCATAGAAGGAGGCTGCAATGCCGTGGCTTCTACGTTTGGAGTGTTGGCCAGCTGTTCTAGGCAGTATGCCCATAAAATTCCATTTATTGTAAAATTGAATCACAATGAATTTATTTCATACCCGAATGGATTTGATCAAATTTCCTTCGGCTCGGTAGAAGAGGCATGGAACTTGGGCGCTGTGGCGGTTGGAGCCACCATTTATTTCGGTTCAGAAGAAAGCAAGCGGCAAATCGTTGAAATTGCAGCTGCATTTGAACGGGCCCATGAATTGGGAATGGCCACCATATTATGGTGTTACCTGCGTAATTCTGCCTTTAAAAAAGACGGCATCGATTACCATACGGCCGCCGATTTAACCGGTCAGGCCAACCACCTGGGCGTGACCCTTCAAGCCGACATCATCAAACAAAAATTGCCCGATACCAACGGAGGTTATACCGCCCTGAATTTCGGTAAAACCCATAAAAAAGTGTACGAACAGCTGAGTTCTGAACACCCCATTGATTTGACCCGCTACCAAGTCATCAATTGCAATTCAGGCCGGATTGGATTGATTAACTCCGGCGGAGCCTCTTCCGGCGACAGCGATTTGGTGGAAGCAGTGACCACAGCCGTTATCAACAAAAGAGCCGGCGGACATGGTTTGATTTCAGGCCGCAAAGCATTTCAACGCCCCATGAAAGAGGGGGTAGCTCTTCTCAATGCCATCCAAGATGTGTACCTTAGCAGCGAAATAACGATTGCTTAAGATACACAGATATGTGGTTTAAACGTACCAAAGAGGGCATTCTTACCTCGACCGCAGATAAGAAAGAAACCCCGGAAGGTTTATGGTACAAATGCCCTTCATGCAAGGGCATTGTTCCTACTGAAGACCATGCCAAATCACTTTGGGTCTGCCCCAGTTGTGACTTTCATGAGCGCATTGGCAGCGATGAATATTTTTCGCTCCTATTTGATGAAGGTAAATTTAAGGAGTTGAATGCCAACTTGACCTCGGCAGATCCCTTGGAATTTTCGGACAGCAAACCCTATCCGGCCCGAATTAAAGCAGCCATTGCCACCACAGGCCTGAACGATGCCATTAAAACCGGACACGGAAAGATGGAAGGCAAAGAGGTGGTTATTGCCTGCATGGATTTTAAATTCATTGGAGGAAGCATGGGTACTGTAGTTGGCGAAAAAATTTCAAGAGCCATTGATTACTCCATTAAAAACAAACGTCCGTTTATCTTAATCAGCAAAAGTGGGGGAGCCAGAATGATGGAAGGAGCGTTGTCGCTGATGCAAATGGCAAAAACCTCGGCCAAATTGTCCTTACTTTCCAAAGCCGGGCTTCCCTATATTTCTGTATTAACCGATCCCACCACAGGTGGCGTTACCGCTTCCTTTGCTATGTTGGGCGATTTGAATATTGCAGAGCCCAACGCATTAATTGGATTTGCAGGTCCACGGGTGGTAAAGGAAACCATTAAGGCTGAACTGCCGGAAGGGTTCCAGCGTTCGGAATTTTTACTCGAAAAAGGATTCTTAGATCAAGTGGTTCATCGCTCTCAATTAAAAGGCAGACTGTCTGCATTTTTACGCTACCTGTCTGGGCCTGTTTCAAAAAATTAAAATTGCAAAAGGTATGAGCAGTTCAGCAGTAGAAGAACAACTTAAGGCCATCATCAAGCCTTACATTCCGGAACCTGAACTTCTTTTAACCCTTACCGAAGATTCCGACTTCCTCAAGGACTTGAAAATCAATTCGGCCCATATGATTGATGTCATTTTGGACGTGGAAGAGGCCTTTGACATTCGGATTGAAGATGAACAAGCCGAACAACTAAAAACCGTTGGCGATGCCCTTCGCCTGATTTCATCCCTAAAGGGGGAATGAATCCGGGCATTGATTTTTTTCATCTCCCCTCCTATTCCTCTGCTTGGTCTGTCCCCGGTTCGCACATTGCGCGGCGGGTATGTCCTGAACTGGAATTGAGTATAGTTCCCGGGCTGGCCTGGTCCTTAAAAGAAGCCGCCTGGAAATCCCTTCCCGATGCGGAGCAGCCCCAGCGTTTTCATCCTTCCCAATTTCAGATTTTAAGCTGGCAGAACCAGGTAGCAAGACTGGAATGCAGTTCCAGCCACCGGGAAATACTGGTGCATGGCTTGGCTACCCACCAAGGGTTTCTTTCCTTCTATGTGCCATTCGGCTATGGTATTTTCAGTTCAAGGCCTACAACCCAAATGAGCTTGAGCAACGGGCGCCCATTGCTCTTCCTATTCCAAAAAACCTATCCCATCTCCATTTCGCACGATGGGCCCTATGTATTTTCTGTTTGCCCGTTGGAACTGCCTAACGGCTCTACCGAAAGCCCCAATCGATTTCATTACTTTTGAGCATGAAAGCGAAGCTGCCGGTTATTTTAGCCATTGAATCGTCTTGCGACGACACCTCTATAGCTATTTTAGAAGGGTTGAACGTGTGTTCGAACGTAACGGCCTCTCAGCAAATTCACACTGAGTTTGGCGGAGTTGTTCCAGAATTGGCCTCGAGGGCACATCAGCAGCACATCGTGCCGGCGGTTCAAAAAGCCCTATGGGATTCAGGGAAAACCCTTCAAGACCTTACACACATTGCCTACACCCAAGGGCCGGGCCTTTTGGGCTCTTTATTGGTTGGGGCATCCTTTGCAAAAGGACTGGCCTTAAGCACAGGACTTCCCTTGGTTCCCGTAAACCACATGGAGGCACATGTATTGGCTTTGACCTTAAGCGATGCCGATTACCTACAGCGGCCCGGAATTGAATTTCCATTTTTATGTTTAACCGTTTCTGGCGGACACAGCCAATTGGTCTGGGTCAGCGATCCCCTAACCATACAACTGTTGGGCGAAACCAAAGACGATGCTGCCGGCGAGGCCTTTGATAAGGGCGCAAAATTACTTGGATTGCCTTATCCGGGCGGACCTGTAGTAGATCGGATTGCAGCCACAGGAATGCTAGGAACACATCGGTTTCCATTGCCCAAGGTACCTGCCATGCACTTTAGCTTCAGCGGTTTAAAAACAAGTTTGTTGTATTGGATTCAGAAAAACGGACGGCCAAAGTCAGAACAAGACTTGGCCAACCTGCTTGCAGACTATCAGGAAGCCATCATCGATGTATTGATGAAAGGACTGGAAGAAGCTCGAATGTACACCAAGACGCCAAGGGTGGCCTTGGCTGGGGGCGTTAGTGCAAACAGTCGGCTTCGGATTCGGGTAGAAGAATGGGCCAACAAACACAACATAGAACTGCGCATTCCAAAGTTGGGCTATTGCACCGACAATGGAGCCATGATTGGGGCCGCGGCATACTGGAAGATTCAACATGGATTGTTGGGCAGCCATTCCGACCAAGCTCAGGCTCGTATGCCCCTACCCTTTCAACCCCATTAATAAAACGAATAGGAACGGATTGGCCACTTGTCAAAAGGCCTAGATTCCCAATCCAAACCAAGAGCCGGTCTAAAAAAGCCCTGCGGCTCTTCCCGTTCTGCGCTGTGGGAATGCGTTAAAAAAAACGCGCACAACCTTGGCATTAAAATTGGGGCGGTATCAAACCCCTAACATAGTGTCAAAAAACCTGAAACAAATCGATAAACCGACCCCGCGTTGTACCTTTGAAGCATGACAGAACCGACAACGGAAACAAAACCGGCTCCAAGGCGTTCAAAACGCTGGCTGTGGTGGATACCGCTGGTCATTGTATTGATTCTGTTGAGCCCCATTCTGTTGGTCCAACTTCATCCCGTGCAACGCTGGCTTGGTCAGCAGTTGGCTACGTATTTGGAAGAAACCACCGGAAACCATGTTGAAATAGATCGGCTTAAAATCCGATTTTTCTCTGACATAGAACTGCAAAACGTGCTGGTTTTAGATTTGAAATCCGACACCATTGCCTCCATCCATTGCCTTCAAACGCATTGGCCCAAAGTATCGGCTAAAACCATCTTCTTTCCTCATACTCAATTGGAATCCGCGCATTTTTACATGATTGGGGATTCAACGGGCACTACGGGTTTTCAATATTTTTTAGATGCACTGCTTCCTCCCTCTTCCGGATCCAGCGGTGGTAGTTCACCCCGCTTGAGTTGGGGTAAAGTCTATTTGCACCATTCCTCATTTATGCTGGCTCCGGAAGGGCGAAAAAATCCCATTCCGGGCTCCTTTGATGCCAATAACCTTTGGTTTAGAAACATTGATGCATTGATCTCTGAATTTGATATTCATCGAGACAGCATTGAAATGCGAATTGAACATCTTCGCACTCAAGAGCATGGAGGATTATCGCTGGCGGAACTTTCAGGCAAATTCCGGTATTGTTCGAAAGAAATCAGCTTAAAGCAGTTTGAATTGATAGCGGGAAAAGGTCGGTTGGCAGGAGACCTACGCATGCGGTATGATTCCATTGCGGATTTTGATGATTTTTTTAATCGGGTCAAATGGAATGTACACTTGAAACAGAGCAACATTCCCTGGGCGCACCTTGGATTGTTCATTCCACAGCTGCGAAATTTTCCTGGACAAATTCAGCTTAGGGGCAACATAGACGGAACCCTCAATCACCTGAAAAGCAAGAACTTGATACTATCCACAGGCCGTTCCACACGGATTAAAATGCAGGTGGAGCTTAAAAACCTGGAACACATAGAAAACCTAGACCTTCAACTGTCTGCACCCGAAATCCAAAGCAGTTATGCCGATGTACTTCAGCTCCCCATAACAGAATTGGCTGGCGAGCCGGTAGAAATCCCCGAATTACTAAAATCGGCAGGCATTGTACGGTTGCAGTTGAGCGTGAACGGAAGCCTTAATGATTTTCAAACCGAGCTGAACGGTCAAACGGATTTAGGAAATGTGGCGGCCAAGCTGCACATGAAAAATGCGACAGGCAGTAAACCCGAGTATGAGGGCTGGCTTGAATTGGACAACCTGAACTTGGGTGCTATAAGCGGCGACAGTAGTTTGTTGGGCCGCATTTCTGCTGTTGGCGAAATACGTGGTCAAGGCTTTGGTGGGCCGGATTTTTTTGTGGCTTTTGACGGAAAAATAAACCGCTTGGGCTTAAACTCTTACACCTATACGAACATTGAACTGACGGCCGATATGGGCCCTTCCATATTCACCGGGCGGATTCAATCCAACGACCCCCATGCTCAATTTTTATTTAACGGCCGAATTGATTTCTCAAAGGAAAATCCGGACATGGACTTCATTGCCAATCTAAGCCGTTTGGATTTGATTCCCTTGGGTATCATTTTGGGCGATTCCATTCAGAGCATTACCACCACGATGGTGGTCAAAGCCCAAGGACTTCATCCCGATCAATTGCTGGGGCAGGTTCAATTCCAACACCTGAAAATGAAAACTGCCGAGGTTGAACATACCTTTGGTAATCTGGATATTGTCGCCGAACCCAGTACAGAGGGAAAAATATTATCCATCCGTTCAGAGGTAGCTGAAGTTGACTTTGAGGGGAAATTCACCCTGGCCAATTTGTGGAATGACATTCAAAACCGAATAGCGGGATTAAGTCCTGCCACCGGGTTTAAAAAAAACAACATTGAAGGACCCAATGTTCAGGATTTCACCATGTCGTTGCGCCTGAAAAAACCGGATGTATTGACCGATTTATTTTTGCCGGATCTTAGCATTCATCCAAATACAGTGGTGTTTGGAAATTACAATGCCGCCGGTGGAGATGTGCATTTAAACCTGAAAAGCGGCTTAATTCGGTGGAAAGAAAACCATGTGCACAACCTTTCTGTGGGTATGGATACCTACCGCGACACCCTTCGCTTTTCATTGCTCAGCGACCAAATTGGATTGAATGACAGCATGGAAATCGACAGGGCCTTTTTGACCGCCGATTTTATTCGAGATTCCATGTACATTAACCTGGGATTCAACAACCGCGGGCAAAAGGTCAATGCAGGCCGAATCCGTGCGCATACCCGGTTTACCGACCCAAAAATGATTCCTTTGGTGTTTGATCACAGTTATTTTTATTACCAAGACAGCCTATGGTTTATCAATCCAGAGGCTGAAATTCAGTTTTATGCCAACCACATCGACGTTAAAGGCCTTCAATTGCTTCGGGAAAATAAAGAACCGATTTTATCCATCGAAGGGCGAGCCGGTGAGCAACGCAGCGACCGACTTTTCATTGAATTCAATCAATTCCCCCTTGGAATTACCAATGAATTTGTCGGCAACAAAACCTTAGGGATTGGAGGCACGGTAAAAGGCAATTTAACCGTATTCCGAAGCCTAAGCGATTCCTTGCCCTTGATTACTTCAGATTTAAACGTCAAAGCCTTGTCGTTCATGGGCGTGGTACTTGGAGATTTAGACCTGCTGAGTGGTTTTGGACTCAAACAAAAGCGAGAATTGGAACTGGCTGCCAGCCTCCGCTCTGGCTCAACCGAAATTTTAAGCATAAAAAATAGCCGTCTCCGTCCTTTTACTCCCAATCAATTGCTGGATTTAGACATCCACCTGAATGGATTGGATCTATCTTTTTTGCAGCCGTTAACGGCAGGCTCATTGAATGAATTAAAGGGAATAGCATCAGGGCGAATTCTGGTGAAAGGCGGCGCAGAAGACCCTCAAATCAACGGAGGTGTTTTCCTGGAAAAGTGCCGAATCACTCCAACCTTCTTAAACAGCCCGTTTAACCTTGATTTTCAAAAGCAGCCTATATTATTGACCAACCGATCTTTGGTATTTCCTGATGTTAAAATCACCGACGATGCCTTGGGGCAAGGGCACTTGATTGGACTCATTTTCCATGAGGCGTTTCAAAACATGGAGTTGAATGTATCCATTGACCGAATACAGCAATTGCAGGTCATGAATACGCGAGCCAAAGACAATGAACTGTTTTATGGGAAGGCGGTAGTTACCAGTCAAGACATGCTGCCCACAGGAAATAAAAAGGCCGTTCAAATTCGTGGGCCCCTAGAAAACCTTATCATTTCAGCTCATGTTGAATTGGGCAAGGGCACCCAAATCAACCTCCCCATTTCCTCTTCCACCTCGGCCACCGAAAATACCTTTGTAGGTTTTGTAGAGCCCAGCATGGTGGTACAGGAACCCGGAACCAAGGTGCAGCGCAAAAAAATAAAAAAGCAGCAGTCGGATTTCAACCTGACCGTCGATTTAAACGTGCGCAGTCAAAAAGAGGCCATGTATCGGGTCATTTTTGATGAAACCGTAGGCGACGTATTGACGGCCTATGGCAGCAGTGATAACCTAAGGTTGCAGGTAGATTTACGCGATAAATTTTACATGGATGGGGTATTCACCATTGAAAGGGGCGATTACTTGTTTACCCTTTCCAACTTGGTCAACAAGCCCTTTGTAATTAAACCGGGAAGTACCGTATTGTGGTCGGGCGATCCGTTGGGAGCCCAAATCAATGCCACGGCAATACACCCTGCACGGGCCTCTTTATTTCCGTTGGTGGCTCCATTTTTAAGTACCGATGCCCAGGCCGAACGCTACAAGCGGGCCAGCCGAATTTTTTCGGAATTGAGTTTAACGGGATTGTTGATTGACCCCAGCATCGGTTTTGGATTGAGTTTGCCAGATGAAGATGAATCGGCCAAAGCCTTGGTGCGCTCTGTATTGAACAGTCCGGAAGAAATCAACAAACAGGTATTTTCCCTGTTGATTATCAACTCCTTCCTCCCCCCAGAATCCATTGGTTCCTCCGGATTTGGAAGCAATTTGGCGGCTTCAGGATTGGGAAGCAACTCCTTGAGCTTATTGAGCGGGCAGTTGAACAACTGGCTGGGTAAAGTAACCCGAGATGTCAACATCAACTTGGATTATCAGGCGGGCGAGCAAAACCGGTCGGAGCGCGTCATGGTAGGATTGCAAACCCAATTGTTTGACAATCGGGTTTTAATTGATACGGACTTGGGCGTAGGTGGAAACGACGGGAATGCCAGCAACAATCAAAATACAGTGGTGGGGAACGTAAACATTGAAGTAAAGGCCACCAACGATGGTCGCCTGAGGATTCGGGCCTTTAATCGAAGCAATGAATTTAACCTCTTAAAAAACTCTGTTCCCTACACCCAAGGCATGGGCGTTAGCTATCAGCGGGATTTTGATGCCTGGGGCGACTTATTTAAGCGGGCCGTGGCCGAGAAGAAGCCCGTTCGAAATGGCCCTGTCAAGCCCAATTCTGAGCCGGTTCGAGGCTTAATCAACGATTCTGACCCGGAATATTTGCGTGAACGCAAAGATGAATTTGATGCACCAGTAGATGAAGGCAAACCGGAAGAAGAAGATCCTGAACCCGTTCAGGATGTGGCTCCCGACCCGATTGATATGGATTAAAACCTAGGGGTAGGTTGAGCAACTTGTAGCGATTTTGAATCAATAAGAGCTGGGATTGGAGGCGCTGCCTGCAGCATGGAAGGGATGTTGAACGAGGAGGCCTGCGGCAGGGATTGAACACGGTTGGACGCCCTGTGGGCGGCGGCTGGTGGCGCGTGGTGAGGAGGCGACGTGAGGAGCCACCGCAACCCGCTGCCACCCCGCCGGCCCAGGGTGGACTACCGGTGAAAGCCCGGCTGCCGCCCTAAAAAAAGTCAACATGGAACTCGGAAATGAGTTGAAGTGGAGGCAAAAAAAGAGGTTGGAGATGCTGGGTGATGCGGAAAGTCCGCTAAGTTCAGCACATTTGAAATTTGTGATCCCATCAGGATTCGAACCTGAGACCTACTGCTTAGAAGGCAGTTGCTCTATCCAGCTGAGCTATGGGACCTGATGCGGGCAACAAAAAACCCCGTTTTACCGGGGTTGTTGTCGGGGTGGCAGGATTCGAACCTACGACCTCCTGCTCCCAAAGCAGGCGCGATACCGGGCTACGCTACACCCCGAATTCCTTGGCGGTGAGGGGGGGATTCGAACCCCCGGTACCATTGCTGGTACGGCAGTTTAGCAAACTGCTGGTTTCAGCCACTCACCCACCTCACCAAGGTGGATTGCAAAAGTAATCATTCACAGCAACGAAGCAAATATTTTTTTCAAGGATTTTCGACACTCTGCGTAGAATTAAATTATACCTATTTTTGAATAGTGAACCCGATCCGTCTTTTATCCTTCCTAACCTTATCCTTAGGGCTAATCGGCTGCGGATTCTTCGGAACCAATACCGAAGATTCCAAGGCCATTGACCTGAATTTGGAACCGTATAAACGCTTGATTAACAGCCCATGGAACAGCCTTTGGTCTACTGAAAATTCCATTCAGGTTTCCATGCCTTCCATTCCCGCTTCGCTCAATCCTTTTTGGAATGTTACCTCTTCCGGCTTGGCCATTCAAGGTCAAATTCATGGTTGCCTATGGAAAACAAATCCGCTCAGCGGATTGCCGGAACCAGATTTAGTGACCAATGTTCAATTTACCACCAAGGCCCCTGGAACAGTTCAACTGTGCATTTCCCAACATCGGTATTTTGAGAACGGCAGCAATTCCACGCTCTGCAAGGCGGCCGATGTAGCCTTTAGTTTAAAGGCCTTTGCCCTTCCCGGCTTTGCACACCCAGCCTATGAAAATGCCCTGGAATTCATCCAAGAACTAAGCATTTTAAACGATTCCACTGTGCGCATTCGATTTTCAGGCAGCGATTCTGCCTGCATTCAAAACCTGTGCGACTTGCCCATCTTACGTGAATCAGAATGGGATCCTCAGTTCGCCTTAAGAACGTTTACCTGGACCGGGAAAAATGGGCCGAACCTAGAACAAACTGGACTTAAATCAACTGAGAACATTAGCTCTCCCGGTAAAGGCCTAGGCCACTATGCATTGGATTTATTTCAGCCCTCTCAACACGTACGGCTCTCTAAACATGTTAAAAATGGAAGTGAGTCCGGGCCCGATACGCTGAACTACGTTTGGCTGGGCGATGCCACAGGGTTGGAAAATCACTTGAAGTATCAGCGGGCAGATGTATTCTCCTATTTAACACACCAAGATTACCGCAGCTTTACAGCCAACCCCGACATTGCACAGCATTACCACCTGACAGCTATTCAAACCGAAACCTTAAATTTTTTAGCCTTCAACACGCGACCTGAAGAAACAAAAGCGCATCCCATATTGGCAGATCGGCAAGTCAGGCTTGCTATTTCTCAATTAACCCCGGTAGAAACGATTTTAAAAAAAGTGTTCGAGCTTCCGGCTCAACCCATGTCGATTATGGGACATTTGGGACCCGGTCAGGCCTACGCCAAACCAGCACATTCCTATACTTTACACCAAGGAAAAGCCAGTCTGGGCAAATTGGGCTGGAAAGATTCAGATGCAAACGGCATATTGGATAAAACCATTGAAGGAAAAAAAGTAGAACTGAAGCTACGGATTATTTACAACTCAACCTCTCGGGTTTCTGAAGATTTGGTGGCGGTATTGGAGGCAGAATGGTTGAAATGTGGGATAGGAATCGAAAAACAGGGAGTTGCGGCGGCGGCGTTTTTCGATGCCATTCAGAACCGCAGTTACGACATTGTACTCAGCAGTTTTTCAGGAAAATCAAGCGCAGCCCACATTAAAGAAATTTGGCATTCAGAAAATTGGACAAATGGAGGACACAATTATACCGGATTTGGGAGCGACAGCTCCGATGCCTGGTTGGAACAAATGGCCAGCAGCTCATCCATTGCGCAGCGGCGCGACTGCCTGCTCAAGTTGCAGGATTTAATTTTACAGGAATCGCCCTGGATACCTTTGTATTTTAGTCAACGGTATGTGGCAACGCACAAACGCTGGCACAACATGGTTGTGTTGGCCTCGCCCCCCGGATTTTTCGTTGGCAAAGCGAGGTTGGGAATACAGACCTCACCATAAAGAAGGAGACATAGAACGGTCCTGCCCTCTCATGCTACCTACCCGGCAAAATCGCAGCAGCCTTTTTCAGCCATCAATTAACCTATCTTTACCCTGGGAAATTTTTTATCTATGGGCATGAATTGGGTCTTCAAGCAATGGACATTCGCCTTGAAAATGGGCCTCTCTTTCTTGTGTATTCTGCTGCTTGGATTTGGGTTAACCCTGCCTCAAGGCGCAGTCCATTCAAATTCGAAAAATAAAAATGCTCCGCTCATTCCCAATTCCGATGCTCCGGCTTTCTATGTTAGCCTACAACCAAATATTCTACCTTCCGATTATGCCGCCCTTCCAAATTGCCCTCAAAAGAAAACGCTTGGCATTTTAATTTTTAAGTATGGACATGGATTGGATTGGATTGGGTACATTGGTTCAAATCCATGCACCATCAACAGCGGCTACCCTCGCCCGAGGTGTTTGAATCGTTGACAAAAGACAGCAATTTGGTTGCTTCAGCCCCCTTCCTACCCATTCATCTGCGCAGCTTAAAACCCGTTCCACAGAACTGGTTTTCAGCTTTACCCAGCATTCATTTCCATTCCAACAATCTATTTCACCGGTATGCATTTGGCGATTCAAAACAGAATCAGGGCTTGATTTCTGGACATTTCGGATACAGCCTTAGAAATCACCTTCCGGTGAAGCCCTTGATTTTAAACGCGGCCAAAACCACCCTTCGGTTTGCCTTTCCTGCGTTTATCATCAGCTGCATTGTTGGTCTGGTACTGGGCCTGGTGTCAACCTATCTAAGGTTCCCGGTTCTACCCATGTTTTTAATTTCCATTATCCCCTCCTATGTATTGGGAGCCTTTGTTTTTCTGGCTTTTGATTGGGGCGGATCTACCCTCCCCCCAACGGTTGAAAATGGCAACATCGTTGAAATGATTAAAGCCTATTCCTTACCCATTCTTACCCTTGTTTTGGTTCACTCTTCGTTGTTTAGTGCCCACATTCATTTTTGGATGCAGGGAGAAACCAGACACGATTATTACCGAACCGCTCTGGCTAAAGGATTGCGGCCCTTGCATGCCCTTTTTGTCCATGCCCTCCGAGCCATACTCCCTTTAATCCTTACGTTTTTTTTACACCGGTTTCCATTGATTCTCAGTGGCACTGTGGTGGTAGAAGTTATGTTTGGGGTCCCCGGTTTTGGCCGATTGGCCTGGGTAGCAGTATCAGAAAACGATCAACCCATTGTGTTGGGCTGCATGCTAATGGCTTCGGTACTGGCATGGATTACTGTTTTTCTAAACGGCCTGTTTCAGTCAAACCCACGAAATGCGCTATGAAAACCAGCAGGTTCATCGCATGGGGTTGGATTTTTATTTTAGGCCTGGGCCTTTTATTATCGATGATTTTAGACCTTCAAAACGGAAAAATTCCGATGCTGGAAGGGCAGCTCGCTCCCGGCAGTGCTGAGGCTGTACTGGGCACCGACCACCTGGGTCGCAACCTAGCCCTAGGATTGCTTTCCGGCATTCCGGCCTTGATTAGGTTGGTGATTCCATCGTTGGTTTTAAGCCTAGCACTTAGCCTGATATCTGCTCTGATTTTAGCCCGAAATATACGCCCAAAGCTGCCCGTTCTATCCTTCATTCTCCTCCTCTTTTTACTTTCCATGCTGGGGTATGCACTGAGCTGGATTCGCATTTTCCCCCTACCGTTAATCGCTCTGGCCCTGGGCCTTGGGCTCCTCTTGCTGTGGCTTCCCCTACCGGGTTACCGCTTGCGCCTTCCGCTTCCTTATCTGATTCAAATTCTGATGTTGGCTGTACTTTCAATTCCGGGCCTGCTGCTCCTGTTCAGCATCAATCCAAGCTCTTATGGTACTCTCATTGCCCTCATCGGGGGCACGTCTTGGGTTGCTACAGCGCAATTCAGTCAACGAAAAATGGAGAATTATTTCAACAGCACTGAGTTTCAAAATGCACACATCCTTGGCTTGCCTTGGCACCGAATCCTCACTGTTCATCTGTTGCCAAAACTGTTCATTTTACTGACTCCGCAATTGGCTTGGTTGGTATCGGGATTCATCGTTCTCGAGGGCAGTTTGGGCTACCTGGGCATAGGCCTGCCGGCGGAACACTGGGGCTGGGGCCAAATGCTTCGCCTGGGCCTTCAACATCCTGATTTGTGGTGGACCTGGCTGTTCCCTGGCCTTTGCATAGCGGCAACAACAAGCTCCATTTTTGTTGTCTTAAAAGGGAAACCAGGCTCTTGATTTTGAAGGATATTTGATTTTTTTTGGGCGGGTTTCGGGCTTTCCGGGTAAGTCCGCGCAGCAACCGGGGGCGGCAGGCTGCCAAAAGGAGCTTCCTCTGGTCGCTCTTTTGGCTAGCTGCCGCCAGCCCGGTTGCTGCTTGCGGGCTTACCTCGTCAATCCCGCCCGCAGGCGCCTTAAAATGAAATATCTGTTCGATTTACTCCTCTCCCGACAGCAAATCCGGCCTTCGCTCTTGGGTACGCTTTAAGGCCTGTTCATGCCGCCAACGTGAAATTTCAGCTTCATGCCCACTTAACAATACATCGGGAACAGACATACCCCGCCAACATTCCGGCCGAGTATAGATTGGAGGAGCCAATAATCCATCCTGAAACGAATCCGTTAACGCGCTGGTTTCATCTCCAATGGCTCCAGGCAATAGCCGATAAATGGAATCGACGACAACTGCCGCTGCCAATTCTCCCCCCGATAACACATAATCACCAATGCTAATTTCCAGAGTAAAATAGCGGTCACGAATGCGCTGATCTATTCCTTTATAATGACCACAAACCAACAAAAGCCGTTGGCACAGGCTCAACCGATTGGCCAAGGGTTGTTTGTACGGAACTCCATCTGGACTCAGATACACGACCTCATCATAGGAGTTTGCGGCCAACAAATCATCTAAGCATTGCGCCAAAGGCTCACAGGCCATAACCATGCCCCCTCCTCCACCATACGGATAATCATCTACCCGTCGATAATTCCCTTGACCATAATCCCGCAATTGAATTAAATTCAGTTGCGCCAGACCTTTATCCATAACCCGCTGTGGTATGGAATGGGCCAAAGCCGATTCAATGATTTCCGGAAATAAAGTAACAACATCCACAATCATGACCGAAATGTACGGAATTAAATTTCGGCCTCAACCCTCTATGCCATTTGAACTGCATCGATTAAAATCAATTCTTACCTTTGAATGTGATGTACTTGTTTCGCTTTTTTGCCCTTATTGGTATTGGGGTTTGTGCGTTCACTTCAACAGTGAGTGCTCAAACAAAAGCTCCTGTTGCATGGTACAACACATGCAGTCCTGCACTAAAAAAGCAGATCGATGCTCTTTCTCTGCAAGATTCCCTATTCATTTGGTTTAAATCCAATCGCATTCCCCCTGACTCTTCGGCTGCATTTGGTTTTGGCTATGGGTTTTACCGCTGGGAAGGTCGGTATGGGGATTGGAAATCGTTTGCCAGTGCATTTCCGGTTGAATGGGCAGACCTTGCCCCTACCCCAGGAGAACCCGAAAGCCTACTATCCAATAGCCACACAGGCATGACCCGTTGGAATGCCCTGAACAACCTAACCCGATTGGGCCAAGGGATTCGCTTGGGCCTTAACGACGACGGCATGGTGGGCAATCACCCCGATTTTGGAGAACGACTGAACCAAAGCAACGCTACCTTTACAGGCAATTTATCCGACCATGCCGATCAGCTGGCCGGACTGCTGGCTGGTTCTGGTATGGTAGAACCCGATGCCCAAGGCTACCTGCCCGAAGCTGAAATTCAAGTGTGGAATTATTCCGTTAACCCCAGTCAGAATTCCGGTTTTTTTGCCTTCCCCGCGGCCTTGTATTCGGATTCGGTAGTGGTTTTAAACACCTCGTACGGAGACGGTTGCAATGCCGGATATACGGCACTTTCTGCCTTCCTCGACCAACAAATGGAATTGAGTCCTGAACTTGGTTTGGTTTTTTCGTCCGGAAACGCTGGGAATTCAGATTGCGGTTATGGCGCAGGAACAGGTTGGGGAACCATTACCGGGGGCCATAAATTGGCTAAAAATGCCCTCGTCATTGGCAACCTTCTAAATTCGAACCAAATCGCACCCTCCAGCAGCAAAGGTCCCTCTACCGACGGCCGAATTAAACCAGACTTGGTCGCTCCCGGCAATCTGCTGTACACCACCTCTGGATTTGCTCCAACAGGATATACCTTGCAAAGCGGAAGCTCCCTTTCGGCCACCGCTGCCACCGCCACCTTTGCCCTTCTTCAACAGGAATATTTAAATCAGCATGGCTCCTTCGCCCCTTCCAATTTAATCCGGGCCTATATGCTAAATACGGCCCAAGACCTCGGATTGCCAGGACCCGATTTCAGTTATGGTTTTGGGTTACTAAAAACAGATGCAGCCATGAAGGCCCTGCAATTGGGTCAGGATACTTCCGTGCTCATTCATCCAAGCGACACGCTGTGGATTCCAATCCAAATCCAAGCCAACCCGGGCCAGCTTAAATTTCTAATCTGTTGGAATGATCCCGCCGGTTCCCCCAGCAACCCAATCCCATTGGTGAACGACATTGACCTGGTGGTTACCAATCCCATTGGAATCCTGAAACAAGCATGGGCGCCAAATCCAAATGCGGTTTCTCTGCCGGCGCAAGAAGGTCCTGATTATTTGAATACCGTTGAACAGGTTCAGTTCGAACAACCCATGCCTGGACTATATTGGGTTCGCATTACCGCCAACACAGTCCTTCCTGCCGGTCAGGAAGTCGCTCTTACATGGTGGGGTAGCGATTCACTTTCGTTTTTTAATTCTCCGGTGGCAGGTCAATCTGCCAGCGCCCAAGATGTTATCTCTGTTGATTTTTATACCCATTCCAACCAAACAAACCTTGAATTCAGTTCAGATTTAGGTCAATCCTGGCAACCCCTTTCCAATGGATTTTCAGCAGGATTCCACCGCATAGACCATGCCTTAAATTCTGGATTTCAAAGTTTTGGAATCACATACCGGCTCATGCATGCCGGCCAAGAATTGTGCAGAAGCGTACGACTTCCCATTCTACCCACTGCAGATTCAATACAAATTGACACCTTATGCAGTTCGCGCTTGGTCATGCATTGGAATGGACTTCCTTCGGTTCCATATTGGTTGATTTATGCCATGACCGATGAAGGCTTTTCGATAGTAGATACAGTTTCGGGCAACCACTGGGCATCCAATCAGGATTGGGGAGGAATCCGACGTTGGTGGGCAGTAGCGCCCATGGATATCTGGGGAGGCATCGGAAAACGCTGCCGAGCCATTCCCGCCGGAGATAGCCTAATCCGGTGTTCTGTAAACACAGATTTGGCCATTCAAGACCTTGCTTATCCTCCGGGAACTGCAATTTCAAGTTGCTTATTAAATGAAGACCTGCCCATTACCTGCGTCATAAAAAATGAGGGCCAACTCCCATCGGGCTCCTGTTCCCTTACCTTACGCATCAATGGACAGCTATTAACTGTTGATACGCTACCTACCATTAACCCTCAAAGTGCATTGAACCATACCTTCTCTCAAAAATTCAGTTATTCCGGCCAATCCAACCTGCTGATTGAGGTTTCCATATCCGCCACCAACGACGATGTTTCCTGGAACAATGCCATGTCAAAAGAATATACTGTACATGGAACCGCTGAATCTGCCCTGCCCTATTTGGAAACATTCGAAAATTCAACGCTCTGCCCAAATACCAATTCCTGCCGTGTTCCTGCCTGTTCAATCGGAAATTCATGGTTCAATGAGCCATCCAACGAATTGGATTGGCGCATATTTAGCGGTTCCACGCCCAGCAATGGAACAGGGCCAACCACCGACGCCATTCCTGGAACGGGGAGCGGAAAATATGTGTATTTGGAATCCAGCCTCTGTTCTCCTACCTCTTCTCTGGCTTTTGGTCCCTGCTTCACCGGAACGCCTCAACCTCTACACCTGTACGCTGCATTTCATGCCTTTGGCTCAGATGTCGAATCGATCCAATTGCAGGTGTTGGGGCCCAACGGAATAGAAAATTCAATCGCATCCTCTCAAGGAAGCCATCCGGGTTGGCAAACCATCCACCAACCGCTTAATCTTATCCCTGGCAAGCCGTATCAATTGTTGCTTAAAGGGTTTACTAATGGAGGAAGCCGGGGTGACCTTGCCTTAGATGCCGTTTGGTTGGACACCCTAGAATGGAATGTACAACCTCAACCCTACGCAACAACATGCCAGCTAAATCCAACGCAATTCACATCCATTAACGGCGGTTCCGGAGGCAATCCGGAGTTGACGGTAGTAGATTCATCCCAACAAATTATTTTCCAGGGCTGGGTAAATTCAACCAGCATTTCCTTCCAACAAACCGGCCCCCACCAATTTCGCTTTAATCATTCCTCCTTGCCCTATACCTGGCACGGGAACATTGAGGTTGAAGCCCCTTTAAATTTAGATTTCAGCTGGCAGGAAGTCGGCAATGGAACCATTGTTTTTCAACCCAATGCACCACATCTAACCTTAAATTGGGAAACGGGCGATGGACAAAGCCATCAGCAAATGGATTCGCTTTCCCACAGTTATCTGCAAAATGGACAATACCTGGTTCATTTGAGCGGTTCCAATTCATGCGGCTCAGATTCCATCGAGAAATGGATTCAAGTGGTGGGTGTTGGGTTTGAAGAGCCACCCAACACCGAAGCCTGGCTAATCTATCCCAACCCGGCTATCGATTTTGCCACAGTTCTTGCGGCCCAAGGTGAAGAAATCCTTCAGTTAAGGCTCTTTGATGTGGCAGGCCGATTAATGCTTGAGCAATTCCCGAATAATCCGGCAGCAGGGCTTTCATTAAGCCAACTTCCTTCCGGATATTATATGGTGGAATGCAAAACAAAAAACCGAAATCTGCTGTTGAAGTTACTGAAAATCGCCCCATGAAATTTATTTCTGAACGCATAGGATTTGAACAGAGCGAAGAAGGGCTTACCATTCGCATAAAAGCATCAAAACCTGGAGACATCCAAAAACTCAATATCATGAAAGTCTGGATTGTGGCATGGTCAGCATCCGGCTTGCTGATTGGCTCTGCGCTGTTTTTAGACTATCCTTCCGATTTAAAAATTTACTTGGCTGTTTTCTTGGCTTTTTGGGCCTATTTTTTAGTAAAAATCACCCGTGCTTATTACTTCAGAAAGTATGGGATTGAAACACTCTATTTAAATGGAGACCAATGCATGTTAAGGCGCGATGTGCATGGAAGATCCGGAAAGCCTTATTTTTTTAGAATTAAAGAAAAAAATGCCTTTCGTTGGTTAAATAAACAGCAAAAAGGGGCTTGGTTTTATGATTCGTTCTGGGTTGATTCAGGCGGAAATTGTGGATTTGGAAAACCCGGTGCAGAATATCGATTTGGTCTTCAACTTGAAGAAACCGAAGGGAAGGCCTTGGTTAAAATGCTCAATAAAGAACTTAAAATTACGGCTTAGTCAAAAAAATGATGGCCTAAAATAAGGGCCAATGCAGTTGCTGCATTTAAACTCTCGGGGGCATCAATTTCGCCAAAATATGGAATGAAAATGGCGTCTCCCATCTCAGCGATTTCTGAACGAACTCCCCTACCCTCACTTCCAATTACCCAGGCTACCTGAGCTGAATCTAGACGCTGCTTTTTAAGCATCGATTCTCCTCCCAAAGCCGCAACCAAGAATCGGATTTGACTTCGGTCTTTCCAATCTCTTAATTCCGCCGTATCTAACGTGTGTATATGTAAGGCCGCTACACTCCCCATGCTCGCTTGCACCACTTTTGGTGCGAAGGCATCTGCTGTTCCTTTCAATAAAATAATATGCTGCAGCCCAAACCAATGGCATGTTCTAAGCATGGTGCCTAAATTCCCGGGGTCTTGAATTCCATCCAATACCACAACCGGCCCCTGTTCTGTCAAGGCCACCGGCTTGGGAATAGCGAAAACAGCCAACATCCCACTCGGATTATCGAGAAACGACAAACCGGAATCGGGAAGCAAATACAATGGAAACCGATCGGCAATCCAAGGTTTTACCTGTTCTATCTGCTTTGATTCTACAGCAATCCATTCAGGACTCCAGCCAAAGCGCACGCAATCTGAAATGCACTTAAACCCTTCCGCAGCACATAGTCCGCTTTCCTGCCTGAATTTTTTGTCTGACAAGCGACGAAAAAGAGCTTGCTTGGCCTTGGAGAGTTCTTCCATATGTCAAAGATAAACCCCCTTTTGGTTTTGACTCCTTCTTCAATGCGTGAGACTTTAAATTTTGATGCAATTATATACCTATTCCGTTCTATTCCGCTACATACCACATTGAATTGGATTACCTTCGCAGTATGTATTGTGCCATAAAAAGCAAGACTTGTGCCTGGTTTTCCGCCCTTGGAATTCTTGCTTTTTTGAGCTTCTGGAGTTGTTCCCCAACCCGCCGTCTACAGCAAAATGAGTATTTGCTTAAAAAACAATCGGTCATTGAACTCCATGCAAAACAACGCTACTCAGATAACATCGAAGAACTTTTAACTCCTCTTCCCAACAAAAAAGTGTTCGGCATTTGGAGATTCTACCTACAAATTCATGAACTCCCAAATCCAAATAAGGTAGCCGAAAAAAGAGAAAAGCTCAATTTGCGGCGAGACTCCCTAAATCAAATCATCCGGAAAAAAAATCAAGTTCGAATCAACCTTGGGAAAAAACCAAAAGCACTTCTAAGCGAAAGCCCTACCTTCAGTGAATGGCTTATGAAAATCGGGGAAGCCCCAGTTTTACTCGATTCCGCTCGGATAGAACGCAACAAAAAACAACTCACCCAATTTCTGAAAAACCATGGGTATTTCAGAGCCACTGTGTCCGATTCAATCGCATTCCACCCCAAACACAAAAAGGCGGAGGTTTTGTATTTAATTCATCGGGGACCTGCCTATTACATCAATAAGGTAAAAACAGACATAGAGGATCCTACCCTGGAATGGCTGAATGAAAAACACCGGTATTTAAGTCCATTAAACCTAAGACCCGGACAAGAAATTCGTTTTGACTTGGATGCCATGGACGCCGAACGAGAACGCCTGGTCAGCATTTTCAGGGACGCCGGATTTTATTTGATGGATAAAAACGACATCCTGTTTTGGGCAGATACGCTCAAAGAATCCGGGAAAATTGAACTCACCCTAAATATCGATAATCCAAATGCCCGCATTGCCTACAAAGGAGATTCCATTCTTTTAGACCACCACCCCCGTTTTATCATTGGGGATGTGCGCATTGCAACCCATGCCGGCATGGATAAATCCGGAACCCGCCTCGCCGATTCCATAATTACCCCAGATTTCTCGCTCCATTTTAACAAAAAACCCGAAATCCGAGCAAAACCACTGGGCAAAAGCCTTTACCTAAATTCAGGCTCACTTTACCATCCACGAGATGAAGAACGTACCCGCAGCGCCTTAAACGATTTGAAGGTGTTTCGATATGTACACCTTCGGTTTAAACCCAGAATCAGCGGAGAACGCATCGATACCCTCGATACTGAAATTGAATTGGCTCCACTCTCGCATCAAAGCATTTCTACCGATTTGCAAGGCACCAATACCGATGGGAACTTGGGTGTAAGCCTTGGCGCAGCATACACCAATCGAAATATTTTCAAAGGAGCTGAAATCCTCGAATTCAGAATCAATGCTGGTGCTGAAATCCAAGTACTTCAAGGAGATAGCCTAGACGTTCAACAAGGAACGCTACCCTTCAATACCCTTGAGCTGGGAGGGCAACTCTCACTTTCAACACCCAGATTTTTGGCACCTTTTGCCTTAAGCAAATGGGCAAAACCCAGAACCAGAGCCATGCTGTCCATCAATTATCAGAACAGACCCGATTACGACCGAACGGTTTCTTCATTTTTATTCGGGTACGAATGGCTGGAGCCCCCTTCTCAAAAACCATGGATCAACAGAAACTACAGCTTTTTCTATCAGGTTAATTTGGCTGAAATCAGCTTAATCAACATCAACAAAACCACGGCTTTCGAAGAGTTTTTGGAGGAAACTGGCGATTTATTCGTGAAAAACAGCTTTCGCCAACACTACATTCAAGCCACCTCTGTCTCCGTTTCCTTCTCCCGAAATTCCCGGCGCAAAAATGGCCCTAGATTGTTTTCCAGATTTAATGTTCAAGCCGGCGGCAATTTGTTAAGCCTTGGATATCAATTATTTTCCCCTCAATCCGCTGATTCATTGGGGCAATTTTCAATTTTCGGAATTCGCTTCGCACAGTATTTCAGGTCGGAAATTGACGTTCGATATTTCCTTCCTCTTGCGCCCAAATATCAATTCGCATTCCGCGGGTTTATCGGCTTTGGCCGAGCATTCGGAAATACCCAGGTTCTTCCCTTTGAAAAAAGCTTTTTCGCGGGGGGCGCAAACGACTTAAGAGCTTGGCTACCCCGAAGCTTAGGACCGGGCTCCTACCAACAATCCAGCAGTGGACGCGTTGACCAAGTCGGCGAAATCAAATTGCTGGGGCAAGCCGAATATCGATTCCCCATTTACAGCTACTTGGAAGGAGCTCTATTCGCCGATTTTGGCAACATCTGGCTTAGCCGACCCGACCCCAACCGTCCACAGGGCGAATTTGCATGGGATCGGTTTTGGCATGAATTTGCGCTCGGTTCCGGCATTGGACTACGTCTAAATCTCGGCTTCTTCATCTTCCGCGCCGATTTCGCCATCCCCATGCGCGACCCCACCCAACCCGCCGACCAACGCTGGGTCATCAGCCGGCTCAAACTTCCCGAAGATCTCAGAATTAATATTGGCATCGGATATCCATTCTAATTCCTTTAAAATCAAGTTTTTAATACTATTTCTGGGGCGGCGAACGGGCTTTCAACGGTAGTCCGCACCGGCAGCTGGGCGGTCCAGCGGGCTTACGGTGGCTTTCAAGGTCGCCTCCGCACCACGCGGACCGCGCAGCTGCCGTTTTGCGGGCTACCCGTTTCAATCCCTGCCGCAAGGCCAAATCAATACCTGAACCTTTTAATTCTAAACTTGTGTTTATCAGGTATTTCATAATGCCCAGTTCCAATATTTAGATTAACCTAAATTTTTCTTTATATTTGGGTAAATTTCAGTTTTGAGGTTCCTGTTTATTATTACGTTTATTGCTGCGCTGGGTTGCTCCCCCAATTCAAATCACATAGAAACCCAAAAGGGGCAATTCATCGTTTTAACTACCACCCAAATGCTGGCCGATGCCATACGGCCTCACCTCTCAGATTCATGTACCATTGATGTACTTTTCCCTCAAGGTGTAGATCCTCACTCATATCGACCTGTACCTTCAGATGTTCAGCGTCTTCAACGCGCAGATGCTATTGTATTTAACGGACTTCATTTGGAAGCCAACATGGAATCGATGTTTGATTTTTTATCCACTCAAAAACCCTGCATAAGCATCGCTCAGTTTGTTCCAAAATCTAAATTAATCCCACTCGATGAGCATGTGTATGACCCACATATCTGGTTTGATATTCTCCTATTTGGCCAAGCAGGAAAACAACTGGCAGATAGCCTGGCAAAGGCTTTAAATCCGGCCTTGGCTTCCCCCAATACCCGATTTATCGATTCATTAATCCAGCTAGACCTATTTCTGCGGCAATCCTGGGCAAAACGATCTAAACCAGACAAAAGCATTTGCTCGGTTCACGATGCCTTCTCCTATTATTGCCGAGCATATCAACTAACTCAAATGAGTTTGCAGGGCGTTTCAACCACAGCAGAATTTGGCGTTTATGAAGTAGATGCCATGGTGGAGTTTTTGGTTAAGAACAACATTAGGGTCGCCTACACCGAAGTCCACTCCATGGCTAAAACGATGAAGGCAGTTCAATTGGGATGCCGGCAACGCGGACATGCAATCTCAATCGGTCCCCCTTTACTCACCGATGCTCCAGCCCCTGGCAACAACCCCGGGAACCATTGGCCGGGCATGGTTCTTGAAAATTCCAGGATTTTATTAACCCCAATCCCTTATGATTGAAGTACATAATTTAACCACAGGATATGGGAAAAATACGGCGTTGTGGAATATCGATTTTTCAATTCCCCTACCCTCTTTCATCGGTATCATCGGGCCAAATGGCAGCGGCAAATCCACCCTGCTCAAAACCATGCTCGGAGAACGAAAACCCCTAACCGGTCATATCACACTTTTTGGTCAACCCATCGCACAAGTAAAGAACAGACTGGCCTACGTCCCTCAGCTTAATTCGGTAGACTGGAATTTTCCTGTCCAAGTTTTAGATGTGGTTCTTATGGGAAGATTTAAAACCAATTCTTGGGGGCCCTTCTATTCAAAGGAAGACAAAGAAAAAGCCAAGGAATACCTGAATGCCGTCGGCATGCTTGATTTTCAAAAACGTCAAATTGGAGAATTGTCTGGCGGCCAACGCCAACGCGTTTTTTTAGCTCGAGCCCTAGCCAGAGAAGCCGATGTGCTGCTTTTGGATGAACCCCTGGCAGGAGTGGATGCAGCCTCGGGAGAACGAATCCTGAACGTTCTGTCCCATTACCAACAACAAGGCCATAGTATTATCATGGTTCACCACGATTTACTGACTGCCGCGTCTTTATTTGACCATCTTATTTTACTTCAAACCCGGTTGGTGGCTGCAGGCCCAAGTCCAAAGGTTTTCAACCTTGAAAACCTGCAAACAGCCTACGGAACCGATGTTTCTATTTTATCTGACCTCATCAATAAATTAGGACAAAGCCCGAACACATTCACAAATGCATCAAGTCAATGATCTCTGAGCAGGCCATATGGATTGTAGCTGGCTGTATGGTCGCCGCATTGACCCTTTCCATTGCAGGGATTCCGGCCTATCTGCGCCGCGATGCATTGATTGGCGATGCTCTTTCTCATTCGATTTTTCCGGGTGTTGTTTTATCTGTTTGGTTGTTTGGAGCTGGGAATTCAGTGGCCTTGTACATCACAGGCACAGGTATGGGGGCGATGGCCCTGCTGCTGATCCACTACATTCAACAAAAAACCATCATACCAAAAGACGGAGCCATTGGAATTATCCTGATTGTTTTCTTTTCTGCCGGCTTACTCATGATGGGACAATTGCAACGCTCCGGAATTCCCCTCTGGGGGGTTCAACATGTTCTTTTGGGCAAAGCCGCTACAATTCTACCTTCTGATGTTGCTTTCCTGATTGGCTTATTTTCCCTTAGTGCCGCTTTGTTTTTTGTTTTTCAAAAATGGATTTGGCTGCAGGCTTTTGATCCAAAATTTGCTCAGCTTTCAGGCATCCCTCTACGCCCCTACTCAATAGCCATAAGCCTTTGGACCGCGTTTGTCCTTACAGCAACAGTCCATATTTTAGGAGCCATCCTCAGCGCAGCCATGCTTCTCACTCCCTCGGCAATTGGACATTTTATCCGGCCAAAGCCTTCTTCCTTTATTCGAATTGCTTTGCTCAGTTGCTTGATTTCGGCCATAGGGGCTGGTTTCGTTTCTGCCACTCTGCCAGCTATGAGTACGGGGGCCCTCATGGTTATTATGCTGTTTGGAATAGCAGCCCCCATTTTTTTATTTTATCCCAAAAAAGGGATTGCGATGAAAAGCTGGGCAAGACAACAAGAATCCAATCGATGGAAAGAAGAAAACGCCTTGAAATTCATGTTCAATTCCCCCTCAAGCATTCTGCCCATCGAACACCATAAAGCGGCAAAAAGATGCTCAAAAATGGGATTGGCTGTTGAGGCCGAACCCCTTCACTGGAATCTTACTCCCGAAGGGAAAACTAAGGCGGAACGAATTGTCCGTAAACATAGGCTATGGGAAACCTATCTGCACCAACAGTTGTCCATTTCTAAAGATCGGGTACATGAAAACGCCGAATGGATTGAACACCTGCTGGATGATGAGTTCGAAGACAGAATCGCAGCAGAACTGAAACACCCCAAACTAGATCCACACGCCTCCCCAATACCACCTAAAAACGCATGAGCCTTTTAATTGTACTTACGGCTTTAATGTTCATGGTTCAGGCGGCCTTGGGTGGCAGCATCTTAGTTCTGCGGCGCTCGGTCATGCTTACCGATGCCATGGCCCATTCCGTCCTTCCTGGATTGGTTATTGGCTATCTGATTTCTGGCTCTAGATCTGGACCGGAGGTATTATTATTTGCGGGAATTTCAAGCTTTCTGGCTGCTTTTTTAATAGAAAAATTAAGTCAATTTGGCGGAGTTTGGTTTGAAGTCAGTACGGGATTTGTTTTTACCTCTCTGTTTGCCTTCGGAATTTTACTGGTTACAGCTCTGGGTGGAAACATAGATTTAGATCCCGATTGCATTTTGTATGGAGAATTGCTTTATGTTCCGTTCCGATATTCAACTTCAGCAACTTGGTATGACCTCTTACCTATCCCAATGTGGAATCAAATTTGGGTAGGGTTGGCATGGATCTGGTTTGCTCTATCAAAGTGGAAACAGCTAAAATGTTGGGCATTTGATGAGGATTTTAGCAGAGCCACCCAAATCCCCGTGGCAGGCCTTCGACGTTGGACACTTGGCCTAACCTCCATGACCATTGTTGTCGGCTTTGATGCATTTGGAGCTATTTTGGTGCTTGGTTTTTTTATTTTACCGGCTTCAACAGCTTGGCTCTTGGCAAAAAAGTGGGGAAGCATGCTTTCTATAGCTGCCATTCAAGGGTTTCTCAGTGTAGGCATAGGATACGCCATGGCTTTCCAATTTGATTTGGAACCGGGGCCATGCATGGTTTGTATTTCAGGACTTCTGTTTGGGATCGTTGCCGTAGTCCAACACATCCGAAATCCCCAATCAGGGTTTCGTCCTACGCACTAATAACATGCGGGTTACATGTTGGCTCAACATCAACTCAGCCCCCCCGTTGATTGAAATCACCACGCTTTGATCGTACGAAAAACGCTTTGACAAATGCACAATGGCTCCAGGCCTTAATGAAATTCCATCCAGATACTGTAGAAATTCCGGCTGATGCTCTTTTAAACCAACCAATTCGGCTGATTCTCCTGGCAATATATCGTATAGGGTTTTATTCTTGTGGTGCTTAATACTTCCATCCGCTTTTGGTATTGGATCACCATGAGGGTCAACCTCTGGAAATCCTAAAAACTCATCCAAACGGTGAAATAGTTTTTCATCAACAATATGCTCCAATTGCTCTGCAATGTCATGAATCTCATCCCACTTAAAATTCAAGGTCTCTACCAAAAAAACCTCCCACAGTCGGTGCTTTCGAACCACATTTGCAGCAATTAAATGCCCTTTCCTACTTAAAACTGCTCCCTGATACGGCTGGTATTTCACCCACTTTTTATCGTGAAGTTTTTTAAGCATATCCGTCACCGAAGAGGCCTTGCTGTTCAACTCTTCGGCCAAATCATTTGTAGAAACAGAACGCCTCAGTTCTCCCGATAACTTAAAAATGGCCTTTAGATAATTCTCTTCTGCGGGTGTCGGCATTTAAATAACCTTAATGGTATAGGATAAAAGTAAAAGTTTTTAGTCATTTGACCTCTTAAAGGAGTAAGAATGCGAATTGGAATTGTTTTATACCCCACTTTTGGTGGGAGTGGAGTTGTGGCCACAGAGTTAGGTAAGGCTTTAGCCCGCCGTGGCCATGAAATTCATTTTATTTCATACAGCCAACCCGTTCGCATGGATGCATTTCAGCAAGGTGTATTTTTCCATGAAGTGATGGTACCGGATTACCCCTTGTTTGATTTTGACCCCTATGAAGTGGCCTTAACCTCTACTCTAGTACGAACTGCTTTGCAGCAAAACCTAGATTTAATCCATGTGCATTATGCCATTCCACATGCTCCTGCCGCATTCATGGCCAGGGAAATTTTAAAAACCAAAGGTCGGCTGGTTCCATTTATCACTACTTTACATGGAACAGATATCACTTTAGTTGGCCGAGACCAATCCTATGAACCGGTTATTAGTTTCGCCATCAATCAATCCGATGCTGTAACGGCCGTTTCTGAATATTTAAAACAAGAAACCTTAAAGCATTTTAGCATCACCAAAGAAATTGATGTTGTGTACAATTTTATAGACCCGGAGGCCATAGCCCAAGAAAAAAAAGAATGTACCAAAGCCATTGCTGCTCCCAATGGAGAAAAAGTAGTGATGCATATTTCCAATTTCAGGAAAGTAAAGCGCGTTCAAGATGTGGTAAAAGCCTTTCAGCTCATCGTAAAAAAAATTCCTGCCCGACTGTTGATGGTGGGAGATGGACCTGAACGAAATATGGCTGAGAATTTGGCTGAAGAACTGGGAGTTCGACAGCATTGCCTGTTTTTAGGAAAGGTCAAAAACTCACTTAGTATTTTACCCTGTGCTGATGTTTTCTTTTTGCCATCGGCAAGCGAAAGCTTTGGCCTCTCGGCCCTCGAAGCCATGGCCTGTGGAATTCCCGTAATAGGGTCCAATGCCGGTGGACTTCCAGAAGTTCAGATTCATGGAAAAACAGGTTTTTTAAGTGAAGTGGGTGATTTTGAAAATATGGCCAAAAATGCCCTTCAGTTGCTTTCCAACCCTGCCATGTACAAAGCCTTTTCCAATGATTGCATCCAACATTCCAATACCTTTCATTTAGAAACCATCCTTCCACAATACGAAACTTTATACCGGAAGTTAGTTCAGTCGGCCCAGTAATTAATTCAACCTACCAGAATCAATCATTCTGCAGATTTCATCAATCAGTTTATCCTCGGTATTGTTAGCAGGACTAAATGAAGCCTTTAGGTCATAATCAAACATGCCTGCCACACCCTGCCAAAACATGGCTTGAACACCTCCTTTCATTTCTTGCAGCAATTCATACGAAGTAAATTCGGTTTGACGATCAAGCAGTTTCAAAAGAATACGACCATCAGCGAACGACATGCGCTTTAGCTGACTAAAGTATTTTTCCCTTAGCTCCTGCTCAAACTGCTGAATGAGCTCCTTTCTATCTCTTCGACGCCCTGTTGCATCAACTCTGGCATAGGTCTTCATTCGTTCCCCAGCTACCTTTGCCAATGGATATGTGCGCCTTACCCGCTCTACCAAACGATCATATTTGCGCTGCAATCTCTTTTTGGGGAAGACTCTTAATTCCAAAACTTCAAACTCAGGAAGCACAATCAACTTTGAAACCGTATCCGTAGCAGGGTCGGTCGGATTCTGAGCTATGCAAGGAGAAACCAAAATGCTTAATGCCCAGGCCAAAATACCACATACAGAAGACCTCATGGCTGTAAAACGGAATTAAAAGCGAAAAATTATCGGGTCCCTACGTGTTTTTGAGAACCATTGGGAATAAATGCAAACCCTTTGAAGTAGCAATACAATTCCGCAGCGTCGGGGCCGGTTTTTTTCATGACCAAACTGTCGAAGGATCCATTTCCAGCTCCCGAAACATCCCAAAACTGAATCTTAGCCACATCTCTATCAATAAATAACCCTGGCTGAATGGATACGTTTTGTGCTGCGTAACCTAAATCTGAACTAAAAAAAATTCTGTAATCCCCTCCGCTGTTCGATGGGGTTATAACGGCAGAGTAAAATACACTATCTGGCCGCATAAACGTCCATGTCCCTGTAAACTTGGCTTTCATTTCATCTTCCCGACATGAGCCATCATCCATTTCTGCGGTTGGAACATAAAAATCAGATCGGGGATCGGTGCAACCCTGTTCTTCTCCACAACCCAAACCAAAACCAAGGCAAAAAACTCCTAAAACCAATCCAAGAAGGTGCGCCTTCATTTAATCAACTTTAATACGCATACCCAACAACTCACAATCACGCTTAACCATATCTGCTGGGTTTGCTTCTGCAGAATCAATCATTTGATATTGCAGTTCAATCCGATCGGCCGACAAAAATCCTTGACCAACATACCAAACATCACTTAGCGTGTCCATTTGCTGAGCCGGAATTGTAAATGTATACTGAGACACTTCGGCTACCAATTTGCCTTGACCAAGAGTCAATACCCCCAGAGTCCCTTCTGGATCAATAAAATGATTGATTTTGAACTCATATTCGAACTTGTCTCCCTCCACGAATTGAATATAACTCTGAGTGGTAGAACCATTTGAACAGGCCTCAGTTACAATATAGGTAGCTAAAAACTTCCGTACGGTTTCAATAGGCTGACAGCTGCCGTTGTCTTGATCTACTGTAGAATCATAATTATCACTTCGTTCATCCGTGCATCCCTCAGTTGTACAGGAAGAAAGCCCAGTAGAAAAAAGAACCGCGACGACTAGAAAGGAAGCTACACTCAAATTAATTTTCATGATAGATTGACGTATTTATTACAAAAAAACGAAAATTTGGCGCGATTTCAAACACCTTCCTAATCTTAATTGCATTAAGCTGTATTCTTAGAACAACATCTTTAAGAAGATAGGATAAGGTATAACGCAATTAGTAGGAGAATCCAAGTAGGCTGATTAAGTTTGCACCAAAGTTTTCCAACATGAAATTTGAGCGGCAAGGCATTAGTGATGCAGAACTTCGGTCCTTATACCGGGAGTTGGTTTATCCCCGACTGATTGAAGAGAAAATGTTGGTGTTACTACGGCAGGGGAAAATCAGCAAGTGGTTTTCTGGAATAGGTCAAGAGGCCATTTCTGTAGGAGCAGCTATGGCTTTGCACCAAGATGAGTACCTGCTACCTATGCATAGGAACTTAGGCATGTTTACAGCCAGAGGTGTTCCCTTTCGTCGTTTATTTTCACAATGGCAAGGAAAAGAAAATGGATTCACCAAAGGACGAGATCGTTCCTTTCATTTTGGCACAAATGAATACCACATTGTCGGAATGATTTCGCACCTCGGTCCCCAATTGGGCGTTGCCGATGGAATTGCCTTGGCCAGCCAACTCAAAAAGGAAAATAAAGCAACATTTGTGGTTACGGGTGACGGAGGAAGTTCGGAGGGTGATTTTCACGAGGCTTTGAATGTAGCTTCAGTTTGGGATTTACCCGTCATCTTCTGCATCGAATCAAATGGCTACGGACTTTCTACCCCATCATCAGAGCAATACCGCTGTGAAAAACTTATTGACCGAGCCATTGGGTATGGAATGGAAGCCATTCAAATTGATGGAAATAATATCCTAGAAGTGTATTCAAGCTTAAGAAAAATAGCTGAAAATATACGACAATCCCCCAGGCCAGTCTTAGTAGAGTGTTTGACCTTCCGCATGCGTGGCCACGAAGAAGCTAGTGGTACTAAGTATGTTCCACAGGAATTGTTTGATTCATGGAAAGAAAAAGATCCCATAGACCAATATGGTTCATGGCTCGACCAGCAAGGGATTATGTCGAAAATCGAACAAGAAAACATCAGAAAAGAATTGAAACAAGGCATTGACCTCGATGTTCAAACTGTTTTTGATGAGCCGGAACTGATGCCAGATAGGCAACTCAGCATTCAGGATGTTTTTTATCAGACAGAAATTCATGAGCAGTTGCCTTCAATGGAATCTACCAAACCCATGCGCATGATTGATGCCATTCGTGATGCAATGGATTTGGCCATGGAACGGCATTCGGATTTAGTCCTTATGGGACAAGACATTGGAACATATGGTGGAGTATTTAAAGCAACCGAAGGGTTAATCGAAAAATATGGTGCTGACCGCGTCCGAAATACGCCTTTATGCGAATCTGCCATTGTTAGCGCTGCACTCGGACTTTCCATTAAAGGAATGAAAGGAATGGTGGAAATGCAGTTTGCCGATTTTGTCAGCTCTGGCTTTACCGCCGTAGTTAACAACCTAGCTAAAAGCCACTGGCGTTGGGGCCAAGCTGCCGATGTTGTTGTACGAATGCCAACCGGTGCTGGAGTGGCCGCAGGCCCCTTTCACAGCCAATCCAATGAAGCATGGTTTTTCCATACCCCAGGCCTAAAAATTTATTATCCATCCAATGCATTTGATGCCAAAGGCTTACTTCTGACTGCATTTCAGAACAGAAACCCAGTCATGTTTTTTGAACACAAAGCGCTATATCGTTCTCAAGAAGAAGAAATTCCAAGTGGCTACTATACCCTTCCCGAAGGCCAAGCACGTATTTGTGCTGAAGGAGAAAAAATATCAGTCATTACCTACGGAATGGGCGTTCCAAAAACGCTAGCCTGCCTATCCCATTTTACAGAAAATTCCATAGAAGTAATTGACCTAAGAACCCTAGTACCATTGGATTGGAATACGGTCTTTACCAGCGTTAAAAAAACAGGCAGAGCCTTGGTTCTTCATGAAGCAACAGATTTAGGAGGAATTGGTGCAGATTTGGCAGCAAAAATTCAGGAACATTGTTTTCGTTGGTTGGATGCCCCCGTGAAACGTATATCGGCCGATGATACGCCTGTACCCTTTGCTCCAGCACTAGAAGAAGCCTTCCTGCCCTGGAGTCGTTTAAAAGATGGAATCCAAGAACTTTTGCTCTGGTAATTAAAGTTGTACCTTTACCCTATGAATGGTTTTCGCTTTTTTGCCCTGGCCCTAATTGGAATGGCGTTTGCAACAGCCTGCAACGACAATGAAATTGATTTGACTTCCGACTTTAAAGATATTCCAGTGGTATACGGCCTGTTGGATGCCACCGAAGACACTAATTGGGTTAGAATCAACAAGGCATTTTTGGGCGATGGGAATGCCCTGTACTTTGCTCAGATTGCTGATTCCTTGAATTATCCAAACATCCAGGTTGCACTTCTAAAAAAGAAAAAAGATGGAACAAAAATGGATTCCATTCCCTTAGAAAAAACCATCAATGCAATCCCTAAAGACAGCGGTCTTTTCGCCTCAAATTCAAATGTCCTGTATTTAACTACAGCAAACATTGATAAGAACTTCAACTATACATTGGTTATTTACAATCCCGATAATCAGAAACGGACCGAGGTAACCACTGTAATTGCCGGATCCACCATTTTCAATTACCCCAATGCACCAACCACAGCCTTAAATTGGGAACCCAATACAAATAATAAGGTGGTTTCATTCCAATGGACTTGCAATACCTCAGCAAATATTGCCGCCTATCAGTTCGAATTGAAGTTTGTTTATGATGAATTTCCAATGAACAATCCCTCAAATCGGACCCGAAAATCGTTTGTGAATCGATACAACATGATCCCATATTCAGATTGCCAAAATAACTTAATTCGCTTCCCAATAACCAAACAAGAATTTTATAGCAGCGTAGCCAACAACCTGCAAATAAACCCTTCCTTAGGACGTGAATTTATTCAAATTGACATTTCGGTTTACGGTGCCGCAAAGGAATTTTATGACTTTTTAGTCATCAATAAACCCAGTTCCAGTGTTGTTCCACGAGCTACCGATTACACCAATATTCCTGGCGGAAAAGGTATATTCTCTTCTCGCAGTCAATTGCACATGACGGGGTTAAAATTAAATTCAGTGACTATTGACTCCTTACGCGGAGGTCAATACACCTCAGAATTGAACTTCAGCAATTAAGAGGCCTACACATTTGGTGACTTTTTAATCGCAATTAGCGATTGTTTTCTGGGGTAAAATTGGGAACCACTTAGACAATGTCTTTTTTATCCTAAAACAGTAAGACCTGATCTGACCTTATTTGCTTTTGAATTCTCAACCTTATCAATCGTTCCATTAAAAATTGTTCTACCAAAAGACAATTAAAAGGACCGCCCATACATCTAAGAGAAAAAGGGGGGTGGATTTTAAGATTTAAGGAATAGCAAGTTAGGCCATTAAACTGATTACGACCGACCAACTGCAAAAAAATCTCGGTTAAATCAAAGCCGTATTTTCACCTCTATGCTTTACCTATAAAGCAATTCAAGGCACCACTCTCTTCAAATTGGTTGAATTTAAAACAAGAAATTTGGTAAAATATTGCCAATCTCCCTTGAAACTTTGAAAATCCTCGCGTAAATTCGTAGTTCATCGATGAAACGTTAAAACAAGGTTCGTCACGTATTTGGGGTGGCGAAGAACAGTTAGGGCACTTTTTGGAGTGAACTACGGGAATTTGGTGAAGCTGAAA
>CAIKAF010000002.1 GCA_903825395.1 uncultured Flavobacteriales bacterium
CGACCTTTGTAAAAAAGAAAGGTATGAAAAAACAGCGAACGGAAGAAGAAATGGGGCAGGTATTATCTGCGTTTGACGGATCGGGTCAGAGCGTGCGGGAGTTTTGTGCGGCGTCGGGCCTAGCGGAACATTTGCTGCGCTACTGGTTGAAACGGCGGGAAAAAGGGGCCGGGGTGATCGGTGACAAGGTCACCAAGGAATACGATGCCCTGCTTGCGCTGTACCAGGCCCAGAACGCGGAGCTGTGGGCTTTGAAGGAAGAGCTGGAGCAGCTCAAAGGAATGCTGCTTGGCAGCCGTAAGGAGAGTTTCCGCCCGGCGCAGGAAGAGGCGGTGGCAGAGGGGCCACCGCAGGGCGGGGAGCCTACGGAAGAGGGTGCAAGGCTGGAAAACCATCCTCAAAAATCCATGTCGGAGCTCCTGCCCGGAAATTGGAGGCCCCCACCCCCGCAAGTGGTGCAAACAAAATCCATCGACAAGTAATTTTTTTACCAATGGCAAGATGTACTTGGCCGGACGGATACTGAAGGACAGCAAGTCAGGCTTTTGCGAATCTTGACAGACCGAGGTACAGAATTCTGTGGTAAGCGCGATGAGCATCCCTACGAGCTATATTTGGCAATTGAAGATATTGATCATACCAAGACTAAGGCTAAAAGCCCTCAGACCAATGGCATTTGTGAACGGTTCCACCGCACCATCCAAGAAGAGTTTTATGCTACCGTTTTCCGAAGAAAGGTCTATAGCAGTCTGGAAATGCTTCAACAAGACCTTGATATATGGATTAATGGTACAATAAAGAAAGAACGCACTCCGGGAAATTTTGCGAAGGAAGAACACCCTGGCAGACTTTCCTTGATTCAAAACATCTGGCTTTGAAAAAACAATTGGATGAGTTACCTTGGCGCGAGGCCAGTGCAGCATCTTCGCTTGGAAATCCCCTCTTAGGCAACAAAATGGAGGGGTTGCCAAGCGAAGATGATGCACGTGCGTGGCCTGTTCGGACACCCCTCCAATCTGACAACATTCATATGAAGTAATTTTTTTAAATTGTCAGATCAAGTCGTGACTATTACATCTCTAAATCCTACCCATTGAAACTAATGCTATAAAGACGCATAAAATCAGGAGAATCAACGATGGCAAATGTTTGATAAATGGATTTTTTATTTTCAAATGAAAATATTGAGCAGCCAGCATAAACAAACCCATTAGTATCGCAGGTATCGGAAGTAATGAAGGATGCCAAATTCCAACGACTATCAAAGTTGCCAAAGCAACTTTAGAGGCTCCTACAAAGGTTCTGGTTAAATCGCTTAGTCCGAATTGCTTGAATTCTTTTATGATTACATCATATCGAAAAATCCAAACGTACGCAACTGATATTGCTACGATAAGTTGTGCTACAATTAGAAGATTTGCCATTTGTCAAGTAATTAAGTTATTTATTTTTTGTCTCCTTTAAAGTTCTGTATCCGTCCGGCCAAGTTCATCTTGCCATTGGTAAAAAAATTACTTGTCGGTGGATTTTGTTTGCACCACTTGCGGGGGTGGGGGCCTCCAATTTCCGGGCAGGAGCTCCGACATGGATTTTTGAGGATGGTTTTCCAGCCTTGCACCCTCTTCCGTAGGCTCCCCGCCCTGCGGTGGCC
>CAIKAF010000003.1 GCA_903825395.1 uncultured Flavobacteriales bacterium
AAACATCAGCCCCGGCGTCAGAAACCAATGCTGAAGCCACCGAAATTCGGTTTGAGGAGCCCGAGGAATTAACGGAAACATCAGCCCCGGCGTCAGAAACCAATGCTGAAGCCAACGAAATACGGTTTGAGGAGCCACAGGAATTAGGGGATGAATCAGCCCCTGCGGTAGAAATCAACAGTTCAGCCGCCGAAATTCGGTTTGAGGAGACAGAGGAATTAACGGAAACATCAGCCCCGGCGTCAGAAACCAATGCTGAAACCAACGAAATTCGGTTTGAGGAGCCAAAGGAATTGAACATGGAAGCGGCCCAGGAAGGTCAGGAATCGGCTTCGGCCCTAAAACCCGATCGTGCACAGCGCCGCCGTAGTCAACTTAACACCGGAACTCTGTCTATAAAGGATGAGATAGCGCGCCTGGATAAAACCGAAGACGTATTTGTTCCAAAGGCCGATGCGTCCTTCGATATGGAGCAATTGCGTAAGGCCGTGTTGGACTTTTCGCAACAACTCAACACCCAAGGTAAAATGGTGGCATCGCAAATGCTTAGCCGAGTCGATTTCAATCAAACCGCCCCTACCTCAATCGTATTTTACGTTCCTCATGCAGGGCTGCAAAGTACGTTTGTGGAAATAAGCAGCGATTTATTGGCTCATTTGCGCAGTACCCTGAACAATGACTTCATTGAGTTGTTCAACGAAATAAAAGCCAGCGAAAGTTCTGCCAGGCCCTATACTCCTGAAGAAAAATTCAATGCCATGGCCGAAAGCAACCCAAGTTTAATCGATTTAAAAAACGCTTTTAATTTTGAAATCAAGCCCTAACCTGCAAGCCGTCCAAAAGGAGACCGATTTATTCTGGGTGGCTATGGCCTATGTGGCGGCCATTGTTGGCGCAGGAGTGGCCCTGCCCTACCTGCATGAAGTTCACCCGCTGCTGCAATTGCTCTTGGTTGACATTACAGCTACGGTTATCATCTATTTTTTCAGTCTGGGCTTCAACAATTCCAGCATGTACGATGCCTATTGGAGCGTGGCTCCTCCCCTTTTGTTTATGTTCTGGTTTGGGCAGGGAGATTCCGGCGTTTTTGTTGAAACTGCTCCACACGCATTGGTCCGTTCCGGCATTGTTTTTATGTTGGTTAGCTTTTGGGCTTGGCGCCTAACCTACAATTGGGCGAGGTCTTGGCGCGGCTTTCAGCATGAAGACTTCAGGTATGTCGGCATGCGGCTTCGATTTAAAAAGGCATATTGGCCTATTTCGTTTTTGAGCCTTCATCTTATTCCAACCTTGTTTGTTTTTCTGGCCTGTACGCCCTTTCAAGCCATTTTTCATCCCAGTGCCCTTGGCTTAAAGCTAAATGCCATAGATTTTATCGCTTTGCTGTTCACCCTTGGTGGCATTTTTTTAGAAACGGTAGCCGATGATCAGCGCTTTTTTGCCTCCATTTCCGGCGAATTGAATTCAGAATCAACATTTAAAAAAGGGCTTTGGAGCATTTCCAGGCACCCCAATTACCTGGGAGAAATTTTATTCTGGTGGGGCTTATTTTTGTTTGGTATGGCCAGTACGCCGGATTATTGGTGGACCTTTAGTGGAGCCCTGGGCATCACCTTGCTCATTGTATTGGCCAGCATTCCCATGATGGAAAAAAGGCAGCTGCAACGCAAAAAAGATTATGCAGAATATCAGCGCAGCGTGCCCATGCTGTTTCCTTTCCGCAGTTCCAATGGAAAATAGATTGATTTATTTTGTTGGGCGGTTGCGGGCTTTCACCGGTAGTCCGCGGTACTCAGTGGGGGCTCCAGCGGCTTTGCGGTGGCTCCTAAAGTCGCCTCCGCAGCACGCGGAGCCCGGCACTTCGTCCCTTGCGGGCTACCCGGCTCAATCCCTACCGCAGGGCGCCTTGTGCCTAAAATCAGTGAAATTTCTTCGGCCCTATACAGTTCTATTCCAATGCTCAGCATTCAACGCCTAAACTGCGATTCCAGTTGGCTTATTTCTACCCCCGAAGCCCATTTGGTGATAGACCCTTGGTTTGAGGGCGTTCAAAAAAACGGTCCGGGCTGGTTCAATACCCAATGGCTTCCCGACTATTCTCCGGGTTACAAGGCCCTACCCAATTCCTTTTCCGTGTTTGTGGCTTTTCCCTTTACCGATCATTTTCATGCGGAAACGGTACAGCAGCTCAACGCAAAGGGAGCTGATATTATTTTGGGCTTTAAGGGACCAAAAGCGTATTCCAAAACCATCCACAAGCAGGGGAACATAGGCCCGTTTTACGTGGAAAAAATAGGAGGCCATTTTCTTCATTCGGGTTGGATTATTCAGGTGGAAGGAAAACGTATTTTTTACACGCCGCATGGGTTCAGTATCGGCAACAATAGAATGCCCGAAGGCGTTGATATGTGGATTGGAGCTGTAGGTGGGTATGTTCTGCCCTTTTGGTTGGGGGGAGAAATTGCGCTTGGATTTAAGGTCCACCAAAAAACCTTACGGGCGATGAATCCCAGGTATTTTACCCGTACCCATGACCTTCAAAAGCCGGGTAAAGGGCTGGTGGCTAAATTTGGTAAGTCACAGCAACTTACTGAAGAACAAGATTCTATCCTTAGTAAGGATTCAAGATTTATCCCTCTTTTGGCAGGTCAAACCTTCATAATTCCTTAAAAAACTCACATCTTTGGCTTCATTTAGCCTTAATATGGGGGTTAAAAATAACAACGATAGAGAATAACGCTATGAAACAGAAGATTTGGGTTTTAATTGTTGGATTGTGTTGGCTGAGCCCTTTCGCTTTAATCCGGGCACAAACAGGAAGCATTGAAGGGAAAATTACCGGGGTAGAGAATGGAGAGGCCATACCCTTGGTTACCGTTTATTTAACCAATCCGAATGAAAAAGAATCCGGTGGTTCAAATGTAAAAGGAGCCATATCTGATTTTAATGGCAATTATACCCTGCAGTCTAAACCCGGAAAATGGATCATCCATTTTTCCGCTGTTGGCTTTAAATCAAAAGCAGAAACGGTTGAAGTAACTGCAGGTAAGGTGCTGAAATTGAATGCTAAACTTGAATCAAATGTATTGGAATTGAATGAGGTGATTTACTCAGAAAACCGGAGTCCACAGAAAATTGAAGAGGCCACGGTATCTGTATCGTTGGTAAAACCTGAATTAATACAAGCCAGAAATGCCATCAGCGCCGATTTGGTGATTGAACAAATTCCGGGGGTTTCCATTATTGATGCCGAACCCCAAGTGCGTGGAGGCAGCGGCTGGAGTTCGGGATTGGGAAGCCGGGTGTTGGTATTGATTGACGACATGCCAATTCTACGGGCCGATGCAGGCCGCCCCATGTGGAGCTTTTATCCCATGGAAAACACCTCTCAGATCGAGGTGGTGAAAGGAGCTTCTTCGGTATTGTATGGCTCTGGCGCATCCAATGGAGTAATCAACATCCGAACAGCCTTTCCCGGCCAAAAACCACAAACCAAGGTAAATGTATTTTCGGGCATGTACAGCAATCCTTTCGGCCCCGCCGCCTCTCCCTGGGCTGGTAAATCCATCAACAATACCAAATCAGGCATCAATGTACTGCATTCCCGTATTGTCCGGCCAAAAAATGAAAAATGGGAAATGGATTTGGTACTTGGAGCTCAAGCCATTTACGACCAGGGATTTAAGGGGGGCGAGCCATTGAACTCGGTTTCTGGTGCTTTTGACACCACTAGGGTGAATGACGGAGAATACGAGCACAGTGTACGGGCCAATTTCAATACCCGCTTTCGAATTAAGTCCATCCAAGGCCTATCGTTTGGATTAAACGGGAATGCCATGATGATGAACGAGTCCCAATCGTTTTTTTGGCGCGATGCCGATACCAACATCTTCAATATGGCTCCGGGGAGTTTAACCAATTTCAGCAATGTTTTCTTTTACCTTGACCCCTATGTAACCTACGGGGGCAGTAAAGGAGCACGGCATGTGCTGCGCGGCAGGTTGTTTGGAAGTATGTCGGACGGAGATGTTGGCCCTAAACCCGCTCAAAATGTGCAAGACAGCCGCTCAAGAACCAGTTTTGCTGAATATCAATTCAATAAAGATTTCAGTCAATCTACAGCCTTACCCTTCTTAACAAAAAACTTAAGTATTACTGCCGGAGCTTCAGTTACGCATACCTGGAGTACCGGTGGCGTTTTTAGTGATAATGGCACGGGTGACTCAACCAGTACTGCCCTAAATGCAGCGGCATACCTTCAATTGGAAAAGAAGATTTTAAAAAGATTGACTCTAACGGGCGGAGCGCGTTGGGAATATTTTCAGGTCAATGACGTTCGTGACAACAAGCCTGTATTCCGTGTCGGAGCCAATTTCAGGGCTTCGGAAGGCACTTACATCCGTGGTTCATGGGGACAGGGCTTTCGCTTTCCAACCATTGGAGAACGGTATATATCTACCACCAGCGGAGGAAGCGGTTTTTTTGCGAATCCCAACCTAAGGCCTGAAACCAGTTGGAGCTCTGAACTGGGCATCAAACAGCTGTATAAAATGGGCAAAAAAATTCGGGGATTTGTAGATTTCTCCGGGTTTATGCAAGAATATACCGATTATGTTGAATTTGCCTTTGTTGGATTTTTTGATGCCAATTCAACCTTCAAGCAAGGCTTTAAATTTTTCAACACAGGACCAGCGCGCATCACCGGACTGGAAGCCATCGCTTTTATGCAATACCAACCTGCCAAACATTGGTCTGTAGACTTCAACATAGGTTACACCTATACCCTACCCATTTCCTTAGATACCAACTATGTATTTGGCCAAAATGTCATTAAGAAAAACAATGTTTTTCCCATAGCGTATGATACCGTTGCCATTTCATACAGCAATACATCAGTAAATGCCGGTGGAGATCCTGGGATTTTGAAATACCGCATTCAACACCTGATCAATTGGGACATTCAACTGTCCTATAAAAAGTGGTCGGCCGGAGTAACAGGGCGATATTACAGCACCATGCGTGTTGTGGACCAGTTTTTATTTAGCGCAGGCAGTAATTTTGGTGATTTACCGGGGTATTTCCAACGGGTGGGTGACGGAGCTTGGGTATTTGACTTGCGGTTGGGCTACGATTGGAAATGGGGGCGGTTTGGCTTTATTATGGAAAACATAGGGAACACAACCTATTCCGTTCGGCCCTTGGGCGTAGCGGCGCCTAGATTAACCACCATTCAGGTGGGATTTAAATTCTAAAATCTACTTTATCTTTGCACAAACACCTATATCAAAATGAAAAAAACTATTATTCTTTGTTCCGCTTTAAGTTTGGGGTTGGCTCTGAACGCCCAAACCAACATTCCAAACGGAAATGTGGAATCTTGGCAAACCTTTAATGACGTCATGGGCCTGCCCTACGACGATTTAGGTCCTGATGCCGATCGGTCCAAAAATTTCTTGCGCACCCTCAATGCCATATTAGAAGCCCCATTAACCCAACAATCGGCGTATAAGGTTTCCGGAACCGGAGCCTACAGCGGGAATTCTGTTGTGGTGGCTACCAGTTTAGTGGCTGGAGCTATTTTGGTTCCTGGATATTTGGGGACAGGCGACGTAGATATTGCCGCTGCTACCATTTATTTGGGTCGCCCGTTCACCGGTCGCCCTTCAGCCATGAAAGGCGTGTACAAATACGAGCCTGTGAATGGCGATTCTGCAGCCTTTTATTGCTCCTTCAGTAAGTATGATGCCCTAAATCAAACTTCAAACACCATCGGCGAGGGTAATTTAGTGGTTACAAATGCTGTAACCGATTGGACTCCCTTTCAGGTACCCATCAATTTTAGCGGTAGCGATGCCCCTGATTCTGTGAATGTAATTATTGCGTCCAGTGCTGCCTACGACTTGGTAAACCTTCAGGGTAGTGTTGGACAGGTAGGATCGGCTTTGTATTTGGATGATATTTCCTTTGAATTTCCAGCCTCGCTTGACGCGTATTCTGAAGTTAAGGCTCAGGTATTCCCAAATCCAAGCAGCGATTTTGTTCAGGTACGCTTAGAACAAGTTCAAGAAAAAATCCGCTTGAGATTGTATTCCACCGCCGGAAACCAAGTGCTTGAGGTTCTAGGAAACGGCAATGAAATTTCAGCTTCAGTGGCTGACCTGCCCGCCGGCAACTATGTATTGATGGTTCAAACTGATTTTCGTTTGTTGCATCGGTCCGTTGTTTCCATACAACATTGATTTTGAAGCTTTAAGATTTTGATAAGGCCGTAGAAATACGGCCTTTTTTTGTTTAATGGGTTGGTCGGCTTAGAAAGAACGCAAATACCCCACTTGTTTCAAGCCACTGCTGTATATTTGTAAAAATTGAAGGCATGCCGCGATTCCACTCCTTAATCGTTCAATCTGTTCTCCACGAAACGAATGACAGTGTTAGTATTTCCTTGAATATTCCAGAATCAGAGGCATCAACATTTCAATTCAAACCCGGACAATACTTGACCTTTCGTGTTCGTCTTAATGAAGAGGATGTGCGTAGAACCTATTCCATTTGTTCCGGTCCGAATGAAACCGGCTTGCGGGTAGGAATTAAACAATTGAACGGTGGGCGGTTTTCAACATGGGCAAACACTGAATTGAAAGCCGGGCAATCCATCGACGTCATGCCTCCAATGGGCCGCTTTTTACTCCCTGAATCTCATCCGGAAGGGTCAAATTATGTTGCCTTTGCTTCCGGCTCTGGAATCACTCCCATTTTGGCCATGTTAAAACAGGTGTTAATCACCCGGCCAAAAGATCGGTTTACCTTGTTCTTTGGCAATCGATTTACAAGTTCCATTATGTTTAGGGAAGAAATTGAGGGTTTGAAAAATCAATTTCCGGGTAGGTTTGCCTTATATCATATTCTGAGTGGCGAGCGGCCTGATGTGGATTTATTCAAAGGCCGCATTGATTCCGCCAAAGTGAAAAACCTGGCCAATACCTTGTTTGATTTAGCCGGCACAGACTACTTTTTGACTTGTGGACCCGGCGACATGATACAGCAAGTTAAATCAGCCTTGCAGGAGTTGGGAATAGAAACAGAACGAATCCTTTCTGAAATGTTTACCGCTCCGGGAGCTGTGGCTCAAACCCAAGGTTCAGATGTCAAAACAGCAAGCGGACCTGAAGGCGAATCGAATGTGGGTGTTATTATTGATGGCCTGACCATGCACTTCCCCCTATCCTATCAAGGTTTGAATGTGTTGGATGCAGCACTGCAGGCCGGAGCCGATGTCCCCTATGCCTGCAAAGGCGCAGTTTGTGCTACCTGCAAGGCAAAAATTGTACAAGGATCAGCCCGAATGGATTTGAATTATGCATTAAGCCCAGAAGAAGTCGCCGATGGCTATATTTTGTGCTGCCAGGCGCATCCCGAAAGTCCTGAATTAATCGTCAATTTTGACCATTAATGAAGCTGCACCTACGGTTTGTACTTGTCTTTTTGGGAGCTTTTTCTCTATTGGATTCTGTACGATGTCAAACCGACAGTATTCCCGAACCAAACACTTTGGAAAAGCTAGCTCAAAGAACCCTATTTGGTGGAGGGTTTGGATTGCAGTTTGGAAATGTAACCCTAGTGCATGTAGCTCCCGGAATTGCGTATAAATTAAATGAGCGAATTTATTTGGGAGGAAGTTTCACATATCAATACCTCAACTGGGCGGGTACCGTATATGAATCGCACATGTATGGCACCCGAATTTTCCCCATTGTTGATGTTTGGAAAGGGGTGTTTGCCACGGCTGAATATGAATGGTTAAATTATCCGGTTTCTCCCAATATCGGATTGCCCTTTCGAAAAAACAACCACGCCTTCTTTTTAGGAGGCGGTTATTTGCAACGCATCAATAAGCGCGGAGGATTTATTCAATTTTCGCTGTTGTACAATCTACTTTTTTCCCGTTTAAATCAGGGGCAAAGCCCCTATGATTCCCCCATCACCTATCGAATGTCTGTTTTTTTCTAATGAACCCACCAATTTTTTTACTCTTCCTTTTGGTTTTGCTCTTGGGTTGCCGTGAAAATAACGGAGACAATGTAAACCCCAATTCCGATCTTCGTTCGGAACATTCCCTCAGTACAGATAGCCTGTATGCCTTAGCTATGCTCTCTTATGAAGCAGAAGATTTTTCCAAAGCCATTCAATACTTTGACGCATTATTGCTTCAAGATAGCTTAGTTTCAGATGCTTGGCATGACAGGGGCTTATGTTATTACATGATAGAAAACTATCCGCAGGCAGAACAAGATGTTCGCACCTCCATGCGCCTAGATTCAACTTACGCTCCAGGTTGGCTTCAATTGGGTATGATTTATACCAAGACGCGCAAAACAGAAATGGCCTTAGCTGCCCTAAAACAGAGCTTACAACTCGATTCAACATTGGCCCCAGCTTGGTTTGAAGAAGGAGCCATCTATATGGATTTAAAAAAAGTAAATGAGGCTTGTTTTCGGTTTCAAAAGGCAGCAAATTTGGGATATGAACCCGCAAAAAAGGCCTTAGCCCAGTTTTGTTATGAATAGTTTGTATGTCATCCTTTTGTTGATTTGCATTAGCAGCTCAGGATTTTCTCAAATTCGGTTCAATAGCTCTGATCCAAGTATTTTCCAAAAATATGGAACTCCGCAGGCAGCAATTGGGAAAAACAGCTCGGATTTAACCTTAAAAAACCTAGGAAAGTTAAGTCTTTCAGGGCCACTGCGACGAAAAGACCTAAAGGCCTTATCAAAACAGACTCAACTTGAAATCCTGCTGTTGAATTCAAATGGCCTAACTCAATTGCCTGAAGCCCCTTTTACCTCCGCTCAGCTCTTGATTTTTTCCAGTAAAAACAATTCTATTCAGAGTTTGCCTTTGGCCTTAATTCAAAGTTCATCACTTGAAATTTTAGAACTTGACAATGTAGCATTGGATTCTATTCCTGGCTCGGCCCTTCTTCCCAAGCTTGAATTGCTAAGGATTGTAAAAAATGCATCCGACAGTCTGGTATTTCCTGATAGCCTTCCTGGAATGCCATCACTAAGGGCAATCGAATTCTTTCAGGTTCCTTTATCTCGATTTCCAGACTTTATAGTTCGCTGCCCAAATTTAGAACGCATTGTATTAAATGGCTGTCGATTGGATAGCATTCCTGAAAGTATTTCTAGCTTAACAAAACTGCACACCTTAGATGTGGAAAACAATGCGTTGAAAAAACTGCCTCATGCGTTAGGTTTCATGCCAAATCTTCGGTCATTAAATGTCTCGGCCAATCAATTGAGCTCCTTTCCAGAGCGATTAATGTACGCTCCGAACCTGGAGGAATTGAGAGTAAAAAACAATCCTCTGGCCTCTGAAGATTTTGAAATCTTGCGCATCATTGGCCGAGCCACTAAAACGTTCGTGGATTAATGTTTTAAACTTTTTAAAAAAAAATCAGAAATCTCCTGTAGATTTCGGATATATAATACATTTGAGCCATAAAACGATAATCCAATGATTCTAGCAGCCATTCTAATTTTTGTTCTGGGTTATGCAGCGATTGCATTTGAGCACCCCTTAAAGATTAACAAGACGGCACCGGCCCTAATGACCGGAGCCTTAATTTGGACCATTATTGCCAGTTTTGGTCATTCTAATTCGGGGATTCTAGCCTTTATGGATCATGAACTTGCTTCCAAATTGCCTACTGGGGTAGAATTAAGTTACCTAGAAAAAGTGAAATATTTCCTTAAGGAACATTTGGGTGAAATTGCAGAAATTTTATTTTTCTTGATGGGAGCCATGACCATCGTTGAAACCGTAGATGCTCACCAAGGTTTTAAGGTAATTACAAACCGCATTAAAACTAAAGATCAAAGGAAACTTTTGTGGATTATTGGTCTTGTGACCTTTTTCTTATCATCTGTTCTAGATAACTTAACCACTGCCATTGTAATGGTTTCTTTGTTACGCAGATTGGTTCACGATGACAAGCAACGTATGTACTTTGTGGGAATGGTAGTAATTGCTGCCAATGCTGGCGGAGCTTGGTCTCCTATCGGTGACGTTACCACAACCATGTTATGGATTAAGGGGCAAATTACCGATATCAACATAATGAAAACCCTTATTCTACCAAGTTTGGTGTGTTTGATTGTTCCTATCGTAATAGCCAACTTTTTCTTGAAAGGAGATGTTGTTCGTCATGATTATGACAATGATCAAGCCCGAAAGGATGAAAATGTACGTGGATCGGGGCTGATGTTTACGCTGGGCGTGTTGGGTTTAATTTTCGTACCTGCGTTTAAAATTCTAACCCATTTACCTCCCTACATTGGAATGCTGATTTCATTGTCTGTGGTTTGGATAGTTTCAGAGTTGCTGCATTTGGATAAAGCCGAGGAAGAAAGAAAGGAGTATACGGCATTGCATGCATTAACTAAAATTGATGTACCCTCGGTGCTGTTCTTCTTAGGCATTTTGTTGGCCATTGGTGGACTGCAGGCCATGGGAGTCTTGCACAGCCTTGCAGAGTGGATGAATCATACCATTGGAGATCGGCATGTCATTGCTTTAGCCATTGGTGCTGCTTCTGCGATTGTCGATAACGTTCCGTTGGTTGCGGCATCTCAAGGTATGTATAACGAAGCCTTTTTGGCTGCTAAAGAAGGTTTTGGAGTAGATGGAAGTTTCTGGGAATTTCTAGCCTACACTGCAGGTACTGGAGGTTCAATGCTCATTATCGGCTCGGCTGCCGGCGTTGCCGTTATGGGAATGGAAAAAATAGATTTCTTCTGGTACCTTAAAAAAATTGGTTGGTTGGCTATGCTTGGATATTTAGCCGGTGCAGGGGTGTATATGTTGATTTACCCCTATTTGTTGGTTGCACATTAATTAGAATTAAAAGAAAAGAGCCGGTCTTTGACCGGCATTTTTTTTACCTTTCGCAATCAAATAAGCTGAAAAGGAGATTGAACTCCAGGGGGGCGACTCATATTAAACCCCTCAGCGTGAGAGGTTCCAATAATTTTTCCCCAATCCTGAGCTCTGCCCTCCAACGATTGCAAAAAAGTCTGGCTAGAAATTGGAGTTTCAGGGGCTGAATTGGCTGGGTTGTAAAACTGAGAAGAATACGCCAAAATGCTCGCCATTTTCTCCTTGAATTGACCGGAAATATCTATTAGAATATCGGGTTGAAGGTTGTTGAATTGAATGTAGTGCAAGAGCAACTTAGGGCGAAAAGCTGGCAATGCTTCCGGATCTTTCCATTCAGATAAACCAGAATAAAAGCAGGCGTCAATCACCATTTTTGCGGCTCGACCGTGATCTGGATGTCGGTCTTGCAATGCATTGGCAAGGACGATTTCGGGTTTGGCCTTTCGCAGAAGGGTGATTAGGGTTTGAAGATGAGATTCGTCGTGTACAAATCGGCCATCTTTAAAACCACAATTGTACCTGAATTCGGCACCTAAAATTTGGGCTGCATTCAAAGCTTCTTGGTCCCGCAATTCAGCGCTACCACGGGTTCCCAGTTCTCCTCGAGTAAAATCAACCAAGCCAAACCGCTTGCCTTCTGCCCTACATTTCAACAAAGTCCCGGCGGCGCCCAATTCCACATCATCCGGATGGGCTCCAAAGGCTAAAACATCAACAGGGCAAATCATTTTTTACCTTCTATCCACGCTTTTATTTCAGCATCCAAAGGCTGAGCACCGCTTTCCAAATGCACCACATAATTTCCTTGTTCATCAATCAGGTACTTGTTGAAATTCCATGATACCTTCGAGTCTTCGACTCCATTTAACGCTTTTGAGGTTAACCAGCGATACACAGGGTGCTGCTCATTTCCCTTCACGTCAATTTTCGAAAACAAAGGAAAACTAACACCGTAATTTTTTTGACAAAACGATTGAATGTCTGATTCTGATCCGGGTTCTTGCCCCATAAACTGATTGCAAGGGAAACCCAGAATCACAAAATTCTTATCCTTGTAGGCCTCATATAAGGCTTGCAGATCTTTATACTGACCAGTATATCCGCATTTTGAGGCTACATTAACAACCATAATCTTTTTGCCTTTAAAACTCGACATGGAGGTAGGCTTGCCATCGATAGAAATGGCTTCAATTTCATAAAAAGATTGCATAGCTGAGGCGTTTTTAGTGGGTATTGGTTTAAGGCTTTGGCCCTGACATGAAGCAGTAAAAATCAGACTAAAGATGGGAAGAAATAAGTTGCGCATGGATGTTGTATTTCAAGTATAACCAAACAAAGCTGAAATTGTTGATTTAATATTTAGTCATTTGAGCTCGTTTTCGAAGGTAGGTAGACAAAACGGCATACAAGCCCTTCTCGACCGGGGCATCTACCCAATCCATTTTATATTTCCGGGCCGAGAGTTCTATGCGTTGATAAAACTCATTCATCACTCGTTTGTACTCTTTTTTTATTAATTCAGGTTGAGTTTTAATTTTTAATCCGGTTTCTAAATCCACAAATTGAATGGGATTTTGCCCCAGTTCAAGTTCAATCTCATCGGTTTCTCGGAGTACCCGAAAGAAAATTACTTCATGCCCTTTAAATTTAAGATGCCCAAGGGCTTCATCGAAATCTTGGGCTTGTTGCTGTAAATCATGGTCAGGCTCTACGAAATCACTAAACACCATTAGAAGAGAGCGGTTCGGCAACCTTTCTGCCATATCGTGCAACACCGCTGTGATTTTGGTGCCCGATTTGGCTGGGGGGTGATTAACGCGTTCCTGGAGTTGTTGAATCAATCTGTGTTGATGAGATTGGCTGACTTTGGCCGGCATGAAGGAATGTACGGTATTATCAAAAAAAGATAAACCTGATGCATCGCGCTGCCTACGCATAATTTCAGTGATGGAGGCGGCAGCTGCGGCAGCGAATTCAAATTTAGACCAGGCCTCTTTGGTGTTCCCCCTGTACTGCATACTCAGGCTGCTATCTATGGCCAAATGGCAGCGCAGGTTGGTTTCTTCCTCGTACCGTTTAACAAAATACTTTTCAGTTCTAGCCAGCAACTTCCAATCAATAAATCGAGTTGATTCGCCCGTGCGGTAATGCCTATGTTCAGCAAATTCAACCGAAAACCCATGAAAAGGAGAACGATGCCTTCCGGTCAGAAAACCTTCAACCACTTGCTTGGCCAAAAATTCCAGATTGGCAATAGGCTGCCAAACAGAGGGGTGTAAAGAATTGGGACTGGAACTCATTGGCAAAGCGTTTCAATCGTTTTTTTTAATTCCTGATCTGAAATCGAACTGCATTTGGGAGGCATTTGTCCCGTTAATGCGGAGTAAAGTTCGGCATACCGATTGAAAATTTCCTGCACCACAGTATCCGTCATCTCAGGAATGGTTTGACCTTCCTTACCTTGAAAACCCTCTTGAATCAACCATTCTCGAACAAATTCTTTGGACAATTGACGGGGTGGTTTCCCAGGAACCAGATCATCGGCATAGGCATAGCGAGAGCTGTCGGGGGTATGTATTTCGTCCATCAACATTAAGGTATCTCCATCCCAGCCAAATTCATACTTCGTATCCATTAGAACAAGCCCTTGTTTCAAGGCCATTTCCTGTCCGCGTTGAAACAGTTGCAAGGATATGTTTGAAATATGAGTCCATTGGTGCGGGGGCAATATTCCCTGCCTTAAAATGTCATCGGCAGAAATATCTTGGTCGTGTCCTTCTTTGGCCTTTGTGGTTGGAGTAATAATGGGGCTTGGAAACGCTTGATATGGCATTAATCCTTCCGGCAGAGCAATCCCACACAAATTCCGTTCACCAGATTGGTATGTGCGCAATGCATGCCCAGCCAAATGGCCCCGAACTACCATTTCAATTGGAATAGGAACACAGGCCTTTCCAACCGATACATCCGATTCAGGGAGAGATTCCAACCAAATCGGACAAATATCTTTGCAGTGGTTTAAAAAATAGGCCGCTAAGGAGTTCAATAAAGCGCCCTTACCGGGAATTGTCTTGGGTAAAATTACATCAAAGGCTGAAATTCGATCGCTGGCATGAATCAGCAACTTGCCATTGGTTAAAAAGTACACATCCCGCACTTTCCCCCTATAAAATTGGCGAATAAAAGGGCTTTCTATGTGGCTTTCATTCAGATTCATGGACGGAATAGGCATGTAGAATTTTCTTTACCAAGGGATGCCGAACCACATCTTTTTCTGCGAATTCAATGACTCCTATGTTTTTAATTCCCCTTAAAAAGCGAATAGCCTGGGGAAGTCCCGATTTTTGGCGTGTTGGCAAATCAATTTGGGTAACGTCTCCATTGACTACAAAGGTGGCCGATTTACCCATTCGGGTTAAAAACATTTTCATTTGATTGGTGGTGGCATTTTGAGCCTCATCCAAAATAACAAAGGCATGATCTAAGGTTCGGCCACGCATGTAGGCCAAAGGGGCAATTTGAACAATTCCGGTTTCGGTATAATGCTTTAGCTTTTCTGCCGGAATCATGTCGCGCAGGGCATCAAACAGCGGCTTAAGGTAAGGCGACAATTTTTCGTTCAAATCTCCAGGTAAAAAGCCTAGATTCTCGCCCGCTTCAACCGCAGGCCGAGTTAAAATAATTTTTTTTACCTGTTTTTCTTTTAATGCCTTAACAGCAAGGGCAACAGCCAAATAGGTTTTACCCGTTCCTGCAGGCCCTATAGCGAAAGTCAAATCGTGGTTGCGAATGCTTTGAACCAATTTTAATTGATTCTGGCTTCGAGGTTTTATGGCCGCTCCATCGTTGGAATATACAATGACTTCTTGCTCTAAGGGTTGCTCATCCAATGGGGCTACATCTCCATCTTTCATCAGTGCCGAAACCGCATCTGCATTTAATTTCCCAAAGCGCTCAAAATAGGTCATGAGCTGCTGAAAGCGTTCAGAGAATAAATTCAATTCGGCATCGGTACCCTGAACAATGACCTCATGACCTCGATTGGTGATTTTCATTTTTGGGAAAAAACCTTGAATTTGATTCAAAAATTCAAGATCTACACCAAAAAGGCGCACAGGGTGAAGATGTTCTAGATGAATGATTAGCTGTTCCAAGCGAAATAGTCCTGTACAAAAGTAAGGAACTTACAACGGACTATCTTATTCGTAGGCGATGTTTTTTGTTGTTCTGCTGACTACCTTTGCTTCATGGCTTTGATAACCTTAAGCAGTGACTTTGGCACCGACGATTTTTACCTCGCCGTGCTAAAAGCCGCCATAATTAAAAAGATACCTGAAGCCCAATGCATTGATATCAGCCATTCATTAAGTCCGGGCGATTTGCGCAAGCCTGCCATGATTGTGCAACAATGCTACCGGCACTTTCCCGATGGAACCATTCACCTGATGGCCTTAACTCCTCAGGAAGGAGCCTATGCCATTGTTTGTTTTGAGTTTGGAAACCAATATTTCTTAGGATTGGATACCGGGCAGTACTACATGGGGCTTAAAGGCCAAATCATTGAAGCTTGGGATGTATCTCACTTGCCTGGGGGCGAAGGAACTTTTCCAGCTTTAAAGTTATTCCCTGGATTGGCCAAAGCGTTGCTTTCCGGCAAAAATCCAGAAACCTGGGGAGTTCAAAAAGTTCGTCTGGTAGAGCGGCATGATTTTCAACCCTCGGTCGGTAAGGACAGAATTACAGGAAACATCATTTATATTGACCGAACGGGCAATGCCATAACCAATATTCATCGGGATTTATTTGAGCAACTATTTCCTACTGGGCGCGGCTTTCGAATCCAATTCAGAATGTCATCCTACACGGTACGGCACATCAGTGAACGGTATTCTCAAGCGGCCTCAGGAAACCTGGTAGCTGTATTTAATGAATCTGGTTATTTGGAATTGGCCATTCATCTGGGGCATTTTCAAAATATGTTGGGAATGAATGAAGGCGACACGGTTCATATTGAAGCTGAAGAATAAAAAAAATGAATTCAACCCCCTCTTCCCTACTGCGTATTGTGCGAATGAGTTTCAAACCCGAATTGGTTTCTGATTTTTTACTCATGTTTCAAGAGGTGAAACCTCAGATTGAGGCTATGCCGGGTTGCTTTGGTGTGGAATTGAAACAAGACCTTCACTTGCAGCATGTTTTTTATACCCTTAGCCATTGGGAATCAGAGGCTCATTTGAATTCCTATCGAAACAGCGCCTTGTTTGCTAAAACATGGGCTGAAACCAAAGCCCGATTCAACGATGCACCTCAAGCCTTTAGTTTGGTCGAAACCCCTTGATTTCTATTTTCCCGCTTGCGCATGCTAGTTGGGAATTTATTTGCCTGAAATCCATTTCTCGAGCGCTTAGATTTGAGGGGGCCCGCGGCCGGGATGGCAGCGGTATGAAACCGACTTGGGCTTGCTGTTGGGGCAGACCGGCGGAGGCCCGCAGGGACCCCGCACGGGCCAGCCCCAACCAAGCCAAAGGCGGTTGAATACAAGCGGACAGCCCGATAAGCCGCCCTACCTTAACACCTCTAAATTATGGGCATCCAGCTTAATGAAGGTGAACAACAGCAGGGTAAAGCCCAACAAACTAGAGCCCCCATAACTAACAAATGGCAAAGGAACTCCAACAGCGGGAGCCAACCCAATTGTAGTGCCCACATTCATAAAAAAGTGGAAAAACAGAACGCAGGCCACGATGTAACCAAAGGCCTTGGCAAACGGAGAACGCTGCATTTCGGCCCTTAAAATTAAGCGCATCATCAGCGTTAAAAACAACAAAATAACCACCGTAGTTCCCGCCAAGCCCCATTGCTCACCGATTGCAGAAAAAATAAAATCGGTATGCTGCTTGGGAACAAACTTCAACTGTGTCAATGTCCCATTTAAGAAGCCCTTACCCAACCAAGAGCCTGATCCAATGGCCATTTTCGAATTATTGACATTCCATCCGCTGCCTTTGGGATCAAGGTCAGGATCAAAAAGAACCATAATCCGAGTGCGTTGGTGAGGCAGAAGAACCGTATCGAAAACCCAGCGTCCGCCCAGGGTAAAAATGGAAAGTAAAACCAAGAAAAATCCAAGCGGAAGAATGGCTTTACGGCTTCGACCCAGCAGAAACAACCAAACAGCAATCGAGACCAAAACCAGACCTAGAATTAAAATCCAAGGCTGTACTACCAATGAGGTTAAAAACAAAAATGCGAGTCCCAGCCCCAGATACAGCATAATTAGATACAATCCAAACCGAAACAAAGCCAGAATAAAAGCGGCATACACCAGGGTAGATCCGGTATCTTTTTCAGCTAAAACCAAAACGGCAGGAATACCAATAAGCGCAAAGGCTTTTAACCAATACACCACCCGTTTCATTTGCAATCCTTGGCCAAGCAGTACATCTGCAAACACCATAACCAGCGTAATTGGGGCCATGAAAATCCAGAAAAATCCGGGCCATCGACCGGCAGGAGGAGCCAAGTGCAGGGGCGTTGCCAAGTACCCTGCCAAGGCCAAAGCCGTAAAATACTTGGCAAACTCAGAGGGTTGAATCTTTATGAAAGAGTTGATAACAATCCAACTTTTATTTCCCCCAACCTCTTGTCCTATAACCAGAACGACCAGGAGCAGACCCAAGCCAATGACATAAAAAGGCCAACGAAAGGCATAAAACAACTTTGTATCGGTTAGAAGAACAGCGGCACCGATCAACAAACAAATAATCAACCATGCGAATTGCTTTCCCGCTTCACTTGAAAGTTCAAAGGGAGACAACCTTTCCTGCCCAGGAACGGCAGACCATACATGCATCCAGCCAATCAAGGCTAGGAATAAATAAAGTCCGACCAGAATCCAGTCCACCTGACCAATGAAACCGCCACGCCGATCATTAAAGCTCATTCCAACCGGGTTTGAAGCATGCGTTCCTCAAGCGCAGGCCGGGTTATCGTATCCGTAAGGTATTTCTCCATAATCAATGAAGCTATTGGAGCCGCATAGGTGGCCCCAAAACCTCCATTTTCAACAAGTACACCAATGGCAATTCGGGGTTTGTTTGAAGGCGCAAAAGCCATAAAGACAGAGTGGTCTTTTCCATGTGGATTCTGTGCTGTTCCTGTTTTTCCATACACCGGAATGGAATCTAGGCGTGCTACTTTTGCTGTTCCGCCTGGCTTATGGACTGCTCCATACATGCCATCCCAAGCAATTTGAAAATGGGAAGTATCTATTCGGGTGTAGTTCTTTTTGAACGTAGTGTCGGGAAGTGATTTGCCGTTCAGTGCCTTTCCCAAGTGAGGTGAAATAAAATAACCACGGTTCGCAATAACCGCAGCTAAATTAGCAATTTGCAAGGCATTGGCTTTTAATTCGCCTTGTCCGATACCCAATGAAATAATGGTCAATCCTCTCCATTTGCCCTTTCCATGCACGCGGTCGTAGTACTCCGGAGCTGGCAATAGGCCCGTTTTTGCCTCGGGGATATCGGTTCCCAATTTGGTTCCAAAACCAAAGCGTTTAGCTCCCTGATACCAAGCGCTATAGGCTTGTCTGGGATTGAGTCCGGTTTTGGTCAGTTCATTAAAAACATGGCAATAATACGCATTGCAACTGGTGGTAATGGAGAACCGTAAATCGGCATTGGGGTGCCCGTGGCAACCCACGGTATGCGCTGCCGACAATCGAAAACCGCCACCGCAGGGAACCACTGTGGAAGGATTAATTACCCCTGCCTGCAATCCCAACATGGCATTCATAACCTTAAAGGTTGAACCTGGCGGGTATCCGTCCATCACGGCTCGGTTCAACATGGGTTTAGCGGGGTCTAAAATCAGGCTGCCATAATGCTGCCTAAGGTTTCTGCCCACCATCCAATTGGGGTCGTACGATGGCGATGAAACCAAGACCAAAATTTCTCCTGTTGCAGGTTCAATGGCTACGATGGCTCCGCGTTTCCCTTGCATTAATTGTTCGCCGTATTTCTGCAATTCAATGTCAAGGGTGGTGGTTAAATCGCTTCCGGGCACAGGAAGCGTATCGTACACCCCATCCATGTAACTCCCCTTTTCATTGTTTCGAACGTCCACATACACCTTTCTAACCCCTTTAATTCCTCGTAAATAAAATTCATACGCCCGCTCAATTCCGGCCACTCCCACGTAATCGCCGGGTTGATAATAGGGGTCAGATTCCAGCACCGAGGCATCAGCTTCACGTGCATACCCTAGGGCATGCGCTGCGAACGGTTCAGGATACCGGCGTACCGAGCGCTTTTCCACATATAAGCCGGGAAATCGGAACATTTTCTCTTGAAAAGCGGCAATTGATTTTTGAGATAAATCTCGAATTAGCGGCTGTGGCTGCCGTTTATATCTTCGTTTTTTCTCGATGTTTTTATTCACCTTGGCCCATGCTTTTCGCATTTCTTCCAACGGAACTTCAGTTAACGTAGCTAGCGCTACAGTGTCCATGGCCTGAGTTTCAGAGGGTATCACCATTAAATCAAAGGCAAAATCATTGGTTGCCAAGACCTTGCCGTTCCGATCAAAAATATTACCTCGAAGGGGTTGATTCACAAGGCGACGAATGCTGTAGGTATCAGCCGCCAGCTTAAATCGGTCATCAAGTCCTTGAAGAAAAAACAAGCGAACCCAAAAAATCAGTCCCACCAATACCATCAACACCAAGTAGATCCGCTGCCGATTTTCCATGTGCTAGGCCTTTTTTTTGTAAAAAAGTCCTTGAACCAAACCGATAAGCAGCAAGGATAGGAACGTGTTGCCAAGCCAGCGGAACAGCAAAAGACCTGGTGCGCCCAAGGTAAATAGGCTGTACAACTGAAAGAAAAACTGATGCACGAGCAACAACCAAAATGCCATCCATAAGTAACGAAGCCAACCCAAACTTTTAGGCGAGGGTTTCAGGTTGTTTTCACGTTCATCTACCGATAAAAAATACCGAAGTATAAAAGGCTGCACAAAGGCCATTGCTGTTGTTGCCGCGGCGTGCAAGCCCCCCGTTCCCAAACCTAAATCTAAAATCAAACCGAATGAAAATCCCAACAGCATACGGGGAGCAGCGCTAAACTGGACCGGGAGCGAAAAGAAAAACATAGGATATAAAATAGGAGCCCAACCGGGTCCGGGTTCCAGCCGCGCAATCAATAACCATTCTATGAGTAAAAATAGAATGCTTCGGCCCAAATAACTTAAAAAAGAAATCATGGGGCCGTTGGTTTTTCAAGTGAATCTTGCTCGGCTTGATAGGTGTAATCCAAAACCAATACATGGTCAAGGGCCGAAAACCGACTGGCAAAACGAATGTATGCATGCCCGGCCTCTACATCTTGGTCGGTCCGCTTTTTTGTAACATACCCCACCGGTAGCCCGCGAGGAAAAATAGAAGATAAACCACTGGTTTCAACTGTATCTCCGGGCTGAACCTTAACGTGTGTGGCCAGACCTTCAATCCGCGCACAACAGGACGATTTTCCATCCCAAACCAAATTCCCAAATTCACCGGAAGATTTAAGCCGAACCGAAAGAAGCAAACCCTGTCCCTCGTTCATCAAGGTTAAGCCTGTAGACAAGTGCGGACTCACCTGGGTAATGACCCCCACTACTCCACCAGGCCCAATCACACCCATATCCGCTCGCAATCCCTGCAAGCTTCCGCGGTCGATGGTGAATCTGTTTTGACTTTGATTTAAGGTTAGATGTATTAACCGAGCGGGCAACCATTTGTACGGAACGCTGAGCGAAGTATCGCTCGACCAACAAAGGCTTTCTGACTGAATTTGTTGCTGCAGTACCTGCCGACGAAGTCGAGTAAGTTCCCTGTTGAGCAGTTCATTTTCTTCGGTCAAAAAGAAAAAATGTTCCATTTCCTTAATCCAAGTCCACCATTGTTTGGTAAGTGGGCTTGTAGTTTCAAACAGTACCGATTGGTGATAGCGAAAATGCCGAACGACAAAAACCAGAGAAATTCCATGCAGCAACAAAAAAACCCACAACAGGCGCAACTTGCGCAGTATAAGAAACAGGTTTTTCATGAAGGCTTGGCCATCAACGAATTAGGAAAGGATACCGATCCATATTCTTCAATGCCAAACCGGTTCCCCGGGCCACGGCACGCAGCGGATCTTCGGCAATATGCACCGGAAGTTTGGTTTTCATGCTGATGCGCTTATCCAAACCACGCAAAAGAGCTCCACCTCCGGCCAAATAAATACCAGTTTTAAAAATATCCGCACTCAATTCTGGGGGAGTCATTTCAAGCGCGCTGTGGATGGCGGCTTCAATTTTACTAATGGTTTTGTCAATCGCGTAGGCAATTTCCTGATATGAAACGGTAATTTCTTTAGGAATTCCAGTCATCATATCGCGCCCATGTACGGCAAAATCTGCCGGAGGATTTTCCAGTTCTTGCAATGCAGCGCCCACCTCAATTTTAATGCGTTCAGCGGTGCGCTCACCGATGTTAATGTTGTGCTGCCGGCGCATGTAATCTTCAATGTCATGGGTCAAATCATCTCCGGCCACACGAATGGACTTATCGCATACAATTCCACCCAACGAAATAACCGCAATTTCAGAAGTTCCTCCGCCAATGTCAATAATCATATTGCCTTGAGGCTCTTCAACATCAATTCCAATTCCCAACGCAGCGGCCATGGGCTCATGAATCAAACAAACTTCCTTTCCTCCTGCATGTTCGGCCGAATCTTTTACTGCCCGCTTTTCAACTTCAGTAATTCCAGAAGGGATGCAAATTACCATCCGTAAAGAAGGCTTAAACCAGCGTTTGGTGTCGTTGATTTTTTTAATCATCCCGCGAATCATTTCTTCGGCGGCATAAAAATCAGCAATTACCCCATCTTTTAGGGGGCGTATGGTTTCAATGTTGGCATTGGTTTTTCCATGCATCATCAGAGCCTGCTTTCCAATGGCAATTACTTTACCGCTTTTTCGGTCAACAGCCACGATAGAAGGTTCATCCACCACCACTTTATCGTTATGTATTATCAGCGTATTCGCTGTTCCAAGGTCAATCGCAATATCTTGCGTCAAAAAATCTAACCAGCCCAAGTGTACGAGTATTTCAAAGTTTAAAAGGTTGGAACGTGTTTAAACGTTATCGAACAAAATTAAGTGAAATTTAAGTCGTTTCATTCCGAATCTTTGATTTTTTTTCAACCTTTTTGAAAGGTTTTTTTGGGCGGCTATCCGGCTGTTGCTGCAAGTCCTCTGCAGGGGGCAAAACTGCAGCGGCTTTGCGGGGTCCCTCGTTCCTCGGGCCTCCGCAGCACGCGCAGTATAGCCCCCTGCATTGCGGGCTTTCCGCTCCATCCGGGCCGCGGGCCCCTCAATCTACCTTGATGTTGTACTAAAAAATCAGTGCCTAAAATGCCGACTTCCTCCCAGCACCATTTGAATGCCCAATTCGGCTGCCCTGCTCAACACTTCTGCATCGCGCACGCTTCCCCCCGGCTGCCATACCCATGATATTCCCGCATCTGCCGCCAGCTCAATTCCATCTGCAAACGGAAAAAAGGCATCTGAGGCCAGTACTGCGCCTTGAAGATCATGGGAAAACTGCCTTGCTTTCTGAATGGCTTGCCGAACTGCATCAACCCGCGAAACCTGCCCTGTTCCCAATCCCAGCAAATACCCGTTTTTCACCAAAACAATGGCATTGCTTTTGGCATGTTTCACCAATGTCCTAGCCAATTTCATATCGCTGATAACAGAGGATGGAATTTCAGTACAATGACTCAAATCCCACTCTTCAGGCCCTGTTTCTAGTACATCAGCCTCCTGAATCAACGTTCCTCCCAATATACTTCGCTCAGTAAATCCCGGCGAAACGGAATCCCTGTTCCACTCCAATACAATTCGGTTTTTCTTTTTTGTAAGAATTTCAAGGGCTTCTGTGCTGAATTCAGGGGCAATTAAAATCTCAAAAAAGAGGGCATCCAACTCGGTTGCCCAGGTTAAATCAACGGTATGCTTGGTTAAAATTATTCCTCCAAAAGCGCTGATCGGGTCTCCAGAAAGGGCTTGTTCCCAGGCCAATTTGGCCTGAGTATGCAAACTGGCTCCACAAGGCGTGTTGTGTTTCAATACGGCGGTAGTTGGCCCCTCTTTCTCTTGCAACAATTGCCAAGCTGCATCCAAATCCAGCAGGTTGTTGTACGACAATTCCTTACCCGAAATTTGCTTGAAAATCCGTTGAAGGTCACCGGCAAAAAATCCACGTTGGTGCGGATTCTCACCATACCTTAGTGCTTGAATGGGGCCTTCAGAAAGGGTGCTTTGAGGAATTTCGCCCATCGATAACCACCGGTAAATATGGGTATCGTAGCTCGAAGTATGCTGAAACCCTTGAATGGCCATTGACAATCTAAATTCCGGAGTACTACCCCGATTTTCTTTCAAATGCGTCACCACGGGATCAACCTGCCCGGCATGACTAACCACCAAAACATGGGCGTGATTTTTCGAGGCCGCCCGAATTAAGGATACGCCCCCAATATCTATTTTTTCAATGCATGCGGAATAATCCTGCCCGGCAGATACAGTTTCATTGAAGGGATACAATTCAACCACCGCCAATTCAATGGGAGCTATTCCCACTTGCAAGGCTTCTTCAGCATCCTGATTCCGTTGAAGCAATCCACCAAAAATAGCTGGATGTAAGGTTTTAACTCTTCCCCCGAATACCGCCGGATAGCCGCTTAGTTCTTCAACAGGAGTCCAAGGTAATCCCCATTCAGTCAGCGCATTACCAGTCCCTCCTGTACTAATTAATTCAACCCCTTCGGCATGAAGGTATTCAACCAATTTTCTGAAAGGTTCTTTGGTAAATACCGAAATTAAGGCGCGTTTAACCGGAGTAGAATTCATAATAAAACCAAACAATTCATTTTCCCGAAATCGAGGATGTATCTTTGGACTGCAAAGGTGGATAATTTAGCTCAAAGTATGTAAGATTTATTGCCATTTTTTCTAGAAAACAATGAAAAAACTCTTCTTGTGGTTGGCCAGTGCCTCGTTCGCCTTTCGAAGCCTCAGAGCGAATAAGCTCAGAACGGGATTGTCGTTGCTCGGCATGGTGATTGGTATTTTTCTCATCATTTTTATCGGCTCTGCAGTTGATGCCTTAAAACGAAACATCAATGATTCCATTTCCAGACTTGGTGAGGAAGTCATCTTTGTGCATAAATGGTCTTGGGAAGGTGGATTTAGTTATCCGTTCTGGAAATTCATGATGCGTCCACAGCCGAATTTAAGAGAGGCGCATTTGCTGCAAGACCGATTGGGCCCAATTGCACGGGTTTCATTTCAAGCCCAAGGCAATTCGATGGTTCGCAGTTCAAAATTTGCGCTCGAATCCATTGGAATTTATGGTCAAGCTGAAGGAATGGATTTGGTTAGCCCCTTAGAAATCAATTTGGGCCGGTATTTTTCTGAAATGGAAATCATGACGGGACGCGATGTATGCATTATCGGTCCTGAAATTGCACAGAATTTATTTCCCGGTGCCCGTCCTGTAGGCCAATCCATTCGAATTGGTCCTCGAAAATTTAGCGTTATCGGCGTTACAGAAACCAAAGGAGAATCGCTAATTGACATCGGTGAAGACGAACGGATTTACATTCCATTCGGAGCATTTAAGTCTCTTTTTGGAGTAAATGGCGGAGGTATTCATCGGGAAATCGTAGTAAAACCTATGCCTGGAGTTCCAAAATCTAGGGTAAGGAATGAGCTGCTGGGAGCCATGCGGGGGATTCGAAAAATTCATCCCTTGGAAGATGAAGATTTTAGCCTAAATGAGGCCAGCATGATTGCCAAAGAAACCGCTGGTATTACCGATATTTTGAATTTGGTGGCTATGCTGATTGGAGGTATGGCCATTTTGGTTGGCGGATTTGGGGTGGCCAACATTTTATTCGTTTCGGTTAAGGAACGGGTTCCCATCATTGGGCTTCAAAAAGCCTTGGGCGCAAAACGCTCTTTTATTTTATGGCAATTTTTATTTGAAGCAATTGCTTTGTCTTTACTGGGCGGTTTTCTAGGGTTGGCATTGGTGTTTTTAGCGGCTTGGGGTGTGCGTTCCTTCTCTGGTTTTGAAATGATTCTTAGTCTAGACAATGTAATCCGTGGGCTTTGGGTTTCAAGTGTGGTGGGATTGGTTGCCGGAATTGCTCCCGCTTGGTCAGCCAGTAAATTACTTCCGGTTGAAGCAATCCGTCAAGCTGGATAGGTTGGTTTTACATTGATCAACATTCAAACAATTGACGGCATTTTTTAGTTTTGAGGCATGGTAGAGGGATACAAACGACGGATTTTTTCTATTTCATCAGAGCAGGAGTTCAAAGAACTTGCCATCCAAGCCTTTCGGTACCAGGCTCAACATGTGGAGGTCTATGCCCGATTTATTCAAGCTTTGGGCGTAGATATCCAAGCGGTAAAGGAAATCCATGAAATTCCCTTTTTACCCATTGAATTTTTTAGAACGCATCGAATTATAGACGCAGGACATTCCTCTGCCTTGGAATTTCATTCCAGTGGAAGCACCTCTGATTCGCGTTCCATTCATCATGTGGTTGATTCACAGCTGTATGAAACTTCGTTTAAAAGCTGTTTCCAGCAGTTTTTTGGCAATCCGGAAGAGTACATTATTCTGGCCCTTCTACCCTCTTACATCGAACGCCCAAATTCTAGTTTGGTGTATATGGTTTCAGAATTAATTCGGTTGAGCGCCCAGCCATTGGCTGGATTTTTTTCCGAACCCAATGCAGATTTCCTTGGCAATTTACATGCTGCAACCAAAACAGAAAATCAAATTTTGGTCATTGGTGTAACCTTTGCCTTACTGGAATGGGCCTCCTCCAATCCGATTTCAATTCCTCAGGTAAAAATCATGGAAACCGGGGGGATGAAAGGCCGTGGAAAGGAAATTATTCGAGAAGAACTCCACAGTACTTTGAAGCGTGCATTTTCGGTTAAATCAATTCTTTCGGAATATGGCATGACAGAACTGTTGTCTCAGGCGTATGCCTTTGGCAATGGCGAACTGACCTGCCCCCCATGGATGCGTGTTTTTTTCAGAGACCCCCTAAACCCCACGCAAATTCAGAATAATTCGGGGGGAATTAATGTGGTTGATTTAGCCAATATTCATAGCTGCTGTTTTATTGCTACCCAAGATTTGGGCGAATTTTCTGGAGCCGGGTTCAGCGTTTCAGGCCGGTTTGACCATTCCGATGCCAGAGGGTGTAATTTGCTGTTTTCCCGATAATCTAAGTACTCAAAGGCAAGTAAATTCGGATGCCTAATACCTTAATAGCGTTTCAAGGGCCGTTCTAACCTTTTCGGCGTTTGGAATGGCGGCGGCTTCTAAGGTACTGTTCAATGGAATTGCAGGCGTATTCGCACTTCCCACAGTGGCAATTGGGGCATCTAAATCTTGAAAACAATTCGATTGAATTTCACCCGCCAAGGCCATGGCAAAGCTATGCGGCAAAGGCTCTTCGGTTAATACTAGAGCTCGGCCATGATCAGATACAGCATTGAAAACGGCCTCTTTATCCCATGGATTTAGGCTTCTTAAATCCAGCACTTCTATTCTTCCTTTAAACGATTCAGCCGCTTCTAAGGCCCAATACACTCCACGCCCATACGTAATAATAACGGCTGTGGGTCCAGTACGATCAGAGGCCTCTAAAACAACCCTAGCCTTTCCAAATGGCACCACATAATCGGAATCCGGTTCAATGGTTTTGGCTCCTTCAGTACCTTTAATTTTACTCCAATATAGGCCTTTATGCTCAAACATGACCACTGGATTGGGGTCGTAATAGGCGGCTTTTAATAGGCCTTTTAAGTCGGCACCGGTACTGGGATACCCCACTTTTACGCCACGAATTTGAAGAACTACAGATTCAACGCTGCTGGAATGATATGGTCCGCCACTGCCATAGGCTCCGATTGGCACCCGCAATATGCAGGAAACTGGCCATTTTCCATTGGATAAATAATTAGAACGGCTCAACTCAGTAAACAATTGATTTAAGCCCGGCCAAATGTAATCTGCAAATTGCACCTCAACAATGGGCTTTAATCCAACAGCAGACATGCCTACGGTGCTGCCTACAATAAAAGCTTCTTGAATTGGGGTATTAAAGACCCGGTGTGAGCCAAATGTTTTAGCCAAGGTAGCAGCTTCTCTAAAAACTCCTCCAAGTCTCGCCCCTACATCTTGACCATATAAAAGGCATTCGGGATGTTTTTCCATCAACTCGCGTACGGCAAACAAGGCGCAATCGACCATAACGGTGGCCATTTTACCTTGGGGCGCGCGTTCTCCGGTTTCTTCTTGAATCTCCGTTTCGGCAAACATGTGGAGTTCCAGGTCTTCTGCCACAGGATCGGGCATAGCAACAGCCGCCTGAAAATCAGAATCAACCTGTTGAATGGCATTTTCTTCCAGTCGGTTAAGTTCAATATCGGTGTATCCATTGCTGCTCAAAAACTGCCGGAACTTTGGAATGGGGTCTCTTCGACCCGCCAATTCTAAATCATCTCTATACCATTCCTTGCGTACTCCAGAGGTGTGGTGGTTCAACAAGGGGACTTTGGCATGCACCAAAAATGGACGCCGTTCTGTGCGGATGAGCTCAATAACCTCCTGCAGTGTCTGATAGCAATGAACGAAGTCTGTTCCATCTATAGTCCGTACTTCTAGGCCCTTAAATCCGCGCGCATATTCCGAAGCATCCATGGCTCTAAACTCTGAAGCATGTGCCGAAATATCCCAATCATTGTCTTGAACCAAATATAAAATGGGTAAGGATTTTAAAACTGCCATTTGAAAGGCTTCAGCCACCTCTCCTTCGGTTATGGAGGCATCTCCCAACGAACAGACTGAAATGGGAGCCTGATCCTTATCCGATTTGGATAAACCCATTTGTTCCTGATACCAGAAGCCCAAAGCAGCACCTGTGGCTGGAATGGCCTGCATTCCGGTAGCTGAACTTTGGTGGGGTATTTTAGGTTTATCGGCATCCCTTAAACTAGGATGTGAATAATACGTTCGGCCTCCACTGAATGGATCGTCTCGTTTTGCCAGCAATTGCAGCATTAGGTCATAGGGCTTCATCCCAATGCCCAAAAGCATAGCATCGTCTCGGTAATACGGGAAAACGAAATCCTGTGGCTTAAGTTGAATCCCTAAAGCCAGTTGAATGGCCTCGTGTCCACGGCTGGTGGCATGAACGTATTTTGAAGTTATGCTGTGGTTTTGCTCATACAAATCGGTCATCGCTTTTGCCGTACACATTAGCTCCCAAACCCTTGAAAAATCAAGATGCGATGAAATCAATGAGGAATGAAGTTGGTCCGAACCTGACATACTAAAAGGGGGAGCTAATGGTAGGGAAATTGATTCGGCAGTTAAATGCTAAGCGCAATTCGAATGCGCGCATAAATTTCATCGATGTGCCCTACGCCAGGTACCCGACTCAATTTTTCCTGTTTAGAGTAATAATCGGTAAGCGGCAATGTTTCTTGTTGGTATACCCGAATCCGTTTTTCAATGATTTCAGGATTAGCATCGTCGCTTCTGCCGCTGGTTTTGGCCCTTTCCGTGAGCCTTTCACGCAAAATGGCATCAGGAACCTCAAGCAACAAAACTTGATTAAGCGGCATTCCTTTGGATTCCAATAAAGCATCTAAGGCTTCTGCCTGAACTTGAGTACGTGGAAATCCGTCAAAAATATATCCGGCATTATGCGCATTGGCATCCAGTTTTTGTTCTATCATGCGAACCACTACTTCATCGGGTACCAATTGCCCAGAATCCAAATATCCTTTGGCCTCAAGACCCAAAGGTGAACCTGATTTTAATTCAGCTCTAAATATATCGCCGGTGGACAAATGAATGAACCCAAAATCCTCAATTAGTTTAGCTGATTGTGTTCCCTTCCCAGAGCCGGGAGGGCCAAGAAAAACAAAATTTAGCATGACTATCCTTTAAGTTTATAAATTCCCTCTAAGTTTCTTCCCAATTCATCAAAATCAAGGCCATAACCCACAACAAACTCATTGGTAATTTCAATTCCAACATAGTCGGGTTCATCTCCACCCAAAAATGTTTCTTTTTTATACAACAGCGTTGCCACCTTCAAAGCCTTTGGCTGGTCAAGAGATAATACATCTCGAATTGCCTGAATGGTTTGTCCTGTATCAACAATGTCTTCAACCAAAATACACACCTTTCCCTTCAGTGAAATCTCTGATCTAGAATGAATTTGAACAATTCCGGTAGACGCAGTTCCTCGGTAAGAGGAGGCGGAAATGAATCCCATTTCGACTTCGCCAGGAATTTGCCTTAGTAAATCGGCAAAAAAGACGACACTGCCTTTCATGACGCACATTAATACGATGCGTTCTTTGGGAAAATCCTTCCGTATTTGTTCTGCAATAATACTTACAGCTTCGGCTATTTCAGAAGGAAGCAACCAAGATTCAAAGGTGGAATTGTGAATTGTGACTTGCATGGCTTAAAGGTACAAAATCCTATGTAGTTGCTTTAGATTAAAGCAGTTTCCTGATGATATCCGTTTCAGAAATTCCTTCTGCCTCTGCCTTGTAATTCCGTACAATCCTATGCCTCAATACTGCTGGAGCAATGGCCTGCACATCTTGGATATCGGGGGTAAATCGGCCATGCATAGCAGCATGAGCCTTAGCCCCTAAAATTAAATTTTGACTGGCTCTGGGGCCGGCACCCCAACTCAAATATTCCTTGGCTAAGGAATCTGATCTGGGTTCCAATGGACGCGTTTTAGCCACCAGTCCTACAGCATACTCCAACACATGGTCGGTAACCGGAATGCGGCGAACCAGCGATTGAAATGCGAGAATAAGTGTGGCATCCATGATGGTGTTTAATTCGGGCGAAAAATCCATGGTGGTTTGCCGAACAATTTGGATTTCTTCTTCAAAACTAGGATACCCAAGTTCAAGTTGGAACATAAATCGATCCAATTGAGCCTCTGGCAACGGATAGGTACCTTCTTGTTCAATTGGGTTTTGAGTAGCCAACACAAAAAAGGGAGCCGATAAGGGATAGCGTTTTCCAGATACGGTAACGGCCTTTTCTTGCATGGCCTCCAATAAGGCGGCTTGAGTTTTCGGTGGAGTCCTGTTGATTTCATCGGCCAAAACAATATTGGCGAACAATGGACCAGGCTGAAATTCAAATTTCCTGTTATCGTTTAAGATTTCAGAACCTGTTATGTCAGTTGGCATTAAATCGGGGGTAAATTGAATGCGCTGGAACTGAAGCCCTAAAGCCCTCGATACTGTTTGAATCAATAATGTTTTAGCAAGTCCGGGCACCCCAACCAACAGGCAATGTCCACCTCCAAATAAAGCTAAGCTCAATTGGGAAACAATTTCATCCTGCCCAACAATGACTCGGGCAATTTCCTTTTTGAAGGCGCCATAGTGTTCTGCCAATGCCTTTACCCCTTCGGCGTCGTTCGTAAATTGCGTGTTCATGGATTCCATTGATTTAATTCTGGGCAACTCTCTTTATAACCTTGAACCTGAATGTGTAAGTTCTTTTTTCGTTTGTCGATCCAAGACTTTAAAACATTCATTTTTTTCTCATTTAATGCCGCCTGTTGAATACGGGCATAATCTTGTTCCAGCGATGCCGTATGGGCATCTATTCGTTTGTTCACATACAACACCCGAACCATTTTTTGGCCGTCCGAGCTAACCGATACCTGAGGCTTGGAATGCTGTCCTTCCTTTAATGTGGAAAGCAGTTGATAGGTTGCGGGGTCTAGTTCCTCCAACATAAATCGGCCAGATCCTGTTGAGGGGTTCATTAATCTTCCGCCATTGTTGGCCGTTTCCTTGTCTTCGCTGTAGCGAATGGCTAAGGTGGCAAAATCTATGGAATCAAGTTGCTGGATTAATGCGGTCAACTTTTCTTCTGCTGAGACCAAATCACTGAGTGCCACTTTAGGGCGCATTAAGACATGCCGAAAGTTGGCATATTGTCCACGTTTGTCAAGCAGTTCAATAATGTGATATCCGAATTGGGTTTTCACTGGAGCTGATATTTGCCCAGGCTCTAATCCAAAAGCTACAGCTGAAAATTCAGGCACCAAATCTTCGCGCTTCATAAATCCCAGTTCTCCGCAATTTTCGGCCGAACCAGGATCCTCAGAATAAAATTTTGATTTTATGCAGAAACTACTTCCCTTTTCCAACTCTGCCCTCATCTTTTCAAGTGCCTGAAGCACACGTTGATTTTCCTCTTCACGCACCTGAGGAATCATCGCTAAATGCGCCAATTCTACCTCTCCGGGAATCAGGGGTAAGGAATCTTTGGGAATCCGATCAAAATAGCGTCTAACTTCTGATGGGGTCACCTGAACCTCACCTGTAATCTTGAATTGCATCCGTTGAATCACCAAATCCTCGTACACATTATCTCGAATATCCAGCCTTAGATCATCCAAGGTTCTTCCCATTAGTTTCTCTAAGCGTTCACGTCCGCCTGCCTGAGAAACCTGCATGTTAATCCTGCGGTCAATTTCTGCATCCACTTCATCGTCTTCAATGATAACCGAGTCAAGAACAGCTTGAGCTACCAACACTTTTTGTATGAGTACATCCTCTAGCACTTCACAACGGCTAACAGAGCGAACCCGATTTCCCCGCTCGTCAGCTTCCAACTGAAAAGCACGTATTTCAATGTCAGATTGCAATACAACCGAGGCGCCAACAACAGCCACAACCTCATCAACAACAGTCTGGGCCTGAATTCCGATGGGCCAAACCGCCACAATTGCCAGTAAAAATATATGTTTAGGGCTCTGGAATTTGAACATATATTTCAGCGGTTTTTGAGGTTAAGGCTTCCTGCACCCATTTTTTGGTCTGCTCATTTAAAAATGCCTGTTTCTTCTGATGCAGCAAAATAGCTCGTATTCTCGGAATCTCAAATTCCAACGGAGAAATTGTCTTTTTTATTTTCAAATCTCGAATCCAAAACCAATACATGCCTGTAGAATCCTGGAATTCATAAAATCCATTTCGTTTAAGCCTTTCTCCGTAAATATCGTAACCCTCTGGCAATAATTTATCCACATCTGAAATAGCCATCCATGTGGTATCGTTTAAAATAAAAGATTTCGCTTTGACTCCTAAAAACGATTCCAAAGAGGGCAATTTTCTTGAAGTTCCATCCACAAAAAGAGCCTTAATTTTGGCTGGAACTTTTGTTTTTAAAGGAAATACGGCCAAGCGGAATTTTAATATATCTGACTTCAACAGAAAATGCTTTTCATTTTGACGGTAGTATTCTTGCACCTGCTCAATTGAAATGCTGGTGTCCATACTTTCTCCTACCACCTGTTGTTCATAGGAATACACAAACAGCGATTTTCTATAGGCCTCTAATTGCTTGTCAAAAACACTCGAACTCCCCGCCAATTCCTGTTGGGCCTTTTGATATAAAACCTGCTCTTGCATCCATTTTGAAGCATAAGCCTGAAGTAAAGACAAACTATCTTGCGGATTGCCCCCAAAGTTTATTCCCTCTAAGTCTTCCAGGGTTAACTTCGCATCGCCTACCCTAGCCACCACATAATCCCCTTCTATGGGCCCTGAAGAACCAGAACAGCCCATTAATCCTACGCATAGAAGGATGGGGAACGTCCATGCATAGCGAATCATTTGTCAATTAACTGGTACAGGGTATTCTTATCGATACTCACCGGATATTTGCTTTTTAGTTCTTCAACCCATTGGGTTTCCAAAAATCCTGAGTAATCCGAAATGATTTGCCCTCTGGCTTCCTCTAACTTTTTAGGTGCCGGTGCCAATACATTTGTTACCACAGCAAAGCGAATTTTTTGTTGACTCCGATCGGTTGGTCCTACCGATACGGTCTGATTCGCCAAATCAACAACTGCATGCATTCCTTTGGCAAACAAACCTTGTTGAACCAACACATTATCGGCAGCCTTTTTATTCAATTTTCGGGTAAAGTCTTGTACCGTTATTTTCCCTGCAACCAACTTTGCAGCTAATTTTCGTGCCTCTTGCTCAACAGCTTCTGTTTTACAGTCCACTACAATCGCCTCACTTCGAACATCCCACATGTATTTCTCTTTGTTCTTTTCATGGTAGGAAATCAAACCGGCTGTGTCGCGTACAGAGCGTTTCCATACCTTTTCATCCATCAAGCTAAACAGCAATATTCCCTCCCTATACTCATTCATCAAATACTTGAATTTAATGTTCTCAGCAGGAAGCCTGGTTTCTTTGTACGAAAGCAAAACAGATTCGATGAAGGGCTTTATGATTTGCTGTTCAAACGTACACACGTCTTTTTGTTGAATTTGCTTGCGCTCTGCAGTTGCATAATCCAACACGGATTTTACTGTAAGCTGAGTAGATCCGAAACTTGCCAACACGACATCGGCATGGTTACCCATCGACTCTACCGTAAAGTCCCCCTGTGCGTTGGCCAAGAATGAAAAATCGGTTTTCAACCAACGAAATCCATACTCCTTTTTAAGTTGTTCAACAAAAACTTCAGAGGGTTGTTTCCAGCGAGAAGATTTCGATAGAATTTTTTTCAAATCCGATTCAAACTCAGAGAAAGGAGGAATGCTGGGCAACTTCTCAAGTCTTAGAATATGATAGCCTTGGGGCGTTTCTACCAGACCCGAGATTTCTCCGGGACTTTTTAAAGCAAAGGCTGCATCTTCAAAAACGGGCAGGTATTCATTTATTCCGAAAGGTTCCAAAATTCCGCCCCGGCTTGAATTCTGATAATTTTCAGAAAAATTACGCACCAACGATTCCCACGCTTCTCCAGATTTTGCTCTGCGCAAGGCATCTTCGGCTTTTGCCTTTGCTTTGGCATTTAATTCGGCATCTTCACTGCCTGAAATATAAATATGAGAAACCTGAATGCGGCCTCGTGCAGGGCGCTCTTGTTCAACCAAAATTAAATGGTAACCCATAGAAGTCCGAACAGGCTTAGAAACCTTACCCACCGGGGTAGTAAAAACTGCACTTTCAAAATTCCACGAAATCGAGGGAGACCCGGTAATCCAACCAATTTGGCCACTGTTCAGCCGGCCAACACTATCCTGACTGAATTGCTTTACGGCATCCTGAAAAGACAAACCACCTTTATTGATTTTGGCTGCAATTTTATTCAGCTGATTTACAGCGTTAAGGGTGTCTTTACCCGATGCACATTTGGGAAGACGAATTAAAATTTGGCTGATTTTCCTATCCTTTAACATCCGTTGATATGAGGTCCGAACTAAGGCATTCTCAACGGAAGTATCTCTTAAAAAGGGCTGAGCCAGCTGCTTTACATAGGCGTTCAATTCACGATTAAATGCCGCTGAAGTATCTAGACCAAGCTGTTTTGCTTCATACACTTTCAGCTTAAAAACCTGAAACAATTCCATGTACTCATCCAGTTCAGCCTTACTGACTTTCTTATCTTGATTGTTTTTCCTAAAGATGGCATTGAACTCCTCTAAGGTAACACGTTCTGAATCAACAGTCATTACGACAGGACTTTGTGATTGTGCTGTTTGTAAGCCACACAGCATTAATCCTGAAAGAATTAACCATGAAGTTTTCATTGTATGTAAATTTTAAAGGCTCACGAAGGTACAAAAAGCAAAGGCATGAACCAACCCACATTCTGTTCTGTGGTAAATTCAACATTTTTTAAATGTTAGGCCTTAAAGGCCTTGGCATTTGCGCTTCATATTAACGCCCCCTCCACGCCTCTCGACTGTAGTTGGGAGCTTCACGGGTAATAGCAATATCATGGGGATGCGATTCGATAACCCCCGCTTGAGTTATTCGAATAAATTTTGCCTGTTTTAATTCATCTACTGAGGCGGCGCCTGCATAACCCATACCGGCACGTAAACCTCCAAGCAGCTGGAAAACAATTTCAGCGATGCTGCCTTTGTAGGGGACCCTTCCCACAATTCCTTCTGGTACCAATTTGCCCGGGTCAGATTCCTGTGATTGAAAATACCGGTCTTTACTTCCTTTTTGCATAGCCTCAACAGATCCCATTCCCCGATAGGTTTTGAATTTACGTCCCTCAAAAATCAATGTTTCTCCGGGTGATTCCTCTGTTCCTGCCAACAATGAACCCAGCATAACTGCATCGGCTCCGGCAGCAATTGCTTTTACAATATCCCCTGAAAACCGAATGCCTCCATCTGCAATAATGGAAACGTTTGGGAATTGATGCTTTAGCGCTGTGGCTACATCCATTATGGCGGACAATTGGGGTACTCCAATTCCGGCAATGACACGCGTAGTGCAAATGGAACCTGGGCCAATTCCAACTTTTACGGCATCTGCACCCGCTTTGGCAAGAGCAATAGCGGCATCTGCTGTGGCAATATTCCCCGCCACCAAGCTGAGATCAGGAAAAGATTTTCGGGCTTCAGAAACTGCTTCAATAACAGTTTTGGAGTGTCCATGTGCTGTATCTATAACAACCATATCAACTCCTGCAGCCACCAAAGCCTTCAGGCGTTCTGCCGAATCGCCTCCAACGCCAATCGCCGCGGCAACCCTTAACCTACCTTTTTCATCTTTGCATGCATTTGGGCGTTCCCGGGCTTTTATGATGTCTTTATAGGTGAGCAATCCAACCAATCTACCTTCTCCATTAACTACAGGTAATTTTTCAATTTTATACTTCTGCAAAATGGATTCCGCTCCCGTTAAATCTTGTCCTTCTTGGGCCGTAATTACATTTTCCTTGGTCATGACTTCGCTGATAGGCCGCTGCTGATTGGCCTCAAAACGTAAATCTCGGTTTGTTACAATACCAACCAAACAGCCCTCTGCATCAATAACGGGTATGCCCCCAATTTTATGCTCCCGCATTAAATCCAATACTACTTTTACCGTTGCATTGACATCAACCGTAACGGGGTCAATGATCATTCCACTTTCCGCTCGCTTTACTTTTCGAACCATTTGAGCCTGCTCTTCAATGTCCATATTTTTATGCAGTACTCCAATTCCACCTTCTCTGGCCATTGCAATGGCCATTTCAGCTTCGGTTACTGTATCCATTGCCGCCGCTAAAATGGGCATCTCCATAGCTACTTTTGACCCCAATTTAGTACGGGTTTTAACCTGGCTGGGTAAAATTTGTGAATAGGCAGGCAACACAAGAACGTCATCAAACGTTAAGCCCTCTGCAATTACTTTTTCCATGGAATGGTACTTTAAATCGCCCTTAATCTGTGGCTTAGCATCCAAATGAAACAATCAGATACTCCAATTAAGAACGTGATAATTGCCATCAAATATACAACCAGAATTAGGTTATACCAGCCTGTTGAGATTAATTTTAGATGAATTTCGTTCAAAGCCCGGAGGGCAGGTACAGCAACCGACCGTTTTCAAACCCGATAATTCGCACCTGGCGGTTGATCCCGGCTTTTCCACTTTGGGCATTGCGACTAAAATCAAACCGCTGTGGCACACCATCCAACGATTTTTCCTGAAGAGATAGCATCCAATCTGAATCGCCTGCACCAGCATATTTTTGGAAAAGGAAGGAAGCCAGATGATATCCCATTTCCGAGTAAGAATCAGGCCAGGCATGAAAAATAGCTTTGTACTTTTCAGGCCACGCTGTTTGATCCAATGGATATTCTATAAAATGCGAAGGAGCTACAATTTGAACATTGAATTTTTGATAGTATCCCACCTCCATAACCTGAAAGGCAAGCCAATCGTCAGAAACCAACAAATGAAGGTTTCGTCCTGAGACAGAGGAACGGGTTAATCCGGTCAGTAAATTTCGAATCTTCAATTCATTTGAAACCATAAGTACCACCAACGCTTCGCGTCCGCCAGAAGTTTGGGCGGCAATGGAGGCACCTGTGGCCTCACAAACAGAAAAAGGTACTCCCCCAGCCTTTAATCCCAAAATAACTTTACTCCTCAACACACTGTCTTTCCCACCACCCGATTTGGCCATCACTATAGAATGGGTAGGATTGGATTTATGGTAGTTGATAATGTGCCATGTCCAGGCCTCAATATCGGTTTGGTTTACCTTGAATTCAAATTCAGACTTTGGTTCCCATTGTTTTGAAAAAGGAGAAAATACTGGAATATTTTTTCGGGTAAATTGCTCGCTGATTCTGGAATAATTTTGAGAAAGGAAGGGCCCAATAACAGCTGTTGGAGCAAAGCCCAAAGAAGATGCCCCCGATTCAAATTCGTTAAATACATGCATTGAAATCCCTTGGGGCAAACTGTCTTCCCATTCGGCCATAGCCAGTTGAACACCCTCCATAAACGAAACCGCCGCTTCAAAATATTCAGGTTTTTCTTTATCAAATGGAGCAAATAAGCCAAGGTTGAATTTTCCGGTAGATCCTTTGCTCGTCTTTTTAATCGAAGGTTTTGGAGCTTCCATTGAAGCCTCATGTATGGGCTCAGGAAGCCGCAATCGAAGGCCTTCTTTCAATCCACCTTGTACCCCAGGGTTTAACCCCATTAGGGCATCGACGGTACATTTATACCGTTGCGCAATCCCATACCAGGTTTCGCCCGCCACAACATAATGCTGCCTGCTTTCTTCTATCTTCACTTCTGCACCTTGATTCACCGCCGATTTTGGAATACAAACCGAAACGCCCTCACGCAGTGGAAGATCTATGTTGGGATTGGCCGAGAGGAGTTGATCTACTGTGCAACCGTTTGTTTTTGAGATTCCATACAGGGTTTCTCCTTTCACTACCTGATGCCAACGCACACATTCCTGAGCATTCAACATGCTCAAAAAGAACAAAGCAAAAACTACAAGAATAAGACGTTGCATGGGTTAAAGGTAGAAATAATCAAAAATCATTCCCATTCTATGGTAGCCGGTGGTTTGGAACTTATATCGTACACTACCCGATTTACTCCGCGCACTTGATTGATTATTTTATTGGCTACCCGTTTTAAAAATCCCTCTGGAAATTCAAAAACATCTGCGGTCATTCCATCGGTACTGGTTACGGCTCGTAAAGCAATGGCCTTTTCATAGGTTCGCTCATCACCCATTACTCCCACCGACTGAACGGGCAACAAAATGGCACCGGCTTGCCAAATCAAATCATAGAGCTGATTATCACGCAGCATTTGAATATAAATCGCATCTGCCTCTTGCAGGATTCGGATGTTCTCGGCATTAACTTCCCCTAAACACCGAATCGCCAATCCGGGCCCTGGAAAGGGCTGGCGTTGAATAAAAGAGGAAGGAATGCCCAAGGCCAATCCTACCCTACGGACTTCATCCTTGAACAGCGACCGCAAGGGTTCTACCAAGCTCATGTTCATGGCCGCCGGCAATCCTCCAACATTGTGGTGGCTTTTTATGGTTACAGATGGACCTGTTACAGAAACAGATTCAATTACATCCGGGTAAATGGTACCTTGAGCCAGCCAGTGGATATCAACGGGCAGCGATTTGGCTTCAGATTCAAACACCCGAATAAATTGTTCTCCAATTATTTTTCTCTTTTTTTCAGGATCGGTAACTCCTGCAAGCGCCCCTAGAAAAACATCTGCAGCATCGGCTTTTCGGACGGAAAGCCCTAAGGTAGCGTACATCTGCATGACCTGTTCTGATTCATCTTTCCGAAGCAATCCATTGTCTACAAAAATGCAATGCAATCGATCTCCGATGGCACGGCTCAGTAATATAGCTGCCACGGTGGAGTCTACCCCGCCGCTTAAGGCCAAAATAACGTGATCGTTCCCAACCTGTACCTGAATTTTTTGAATGGTTTCATCAATAAAGTGGCCCTCCGTCCAATCTCCAGCACAACCGCAAACCAAATAAACAAAATTTTGAAGAATACGTGCTCCGTCTTGACTATGAACTACTTCCGGATGAAACTGAAGGCCAAACCACTGTTCTTCCTGATGCTGAAATGCGGCTACAGGTATCTCTGGTGTTTTGGCTATGCATTGAAATCCTTCAGGTAAATGCTGAATGCTATCCCCATGCGACATCCAAACGGTTCTACCCGTTTCAAGGTCGGCCAACAACCTACTGTTTAAGCTAATTTCTAAGGTTGCAGGACCGTATTCCCTTTGCTTGGATGCTGAAACTGTGCCACCATGCGCATGTACCATCCATTGAGCTCCATAGCAAATCCCTAAAACGGGAACACCAATATGCATCCATTCCGAAGAAGGGATTAGGGGGGAGTCCTGCCGAACAGATGCGGGACTTCCTGACAATACAATTCCCTTAAGTCCTGAAGTATCAAATTGGCTAGGATCTAAATAAAAGGGTACAATTTCACAGTACACTTGAAGTTCACGAAGCCTTCGAGCAATCAATTGAGTGTATTGCGATCCGAAATCTAAAATCAGAATTTTCTCGGCCATAGAAAAATAGGAATTAAGGCTTTCGTATTACAAATTCTGTGCGCCGATTTCGAGCACGTCCTTCGGCTGTTGAATTGCTATCCAAGGGTTTTGAAGCACCAAATCCCTGGGCTTCAATTCGGTTGGAGGCAATGCCCAGGTTCAAAAGGAAGCTTTTTACGGCATTGGCCCGTTCAGCAGATAGAGCTAAATTTTTAGCTGCATCGCCCACATTGTCGGTATGGCCATGAATGGCAATTTGAATGCCTGAATTTTTTGTCAACCAGCGCGAGAAGGCTTTCAAATAGGTTTTGGCTTTCGAGCTCAGCTCTATGCTGTTGGTTTCAAAGTACAATTCCGACAAATTAAAGGCAGCTCCTGCTCCCACTTTCCCTGTAACCAGAGCAATGGTATCTGCAGTTGCCTCCGGATTCACCAATTTGGCTGAAAATGCCAGACCAGGACTCTCTACAGAAACAGAATACTCCTCGTTCTTTTTCAGGATAGCCACAAATTCCCCATCCCGTTGATCGGCCTCAATGCTTGTTTTGCTTTGAGTGGTTTCATTAAAAATTTCAATGCTTCCTCCCATCCGTTGCCCATCGGTGTCTTTCAGTACACCACGAACCACCACCACTTCAGCGGGTCTGGCCTCCTCATACAAATCAAATGAAAACACATCCAATCCCCCCAAGCCTACAGGCTTCCCCGTTTTGTCGCTTAAATTGTTGGAAGAAAAATACCCTGTTTTCCCATCAAGTGAAACAAAGAAACTGACTTCATCGGCTTCGGTATTGATTGGATTTCCTAGGTTGACGGGCTTTTCCCAACTACCATCTGCCTTTCGCCGGGTAAAAAAGACATCATAGCCTCCAATATTCTCATGTCCTTTTGAAGAAAAATAAAGGGTTTGAGAATCGGAGTGCAAAAAGGGAGTCAGTTCATTTTTATCTGTGTTCAACACCGGACCTAGGTTCTTTGGAGCTCCCCATGCTTTGGTTTCAGGATTACGTTCTGAAATGTATAAATCGGTTCCCCCGATGCCTCCAGGCCGGTTGGATGTAAAAATCAAGGTGTTCCCATCGTAGGAAATGGTGGGTTGCGAATCCCAATGCGCTGAATTAACAGCTTGGCTTATGCGCTGCAAATCAGACCAGCGGTAGCCTTCCCAAGTGCTAAACCATAAATCACAGGCCTGATATTCATTGTTGGGACATACCACAAAATACATGATTTTGTTATCGGCGGTCAATGCGGCTGCTCCATTGGTATGGCCTTGATTAAAGGGGCTTACCATTTCCTCTCCCTTTGACCAGCGGTTGTTGCCCAAAGCGGTAGATCGGTAAAACACCTCTACACCCAACGGAGCCTTGGCCACTGTTCCTGAAAAACCACTTGGACTTCGGTTTTCTTTCCGGGTAAAAAATAAAAACTGATTGTCGGGAGACAATGAGGCTGAATATTCGTCCCCTGAAGTACATACGCCCTCAACAAATGTTGGATTAAAGGCCACAGATTGCTTGAAAAGGTTGATTTTTTTCTTCAAATCCGGCAACATTGCCTTAGCCTCTTCGTAATGCGCATCTGAAATATCATCTCGCTTTAAAAACTGTTCAAAGGCTTGAACCGCCAATGAAAATTCCTTGGCTTCGGCATACCCTTTGCCCAAAAAGTAGAACACATCAGGATGGTAGCCCGGACAGGCCTCGGCAACTTCTTTAAATCGCTCCAGTGCTTCGGCTTGCATATTATTGACCCAGGCCCTTCTGCCCAACTCCCACGCTGCTGCATAGTGTGTGGGTTCAACTTCCAAGGCCTTTCTGAGCAGCATGCGCGCTTCGCCGGCCACATCTGATTTCAATGCCTTTTTGTAGAGCTTATCGGCTTCCTTATTGGTCAACTCGGCACAGCCCTCGGCATTTGTTTTTTGCGCGTGTAAGGGCATGGAAACGGAAATGATCAACAGGAATGCAAGATGAAATCGCATGAAAATACCAGTTTTTTAAAGGCCTTCAAAAGTACAATTCTAACAGGTATCAAACGGAGGGTACTTCACAAAATTGCTTAAACAGGCATTTGTGAATAATTTGGTGTTGAATCCAAAATAAAGTCAGATTCCAACACAAGCATTTGGCACTTTCTGAATTTAAAATCCTTATCAATAGAAGGACTGAAATTCAGCAACTTAATGATTTTTTGAGCATTTTTTTGCTCACTTAGGTATTTTACCCTACATTTGCACTCCGATTTTAAAGCCTGAATCCTTAGCTCAGTTGGCAGAGCACAACACTTTTAATGTTGGGGTCCTGGGTTCGAGCCCCAGAGGATTCACTAAACCGCCGAAAGGCGGTTTTTTTTTGCCTCCGTTTTTCCTACCTTCGCGGCACATCATTCTTTGCACGACAAACACGGATTTTCATTATGAATCAAGATTTATTTACCACCAAGCGCCAGTTGAGCACCAAGGCCGGAACCGTTTCGTTTTATAGCTTGAAAGCCCTGGAAGAACAAGGCCATTCCATTCAAAATTTACCCTACTCCATACGGGTTTTGATTGAAAATGCCCTGCGCAATTACGATGGATTGCGTGTGACCAAAGAAAATGTTGAAACCTACCTGAATTGGAAGCCTGAAAAATCAGATAAAGATGTACCATTCATGCCGGCCCGCGTTTTGCTTCAGGATTTTACCGGAGTTCCTTGTGTGGTAGATTTGGCATCACTGCGCGCTGAAGCCGGCCGCAAAGGAAAAGATGTATCTAAAATCAATCCCCTGATTCCGGTTGATTTGGTCATAGACCACTCGGTTCAAGTAGAATATTTCGGTACATCCGATGCGCTTAAAAAGAATGTTGATTTGGAATTTGAACGCAACGGAGAACGGTATGAATTATTAAAATGGGCCCAAAAGGCATTTGATAATTTTACCGCTGTGCCTCCGGGAATGGGCATTTGCCATCAGGTGAACCTTGAATTTTTAAGCAAAGGTGTCTTGGTCCGCGACGGTGTTGCTTTTCCAGATTCTTGCTTTGGAACCGATTCGCACACTCCTATGGTGAACGGAATTGGTGTAGTCGCTTGGGGTGTGGGTGGAATCGAAGCCGAGGCTGCGATGCTTGGCCAACCCTCCTACTTTATTTTGCCAGAGGTGGTTGGTCTGAAACTGACAGGCAAAATGCCCGCCGGTGTTACCGCCACCGATATGGTCTTGGCCATTACCGAAGCGCTGCGTAAGCACGGCGTGGTTGGAAAATTTGTGGAGGTTTTCGGCGAAGGTCTAGATACTTTAACCGTTCCCGACCGGGCTACCATTTCAAATATGTCTCCCGAATTCGGTTGCACCATCACTTATTTCCCAGTCGATGGCCAAACCATTGAATACATGAAAAGAACCGCCCGCACCGACGAACAGGTGGAGTTGGTGGAAAACTATTGCAAGGAAAATTTATTGTGGAGAACAGGAAATGAAGCCATAACCTACTCCAGCTTGGTGGAAGTGAATTTATCTTCACTGGAACCCGCCGTTTCTGGCCCCAAACGCCCTCAAGACCGCATTTTGGTACGTGAACTCAATTCCAAAATTCAATCCATTTTAAATGAAAGCTTTCAGCGCAGTTATGTTCCGGTAGAAGCCAGGGCTGTTGAGTCAACCCCTGGGCAGCTGCGGTCTGTACAGGTGAACGACGGAAATCATTCCTACCACTTGTCCGACGCATCGGTGGTCATTGCCGCCATTACCTCTTGCACCAATACCAGCAACCCTAGTGTTATGCTGGGCGCCGGACTTGTGGCTAAAAAAGCCATTGAAAAAGGCTTAGACGTAAAACCATGGGTTAAAACTTCCCTAGCTCCAGGTTCAAAGGTGGTAACCAGCTACCTCAGCAATGCCGGACTTCTACCCTATCTTGAGCAGCTTAAATTCCATGTGGTTGGTTACGGTTGCACTACCTGCATCGGGAATTCCGGAGCCCTGCCTCCGCACATTGCCAAAGCCGTTGAAGAAAACGATTTAGTGGTGTCTAGTGTGCTTTCCGGAAATAGAAATTTTGAAGCCCGGGTGCATCCGCAAGTGAAAATGAATTTCCTTGCTTCGCCCATGTTGGTGGTTGTGTATGCCATTGCCGGTCGCACTGACATCGACTTGACTACAGAGCCAATTGGAGTAGATAAAAACGGACAACCCGTAATGATGGCCGACATTTGGCCCAGCAATCAAGAAATTGCAGATTTACGAAATCAAGTGATTGTGCCTGAAGATTACAGAGCTACTTATGCCACCGTTTTCGATGGAGATGCCGATTGGCAAAACCTTAAAGCTCCGGAAGGCCAATTGTTCCAATGGAGTCCGAATTCCACCTATGTGAAAGAGGCTCCCTTCTTCCAGGGCATTTCTGAAGAGGTAGCAGAACCCACTGACATTCTGAATGGCAAGGTGTTGTTGATGCTGGGCGATAGCGTGACCACTGACCATATTTCACCTGCCGGTTCGTTTAAACCCGAAAGTCCTGCCGGATCTTACCTGATTAATTTGGGCGTAAACAAGGCTGATTTCAATTCCTACGGTGCACGCCGCGGCAACCACGAAGTAATGGTGCGCGGCACCTTTGCCAACGTCCGCATTAAAAACCAAATCGTTGAAAAAGAAGGTGGATGGTCTTTGCATCAGCCCAGCGGCGAAGTGAGCAGCGTTTTTGAGGTGTCTGACCGCTACCAAAAAGAGGGCGTTCCTTTGGTGGTATTGGGCGGAAAAGAGTATGGCTCAGGCTCCAGCCGTGACTGGGCAGCAAAAGGCCCTAACTTATTGGGAATCAAAGTGGTTATTGCTGAAAGCTACGAACGCATTCACCGGTCAAATTTGGTGGGCATGGGCGTTCTTCCGCTTCAATTTTTAGAAGGTCAAAACGCCATGTCATTGGGCTTATCCGGACTGGAAACCTTCCATGTAATCGGCATCAGCCAGGGCTTACAGCCTCAGCAGCAGCTCACCGTTCAGGCCCAAAAAAGCGATGGTACGCTGATCACGTTCCAGGCGCTTTCTCGCCTTGATTCCGAGATTGAGATTGCCTACTACAAAAACGGCGGCATTCTGCACTACGTCTTGCGCGACCTGCTCAAGCAAGCCTAATTTCGCCGTCCTTTTTTGTTTGTTCAACGCCCGGTTCTGCCGGGTGTTTTTTTTATTTGGGCGGCAGACGGGCTTTCGCAGGTAGTCCGCGGTGGCCAAACGGGCTGGCTGCGGGCTGCGGTGGCTCCTAACGTCGCCTCCTCGCCGCGCGCCAGCTGCCGTTGGCCCCCTTGCGGGCAACCTTGCTCAATCCCTGCCGCAGGCGGCCTCCATCCAATTCCATCCCGCCATTCCTTTTCGGCACTGAATTCGTTGCAAGCTATGAATGGCCTGCGTACCTTTGAGTTATGCGAGGATCCCAAGAACTTGCCGATTCCTTTTATCGATACTTACACCTGGAACAAGGTTTAAGCGACAATACATTGGAAGCCTACCAACGCGATGTACGAGCATGGCTTAGGTATTTGGAGCATACCCGGCAAGCCTTGGCCGAGGCCGAACTCCCTGCACTGCAACAGTACTTGGCCGAGCTCCTGGATTTGGGAATTTCGGCCCGAAGTCAAGCCCGCTTCATTTCCAGCCTTCGTGCATTTTATAGGTACCTGAGGCAAGAAAAATACAATTTCCCCGACCCAAGCCTCGACATTGAGATGCCCGAATTGGCCAAAACCCTCCCCCATTTCCTAGAAATTGAAGAGGTAGAATCCTTGCTCTCGGCCATCAACCGCAGCAGCCCGGACGGATTGCGCGACCATGCTATGTTTCTGCTGCTGTATGCCTGTGGGCTCCGCGTTTCTGAACTGGTGGCCTTAAAGTGCTCTATGCTGTATTTTTCTGACGGATTTATTCGGGTGATCGGCAAAGGCGATAAAGAACGGCTGGTGCCCATTGCCCCGGAAGCCATTGCCGCCATCAACTCCTACATGACCACGGCACGCAATCAAATTCGAATCCAACCCGGTTTTCAAGATGTTCTGTTCTTGAATCGGCGTGGAAAACAAATTACCCGTCAATGGGTCTTTTTAAGCTTAAAGAAATACCTAAACCTGGCCGGCATTCAAAAGCCAATCAGTCCACACTCCCTTCGGCATTCCTTTGCAACGCATTTAATTGAAGGCGGTGCCGATTTGAGAGTGGTTCAGGAGCTGCTGGGGCATTCCTCCATAACCACCACCGAAATATACACCCACATGGATCGAAGTTTCTTAAAAGAGCAACTCATTGAATTTCACCCATGGAACAAGTAAATACTCCCGATGCTGTTTATTTGGCCAAAGTGAAGGCCTATGTGCTGAAGCAAATGGAATTGCACCCGCAACCGGCCCTGGTATTCCATACAGTTCAGCATACCCGCGATGTAGCTGCCACGGTGTACCGACTTGGTAAGTTGGAAAAGCTGGAGCCCCAAGATTTGCTTTGCGTTCAACTTGCCGCCTGGTTTCATGATTTGGGCTATTTGAGCACCTATATTGGCCATGAAGAAAGCAGCCAGGCCTTGGCCTCAGAATTTTTAAGCTCCATTGAATTTCCTGAAGACCGAATTCCGCTGATTTTGGACTTAATATCGGCCACCAAATTCAACCATCAACCGGAAAATCCGTTGGAACGCATACTGATCGATGCCGACCGATCCAATATGGGCAGCCGAGAATTCCTGCAAAAAGGAGAATTGCTAAGGCATGAATGGAAGCAATACCTGAACAAAAGCTACGACGACATTGCCTGGTTGGAACACCAATTGAATTACATACAAACCACCCATTTCCACACCGCCTCTGCCATTCAATTGTTTGAAGACAATCGGCAATTCAATATCCGGGCATTAGAAGATGCCCTGGGCGAAAAAAAACTAAAACGGCAGCAAGAATTTCATTTCCGATGGCCCAGGCAATGGAAGCAAGAAGGCAGAGGATTGATACGAGCCATTTTCCTTGGAATTCTTATCGCCATTACCATGAACGTGGCGGTGTTGGGTTCAGAATGGAGAGCCTTTGTACAAGGCTTATTTAGCGGGATCTTAATTGGACTAATCTTACGCTGGGGCGATAAACCCTTCGACCGCTTCATTACCCGAAAGTTCAACTTTCCTGTAACCCTTGGTTTGGGAACAGCCATGCTGCTCAGTTTATTTATTGGAGCAGAAATCTTCACCCTTACCTTTTCTCAATATATAGAAAGCGGACAATGGGTCATTTCCAACGACTTTTTACAACCAAGTTTATACTTAGGTCTGGCTTGGAATGCTTTTCTATTGAGCCTAATCTTGAACATCATTAAACTTACATCCCGCATTATTGGGCCTCAAATATTTTGGAGTTACCTGCGTGGAAAATACCATAAACCGGTGGGTGAAGAGCGTATTTTTATGTTCATCGACTTGAATTCCAGCACCGGCATGGCAGAAACCATGAGCTTGGAAAAATACCATTCCTTGTTGCGGAACTTCTTCAATTCCCTGTCGGGTCCTGTAGCCCGGTTCAATGGAGAAATTTATCAGTATGTGGGAGATGAAGCCGTCATTACCTGGACCATGAAAGATGGATTAAAAGGAGCAAATTGCTTGCGGTGCTACCACCGAATTGTCCAAACCGTAGAGCGGCAGCAGCGGTTTTACATTCGTAAGTATGGATTTATGCCGGATTTTAAGGTTGCCATACATGGAGGCTGGGTAATTGCCGGGGAAATTGGAAAAACAAAAGCCGACATTGTATTTCATGGAGATGTTATGAATACCACTGAACGAATCTTGCAGCAGTGCCGAAGCCTTGGGCAACGCCTTCTGATGTCGGAGTACATTGCCAAGCGGCTTGACTTTCCGGCTCCGATGCAAGCGGTGTTTGTTGACACCTTAGTATTAAAAGGAAAAAAGAAAAGCATTGGTGTGTACACGGCAACCACCCAAACCAATCGGAGTTTAGACTTGAAAGGCCCGCGGCAGGGATTGCAACGGCAGTGAGTGCAGCCGGCCGCCGCAGGGACCGGGCTGGCAGGGCGACCAGCGGAAGCCATGCCGGCACGTAGTCCCTGCTGCGGCGGGCAAGCGAGCTACAGTGGAAAGCCCGCAGCCGCCCAAAAAAACAAAGACATCAACTTTAAAATTTAAAAGAATTGAGCCAATCAGTCCTTCAAGAACCAATACAACAGCCCTACAATACCGATGATTAGGACGCTAATGGCATTGAAAAACCAACCTGTCTTGAAGTCGCTGAAATACAATTTGAAGCCCTTACTGTCGAATTGGCCCTTATGTTGCACAGCACTTACCCCTAGAACCACTCCACAGGTCAACAAAAATGTAAGGCCCATTTGATGCATAAAAGGCAAGGCCGGGAAAAGGACAGAATCGACCCAACCATTGGCTCCGACTTTAAAATAAAGTGCAAAAACAATGGAAACCAATACCCCAATGATGGCGCCCTTATTACTGGCAATTCGGGTAAACAATCCCAAAATAAAAATGGCCAAAATACCGGGGCTTACCAAGCCTGTATATTCTTGAATAAATTGAAAGGCCTGTTCTATATTTCCGAGCAAAGGAGCCATAATAGAGCCTACGAGCAGGGCCAAAATACCGGAAATCCGGCCAAAACGAATAAGACTTTTTTCGCTGGGACGCTCTTTACTAAAGGGAGCAAAAATATCCAGAGTTAGAATGGTAGAAGTGGAATTAACCATTGAAGCCAAGGAGGAAACAATGGCTGCACATAAGGCGGCAAAGGCCAAGCCCTTGATCCCAGTAGGAAGTAATTTTAAAAGCCAAGGGTAAGCCCTGTCGGGGTGCTGACCTGTTGGAATATAATTCAGAGCTCCTTCGCCCATGCGGCCTAGCATCTCGGAATCTTGAACAATAACAAAAGCGGCAATGCCTGGGATAACCACCAACAAGGGTAAAATTAATTTGATTGATGCGGCCATTAAAATTCCTTTCTGAGCTTCTTTAATGGACTTGGCAGCCAGGGTGCGTTGAATGATGTACTGATTGAATCCCCAATAGTAGAGATTCGCAATCCACATGCCGCCCACCAGAACAGCGATTCCGGGAAGATTTACGTATTGAGGATTCGAGGGCTCTAAAATCATTTCAAATTTTTCTGGAGCTACCTTATACAAATGAATTAAGCCTTCCCAGGCTCCATTGCCAGCTGAAACAACATCCAAAGCAATAAACGTAGTGAAGCAGCCTCCAACCACAAGAAAAACAACCTGAACAACATCGGTCCAGGCAACGGAGGCCAAGCCCCCATAAATGGAGTAGGCTCCAGAGAACAAGGCCAACAGCAAAATACCGTACAGCAAGGGTAAATCAAACAAACCTTGAATGGACAAGGCCCCTAAATAGAGAACAGAAGCTATGTTAACAAAGACATACAAAAAGACCCAGAAGATGGCTAAAATCGATTTAAGGCGGGTAGAATAGCGTTTTTCTATGAACTCCGGAATGGTTGTAATTTCAAGTTTAAGGTACAAGGGCAGGAAGAACTTGCCCACCAGAATCAGCGTAATAGCAGCCATCCACTCGTAAGAGGCAATGGCCAAACCTACAGAAAAACCCGACCCCGACATTCCAATAAACTGTTCTGCGGAGATATTGGCTGCAATTAAAGAGGCGCCTATGGCCCACCAGGGTAGAGACTTATTGGCTAGAAAATAATCGGAGGCCGTTGCATTCTTATTCTTGGAGCGCAAGGCCACAAACCAGCCCAATCCCATAATAATGAGCGCATAAACGACAATGACAAAAAAATCGATGCTTGACATAGGCGGAGCGGGGTTAAAAAAACAGAGGTGGGGTTGCCCCCACCTCTGCATGACTATTCAAAGTAATCCAATTACCGTTTAATCAGGGTTGTTGAATAGCTTCCTTTCATGTGCTCAACGATAACTTGGTAAACACCAGGTGTCAAATGAGCAATTTGAATTGTTTCTGTGGAAGCAGTAGCTACAATACGACCGGTTACATCAACTACGGTAAGAGCCACAACCTCATTGTCGGAACGCACGCTTAGCCAATCTTGTGCAGGGTTTGGATACACTTGCACAGAAGACTCTGAAGACTCAATGCCTGTGGTAGTGCAAGCAGAACAGCTGTTAAAGCAAACCAAATCCAACACCGCATCGCCGGTTACCTCGTACACACGATTGAAAAATCCATCGTTTACAGTATCGACACAAGACTCACCGCCAACGAAATTTTCTTGATCTGACCAACCATTCACTGTGAATTTGTATTGAACAGGGCCTGTAGGTACATCTACCTGCAGTTCCCAAACAGCACCTGAGGTATTTACCATAGGAGCGCAAGAACCACACCAGCCGTTCATTTCACCATTTAAGAAAACGCCATTGGCTGTGCTTCCGGTGTATTCGCTCATGTCAACACGGAAGGTAACTTTGGGCTGAGGTACTGGAATGGTTGATGTTTTTTCATACACAAAACGCCAATAACCACCGCCGAAGTTAATGTCTAAGGTCATTGTTTGATTGTTGTTGGAAAGAGCTGCTTCATAGATTATAGAAGAGGCGGCCAAACTTGGATTGTTGATTTCAGAACCGTTGATGACCTTAGCCAAGCCCATGTGAGCTCCTACTCCATTTACGGTCAAGGTACCTTGGGTGGCGTCGTAGCTCCAAGTGTATTGGCCTGAACCATCGTGGGGAGCTACAGGAGCACCACAGCCATCGGCACCGACACCTTGCCATACTTCAACCCAAGTGCTGCCGTCCATGTAATGCAGCATTTCACCGTTCGTGTTAAACGTAACCGAGTCATCAAACAAGCACGCACGGGTGGTTAAGTCCGTAGGCGAATTGCTCCACCAAGAAATATCACCCTTGTTGGGGCCTACACCCAAAGCACCGGCTTGTTGAGCCAGTTTCCATGTTCCTTCAACCTGAGCAATCAGGGCAGATGGAACCATCATTGCAAGAAAAAGTTTTTTCATAAGATGAACGTATTTGATTAATTCTAGGTTAAAAGTAAATAATTATTGTATTAAATACAATAAGGAAGTTTATTGAAAAACGCGAACGTAATCTACATACATGGATTGAGGGAAAGAAGTTGAGGCATTGGGAGAGCCCGGCCAGTTTCCGCCTACAGCCACATTGAATATGAAGAAAAACGGCTCATGAAAAGCTGAAAATTGAGCATTGGTAATGGAGAGGGTGTTGTACACTTGGTCATCCAGCAACCAGGTGATGGATTGAGGATTCCAAATAATGCTGTACACGTGGAACTTATCGGCCAGGGTACCCGAAGAAATCGTTTTACTTCCGGTATGGCTGGCATGTCCGTTGTTGAACCAATGCGCCGTGCCGTGGGTGGTGCGGTCGTTGTTGCCTTGGCCACCGATCATTTCCATGATATCAATTTCACCGCAATGGGGCCAGCCAACAGATGAAAACGCATCGCCCAGCATCCACAAAGCGGGCCAGATGCCTTGTCCCTGAGGCATGGCTGCCCGAATATCAATGCGGCCGTATTTCCATGATTTTTGACCTTGGGTTTTTATTCGGGTAGAGGTATATTGAGAGGTATTGAATGGTTCCTTTTTTGCAGTAATCTCAAGAACTCCTTGCTGAACCCGCACATTTTGATTGGTATAATATTGAAGTTCATTGTTTCCCCAACCGGAATTTCCTGTTCCTATGTCATATACCCAATCGGCTGAAAGGGCATTCCCCGAAAACTCATCGCTCCACACCAAGGTATAACCGGGGTACGAGGTTGGGGTGGAATATCCGGTGGAAGGAAAGCTGCCTGAATTGCTGGTATCGACAAACCAAATCAGGGAATCTGATTTTTCAATGAAATCGGTGGCCGTAGTGTGGGCCCGAACTCGGTAGGCATAGGTTCCCGGAGCCGGCAATTGCCAGGAAAAATTCCCTGAGGCCTCTTGAAACTGAATGGAATCGGTCCCGGTCCAAACCGTAGCGGTATAAAAATTCGTTAAATCGGCCTGAGCCGTTATTTCAGCCAGACCGGTTTCAGAAACTAGGGCTGAAATCTGAAGGTTTTCGGGCAATGTCACCTGATTAACAGGGTCAGAATCGCAGCTTGAAAGGGAGATGAGGGCAGCTAGGGCTGAAAAAGAAAAAAGAGAATGCATCATTGGGCAGGAACGAGTTTAATGTACCAATGCAGACCGCCGGCATGGTGTTTATATTGAAGGCTGATGTGGGTATCGGAAAATTCCAAAATTCGGTAGGTGCGAACCCCCGAGTAAAAGCCCAGAAAGGCATTCCCGGAAATTTCTAAAAATGCATTGTCTCCTTCTTCAATTAAGTTCCAGGTGGATGCAATGTTGTCATCGTATGGAGCGGTGTAGTCTCCTTTGTTCATAAACGACCCCGGGAATTCAGCGGCAATCGTGTTGTGTACATACACATCTCCGTTGGTCTGCATGGTAAATCCAAAACCACTAAGGGAAAAGGTGTATCGGTCATCGTACAGTCCACAACCGGTTTTATCGGCTGGATTTGCGGCCCACCATTCGGGAATGGCGCCTGCAGCACTTTCGGGATCGGGTCCTACGCCCATGTGGCCGGTAGCCATAGAATCAATTCTCCAAGTGCGGACTCCGCCGTTGTCCAATCCCCCGGTAAGGGCATTAAAAACGGGGTGATCCAAGAGCGAAAGGTCATCCTGGTCGATGGTAACCGTAACGGAATTGGTGCGGCTTCCACCTTTGTTAAACACCCGAACTTGAACCGTGTAGGTTCCGGCATAGGGAAAACGACCTTCCACAGAAGTACCTTTGGCACCGGTTTGGTTTCCGAAATCCCAAGTGGCCAAAAGCTGTTCATTTCCACAGCGGAACAATAGGATGTTGTTGGAGTTGGGTGAAACTTCCACAAAAATTTGAGCATCCTGTTCGGTGGGAGGAGGCCCCAACTCAGGATCTGCCTGTTGACAAGCGCTACCTAGTAAAATAAAACCAAGAAGGTAAAAAGCTAACTGTTTCATAATTCAGGTATTTAATAACCGGGGTTTTGCATCCATGAGCCACCGGCCAAATCGATTTCAACTTGAGGGATGGGGAACAATTCGTGTTTTGAAGGAACAAATCCGGGAATAAAATCGGCGGCCTTTCCTGTGCGGACCAAATCGAAAAAGCGGTGACCTTCGCAAGAGAGTTCCAATCTTCGTTCCTTTAAAATATCATCGATTGAATTTACGGAAATTCCCGGAATTTGTACGCGGCTACGCACCTGATTCACATACTGCTGAGCCTGGGGTTTATTGCCGGTCATTAAATGGGCTTCGGCGGCCATCAATAGCACATCGGCATAGCGAATCACTTTGTAATTTAAGGGACTGGTCAAATCGTTATCGGGCAAGCCAATTTCGCCCTGACGCTTGATGTATTTGTTGTTGTAATAGCCCGTATGTCCGCCTCCGCCAATGGCATAGGTAATGGCAGCAGGATTGGGTTGGGCGGCAATGAAGGCCTCAATATCCAATACTGTGGCATTGCGCCTTGGGTCAATCGGGGCAAAAGCCGAGTACAATTCCGCTGTAGGTAGGTTGTAGCTGTTTCCATCGCCATAAACAGGCCCGGTGTACTGACGAATCCCATGAAAGCCAGGACCGGCATTACCTTCCAGGCAAACCAAGCAGCCATAGCTTCCGCCTTCTAAACCAGAGTATTCAACGCTAAAAATGGTTTCGGAATTTTGCTCATTTACCAAAGTCCACAATTCCGAATAATTTGGATGCAGGGCAAATTGACCCGACTGAATAATTTCTTCAAACACCGGCAGGGCATCGGAATACTTATTTTGATATAAATAAGCCTTGCCCAGTAAAGCCTGTGCTGCGGCCTTGGTTACCCTACCCTTTTGGCTGGCAATGGTGGACAAATCAGGAATGCTGGCCTGTAAGTCGGCCACAATCTGAGCATACACATCAGATTGAGCTGCCCTTGGCCGTTGAGCGGCTTCTTCGATTCCCAAGCGTTCATCCACAATAAGTGGAACATCTCCAAAAAACTTCGTCAACTCGAAATAGTAGAACGCTCTTAAAAAACGGGCTTCCGCCAGCAGCTGGGCCTTTCCAGGAAAATCAATATTGTCTTTGTTTTCCATGATAAAATTCACCCTGCCAATCCCGGCATAATTCCAGCGAAACACATTTCTCAATTCGGTATTTACTGCTCCGTGCTGCATGCCATCAATTTGGTGCAGTCCTTGCGTGTCGTTGAAACTTTCTCCGCCGGCAATGGTATTGTCTGAGGCAATTTCGCCAATCCAAACCGACAAAAAAGAGGACTGCAGCAAATCGTAAGCTCCCACCAGGGCGCGTTGGTAGTCTTCAGGCGTCCTGAAGTAATTTTCAGCATCCTGGGCATAGGGCGGATTGACCTCCAAGAAATCATCGCAGGAAGAAAAAGAAAGCGTTAGGCAGAGTAAGGCAGCAATTCGGAATACCGTTTTCATCGGATTAAAATTTAAGTTGAACTCCACCCATAAAGGAACGGGCTTGAGGATAAAAACCATTGTCCACACCGGCGCTCAAAATCGAGGCCGAGGAAAATTCGGGATCAAACCCTTTATAGGCCGTAAACGTAAACGCATTGTTCACCGAACCATAAATGCGAATGCCTTGAATTTTAAGTTTTGAAAGCCATTTTGCCGGAAAGCTGTATCCCAATTGAATGTTACGAACCCGTAAAAAAGAGGCATCTTCTACGAAATAGGAGGAAAAAATCGCATTTCGGGTAGGTTCGGTGGTTAGTCGGGGGTGTTCGTTGGTAGAACCGGGCCCTACCCAGCGGTCAATCACATAATCCAATTGATTGGCAAAGGGCTGTTGGCGCTCGTAATTTCGAATGGCCTCCTGCCCTACTGCTGCATATAGGTTTAGGGACAAATCAAAACCTTTGAATCCGGCATTCAGCATCAATCCCATCGTAAAATCAGGAATAGGTGAACCTAAAAAGGCTTTGTCTGAATCGTCATTAAAATTGATAACACCGTCTCCATTTTGATCGACAAAGATCAAATCACCGGGCTGAGCCCCATCCTGCTGAGGAGCATTATCAATTTGATCTTGGGTTTGGAACACCCCGTTGGTTTCAAATCCAAAGAAATAGCCGATGGGCTGACCCACCTGAAAACGGGTTGCCACATCGCCCCCCACTCCAAAGGCGGCTCCCGGAAGGTAATCGATGCCGACAGGAACCGAAAGCACTTCGTTGTGCACCATTCCGAAGGTGTATTTACCTGAAAATTGGAAGGGAGAGCGTACTGGAGTTTGGTAGGCCAGTTCCAGCTCAAACCCCCGGTTCAACACATCGCCGGCGTTGATTACCGGAGGGAATCCACCCGGACCGTAGGACCCAATTAAAGCCGACACATCGGGCTGGAACAACAAATTGGAGGTGCGTTTTTCGTACACATCCAAGGCCAATTGAAGCGTATTAAACAGAGACAAATCAACTCCCACATTCATTTGCAGGGTAGATTCCCATTTCAAATCCGGGTTGGCTGCAGTGCCAATAGCTACTCCAGAGGTAATTACATCGTCGAATACATAAACCCCTTCTCCATTCAACAACGCCCGGTAGGCGAAATTGGGAATTTGGTCGTTCCCCGACAACCCTACGCTGCTGCGTAATTTCAAGTAATCGATGAACGAACTGGAATAAAAAGCTTCGTCTGAAATTACCCAGGCTCCGGCGATGGTGGGGAACCAACCATAGCGGTTGTTCGGACCAAACTTGCTACTGCCATCGCGGCGCAGCAAGGCTGAAACCATATATTTTTCCTTGTAGGCGTATTCTACGCGACCAAAGTAGGACAACAGGCGCTCGGTAAATTCCCAACTGAAGGTATTGTTTAAAAACCCGCCGGCAGCCGTATTGGCTGAAATATCAGCAAATTCCAAGGAATTGTTAGGAATTCCATAGGCAATACCCGACAGCGATTCGCCCTTGCGTTCAAACAAAGAAAATCCCAACAGCCCTTTCAATTTATGGTGTTCCGCAATGGTGGTTTCATAGTTCAAGAATCCTTCGTACGAAAGGTCGAGAAAGGAGGTGTTTTCTTCATACACTGCTGCTCCACGCTCCACCATAAAGCTGTCTGCAATGGCCACCATAGGCGATTCCAACTGTTCGTTGATGGCGGTATTGGCGAATTTGCCGGGACCGTACCATACCAGCGGGGAAAACACCTTATTCTGAAGGCTTGCATAATTGAAATTAAAGCGGTTGGTGAAGGTTAATCCCTTTAGAATATCAATTTCTACCTCTTCTTTGCCCACCCATTTCATGGTTTGTACGCCATTGTATTGGTTTTGAATTTGGGCGATGGGATTGATGATGTCGTTGACCTCTTCCAGGTACGAAAACCGACCGTCAGGAAGGCGCACCGGAGCTGTGGGAAAGGCATTAATGGTATTGTACAACACCGAACCAATACCATTCTCAGGAAGCGTTCTACGGAATTCACTTGAAAACAACAGCACAGAATTGAAGCGAACGCGCTTGGAAAGCACATGCGAGAAATTCAACCTGCCATTGTACCTTGAAAAATGCGATTTATTTCCCCCCACAATACCGTCTTGACTAAAATAGCCCAAGCCCATAGAATAGGTTGATTTTTCCGATCCGCCTTGGATGCCGAGTTGGTGCGATTGAATGGGTGCAGTAGAAAAAACACTGTCTTGCCAAGGCGTACCCACTCCCACATTGGTATTGTTGAACGGAAGCGGCTGTCCGCCCATGGCAAACATTTCGTTTTTAATGACCGCGTATTCTTGAGCGTTCAGCAAGTTGAGTTGACGAGCGGTTTGTTGAATTCCGGCATACCCGTCGTAACTAATGCGCATGGGAGCGCCCTTCTTGCCTTGCTTGGTGGTCACCAAAATTACTCCGTTTGCCGCTCGAACTCCATAAATACCGGCGGAAGCATCCTTCAACACCTGCACCGATTCAATGTCGGAAGGGTTCAGGGCATTTAATCCTTCTGAATCGTACACCACCCCATCCACTAAAATCAAGGGGTCGTTGTCGCCAAAGGTAGATAAGCCTCGAATGCGAATGCTGGAAGAGCCTCCGGGGCTTCCTGAATTGGTGGTTACGGTAACTCCCGCCATTTGACCTTGCAAGGCCTGATCCATCCGCGATACGTTCAGCTTGGTTAAATCTTCTCCTTCTACTTGACTGGATGCGGCGGTCATCTCCTTGCGGGAAGAAGTTCCATACCCCACCATTTGATATTCCGACAGGCGCTGTACATCTTCTTGAAGCGTCACCTTTAAAAATTCAGAACCGCTGATGGGCAACGACTGCCGCTTAAAACCAATGGCGCTGAATTCCAGCGTAGCTGCCGAAGAATCGGAAAGGTTCAACTGGAAAATACCGTTTAAATCGGTTTGCGTTCCTGAGCCACTGCCTTTGGACACCACATTGACAAATGGAATGGGCTGACCTTTGGAATCGCTCACCAAACCCTTAATAACTTGGGCTGATAGGTTGGTCATTAAAGGCAATGCAAGCAATGAAAATCCCAGTAGAAAACGAAACATACCTGAAGTTTAGAAGTCAAATATAGTATTTTTTACAATAAGTTAATCCTGGGCTCATTTTCCATTAAAAAATAAGCTCAGAGCCACATATTGAATTCAAAACGACCTTCTTTTACCAAGGTCTTATACTTTTCCCAATCGAAGGAATACAGCGTTGCCGGGCGGTGTTTTACATTTTCCTGCCGTTCTTTCAGCTCGGTCAGCGGTAAATTTTTTATGCGCTTTCTGAAATTGGGTTTATCGATGCAAATGCCAAAGGCATATTCGTAGAGTTGCTGCAGCTCGTTCAAGGTAAACTTCAAGGGCAGCATTTCAAAGCAAATGGGCTCGTGAATAAAGCGTTCTTTTAGCCGCTGGTAGGTTGCCGTTAAAATTTCATTGTGGTCAAAGGCGAGCGATTCCACTTCATCGACAGGAACCCAGCGCAGTTCTTCCACCCAAGATGAAGGTTGGGGATTGGTTTCGTTCATGCGCACCATGGCCAGATAGGCATTGGTAATAACCCGGCCCTGAGGGTGTCGGTTCGGTTTTCCAAAAACCCCACCCTGCCGAAGCACCACATTTTTAAGTTCCGTCAGCTCTTCCAGAATGCGTTCAGCGGCATGGGGCAAATCTTCATCCGGATACACCAAATCGCCGGGAATAGCCCAATATCCACCGTAGGGTTCCATGGCGCGTTTTACCAACAGAATGTGGATTTTTCCATTTGAAAAGCCAAAGATTAGGCAATCCATGGAAAAGGAGTAGGAAAAAAACTGGTCAAATTTAATTTTATAGACCATAGTAGGAAATTAAGGTTCTAGGAACAGATTTAGGGTGGAATCAAACACCTGAAGGCGTATGGGGCCGCGCGATTGTGTCCAGTTTCCGGAGTAATCTGCAAACTCAAATTGAGTTGCTGTTAAAGGAAAACGGAAGGATACTGCACTGCCCTGAGGCACCCACTTTTTTTGAAAATCAATCAAGTACTTGCCCCGTTGAGCAATGGGTAGGTTTCTTCGGCTCGCAAATACAGGCACACTGACCTGGCAAGGCCGGTCGGCATTGTGCCTAAGGCGCAGTTCAAGCCAAACCGTATCTGCGGCTCTTAAGGTATCGGCCGAGATGGAACTGGCATCGACCGTCCAGGAAGCGTAAGACATGCCTTGCCCAAAATCCCAGGCCAGATTGTAGCCCTGCAAGGAATTGTCTTTCCCTATATTTTCGCTGTGGGCATGGTCGTAATGCTCCCAGCGGCCCGGATGCCTTGGATAGGTAAAGGGGAGGCGGCCGGAAAAATCAGCCGCGCCGTACATTTTATCCAAAAACGGCTGAGTAAAATGTTCGCCGGGCAAATAGGCATGTACAATGGCATCGGCATCGTCTACGATGCTGCCCAGCAACTTGGGCCGTCCCAGCATAAGCACCACCACCACGCGTTTTCCGGCGGCCTTTAGCTCATGCACCAAATCCATTTGGTTTTGAGTAACATAGGGATTCTCTTCGTCTCCCGGTTTTTCTGTTCCCGGCCATTCTGAAACAAACACCACGCACACGTCGGCCGATTCCAAGGCCTTTTTATGTTGAGCCGTCAATCCGGAACCGGTGCTGGGCAATCCGCTGGCTTCAGCCCAGGAACTGCCTGTAAGGTATTGAACCTGTCCTTGCTGCACTTCGGCCCGCCGTTGCCATTCCTTCAACAGCGAAATATCGGTTGAAAAATAACTGGAATCGCGGCCCTGCCACGTGTGCGTCCAGGCTCCATTCCAAAAGCGGCGGTCGGTAGCCGCTTGTCCCAACACCAGCACAGAAGAGTTGGATTGAAGAGGCAGGACTGAATTCTCATTTTTCAACAAGGTTAGCGACTCTGAAACCGCTTGTTTTGCTGCCGCTACAGATGATTCAGCCTGCAGCATAATCAAGGCTTGTTTGCTTTTTTTGCTGGGCATATCGAACAAACCTGCCGCCAACTTTACCCGTAGAATGCGCTTCACCGCATCGTCAAGGCGGGCCATAGGCACACGGCCCTCCAACACCAATTCTTCCAGCAAGCGGCAGTATTCCTTGTATTGTGGATTTAGGGGAACCATACTCATATCAATACCGGCATTGATGGCCATAGCGATGGCCTCTTTGTGCGAGGGGGCCACCTGATGCACCCGTTCCAAAAACAGAATATCTTCCCAATCGGTGACGGCAAATCCTTTAAATCCCCACTGATTTTTCAAAACATCGGTAATTAAATGTGCATTGATGTGTCCCGGCATACCGTTCAGCGAAGCACTGTTGATCATCACTGTAAGGGCGCCGGCATCCACGGCCGACTTAAAAGGTGGCAGGTACAATTCGGTCAAATCTCGGGGAGAAATGATGGCCGGAGTTCGGTCTCGGCCGGAAGCCGGAGCACTGTAGCCCGCAAAATGCTTCATGCAGGCCAGCACTCGATTGGAAGCCAGCTTAGAGGCATTCAAATCGCCTTGGTACCCGGAAACAATGGCCGTTCCCAGAACAGAAGCCAGCTTGGGGTCTTCCCCCAGGGTTTCAAAAAAACGAGACCAAAGGGGTTGCCGCCCCAAATCCAATACCGGTGAAAAATTCCAAGGCACTCCGGACGAGCGGGTTTCCATGGCCGTAATTTCTCCGAATTGCCGGGCTACATCGGCATTAAACGTAGCCGCCAACCCAATTTCCTGAGGAAACAAAGTAGCTCCCAACACATAATTGGCTCCATGTATGGCATCAACTCCATATATAACAGGAACCGCAATTTCCTTTTTAAGGTAGGGTGCATGAATGGCTTGAATCAAATTCAGCCAGTCCAAGCGTGGAATGGCTCGGCCCGGTGCATTGAGGATGCTGCCCACATAATAAGTGCGCAGGGCCTCGTTCAGTTCTGCCGCATTCACTTGAAGCGGCAGGGGCAAGCTACCGTCGGAATTAAAGCGCAAAATCCCTTCCACCGTAATTTGGCAGGTCTGCCCTACCTTTTGTTTCAGCGACAGGGTTTTTAAAATCGCATCCGCCTGGGCATCAATCTCGGTCCAGTTTGTTTGAGTCTGAGCAGAAATAGGCCACAGACCGCAGCAAACCAAAACCAGTAGGAAATTGAAGTTAAAATAAGACCGTTTGAATTGGAGTGTGGACATTTTTGTAAATTTGGTCAAAACGAACCGAAAGGTACAAAGACTTATTGTATTTAATACTACAACTAACCTGAAAAATTGAGGATTCGGTAGTTGGCAGATGAAGGTAAGGCACACGAATTAGGTATTGAGGATTGCGGCAGGGATTGCAACGGCAGTGAGTGCAGCCGGCCGCCGCAGGGACCGGGCTGGCAGGGCGACCAGCGGAAGCCATGCCGGCACGAAGTCCCTGCGGCGGCGGGCAAGCGAGCTACAGTGGAAAGCCCGCAGCCGCCCAAAAAAACACAGACCTTGCATTATTCAATAAAAAGCTCTATTTTTGCCGTCCAATTTTAAACGGAAAAACACATTTTCATGAATCAGTACGAATCGATGTTCATCCTAACTCCAGTGTTAAGCGATGAGCAGCTTCGGGAGGCCGTTGAACGCTACAGAACTTTGCTGAAGGACAACGGTTGTGAAGTCATCAATGACGAATCCTGGGGCCTACGCAAATTAGCTTACCCGATCCAAAAGAAATCGACCGGGTTTTACCATCTGTTTGAATTTAAGGCCGATCCGGCTTTTATCGATCAGTTGGAACTTACCTATCGCCGCGACGAGCGCATCATTCGCTTTGGCACCTTCCGTCAGGATAAGCATGCCATGGCATACAGCGAAAAGCGTCGGGCCAAAAAATCAGCTAAATCTTAATTTGCAAGTTCATGAGCACTAACATTGACGTAAATCAAAAAGAGGGCAACCAAAGCGAAATTCGCTATTTGACTCCCCCACCCATCGAGGTCAGCAACAACAAGTATTGCCGGTTTAAAAAACTGGGAATCAAGTACATTGATTACAAAGACCCCGATTATTTGCTGCGTTTGGTCAACGAACAGGGCAAAATTCTTCCCCGCCGCATTACCGGCACCTCTGTAAAATATCAGCGCAAAGTGGCTCAAGCGGTAAAACGCGCCCGCCACATGGCTCTGATGCCCTATGTTGCTGACCTATTAAAATAAGAAGTCATGGAAATCATTTTAAAGAAAGACGTAGAACACGTTGGCTATGCCAATGAAATCGTGAAAGTTCGTCCGGGTTACGCCAGAAACTTCCTCATTCCATCGGGTTTGGCCGTATTGGCTACCGATTCTGCCCGCAAGGTGCATGCTGAAAACCTGCGTCAGCAGGCTCATAAAGCAGGTAAATTGTTGGCCGAGGCTCAGGAACTTGCGGCTCGCCTGTCGGAAAGCATGGTGAAAGTGGGTGCCAAAGTGGGTAGTGATTCCGAAAAAATCTTTGGATCCATCAACACCATTATGTTGGCCGATTCCTTGACCAAAGCCGGTTATCCTGTAGAGCGTCGGCAGTTGAAAATCAAGGAAGATAACATTCGTACCATTGGAACCTATCAGGCTAGCGCCATGTTGCACAAAGAAGTCAGCGTGGAATTCAGCTTTGAGGTTGTGGCCGAATAAGTCCATAAAAACAGCATTCACAAGGCACCTTCGGGTGCCTTTTTTTTTATCTTGAGCCCATGAAAATTATTTCCTACAACGTTAACGGAATTCGTTCTGCCCTCAACAAAGGATTGTTGGATTGGCTGGCTGCGGAATCGCCCGATGTGCTCTGCCTGCAAGAGTTAAAAGCCATGGAAGACCAAGTGGATTGGGCTCCGTTTCAGCGCATGGGCTACCACATTTACCTGAATCCGGCTCAGAAAAAGGGCTACAGCGGAGTGGGAATCCTTTCCAAGCAGCCGGCCGATCGGGTGGTTTGTGGTATGGGCATAGCCCATCACGATGCCGAGGGGCGGGTAATCCGGGCCGATTTTGGGGCATTGACCTTGGTGAGCGCCTACTTTCCCAGTGGGACTTCGGGCGAGGAGCGGCAAGACGTCAAGTATCAATTTTTATCGGACATGTCGGACTGGTCGGACCGGTTGAAATCGGAGCGGCCTCATACCGTATTGGTGGGCGATGTAAACATTTGCCATCGGGAGATGGACATCCACAATCCCATTTCGAACAAAAACAGCACCGGATTTTTGCCTGAGGAGCGGGCTTGGGTTGACTCCTTTTTGCGTGGGGGTTGGGTGGACAGTTTTCGGGCGCTGAATCCGGAGCTGCAGCAGTATTCCTGGTGGAGTTTTCGGGCCAATGCCCGGGCCAACAACAAGGGCTGGCGCATTGACTATCAGTTTGTTACTGAGGCCTTGTGGCCGCAGGTCAAGTCGGCCGCCTTGCTGCATGGGGCGCAGCATTCCGACCACTGCCCTACCCTGCTGGAGCTATCGGCTTAGGGGCAATACAAATAAAGACAATAGAATGGGGATACGTTGGGCGGCGGACGGGCTTTCACCGGTTGTCCGCGGTGGCCGGGCGGGCTGTTGGCGGGCTGCGGTGGCTCCCAAGGTCGCCTCCTCGCCGCGCCACAGCGGCCGCCGGCCCCCTTGCGGGCAACCCGGTTCAATCCCTGCCGCGGGCGGGTTTGAACCTTAAACCTGATTATTAAATACAGGCATCATTCAAGGTCCAACTTGAACATAATCAAGGATTTAATGGCGCTTCACTGCAATTGGAATTCAGTGAATCGGCTCTGCATCAGTGACTTGCAATCCATTTTTTTCATTTGAATTGAAAAATCATTTATATTTGACCTATCCGACAGGTTGGGATGACCTTAGGTTAATTTTTTGGAAACGGAGGGCAGGGGTTCTGCCTTTATATTAGGAATAGTATGGATACTACAATGCGTTGGCCTGCAATAACCGGGCGAAAAATACAGCGAACACAGCTTGCAAGGGCTTTTAACGCGAGCCTTGGAAAAGGTACGCCTTCTAATAAAATCCCACGTTCTGCATTGGTTGAGGCACAGCTGGGCCAACCGTCGATTGAAATCGGGAACAGACTTCAGGTACATTCAAGAATAGTTGGGGCTCAGCATCAGCAAAACCGCAGATTTACAGCCATGAAAACACCCAAAACCGATAGCAAATCAGGTTCCCGTTTGACGATTTGGCTGAATCCAGTTCACTCGATATCAGGAAACAAACCTTCGCCTATACAACCTATTTGGTAGATTGGCGAAGGTTAATAGCGCCTATAAATGAGTTGTGCGTCATGCTAAAAAGACACTCGACAATGAGACAAAACAAATAATTAAGACTTAAAATGAAATTTGACAGGGAGATTGAATCATTTATTAATAATTATGTAAAAGCACTGAAAGAGAAAAATGCGGTTGCATTTATTGGTGCAGGTATGTCGGTATCTCAAGGATTTTTTGACTGGAAAAAACTTCTAAAGCCGATTGCTGATAAACTCGGTCTTGACATAGATGAAGAACAACATGATTTAACTTCATTAGCTCAATTTTTTGTTGATGACCACGGTGGTGTTCGTGGACAGCTCGACCAAATTCTTGTAGAAGAGTATGGTAAGACAACAATGACAGTTTCTGAAAATCATAGAATTCTCGTAAGACTTCCTATTCAAATTTATTGGACTACGAACTATGACAGACTTATAGAAAAAGCCCTTTTGGAACAAGGAAAGACACCTGATATAAAAAAAGCACAATCTGATTTAACTGTTAATCTCCCAAAAAGAGATGCTATAATTTATAAGATGCACGGGGACATTGAAACTGTTTCAGAAACAGTTCTTACTAAGCACGAGTACGAAGACTATAATAAAAAAAGAGAGCTATTTAGTAATGCATTTAAAAGTGACTACGTTTCAAGAACTTTTTTATTCATTGGCTTTAGCTTCACAGACCCCAATCTAGACTATTTAATTAGTCGAATTAGAACTGTAACCACCCCATTTTTAGGACAGGGTTTAAATATACAAATTTGTGTTTAATTTCATTTTGCCAATCAAGAAACGGAAACGGGCTCTGCTGAGGAGCAACCCGTCAGGGATATTGATTCGGTCACGGAGAATCTTCTCT
>CAIKAF010000004.1 GCA_903825395.1 uncultured Flavobacteriales bacterium
ATACCCTGCTTTTGGCGAGGACTACTGCTGAAAGCCCGTAACCGCCCAAAAAGAACACGTTTTAAGGAGAATTGACGGTACGATTCACTCTTAATTTTTCCCGAAACCCTTTGCGAAATCAAAGCTTAGGGTGAAGCGTAGTGTGTTGGAAAGGGGATTTGTGCACCCACAACGATCAAGTAAATGGCATAGGACCTTCTGTTTTTCTTAAACATGAAGTGGACAGTGCCCCCCCCACTGTTCATTACTCGTGATCATCACCCATTGAACTGCTGGACGGATTCAATGTCGGCCTCAATCTCGCCTTTTGATAGGTCCGCTTTGCTTCCTTTCCACGGCGTCGAATCCGCCGTTCTGAAATGGGCAACAACAATTCGGACTGGCAATCCTTAGAACAGCAGCCCTGATGTTGTTCTGAACAAGAAGAACATTGAATGAAAAGCAAATGACATGCTTCGTTTTTGCAATTGGTATGGTCATCGCATGCTTCGCCACATTGATGGCAATGCGCTATAATTTCAGGGCTAATGCGCTCGCCCAAACGGTCATCAAAAACAAAATTTTTGCCAACAAATTTATTGGGAAGCTGTTGCTCTTTGGTTTGACGGGCATATTCGATGATTCCCCCCTCCAACTGAAATACCTGCTGAAATCCTTTGTGGCGAAAATATGCTGAGGCTTTCTCACAGCGAATTCCGCCAGTACAATACAACAAGACCGGGCTATTCTCTTTCCCCTTCAGCATTTCTTCTACAATGGGTAAACTGTCTCGAAATGTATCTACGTCAGGACAAACTGCTCCTTGAAAATGACCCACTTCAGATTCATAATGGTTACGCATATCCACCACAATGGCATCTGGTCTCTCCATCATGTCATTAAACTCGCGCGCTTTTAAATGAGGCCCAGGCTGAGTTACATCGAAACTCAAATCAGAAAGTCCGTCGGCAACAATCTTTTCCCTCAGACGGACAATCAACTTTATAAACGACTTGGGACTTGACTCAACCGCTATATTTAAACGAATACCGTTTAAAAAATCAAAGGCATACAGCTGCGATTTAAATCGCTCAAATTGAGGTTCAGGAACTGAAATCTGACCATTTATTCCTTCAGATGCCACATAGGTTCGTCCTAAAACCCCCAATTCGCTCCACTGCCTAAACAGAATGTTCCGAAATTCAACGGGATCTGCAATCTTGGCGTATTTATAAAATGACAACGTCACGCGAGACACTCCTTCCAACTCCAATTTGAGTCGAAGTGTTTCACGGTCATATTTGTTCGCTGGTAAGGTAGAATAGTCTTTCATAACCAAGGGCAAAGGTACAAAACACCCTGGCTTAGGCAATGACAATTGGTACATCTTGCGCATTCTCTGGTACCCCTGCCCACAATTTATTCATGCCCAAATCAAACAAAAGCTAAGGGAATGCTGTACTTTTGCTAGCACCTTAAGTTTTGGCTAAAGCGAATCATTTACGCATAATTCTACCTATATGGGAAATCGAATTTGGAAACCAATAAAAACGTACACAGATATTCTCTTTGATGAATTTGAGGGCATTGCCCGGATTACAATAAATAGACCTGAAGTGTATAACGCCTTTCGCCCTGAAACCAATATAGAAATGCTGGATGCATTTGATATCTGTAGAGAACGAGGCGACATTCGGGTGGTAGTATTAACCGGAGCCGGAGAAAAGGCCTTTTGTTCAGGGGGGGACCAAAATGTTAAGGGAACAGGAGGCTATATTGGTACCGATGGTGTTCCCCGATTGAATGTGTTAGATTTACATAAACGCATTCGATCTCTACCCAAACCCGTAATCGCTATGGTGAATGGTTATGCCATCGGGGGAGGCCATGTTTTACATGTGGTTTGCGACTTAACCATCGCCTCAGATAATGCCCGATTTGGACAAACAGGACCAAAGGTAGGTAGTTTTGATGCCGGATTTGGCAGCTCATACTTGGCACGACATGTAGGCCAAAAAAAAGCACGTGAAATATGGTTCTTGTGCAACCAATACACCGCCATCGAAGCTGAACAAATGGGAATGGTGAATAAGGTAGTTCCCTTCAATCAGCTTGAAGATACTGTAGTAGAATGGTGCCAAACCATTATGAAGCGCTCTCCACTTGCAGTTCGAATGATAAAACGAGGGCTGAATGCCGAATTAGATGGACAAACTGGAATTATGGAAATGGCCGGAGATGCAACTTTAATGTACTACTTATTGGAAGAAGCTCAGGAAGGCAAAAATGCCTTTCTTGAAAAGCGAGACCCTGACTTTTCTAAATTCCCTAGATTCCCATAACCATGCAATTTAACGCTTGGATTTCTGCTTTAAGGCTACGAACGCTACCCCTTGCTATTTCAGGTATCGCCTCCGGTGCTGCAATTTCAATCCACGCAGGACATTCAAACGCCGTATTAACAAGCCTATGCATGGCGACGGCGGCAATGCTTCAAATCTTAAGCAATCTTGCCAATGATTATGGAGATTTTAGCAGGGGAACCGACAACAATCAGAGGGTAGGGCCAGAACGCGCCTTGCAATCCGGCCGCATTCAACCAAGGACGATGCTTTTCGCCATTTGGACAACGGGGATTCTGGCAGGAGGACTTGCCCTTTTAACCATAGGGGTGGCTTTCCCTACTGAACTATGGTGGGAGGCCATTGGCTTTATTGGTTTGGGCGCTGCCGCTTTGTGGTCAGCCATCAATTACACGATGGGAAAGAACCCGTATGGATATGCAGGCATGGGCGATGCTTTTGTTGGCTTCTTTTTTGGATTTGTTGCCGTTATTGGAACCTCCTGGCTGCATACCTTAGCCTTTCAACCCTCGGCCATCGGACCCGCCATTGGAATGGCTGGATTTAGTATGGCGGTCCTACATATGAACAACATGCGCGATCAGGTCGGCGATGCTGCATCAGGAAAAATAACCCTTGCCGTTCGGTTTGGCATGGCAGGAGGCAAAACCTATCACCTCATTCTTATCTGCCTGGGTTTGATTGGGTGGTGGACTGCCATCGGAATTGAAAACGTAGACCCTTTAAATGCGCTGATTTGGCTTGCCCCAGGAACACTACTTTCGATTTTTCAAGCCCTTGGTGCCTCTATGGCAAAAAACTATACATCATTCGATGGCTGGCTAAAAATCATGGTCTTGGCTTGCCTAAGTATGGCCATGGGCTTCACAGGCCTCTTACTTTATTCCTAAATCCATGGCTGATTCTTTAGATGTTTTTGACCGAATTCGAAATTTGGAATTCCCCTCCGGATTAAAAGCGGAGTGGTTCCCGTATTCACTTCAATTTAATACCCCTGCAAAAACTTCAAGAGGGGTGATGCATCAACATCAGGTAGCATATCTTAAAATTTGGCATCCCCAGTATCCAGAACAAGTCGGTTGGGGAGAAGCTGCTCCATTACCCGGCTTGAGCATTGAAAGCATGGGTATGGTGGAAGAAGCGCTAAACCACATCGCCGCACAACCCGACAAAAGCATTTCCATGTTGGACTCCCCTTTAGAGGTAGTCCCATCCGTCATGTTTGCTTTAGAACAGGCGCTGCTTGATTTGGAAAACCAGGGACAGCAAAAACCCTTCCCCAGTAAGTTCACCGATGGCCGCGACCTGATTCCCATCAATGGGTTAATCTGGATGGCTCAACCCAATGAAATGGCCGCGGCCATTCAAACAAAAATAGATGAAGGCTACCCCTGCCTGAAAATGAAAATCGGCACTTCCGACCGCAACTCTGAAATGGAACTGCTTCATAACTTGAGAAGATATTTTGGACCCGAGGTACTTGAAATTCGAGTAGATGCAAATGGGGCATTCAAACTCCACGAAATTGATGCCGTTCTCTCAGAACTGGGAGATTTGGCCATTCACTCCATTGAACAGCCCATTGCACCTGGACAGTGGGAAGAATTGGCAGAAATTTGCCGGTGGAGTCCTGTGCCCATAGCCCTTGACGAAGAATTAATTGGTCTGAGAAGCCTAGATGAAAAACGGGAATTGGTAGAAACCATTTTGCCCCAATACTTGATTCTAAAACCCTCTTTATTGGGAGGATTTAGACAAGCTCAAGATTGGATTGATGCAGCCGAGGAAGTCGGGATTCATTGGTGGGCCACTTCTGCATTGGAATCGAATGTAGCTTTAAACTCAATTTCCCAATGGGTATATTCCTTGCAAAATCCCATGCCTCAAGGTTTAGGAACCGGGCAACTCTATACCAATAATATAGAAGGACCTCTACACCTTGAAGGACCTGCCCTGCGGTTTAATCCTGACCTGCCCTGGAAATGGCCCCGGTAATTCTAAATCCAAGCCCAGCAGGAATTCAAAACCTCCCCAACGAGCATCCTGAATATGAACTGTTTGTTCGCATTTGGGACAATTGGTTTTCTTCAGATCCATTAATGCCTTTTACTACATCCGGCTCCTCTGGCGCTCCAAAAGAATACCATTTCAATAGGAATCAGGTACGAACATCCGCCCAGTTAACCGCCTCATGGCTACAGGCAAGTCCGCCCCTGAACTGGTTGCTGTGCCTTCCTATTTCTTTTGTTGCCGGGCGCATGGTCCTATATAGAGCCTTAATTTCAAATACACCGCTGCAAGTACTAATTCCAAAAGCTCAACCCATTGAAGGCCCCCTTCTCTCCAATGCAGTTTCTCTGACTCCTGCCATGCTTGCCGAAGCCTTAAAAAGTCAAACTGCTGCCAACGCACTTTCCAAATTTCAACATATTTTGCTGGGGGGCGGACAATTGAATAGACAGCTTGAAATGGCCATCGAAAGCTGGTCGCCGATTTTACCCCAAATTTGGCATACCTACGGTATGACTGAAACCTTAACTCATGTTGGAGCACGACAAGTATCCCCCAAAAAAGAAATTCGATTTAAACCCATTGACCCAAGCATTCAATGGAACTTGAACGCACAAGGCCTTGAAATCTTCCACCCAAAACTTCAAAAAGAACCCATTCAAACCTCCGATGCCGGAGAAATCTCCAACAATGGCGAATTTCTTTGGACTGGAAGAATGGATTTTCTGCTCAAGGTGGGAGGGAAAAAAGTCTGGCCCGAAGTGCTGGAACGAAAATTAATCCATGAATACGATAGACGGTTGCCCAATTTCTATTTTTCAGGAACACCCCACGACACCCTCGGACACAGTATAGTCATGGTTTTTCAGGAAGAGCCCCAAGAATGGGAAGGCTTAATTGCATACATCCGGAAATGGCACGGGGCAGATCGACCAAGCCAATATTGCATACGACCTCAAGACTTCGATACCTCTAAGGACAAAATAAAACGGCAAAAGACATTAGCCAAAGAAGACCTAAAACCCTGGCCTACACGCTGAAGAAACGGTTTGAAATTACAATTTGCTTTTAAATTCCTTCAAAAACTCATCGTAGGTTTTGGTCAAATAAATTCCGGTTCCAAAAAAATTCAAAATAGGCTCTAAATCATTTGGGGTTTTGTATCCTGGCAAGGGCTGTAGTGGAGTCATCGATTTATCAAGAAAAACCAAGGTTGGATAGCTCAATTTTCCCTGAGTAAGGGCGGCGGCGAGTTCATGATACCCCCGTTGCCCGCTAGCCACAAACTTAAAAATTCGACCCTTAAAATTAACCTCAGGTTTTTGCTCGGCATCAAACTTTACAGGATAAAAATAGGTGGAAAGCACCCGCGCAATCTCAGGATTCGAAAAAGTACGTTGATCCATTACCTTACACCATCCGCACCAATCCGTGTATAAATCAATCATCACTGGCCGGGGTTCCTTTTCATTTAAAATCAAGGCCTCTTCAATGGAATACCACGTTAGTGGCTTAGATAGGGTTGCATCTTGAGCATAGCTCAAAAATGGAATGCTTAGCAGCAAATAGAAAACATATTTCATACCTCAATGATACGAAATTGAAGGCAGTCTTGTTGTGAAAAAAGCGTTAAAGCTCCATCAAAACTACTTCAAAAGACGCTTTTGGAAGTGTCCATGGCTTTAAATGCATTCATCCTTTATGTTTTCAATAAGAACCAGCACCCAATTCTAAGCTAAGCATTTGCAAAATCGAAATGCCCAATCCCCTATGTCTCCTTTTTGCCGACTGGGAGTAATCCTTTGTGGTAAAAACAATCCCCTCGGCATACGAAATAAAAAAACAACCTCGCTCAACCGCACCGCCTTTAAATCAAAAAACCAAGAAACTAAAACCTTCGACAATTATCAACAAAATCTTACCCAGACTTTAAATCCCCCTGTATTAGCCCTTCGTCACCATAGTTACGGATATATAACCATTACGTAATATTTACTTAATCGACCGCCCAATATCCCCATCTATCTTTGCGGCAAAACAAGCAAAAAATGAAACATTTCTTACACGCCGCAACCCTTCTTTTGGGAACTTCAGTGGCCGTAGCCCAAACGGTTACCGTTACTGACGCCGACATCAATGCCGGCCAAACTGTAAACTGGGTAAACACCAACACTTATGTTTTGGATGGCCCTGTTTATGTAGAAGCAGGTGCTACCCTGAATATTCAGGCGGGCACCATAATTAAAGGAAAAGCTCAAGCTCAAGGATCTCCAGCTTCAGCCTTATTTATTTCTCGCGGAGGTAAAATCAATGCAGTGGGTACACCAAGCCAGCCGATCATTTTCACCGCTGAGGCAGATGATGTCACCAATCCTGCCGACTTGGATGAGACCGACCGCGGTTTGTGGGGCGGTGTAGTTATTCTTGGGTACGGCATAACTAAAAACGCCGGGGTTGATACCTTCCAGGTTGAAGGAGTTGCCGGAAATGAGCCGCGCGCTTTGATGGGCGGCACAGACAACACAGATAATTCTGGAACGCTGAAGTACGTTTCCATCCGCCATGCCGGTTTTGAAATCGGACCCGGAAACGAATTGAACGGCCTGACTCTTGGAGCCGTAGGCTCAGGAACTACCTTAGAATACATCGAGGTTTTTGCCTGCTCTGACGATGGCATCGAGTTCTTCGGCGGCGCCGCCAATTTAAAATATGCTGTTTCTTCCATGAACTCAGATGATTCTTTCGACTGGGATTTAGGCTACCGCGGAAAAGGTCAGTTTTGGTTCGCCATTCAAGCGGCTGACGAAGGAAATCATTTGTTCGAAGTAGATGGAGCCATCCCAGATGCTGGTCCAGTTTGGTCTCAACCAACGGTTTTTAACGCCACCCTAATCGGATCTGGAGCCGCAAACACCACCAATTCAAACAACACCATTGCTTTGTTGTGGCGCGACGCTACCGGCGGATACCTGAACAATTCGATTGTCTATGATTACGCCAACAAAGGCTTGGAAGTAGAAGACTTAGCCATGGCCTCTGGAATTGACTCTTACAAGCGCATGCAAGATGGAGAATTGGCTTTCAACAATAACGTTTGGTTTGCTTTCGGTGCTGGAAACACCCTTGATACAGCTGGTTTTATTAAGGTAACAAACGCTTCTACATCCGAGGATGCTGACTGCTCTGATTTGATTACCCACCTAGGTTCTAAAGGAAATGCCGTTACCGATCCAGGACTATTAAGCATCGGCCGTACTGCCAACAACATGCTAGATCCTCGCCCCGATGGTAACGTAGCTCAAATCACGTCAAATATGTTTACCTATCCAAACAACGACCCATTCTTTACGCCTGTTACCTACAAAGGAGCTTTTGCTCCAAACGGCACAGAATGGTTGCGCGGTTGGACCGCCTTAGACCAAAACGGATATTTGAAAGTAAATTCATCCATAGCCGTTCAACAAAATCAAGTATCTGTATTCCCTAACCCTGCTTCTTCTCAGGTGGTTGTTGCCATGCAAGGCGCTTCTGAAAATGCCCGTGTAATGATGACCGACATGACAGGAAAAACAACCGCAGTAGCCGAAGGGAACAGCAACAACCTTAGCATCGATTTGTCTTCCGTTTCTGCCGGAATGTATGTGCTACATGTGCATACTTCAACCCGCACCGGCAACGTAAAACTAGTGGTAAACAAGTAATTATTTCTAATAGGTGTTCAGGAAAGAGGCAGACTTCGGTCTGTCTCTTTTCCTATTAAAACAGGTGTATGAAAACAAAAGGATTGGTATTGTTATTTTGGATAAGCGCCTTGCTCCGCATAAACGCCCAGTCGCCCATTGCCATGGGCTCCTCGGCTACCGCAACCATATCGGGAAAGGTCTTTGATCAAATTAGCGGCGAAGAGGTGCTGTTTGCCACGGTTCAATTGCAAGGCAGCCCCATGATTACTTCTACCGATATGGACGGACGATTTTTGTTTTCAAAGGTGACATCTGGAACATATTCCCTTGTCATTACAGCTGTAGGCTATCAAAAAGTTAGCTTAACCAATCTGGAAGTGGGCCCTGGTTCAACGATTGAAAAAATCATTCCCGTCAAACCGGCCGTAATGGAAATCGAAGAATTTACGATTGAATCAAAAAAAGTAAACAATACGGAGGGCGCTCTCTTGGCCATGCAAAAAAATGCGGATGCGGTTCAAGATGGAGTATCAAGCCAGGAATTAGGCCGAACCGGAGCCGGAGATGCCGGAGCCGCAATGAAATATGTGACCGGCGCCAGTATTGAAGAAAATAAATTTGTTGTGGTTCGTGGATTGGGCGACCGATATTCCGTCACTTCCCTCAATGGCATCACTACACCAAGCTCAGACCCATACCGCAATTCTACTTCCCTAGATCTCATTCCCTCAGGAATGCTCGACAATATCATTGTTCGAAAAACATTTACCCCCGATCAGCCCGGAAACTTCACCGGCGGCAATGTGGACATTACAACGAAATCATTCCCCGAACGCTTCTATTTCAGCTTTGGAACCGGTATCTCTGTGAACACTCAATCCTCGTTTCAATCCGACTTTTTATCAGAACCCGGCGGCGCGTTGGATTTTCTAGGAATGGACGACGGAACACGAGCCTTACCCGACATTTATAAGGACCCCGCAACCATTGCCCTAATGAACAACAACTTCTACTTAAAAGTGCGTTCATTAAATTCCTCGGCCGGAATTCGAGATACCTTCAATCAAACTGCTCGAGGGTTACGAAATACATTTGTGCCCATTGAAAAGTTCAGCCCAATGAATCATGCTTTTAATCTGGCTGTCGGAAATGTATTTCAATTCAACAACAAGCAAGAATCCAAATTGGGATATTACGTCGGAGCAAACTACGACCGTTCTTATACATACTATTCCAATGCGGTATTGGGCGCCTACCGACTTATGGATACCGCCTCAACTAAACTGCAAGAGTTTTTTGATTTTACTGACCGCCGTGGACAAGAAACGGTAACCCTAGGCGGCATGGCCTCTCTCACCTTCCGCATCAACGCAGGCAATGAAATTTCAGCCAATGCGGTTTACAATCAGTCCGGCGAACAAAACAGCCAAATCAGCAGTGGAAGTGCTCCTCAGATTTTATCTTCCGCCGATTATGATTTTACCACCATGACCAACATGTATCAACAGCGCTCTATGTTGAATTTACAGTTGAAGGGTCGGCACGCCGGAGGAGGTTCAGGCCGCTTTGAAGTAGAATGGAATGCCGGACATACGCTAAGCCGCCAAGACCAACCCGACATGAAGCTGTTTGCCTATCAAACAAGCCCAAACGGAACTAATTTCTTGGACAATGGCTCTTTTGATGATCCCTTCCATTATTATCGAAATTTAGAAGACCAGGCATGGCAAGGAAAGGTAGATTTCTCGGTACGAATCGGTAAAAACGCGGCCAATAAAATTAAAGTAGGCGGCAATCTAATGCACAAAGACAGAAACTTCAGCGAACAACGCTTTCAAATATCCTGGAATAGCGGAAATGGAAATTATGTAGACCCAACTAATCTGTATTATTCCCCTCAGGTCGTTCGCTTAGATGCCGACCCTACCCGTGAATTTTCAGCCTTTTTTAACCCCCTTAATTTTGGCATTGTAGATACCTTGGTCGGGAATCAATATCCCCAAGGTGGCCGCTATATTCATAGTAATTTTATTACCAACCAGTCTAGAGCCACCAATGCCTACTCTGGGTATGAAACCATTTCTGCCGTCTACGCCATGCTGAATTACGAATGGAAACGTTGGAAATTCATCGCAGGAATCCGCGCCGAACATTCGAACATGTTTGTGAAAAGCCAAGATTCAACCATTGCTGAAGGCCAAATCCAAAAATGGAATGCCTTGCCCGCCGCCAGTGTTGTCTTTAAAATCAACGATGATATGAATCTGAGGGCCGCCATAAGTCAAACCCTAGCCCGACCCAATTTGCGCGAATTGGCTCCTTTTGTAGCCTACGATATGATTGGAGCCCCCGCATTCAACGGAAACCCCGATTTAAAAATGACCGACATCCTGAATTTGGATCTACGGTACGAATACTACTTCAATCCCGGCGAAATGATCGCATTCAGCGCCTATGGAAAACAATTTACCAACCCCATTGTACGCAGCTTTAATCCAACAACCGGTTCTTCAACGGGAGAATTTAAATTCACCAATGTTCCCAGCGCCCGAGTAGGCGGTTTTGAAGTGGATTTCCGATCTAAATTGGGCAGCTTATTCAAATCCAAATGGGCCGACAACATCAAGTTTGGAGTAAATGCCTCTTTAATATTTTCTGAGGCCGACATCGATAGCCTAGAACTTTCATCTATTCTATCGGTGAATCCCGATTTCGGTACTACCCGCCCCTTCCAAGGCCAATCTCCTTATCTATTCAACGCCTCGCTAGGCTACCTGCCCCCAGCCCTACGCATGGAAGCGACCTTGAGCCTGAATGTTTTTGGAACGCGCTTATCTGAAAACAGCCAAGCCGGAACTCCTGATATTTATGAGGTGGCACGTCCCATGCTCAATGCAACCTTTACCAAATGGCTGGGCAAGGACGATAAACTGGCCTTGAAATTCATGGTTCAAAACCTAACGAATGCCAACTTTCGACGCGTGCAATCCTACAAAGACCAAGAGTTTGTGGTTTCCGATTACCAGTTGGGACAAACGTTCAGTTTTTCGTTGACCTATCAGATTCGATAGTCCATAGTGGTTTGCTTGGCGTTAGCCCGTCGATGACCTACCTTTGCAGCATGAAGGCAAAGGCCCTGTTATTACTTACGCTTTTCTATTTCCCCTTAAAAGCTCAAACGCCGAGCTCCGGCGAAATCCTCCTACAACTTCAACGCCTCTCAAACCCCCAACGCGCCCTATACCTCGCCGCACACCCCGACGACGAAAATACCCGACTCATCGCCTGGCTCGCCAACCATAAAAAGGCTGAAACAGCCTACCTCAGCTTAACCCGAGGCGATGGAGGACAAAACCTGATCGGAGCTGAATTGGGCGACGCCCTCGGACTCATTCGCAGTCATGAATTGGTCGAAGCCCGACGCATCGATGCCGGAATGCAATTCTTTTCCCGAGCCCGAGATTTCGGATACTCCAAATCCTACCAAGAAACGGAATCCATCTGGAACCGCGATTCCGTGCTGGCCGATATGGTCAAGGTGCTACGCAGCTTCCGACCTCAGGTGGTGATTACACGATTCAGCCCTAAACCCGGCGGCACCCACGGACACCATACCTCTTCCGCTCGCCTAGGGCTACAAGCCGTTCAGCTGGCCGCACAAAAATCCTACCGACCTGATTTGGGCCCCGCATGGCAGGTCTTCCGAACCCTCTGGAATACCTCTTGGTGGTTCTTCCAATCCAACCCCTCCGCCCTTCAGGCCGATTCGTTTTCCTCGGTCTTCGTCGGCCATTACATCCCCGAACGGGGCATGACAATCCAAGAAATTGCCGCCCTCGCCAGAAGCCAACACAAAAGCCAAGGATTCGGAACCATGCCCGCTATGCTTGATACCCTAGAATACTTTCAAGTGTTGCAAGGCCCTGCTTTTCAAACCGATCCCCTAGATTTACTGCCCAATCAGCTTAGTAATTGCTCCGGCGGAGAACCCGCTCAAGCCATCCTTGATTCCATTATTGCTGGGTTCAATCCCCGGGAGCCGCATCTGCACGTTCCCGCCTTATTCCGATTCAGAGCGGCTTTAACCAAACTGGCCGATACCAGCATGGCCCGGCAAAAGAAACAAGCCACAGAAAGGCTCATTCAACATTGCCTGGGAATTCGACTTCAAGCCCTGGCCTCTCAACCCATTGCCGCCATAGGCGATACCTTGGAGTTTTCTTTGGATTATGGACAAGGACTGCCCGCCGACGTCCGCATAACCAATATACAATGGTTGGGGAAAGGCTGGCAAATCATTCCCGGAAAATACGCCCCATTGGGATTCCCTCTTCAGCCCCGCGGCCGCTACTCGGTTAAAGCCAAAGCAAACTCTTCCGCAGGCCTAGCTCAACCCTATTGGCTTCAAACTCCGGGTACCGAAGGCGCGTTTTTTGCTTCATCGCCCCAGCATACGCAAGCTGTTGGACAATTTGAGCCTGAATGCCGCATTCAACTTTCTTGGAACGGTCAAACATGGCACCAATCCCTCCCCCTAATTTTCGTTTCAAAAGATCCCGTCAAAGGCGAACAACAAGAAGCCTTCCGTTTGCTGCCCCAAGTTACCTTAAACCCCGGCCGTCCCGCCGCCATTGCTCTGACCAACGAAGCGGTGGATATGCCCGTCTTGGTAAAAAACCACAGCAGCCAACCCTGCAGCGGTCAGCTCCGCCTCGCTTCCGATTCGCATTGGACCATTCAACCAAACTCTACCCGCATTAATTTGCCGGCCGGCAGCAGCACTTCCCTGAACCTGAAGCTATTCCCCCGAAAGTTTGACGGTAAAAAGTCCAGCTTACAGCTTCAATTTGTCAGCGACAATGGGCAGGTTTTCCAACGGCAATGGATCGACAGCCGCTACGACCACATTGGTCACCTGGGCATTTTACCCGAAGCTAACCTGCCGGCTTTGGCCATGCCCGCCACGGCTCAGCCCCGCCGCATTGCTTTTTTACCCGGGGCCGGCGAAGCCACGCCCGATTTGCTGCTGGGTGCTGGGCTTGATGTCCGAGTTATTACTGAAAACGAATTTTTGACGGCAGAGCTCAACGCGGACGTGCTCCTGCTGGGTATCCGAGCCTTAAACATCAGCGCTAAACCCGAGGCGCTAAAGCAACGGCTGTTGGAGTTTGCACAGCAGGGCGGGCATGTTATTGTGCAGTACATTACCGTTTCAGGACTCGCCAACAAAGAAATTCTGCCCGGCTTAACGCTGGGCAGGCAACGCATCACCGATGAAAATGCAGCATTAATACCGCAAGCGACGGAACACATCTGCTTAAAAACGCCGTTGGTTCTCACAGAGGCAAGCTGGAAAGGCTGGGTACAGGAGCGGGGGCTCTATTTTGCCGAATCCTGGTCCAGCGATTGGCTTCCCGTTCTTCAAGGCGCAGACCCCGGCGAACCGCAGCAATCCGGCATGCTCTTAATCCGCCCGTACGGCAAAGGAAAGCTCGTGTACACCGGCCTTTCCTTCTTCCGGCAACTCCCCGCAGCCGTCCCCGGCGCCTACGCCCTTCTCTTCAATTTACTGCATCTGCCATAGGTTTTGCTCCTTTTTTGGGGGGCGGCAACCGGGCTTTCCGGGCTACTCCGCGGCCAAAAGCGGGCCGGGCAGGGCCAGCGCAGTAGCTCCTCACGTCGCTCTGCCCTGGCCCGCCCGGCAACCGCTTTCGGCCTTGCGGGGTAGCCTCGTCAATCCCTGCCGCAAGCGGAGTTGTACCTATCAATCAACCTAAATTCATCTGAATGGCCGGAATGGCCCCTTTCAAGACCAAAATCCCTCTGCCAAACCAAAGCGCAGCGGCTCTAGCCCATCGAATAATAAATCACCAACGAGCCCACAGCAATCCGATACCAACCAAACCAATAAAAACCGTATTTGGTTAAGTATTGAATAAACCCCCGAATGGCCAAAGCGGCCACCAAAAAGGCAATGATGCTTCCAACCAACAACAAGGTCAGATTGCTGGCATTAAACAGTTCCGGATGCTCCCCCCACAAATCCCAAGTGCTTTTCGCCGTGGCCCCAAACATGGTGGGCACCGCCAAAAAAAATGAAAATTCTGCAGCTTGCTTTCTTCCAAACCCCTGCGTTAATCCCCCAATAATGGTGGCAGCCGAACGGCTGACCCCCGGAACCATAGCCAATACCTGAAAGCAACCAATGATAAACGCCTTGACCGATGACATGTTTTTCGCAGGCTCCTCGGATGTTTTTAAAAACCACTTGTCCACATTAACCAATACAAATCCTCCCAGCAACAGCATACAGCCAATGATAAATGTAGATTCTAAAAACTCATCAATCAGACTTTTAAACAACACCCCAAACACCACCGCAGGAAAAAAGGCCAGCATTAAATTCCGATAAAAAGGAATTGGATTTGATGTCAAAAACCGCTTTCGGTACAACACCAAAACCGATAAAATAGCGCCCAGCTGAATGGCTATTTCAAACAGCTTTACCCAGGAATCCTCGTGAATTCCCATGGCAGCAGAAACCAAAACCATGTGGCCTGTGGAAGATACCGGCAAAAACTCAGTTAGCCCCTCAACAATAGCAATTACAATAGCTTGCCAAAGTTCCATGCATTAGTTTTTGAACCGCTTCATGATTCCAAAACCAAAAACGGTAAATCCGGCTAAGATCAATAAGGGTGCTACCGTTAACCGCTGTGAACTGAAAAGGTCCTCGCTAAATTCGTTGGGATTGTCCGTTCCTCCGCCACTCAAGGCAATAAAACCCCCAATCAGCATAGCAATCCCAAGCAACATCAACACATAATTCATTCTGTGAAAATTCAGACCTGTAGGAGCTTCTTTGGATGTTGACATAGCGTTAAATTCAAAAGGTTGAGTTCAAAGATAACCCAATCTTATTAAAGGTGAATGCGGTTTGCCGACAAGCGAAGGAATTTTCGCACCGCCATCCAAGTGCTAAACCAAGTCGATGCAAAAGAAAGCAGGGCAATAAGCCCACTCAATACGGCTAAGCCCTGAAAAAAAACAGGGTCATTCAGCTCTGGAGCATGCTGCAATAAATACAAGGCGGCCAACCAGGTTAAAGCAATTCCCAACAACGAGGAAACCAAGCCCTGCCACCAACCGGCCAATAGAAATGGCTTGCGGATGAACGAGGATGTGGCTCCTACCAACTGCATGGTACGAATCAAATGCCTACGGCTATAAATGCTCAAACGAATGGTATTGTTAATTAAAAACAACATGATTAGGGTTAAAATTGCAAGTATACCACCCAAAACCCAACCTGCCAACTGCAAATTTTGGCGCACCTGCTCCCAACTGAACGGATCGCTTTCCAATGCCGAAATTTGCTTTGGCCAGCCCTGAATTAAGGCCTTCTCAATGCGGGGCAACGAATCCGCATGCACGTATTCGGCCTTTAATCCCAATTCTATCAGGTGCGGAAATGGATTCACCTCCAACACCTCACGCACATCGTCCTGATAAAATTCCAAATACTCCTGGGCGGCAGCTTCCGGACTAATATGCTTAGCTTCCCGCACAAACGGTTGGGTTTTTATCCCTTTTAACAGCGCCGATATGCTTCCCGCCTCTATATCATCCGCCAAAACAAGTTGAATGGTAAATTGCTGCTTGGCCACAATGCTTAAGCGATGGCCCACCAAAAACAACAAGCCCAAAGCACCTAAAACCATCATAACCAAGGTTACAGAAACCACCGTGGTAAACTGCGCAAATTGAATGCGACGCTTCGATTTTTTTAGTTCTTCTCCTGCCATAGTTCAAAGGTCTGCTCTAGTTTCCATTTCTGCAAGACCATCAAGGTTTCCCAATTAACAACGGGTTGTTAACGCACAATTTTCAAATCTATTGAATGCCCTTTCTGACGAATACAGCGGGCATCCAGACTTAAATGTCCCCCAAATTCCACACCAAAGCCAATTTGCCCTGCCGCTCACCACGGGCAAAGGCCAACATGGTTGACTCAAAATCGGCTACAGAAACTGCCGTGGCCAAGGGCGGACGCAAATACCCATTTTGGGCGCGCTCAGCCATGGTTTTAAGTCCCTTCAACAGCAATTCTGGACGCTCACGGCCTACATGCAGCATGTTGAGCGTAGCGATGGAACGCGATGCCAGAAGCATAGTGATTGGATTGTAAATCCCCGAATTCCAAATCATTAAAGCATCACGAATCAAGGATTTACGGCCTGAGCGAACGGCGGCACCATACGACAACAGCACTCCGCCCGGCCGCAAGCGCTTGTATCCCTGAGCCAAATGAAGTCCGGCCAAGGGGTCGAAAATTCGGTCAAACTTTTGGTCGGCAGAAATCTGGGTCCACCAAGGCTGTTCTGACCTGTTCAAAACAGCAACCTGCCCCGGAAATTCTTCCGACAAAGCCTGAAGTTTTTCGGGGTTTCGACTGCTAAACCAAACTCGGGCACCCTGTTGTATCGAGTGTTCCATTAAAGCCCGACCAACGGCACCGGCGGCAGAGTGCACCAAAACCTGATCGCCGGGCTGAACACTTGTCAGAACCTCCGACAAATACCAGGCGGTCACATAGGCTGTAACCAAGGCACAAGCTTGCGGGGAAGAAAGCTGGGTTGGAGCCATTACCACCTGCGATGCAGGAAGGTCAATCATGGAGGAAAATCCGCCGAAAGGCGTAAAGGCCATGATGCGTTGATGCAGCATTTCAGCCGAAACTCCTTCTCCTATGGCCTGAATGCTTCCCACAACCTCGTAACCGGGAACAAAAGGGGTTTTGGGAGCGTCCCCATACAACCCTTGCATCATCAAGGCATCGGCGAAATTAATGCCCGAGGCTTCAACCGCAACGCGCACATACCCGGGAGCAGGCAAAGGGGGTAGCATTCCGGTATTCAATTCCCAAACAGGCAAGGCTGTGTCTGCCTGCACCAAACACCATTGTTTCATTTCCATGCTTCAAAGGTGTTGAAAAATTAGGGATTTGATACCAAGGCCAGCCCCGCTACCAATACCTTTGACAACCCATACATCAGCACATTAACACCTTTTTTGCATGAATAGGCCATGCAAAACGAAATTCATTGCTGTACCTTTGAAAAAAAAGACCATGAAAACGCTATTGACTTTACTTTTTCCTGCCCTGTTGAGTGTAAGTACTGCCGTTGCTCAAATGGAACTGGGTCCGAAATTTGATGCCAAAGAAATGGAAGTGGACTTTAATTCGGTAAAAACCGGAGGCAAGCACGATGCGGTTTTTGTTTACAAAAATGCCGGCAATCAGCCCCTGTTGATTACACAAGCCGAAGGTTCTTGTGGCTGTACTGTTCCTGATTATCCAAAAGGCCCCTTGAAACCCGGTGGAACCGGTCAGATTAAAATCACCTATGATGCCAAAGCAAAAGGCCCTTTCAATAAGACGGTTACCTTAACCACCAATGAAGTAGAGGGAAAAAACAGCGATGGGCAAACCATTTATAAAAAACACGTCATTCAGGTCAGCGGAAACGTGGTAGATTAAGCCGGGTTGCCGTTCAGCATTGCGGCAGAATACCTACTTTTGATGCCTAATCTAAACATGCTATGCCTACGGTTTCAAACAAGGGCCTTCAAATGCCCGCTTCCCCCATTCGAAAGTTGGTTCCCTTTGCCGAAGAAGCCAAACGAAAGGGTAGAAAGGTGTATCATTTAAACATAGGGCAGCCCGATATCAAAACTCCAATTCAGGCCTTGAATGCCATTCAGAATTTTGATTTGCCCGTTGTAGAATACAGTCATTCTGCCGGGTTTGCCTCCTACCGCGAAAAGCTCGCCGCCTATTACCAAGGATTGAATTTGCCGGTTCGGTCCGAAGACATTTTGATTACCACCGGAGGCTCAGAGGCGCTGCTGTTTGGACTGATGAGCTGTTTAGATCCCGGAGATGAGGTTATTATTCCTGAGCCATTTTATGCCAATTATGCCGCTTTTGCTATTGCTGCCGGGGCCCAAATTGTTCCGGTAACTGCGCATATTGAAGATGGGTTTGCCCTGCCTTCACCCTCGGCCTTTGCCGAAAAAATCAGCGCAAAAACCAAAGCTATTGTAATTTGCAATCCGGGGAATCCGACCGGAACGGTTTACTCTGCCGAAGCCTTGAATGCCTTGCGTGATTTGGTCATTAAGCATGATTTGTTTTTGTTTGCCGACGAGGTGTACCGTGAATTTGTGTACGATGGACAGCCCTTTACCAGCACACTTTCATTGGAAGGGTTGGAACAGCATTTGATTTTGGTGGATTCGGTGTCGAAGCGCTACAGTATGTGTGGAGCCCGAATTGGAGCCATGATTACCCGAAATGCGGAAGTATATCAGGCCGCCTTAAAATTTGCTCAAGCCAGACTCAGCCCCCCTACCTTTGGTCAGGTGGCCTCTGAAGCTGCTTTGGACGCTCCGGCATCGTACTTTACTGAAGTGGTTCAAGAGTATGTACACCGCAGAAATCTGACGCACCGCTTACTGACTTCCATTCCCGGAGTTACGGCGCCCCTTCCCGGAGGAGCCTTTTACATGGTAGCGGAATTGCCGGTGGAAGATGCTGAGGATTTTTGTGCCTGGTTGCTCACAGATTTTGATTGGGAAAACCAAACGGTGATGTTGGCACCTGCAGCAGGTTTTTACCGCAGCGCAGGGGCAGGAAAAAAGCAAGTCCGCATTGCCTACGTATTAAACGAAGCCGATTTGCAAAACGCCATGCGGTGTTTGGAGTTGGGACTGAAAGCATACCAAGCCCTTGGTCGCTGAGGCCAATCCAATGTGCTGCAGCTCCTTTAACTTCTAGTCCCCTTTCGGCAGATTTATTGAACAATCCATTTCACGGACTCTCCTCCATTGACCGGCACCAAAAAGTACAGACCTGAAGCGAGCAGCATCTTTGGCAATGCCGTCATGGTTTCCGGTTGTGCATCAAAGGCAGCTACCCTTTTGCCCTGTGAATCTAAAATCCAGATTGTTCCTCCCACATGCTGGGGTGGAGCATAATAATACCCCTCACCTTGAGATGGGTTGGGAAAAACCTGCGCCTTATCTTCAGCTAAAGGACTAGGCTGGCACCAGTTTTTATCTTCCCAACCTACTTCCGAATTCCAAGTTAATTCCTGATTCAGGCCTTTAAATCTAATCTCAGCAAAGGGGATTGCCGGTGGTGTTTCATGCCAGTCAGGCCAGCTTATGTTGACACAAGCAATTCCCAGGCACAAGGTGTCGGTATTGCTTCCAGAAACAGAATCGGTCGATACCCGCTTCCAAATCAAATTGCCCTGGGTATCTAGAATACGCAGCTCGGCTTGTTTAAGCTCGGAGTGGCTATATTGAATGGTGTTTATTGGTGCCGGATTAATTCGAACATAAGCAGAGCGCAGGTTGTCGGCGGGGTATTCATCGGGCATTCCCTCAGGTAAAATCAGGCGAAGTTCCAGGCTGTCGCTGCCAAGGGCAAAAGGAATTTTGGGCCGTAAATCCAGCCATAGGGTATCAGAAAAAGCCATGGTACAAGGCTGTTTCCATTTAACAATGCCCTGCTTTGATTTCAATTCTAGACCTACAGAATCAGGACAATTTCGACCCCAATGCACAAGACCGGCCAATATGGGTTGCCCCTGGCAATACAAGTTGGGTTCGGGCGCCAGCAATTCCAAATCTACATCCAAAGCCGCTTGTGGATAATATCCCCCGGGCATAGCTGCAGTTCCCTGCTGAATCGGATCTAGCCAAACACCTAAGCTACGGGCAGAATCAAGTCCAGCCCAACCTGCAAACAAGCCTCCATAATAATCTTCCAGCTCGTTGCCACAGGCGGCATAACCTCCACGAAGATGCCCCACCACCTGATTGGTTTCGGCCTGGATTAATGGACTTCCGCTGGAACCCGGCTCGGTGGTACCCGTGGCCCAACGGTTCACCCTAAGGTAAGCACCTGTTCCTGAAACTACGCCCAAATAGGTACTGCGTCCCAGTCCATTCATTTCTGCCTTAGAATGCTTAAGTACATCTCCACTGGGATGATGCAAACCATAATATGCAGGCCCCGGTACGCTATCGCTTCGATTCCAGCCCGCCCAGAAAGGCTTCCATTGAGGCAGAGGATTGCGATCTAGCTTCCACAATTCTCCATCTGAAATGGAGCTGGAGGCCAGCTTAACGGCTCCCTGCACCGACCGATTTAAGGCCGCATCGGGCCCACCACAACTTGGACTAAAATAATCAAATACAAAAATGGACTCAGAACTTGTATTGCAGTGCCGAGCGGTTAAAATAAGGGGCGAGCCATCTTGAGCAGTATTGTTCAGCAAAGTGCCGGTGCAGCGGCGCGCTCCTGTGGGCGATAAAATTAAGACCATGGCATCTTTTACCTGATTTTGCCCCAAACATTCAACATCGATGTTGCAGGGTCCGGCGCTTCCAAATCCGCTTTTTTCTGAGCTGGGTTCATACCACAGGTGCGAAATTCTCCAATTGGGGGGAATTGCCTGAGTTGTTTCCCAAATCAAACACAAAGAATCTCCTGAAATGGGCGGAACCGCAAAATCGCCGCGGGAATTGGCATGTCGGAAATCAAAAGGGCCACGCAATTCCCGATTTGACAGCAACCACAATTGCTCTCCTGCTTGAGGGGAAAAACCCTGTAAAACAGGAACCGTGGCCTTAACCTGATTCATGGTAAAGCCTACACTGTATTGGATTCTATGCCCTTGAGCCTGAGCTGTCCAGGTGCCTTGGCCGGGGAGCAGATTCATTACCTGTCCCCAAGGTTGCGTTTTTTCCTGGTTTGGTTCAGAAAGCAGAAGTACGGGATTGGGGGTTAAAACCGTCCAATCTACCCATTCCGGGAAGGCTGTAGGTTTTGGAGACGTGAATTCCTGAGCGAAAGTGCTCAGTAGCAATCCCAACGCAAATAGTACCGTCCAAACCGATTTCATTGCTTAAAGATACGGCAGGAAACGGAATTCTACCGTTTCGATGCTGATTCGGCAGCCTGATTTCTATTTTCTGCGCTGAGGATCTAAGGCCTCGTGTCCTAAATCTGTAAGTCCATTCAAAAGGGCAAACAAGGCCGAGGTGGTAATGATACAGCCCATAACCACTGGATAATCCATGGTTTGAATGCCCAATACCAGTGCGCGTCCCAGCCCTTTCCATCCAAAAATATATTCCACAAATACAGCTCCTGCCAGTAAGCTACCAAACCAGCCTGTAAACGTAGTCCAAACAGGGCCCAGAGAGGCGCGCAGCAGGTGGACAAACCAAACCCGTTTACTGGGCATGCCCTTGGCTTCTGCGGTGCGTACAAAGAGCAATTCCCGATTGGAGAGCAGGGTGTTTTTGGTCATTTGAAGCATCACAGATAAGGGGCGTATTCCCAGCGTAACGGCAGGAAGAATCAAATGTTGAAGGGCCAAGTGCCGTTCTCCGCTCAGATTATCTATATAAAACAAACTTCCCCAAGGGGGCAGGCCAGTAATGTGATGGAGCACAAAACCAAAAATCCAGGCGATTAAAATGGCTGAAAAAAAACTAGGCAATGCCATACCGGCGGTACTTAGGGTGAGTAGCAGTTTTTCCCACCATTGATTTTCATTTCGTGCGGCTATATATCCCAAAGCGATTCCTCCAAATCCTGCCAGCAGCATAGAGGCTAGGGCCAATATCAGCGTAGCCGGAAAAGCCGAGGCCACAATATCGCTAACCGCGCGCCCTGTTTGATAGCTTTTGCCAAAAGAGGGCCATTTAAATCCAAGGGACAAGCCGGAGTCGGGATTCGATTTCAGTCCTATTGGACTAAGGTCGTTCAGGTACCAAGCTACTTGTTTCCAAACGGGCAAATCCAGGCGAAGTTCCTGTTTAAGAGCAGCAATGGTTGCGGAATCGGTTTGTTGTCCGGCCAGCTCGTACACGGCCTGATCTCGGCTATTGAGCAGACCGAAAAACAACCATGAAAGCAGGGTTGCGCTTCCGAAGGCATACAACAAACTTCGTCCAACTATGCTGCCAAGGCGTTTCAACGCTGCAGTAAGCTGGACAGATCATCGGGCGAGGGCAAGTTGCGGGCGGCCCATTTTGCTACCACTTTACCATCCTTAATCAGCACCAAGCCTCCGTTGCTTCGTAGAATGGTTTTAAGGGCTTTTTCATCGTTAAAACAAACGGGGATGTCCAACTGATTTTCATTTTTAAACTCATTCAGGACTTCGTCAAAATCGGGAGCGGCCAGAAGGTAAAGAATGCCGGCATTGCGGGCCGTAGGAATAAGCGCTTTTTGGTCTTTCACCACCGAAGCTGAGGCTTCATTCAAATGGTTGTAGGCTCCCAAAAGAACATATCCTTTGGTTTTGAACAAGCTATCGCCGTACTCTTCGCCGGAATAGGAATCTCGAAGCGTAATGTCTTTAATACCGGGTTCTTGTCCTTTTTCCAAAATGGTTTGATCTTGTTTCCAGAACAAGTGGGTTGCTTCGAAGGTCGAATCCAGCCAATCCCAATTGTCGGTAGGTTGGCGAACTTCCAGGCAATCGCTTTTGCGAACGTACACCATTTGAACCGAAACCCGGTCGGAGACAAAGGTTGCCCCTTCGCGGATGTCTTTCCCCACGGCCCAAGCGCGGTAATCTTTAACCGGTTCAAAGGCCGAACAATACAACGAAAATCCGGTGGTAATGACCAGAGCCAGGGCCATTCCCCAATTGGCCCCTGAGCTTGGTTTCCAGGCTCTTCCGGCTTCAAAAATCAAATGAAATACACCCAAAAGCACAGCCGGCAGCCACCAATCAAACTGAAGACCACACAAGGCGGCCATACCGATGCTAGAGGCCGTTAGCATGGCCAACCGGGCGGCGTTGCTTTCCTTGGCTTTGGCTAAGGTTCTCTGCCAAATAAACAACGGTAAAATGAACACCAACAAGAAAATATCCTTGTAAAACGATTGCCAAGGAGTCAGCTTTAACGCATCGCCAAAGCAACCGCAATCGGTCACTTTTTCATAATAGGCCGAGTAAAACGTGAGGAAGGAGAAAAAGACGGTCAGCAGCAGCAGGAGCCAAACACTCCACCGCAAAAAGACACCATGCAGCAGCGACAATCCAAGGGCAATTTCCAGGACGCAAATAAAAATAGCCATGGCTAGGGCATTGTCACCGAAAAAGGAAAACATATTGAGCAAAAACGGCACACCTGCCGCATAATCCTTTTCTTGCAACTGTATGTCCTCTTTAGAATACATGGCATCTTTGAACGCTTCGGCACAAGGCTCATCTTTCAATTTTTCCCCGTCTTCGGTCAGTACCATTTCCGTTTTATGCGTCAAATCGTGGGCAAAAACCTCAAAGTACTCTTCCAACTTATAGGAAAATCCATGAGGATCATTGGCTTTAATCAAGCCCGACAAAATGAAAATGGTGCCTACAATCAGGCGGGAGGTCCACAACAGTATTTTCATAACTACGAATGTACAACGTCCGAAAAGAGCTTGCAAAAATCTTAACGAAACAATAACAACTTGGCGAGTTTTTAGGTTTATCGTCCTTTAAGTGTGCGCACTGCGGGCAAAAAAATACCGTGCATAGCATCGAACTGTGTTTTTACTTGAGCTAGGAACTCTGGGCTTGCCAGTCGTTTAATTTCGTCGGTATCTGAAGCCATTTCGGTGGTAAACTTATACACTTGTTCATAGGGGCCGGCTTCAATTCGGAGCAGCCATTTATCGTTCATCTTTAAAATGGAAATTCGAAATTCAGAATGGGGAATGGTATCTACAATTCTCATGATACGGGTTTAAACTGATTCAAAGCCGAAAACAACAAAACGGTGGGCAAGCCCATAATGGTATAAAAATTTCCTTCGATGCGTTCAATGCAAGCCATACCAAACCATTCTTGAATGCCATATCCGCCGGCTTTATCAAAGGGTTGGGCTTGGTCCACATACTGTTCAATTTCGGGTTGAGATAGGGGGCGAACCTGAACCACAGCGGTATCGGTAAAACTTTTAAATCCAGAGGCATGCGCCAAGCAAACGGCGGTACTTACTTGGTGTGTGGTTCCTTGCAGGTCCATCAACATCTGTATGGCCTGCTGCCGGTTTGCCGGCTTACCGTACATGGCCTTTTCTTTCCACACAACGGTATCGGCTGTAATCACCAAATGTTGTGGCTGAGCGGACAGTAGATCTTGAAAGGCATGAGCCTTGGTTTTGGCCAGCCATTCTGCGACCTCTTCCACAGGAATGTTGGGAAGTTCCTCTTCGTTTACGGGGCGGACCATCACCTGAAAATCAAAGCCTAGGGCTTTCAGCAATTCCATGCGCCTGGGCGAGGCAGAACCTAAAATCAGGGAATAGGGGAACGAAGCGGCTTGTGTGGACATTTAAAGTTTAATGCGTTAAAAATAAAAATTCCAATAGAGTCCGAATAAGCCCAACAGCATCGACCATTTTAGAAGAGAGGCTACCCATTTAAAATTTCGGGAAAACAGCAGAAAAGGAATAAGAAGCACATAAGCAACTCCAATAGCGACTCCGCCTTCCCCGTCAACTCTGTGGTGTGACTCTTTCAGCAAAAGGAAGAAATACCCGGCTGAATAGGCCGCAAGCAAGCATAAGGACAGGATGGACAGGCAGCGGTACAGCCAAACGGGGGGCGGAGGATAGCGCAGGGGTTTGGCTTGCACATCGCCGGCTCGGTCTTGAAGGCTTTTGAACAATTCCCTTGAAAAATGGACGGCGCCCACGCAAAAGGCACCCCAATACGCCGCCATAGAATTGGCTGCTGTGTGGCGCATCAAAATGTAGAAAAATCCGGCCAAGACGGCGGACAACCAAAGATTGCCGATTATAGGCATGAATTGAAACCGGGTGTTGTACAAATACAGTCCAAATCCTGCGGCGGCGAGCCAAACCGAATGTCGAATTGGCGTAATGAGCAGAAGTAAAACCACACAAATGGGCCATAAAAAAAGAAAGCCCAAGCGCGCCAATTTAAGCAGGGATTTGTTTTCAAAGGGGTTAGTTCCGGGGCGATTTATGGCATCGGCCTTAACATCGCAGGCATCGTTGTGCCAGTTGCCTATGAGCATAAACAGCAAGAGCAACCAAGACAGGGGAGAATAAAACAGCCTTGGATTCAAAACAAAAATGCTGAGCAGAAGAAGGCCCAGGTTTTTTAGGCGTAGGCTATGCACCAGGGGCGAGCGAAAAAAAACAACCATCAATTTAGAATAAAAAAATGAAAACAGAATGGGCCTTGAGGCCTGCGGCAGGGATTGAAGAGGCTAGAACGCAAGGGCAGCAGGCCGGGCCACGCCAGCAAAAAAGAGCGACCTTGGAAGCTCCTTTTTTGCGGCTGTGGCCGGGCCTGCTGACTGCGGACTAGCCCTGAAAGCCCGCAGTCCGCCCCAAAAAAAAGACAAAAAACGCAGAACACAACAAGGAGCATGGCTTAAAGGTACAACCTTGCATGGAATTGCAGGGCTAAAAACTGACTTTAAAATTCTATATCTTGCGGTCAAATATAGCAACGTCTCTTTATGAAAATTCGTTTTGTACGCTCTTGTGTGGCTCTGTTTTCAGCCGCTTTGCTTTTGGTTATGCCCTTGTCGGCGCAAACCGATGCTCCACCCAAAGATTGGTTCCATTTAAATCAAGAAGTGGATGGATATGCCGGTGTGAGCAGCAAACAAGCCTATGAATTCTTAAAAAATAAAAAAAGCCGTACTGTGGTTGTGGCGGTCATTGATTCAGGCGTTGACATAGAACATGAAGATTTAAAAGACGTCATTTGGGTGAACGCGGATGAAATTCCAGGAAATGGAATTGATGACGACAAGAACGGATACATTGACGATGTGAATGGGTGGAACTTTATTGGTGGCAAAGACGGATCTCAGATTGCCCAAGATGCCCTTGAAATGACCCGTATTGTAGCGGCCTTTGGTCCTCGATTTGCTGGAAAAGACGAGAAAAGCATCGACAAATCAGATGTAGCCAATTACAAAAACTATACCGCTGCCAAGGCCGTATTGGAGGAAGATTTGGCTGAAGCTCAAGCCGGATTAAAGCAGTACCAAAGCATTGCCGACAACTTGGATAAAGTTTTAGCTGCTGCCAAGAGTCAAGGGATTGAGGGAATCAAAGGCTCAGACCTTGAATCGATAAGCGTAGAAGAGGGCAGTGAATTGGCCGAAGCCATGCCCATGGTGAAAATGATTGGCAGCCGAAATCCGGATGTTCCTTTGGCAGAGATTCGTGGAAGCTTAGACCGGGCATTGGAGTATTTTGGAGGGCAGGTCAACTTTCATCTGAATGTCAATTTTGACCCAAGGGGTATTGTTGGCGACAACTATGCCAACAGCGATGAACGGTATTATGGAAACAACCTGGTGGAAGGGCCCGATGCCTTTCATGGCACCCATGTGGCCGGAATCATTGCGGCTGTGCGCAACAACGGAATTGGCATGGACGGCATTGCCGACAACGTACGCATCATGGTATTGCGGGCAGTGCCTGATGGAGATGAGCGCGACAAAGATGTTGCGAATTCCATCCGCTATGCCGTAGATAACGGAGCGCAAATCATCAACATGAGCTTTGGAAAAGGATTTTCTTGGGATAAAAAAGTGGTGGACGATGCCGTAGCCTATGCCACATCAAAAGGAGTTTTGTTGGTGCATGCTGCAGGTAATGAATCGTTGAATGTGGACAAAGAAGATCGTTTTCCAACCAAATATTATGCTACCGGCGGGTCTTCCAGCACCTGGTTTAACATTGGAGCCGGTTCTTGGAAAAAATCGCCCAAACAAGTGGGTGGTTTTACCAACTATGGCAAAAAGAATGTGGATTTGTTTTCGCCCGGAGTGGCTATTTACAGCACCATTCCAGACAGCAAATACGACAATGCTCAAGGCACCAGCATGGCCGCTCCTGCAGCAGCCGGCGTAGCGGCAGTATTGATGAGCTATTACCCAGCGATGACCGCACAGGATGTCATTGCTGTACTTATGAAGTCGTCCGTAAAGTCGAAGGAAAAAGTAACCTTGCCTGGCAGCGACAAAGAAGTAAAATTCAACAGCTTGTCAAAATCAGGTGGTCGCATTGATTTGTACCGGGCGGTGCAAATGGCCGATAAAAAATTCAATTAAGTACTATTGGTAGCCCTGAGGGATGCAGGTGCCACGGTGGATTTGGATTGCGCTTGGAATGGCCGGCAGCTTAAGCTTGCCGGCGCAGCTTCTTGTGACTGGAAAGATTGTGGACGGGCGCACCTCGGCTCCACTGCCCTTTGCTTCGGTTGTTTTAGCCGGAACGGGTAAAGGAGTTGCTGCTGACATCGATGGTCGGTTTCAATTGAGCGTAGCCAATTCAGAAACCCGATTGGTGGTTTCCTGCATTGGTTACCTGAATGACACCGTCGTAGCGGGCAGCGGCAACCTGCGTATTTCCCTGAAGCCATCGTCCGTGCGGTTGAAAGAAGTCACCTATTTGGCGGGCATGTCTGAGGCCGAGCGTTGGGTTCGGCGGATTTTGACCAAGCGGGACAGCCTTAACCCATTGTCCCTTCCAAAATGGAAAGCCACGGTGTATCAGCGCATCAGCTTGAGTCCACAGGCAGACAGCCTATTGGCCATGACCGACAGCCTGCGGATGAAAAAGCCGGATAGTGCCTTATTGGAGATAAAATCCATGGCTGAAAAGCAGTATTTCTTTTTGAATGAATCGGTGATCGAGCGGAGGCACTTAAAGCCGGGGCGGTATCAGGAGACCATAAAAGCCAGTCGGACGTCGGGGCTTCAGAATCCCATAATTTCCACCTTAACCACGCAGATGCAAAGCTTGAGTTTTTATGAAGACCGCTTTGAAATTTTGGGGGTATCGTATCAAAATCCCATCAGCAAAGATGGATTGGGCATGTATTATTATGACATTGCCGACACCTTGTATCAGGGGACAGACACCTTGCTTTTGATTCAGTACTTTCCATTAAAATCGAAAAATTCGAAGGGGATTCAGGGGCAATTGTTCATCAACAGCAGCCGGGTAGCCTTGCAGAGTGCGGTAGCTTCGCCGGTGGATTCTACAGGAAACAGAGTAGCCATCGTGCAGCGGTATGAGCCTTGCGACAGCATGGCTTGGTTTCCGGTGCAGCAGCAATTGGATTTGCATTTAAAATCGGCCAGCATGAATGGCATCCCTTTGGTGGTGCAATCGCGCACCTATTTGCGGAACATAGAGCGACGGGAGCGGATTCGCCCTTCGGATTTTAGTGCCATGGCCGTAGAGTTGGCTCCGGATTGGGAAGGCAATACCGAAGAATTATTAAATGAGTTTGGGGCGGAAGAACGGGAAGGGGGTAAAGATTCATTGACCTATCATGTCATAGACAGCGTAGGAAAAGAAATGAACTTAGACCGTAGATTAAAGGGCGTAGAGGCCTTGATAACGGGTAGATTGAGGACAGGAAAGATCGATTGGAATTTGAATGAGCTCATTCGGGCCAACCAATATGAGGGCTTTCGTTTGGGGATTGGCTTGCAGAGCAATGAGCGCTTGTTAAAGTGGTGGCAGGTGGGGGGCTATGTAGCCTGGGGCTTTAAAGATGAAGCCTTGAAATGGGGCGTATTTTCGGAATGGCCGTTGCATCAAAAAACAGCCACGCGCATTCGGTTGAGTTATCGGCAGGATGTCATTGAGCGGGCAGCTACGGACATGGCCATCGTGCCCCCATTGCAATTGAATGATTTGAATCGGCAGTTGGCGGTATCGGTATTTGACAGCATTCAAGAAACCCGGTTTAGTATAGAGAGTAGTCCGGTGGCCAATGTTCAGGTGCAGGCTTATGGACAGTACCGCTGGCAAAATCCGACCGATGCATATCGGTTTGTTCAGGGGGCGGATAGTTTGATGCGGTTTAGCTTTACCGAGATTGGGCTGAGTGTGCGTTGGGGTTTGGGAGAGAAATACATTCCCTTTGGAAGCACTCGGGTTGCCTTGCCAACTCAGCTTCCGGTGCTTTGGTTTCAGGTGGGTCGGGGGATAGAATGGGCGGTTGGAGGCGTAGCATACACGCGGATGCAGTTTAAAATGGAAGAGCGGTACAGTTGGAAAAAATGGGGGAGGACACAGCTGAGTATTTTAGCGGGTTGGGTACCGGAGCGGGTTCCGGCGCAGGTATTATTTAATGGTCGGGGCAGTTATACCGATTTCTCGTTGGTGAGCCGCAATGCTTTTGAGACCATGATGCCGGCGGAATTTTTGGGCAACTACCATGTATTTGGATTTATAAACCACACCTTTCCGAATTGGGTAAAGTGGCGCAAGGTATTTCGGCCGAATTTGACCTTATTTCAAAACATGGGCTGGGGGGGCAGGCAAGATCGAGATGTTCATATTGGAACGGGGGCGAAGAGCTTGGAGGCCGGGTATTTTGAATCGGGTTTAAGCATTGACAATCTGTTGGTGTTGAACAATTCCGGGTTTGGGGTTGGGGCTTTTTACCGGTATGGGGCAAACGCCTTGCCCGGCGGTCCGAGCAAGAACGTATTTTTGAAGATGAGTATTTCCTTTTTGTTTTAGGGGGGGAGTTCCTCCTAATTATGGAATTACATTAAACTCGATTACAGAAAGTCCTTTTACGTTTCCTCCGGCTTGTAGGGTAGTTCCGGCGGGCAGCCACATGGGGAGGGATGTGGAGATTTGGGGGCGGACTCGATCCATTCGGGAGAGTGCTGAGGTGGCACCAGAACTACCCACAAAATTTCTCCAGTCATTATTTACAGTATAACAGCACCCGCATGAATTCGTTGCGTTGTACGTTTCAACAATTTGTGCCCCATTGGCAAGATTCACCACTATCCTATATTCAGATGCCCCCCCCGATGTTTGATTTACAGCCATCAACCAAAAATTCCAACGATCAATTTCATTGTTTCCGGGCGAAGGTGGTGTGAAGGTAGCTACCGTGGTAAATTGGTTGTAGGTATTGTTCAATGGAGAGCTGGAATTGTCTTGGTCAATAGCCGAACCGCTTCCACTTCCCAGAAACCGCATGCGAATAACAGTGTTGCAAATTTGCCCTCGGGCCTGCACCTCCACCGAAGTCACATTTTCCCATCGGCTTACATTGTAGGAATCGTAGCCAAGTACAATGGTATCTCCATTTACGTAAAAGGTAGGCGAGACGCGAATGCCTTGAGACAGGCCCAGCATGGCGCTTTCTACCTTCCAGACCTTATTTTGGGGTACGGAATCGAGGGCTTGAATCAGTTTTACCTGATTGAATTGAAGGCTGCCTTGGGCGAATACCGAGCCGCCGAGGGCGATGCAGAGGAAAGCGAGGCTAGATTTAAGAAGGGGAAATGAATGCATGAGATAAAAATAAAGAATGTTTTTTGGAGTACCGCCGCGGTGGTGTGCGGGCAGATAAAGGTAACATTTGGCTAATAATTGGATTAAATTCGTACCTTGCATTAAATAACCGTTTAACCATGCTAAAAAATTACATTTTACCCGTAGCACTGCTTGCCGTTGCAGGCGTTGCACAAGGCCAAAAAGCAAGTCCTCAGCGGACAGTTGCTGGTCTGTATGAGTTGCCATTTACCGGTGGAGGTCATTCCACGGAGGGCGCTTCGAATTTCTTTTCATCTGTGGTTTACTCTGAGACCTGGAGCTTTGGCTTTGCAGGAGAGATGGGTCCATGGACCAATCCATTGAAGCAATCTACCGGCTCCAATGGCTTGGAAAACGACAACGATGCCGCTTGGGAATACCGAGGTCCCAGCACAGTTCCAGATGTGACTGTTGGTGGTCGTGGCGCGTGTGAGCCTTCTTTAATTACTTCTACAACAGCCGCCAATGGCTTTGTTATTTTTGATTCAAACTGGTTGGATGACCAAGGTTCTAGCTGTGCTGGTGCGTTGGGTTCAGGACCTGCTCCTGCTCCACAGCGTTCTATTTTGACTTCTCCTGTCATTAACTTGTCGAACAATCCGGTTGTAGGTTTGGCTTTCGAGCATTACACTCGTGTGTTCCAAGGAAACCGGGTGGTAGAAATTTCTACCAACAACGGAACAACTTGGACTCAAGTGTGGGCAGCAGGAACAACGCCTAACAGCATTGACTCCGGTACCATTTATGTGCCATTGACGGTAGGTGGTTCTCCTAGCTTCCAATTCCGTTTTGTATGGGATTCTGACTACTATTCATGGATGATTGATGACATCTATTTGGGTGTTCCATTGAACTATGAGATTGCTCAAAGTGACCCACAGTTTTCATTTGATTTCTTAAATGCAACTGCTTTCACTGGAGGAGACACACTTCATACCAAGTTGTTTCAAGCGACGCCAACAATCACTGCTGGTTTAGATTCAATGTATTGGGGAACAACTGTTTCAAATATGGGAGGCATGAACCAAAACGTTACTGTTTCGGTTAAACTTCTTGATATGGCAAATACAGTATTGGGACAAGATAGCCGTACGTTCAACCTTGCCGCTGGTGCTACCCGTGTTATTCGTGGTTATTCTGCCATTGCTGCCCCTACTGCTTTAGGAACCTATCGTGTTGAGATTGAATCGCAAGGTGCCAACGCCGATATGATTAACCCCAACGACAATAAGTTTCAGCATACCGTTGTGATTAACGATACTATTTATGCCATGGAAGGCTTGCCAAAGGTCAATCCTGTAGCTGGAACTGATTATCAGTTTGTTTTCCATAACAATACTGCGGCATCTATTCCAAATGCCCCGAACGAGCAGAAATACCACTTAATGACCAAATTTGAGTCGGTTAACCAAGATATGGTCTATTTCATTGAAACGTATTTGGTTGCTAGCGCTGCCACTCAAACATCTCCTGGTCGCGTTACAACTCCAGGAACACAATTGTCTGGATTCTTAGCCAATCGTTCTCAATCAGGTCTAGATATTTTTGGGTTCCCAGATGACATTCACACTGTTGCTCCATGGGCCCAGGGTGAAACCGGTCGTTACATCCGTATGAAGATTTTCCCAACTCAAATTCCTCCTACCGATAGTACTACTCAGTTCTATGGTGGTGTAATGTTGGAGTCTTCTCAAACTGCAGTGAATGATTTGAATGGCAAATTTGTGATTCCTGGAATTTCTGGTGACCGTCACCAAGGTCAAACCACCTTGTACTGGGCTCCTGCGGACTACACCTATTACATTTATTCTGGCAATGCGGTTGCTACCGTTCGTTTAGGTCTTCAGCCTTTGGGCACTAGCAATGCTATTCCTACTGAGATTGGTGATTTCAGCAGCTTCTTGTTGAGTGAAATGTATCCAAATCCTGCTCAAGAGGTATCGAACCTAGAGTTCACCTTGAATGAGCCAGGAATGGTAGAAATTTATACCCGCGATTTGAATGGCCGCGATGTGGCTGCTCCAGTTCAAGGTATGATGCAGACAGGTACTCACCATCATGTTGTAAATACCTCTGCATTGGCTTCTGGAGTTTACCATGTAACCTTTATTGCTCATGGCAAAACGGTTACTCGTAAACTGATTGTAGCTGCAAAATAATCTATAAACCAAACGGTTGAAAAAGGGGGCTTCGGCCCCCTTTTTTGTTTATGGATGTTGCGGTTGAATGTTGATTTGAGCTTGGCCGCGAAATAGGAAGAGCGGGGCAAGGAAGGAGGCTGCGGCAGGGATTGAATGGGGTAGCACGCAAGGCCATAAGCCCCCAGCCCGCGCGCAGCGGAGGCGACCTTGGGAGCCCCCGCAATGCCGCTGGGCTGGTGGCTTATGGACGCGGACTACCCATGAAAGCCCGTTTGCCGCCCAAACCATCCATGCGATTCATATGCGGCAGCGTTAAGGTGTGGGAAAGGTACAGCGGCCTTATTCGGGGCGGAATTGAGGGAAATCGGGGGGCCAGATGGGAGATTGTGGCTGTTGCAACTCCATGTTGAAGACGCTTTGGAGCGCTTCGACTGTTTGCTGAACTACGCGGGGATATGAAACGCCTTCCACTTCTAAATGAAGGCTGGTTACGCCTTTGTCGGGGATGCCGCAGGGGACGATATAGGAGAATGGGCTGAGATCGGCGCAAATGTTAAAGGCGAAGCCGTGCATGGTTACCCAGCGGCTGGTGTGCACTCCGATGGCGCAGATTTTTCGAGCTTTGGAAGGAACATCGGCATCTAGCCAAACGCCGGTTAGGCCCTCGATTCTGGAGCCATTTAGACCGTATTCTTTTAATACCATGATAATTGCTTCTTCGAGCAGGCGCAGGTATTTTCCGATATCGGTGAAAAAATTTGCCAGATCTAGAATGGGGTATGCGGTTAGCTGGCCTGGTCCGTGGTAGGTAATGTCTCCTCCGCGGTTAATGGGCAGAAAGTCCACACCTTTGGACTGGAGCATGTGCTCATTGAGGAGCAAATTACCGGGATTTCCGCTTTTTCCCAGCGTAAAAACGGGATTGTGTTCGCAGAGCAGCAGGAAATTTTCTGTGGCTTGCAGGGCTTGAGGCTCGCGTTTACGGTTGTCCAGCTTTTGCTCGACAATGCGGGCGTGCAAATGTTGTTGCAAGGCCCAAGCGGAGCGGTATTCCACATGCCCCATATTGCAGAGCCATACTTTCGTGTTTTTAGGAGGCAGGTGCTCCATTAGCCCTTGGCCAGAGTTCCCTTCAGGTAATCGATAACCTTCACTTCCATTACATCGACTTGGCGCATTTCAGACAAAAAGAAAGATGCCCAATCGGTGAGGTGAATCAGGTGCAACCCTTGTTCCACCGGGTGATTTCCTTTTGCGATCAGTTCAATGGTGTTGGGCGTGTATTTTTTAAAAATATCCTTCATGATATCCATGCGGGTTTGGTTGCGCGGATAATCGTTGGAGGTGCGCATAAGGACAGGGGCCAGGTGGTTGGTTCCTCCGGCCCAGCCTACCAACTCGTTGTGGTTCATTTCAGGAACGGCATGATGCCAGCAGAGGTCTTTTGCATTTTCATTGATTTGCTGCCGAAAGCGAACGGCCATACCTTCGATGGAGGCTTCGGCATAAATTACCGCCATTTTTCCATTTAAGTGGTTGGCGAGCTTTTTGCCTTCTTGCATGTAGTAATCGGCATTGTTGCGCAAATTTTGAATCATTTCGCCCATTTTTTGGCGGTAATCTGTGGGCAGGCAGCCCAGCCAAACGAATACATCCACCAATTGGGTTAAGGAATAGCCCAGGCATGCGCGTGGGGGGAATCCGCCTGGGATTTTTCTGAAATCGTAGCCATGTTGGATGGCAAATTTTTCGAGTTCGCCTCCGCTGGTAATGCAGAGAATTGAGGCTCCTGCTTGGCGGGCCTTTTCTACGGCCTCAAGGGTTTCTTCGGTATTTCCGCTGTAAGAGCAAGCGATAAACAGGGTTTTTTCGTTTACGCAAGCGGGTAAGCTGTAGTCTTTATTTACCAGAACGGGGATTTGGGCGTGAGGTCTGGACCAATCGGCGACCATTGTACCTCCGATTCCCGAACCACCTAATCCAGAGATGACAATTAGGGAAGGATTTTTAAGGGTGTTTTTTAGTGGACTTGCATCGGCAATGCCAAGGCTGGTTTCAATTTGTCCGGGGAAACCGGCGATCAACTCGTTCATCATAACGTATTATTTCAATTGCATTGCAAATATACCCTTTTACTTATGGCTTATCAAGGGTAAGGCGGGCCTATTTCTTTGCGGGGATTTTGTTTTCCAGCAAATCGCTGTAAGAAACCGACAGTAAATCTTCCGCTTGAATATTCAGTTTTTGCATCCAAAACCGGCATTGTTCCTGTAGGTACTCTTTGCCCAACGTATGGTCTTTATCGATGGCCTCTATTTCGAGGAATTCTCCCAAGTTGTTCACTCGGTCGATGTGAAATTTCACATTGTCTACAAAATAGATTTCTCTGTGTTTATCCACTTCATTCCAAGTGCCCAATGCATTTGTCAAAAAGGCCTTTAAGGGTGTATTGGGCTTGGTTTCAAGCAGAGACACTTCTGATGTTTTGGGTCCGGGCATATCGGATCTCCGGTAAAAAATCAAATGGTTTTCAATGTTTCCTTCTCGGAGTTTGAGTCGTCCGGATGGGACGTTAAAATAGGTGTCAATTTGGTGGTCTTCTCCAACAAATCGTGCATTGGCTTGCTGTAAAATCGTTCTGGCGAAAGCGGCATCTGGGCAGTGCGCCTTGATTTCAACATTTAAATGTTCCATAATTGGGTCTCCTTTCGGATTAAGGCCGTTTGAATTCCTTCAGCCAATCGGCAAAGGACTTTAGATCGCCCGGAGCGGCGGGCAGGTATCGAACGGAGGGCTGTTCTTCGTGTACGCTATCCCATTCCACTTCAAATGATGGGGTTTCCATGGATTCAGCGGGTTCCGGCTCAGGCGTCTGACTTACCACGGGTTCTTCCTCTGTAGGTACAAAAGGAGGAATTAGGGCCAATATATGAGGTTCGGGGTTGGAATCCGGAGATTCTACAGAGGTGGACCCGGGCTGTTCTGATTCAGCATTATTCTCCTCGTTTTCATTGGGAAGGTTCTCTTCCTGTGGGGAAGGTGTCTGGGTTAATTCAGAATCTTGAGCGCGTTCTGGATCAACATGGGAGGAGTTGGGGACTTGGGCTTGAAGGTCTTCGGTTGGAACTGGGGTTGTAGGCTCCTGTTTCTTTTGCGTTTCTTCCTCTACATCGGTTGAGGTATTGGCTTTTCGTTGCCTTAATTCTTCGAGATAGGCTTGAATGGCTTTCCGATTTTCTTCTGCGGATTTGGCTCCTTTCAAGGCTTCTTCCACTTTTTGGCCCACCTGTTCTGGAGATAGATTTCCATTGGATTCGGTTTGAGATTCGGGGGGGGTAGGTGTTGATTTTGGAGGCTCCGGTGGTGTTTCTGATTTGGTTTCCTGCGGGGCAAGAGCCTCCTCAGATTTGGTTGGTTCTGATGGAAGTTCCTGAGTGCTCTGTTCTGGCTCGGCCGAAGGCTTATGGTCATCGTCTTGGCTGCCCTTATGGGATTGAGGATGCGGGCTAGGCAGCTCGTCTTGTATGGCAATTTCCTCTACTGCGTTGGGGTTGGTTGAGTTCTCGGGTTCAATTGGGGCAAAGGGGACTTGGGGGGCGAATCGCTGTTCATCCTTATCCTCTAGTTTGGGGTTTTCGGTGGGTAGATGAATTGAGAGGGCGTCCTTTTTAGATCTTTGCTTACGGAAAATAACAATAACCAGCAGAACAAAAGCGAGAATGAGTAGGCCAATGGCTATTCCCATGAGCAGAAAAAGTTCCTGTCTGTCTTGCTGTAAGGTCTGAAGCCGTTCAGTGGGAGAGACATAGAGCAAGTGCAAAAGGGACAAGGGCATGGAATCGTTGAATTTGTAATTTTACCGCGCAAAGGGGAACTGCTTTTGAAAAACCAAACGTGGTTCCCAAGAGGCAAAATAACAAAAAAGCATGCAATGCCGACAGAGAATCTAGGGTTAAGCCTTCAAAATGTTCGAAAGAAGCCATGTTGATTGCGTGGGTACGCCGGCAACGGGAATGGAACTTTATGCTTTCGGCTTTCATTGCCGTGGTTTTGTCCTTATTGAATTCGGCGGCCATCCCCATTCACATCCCGGGTTTAGAGGGGATTGTTGAAAAGCTTGTGTTTGGCGTGGGGATATGGCTGTTGGCTCAGGGGTATCATGCTGTATTGACGCGTATAAACTTGTTTGAGGCCACCAGTCAGTTTCCGGTGGTATTGATGGTATTGTTGTTGTCTGCCTTCCCGGGAGCTCCTATGGATTGGCTGTTTTTGGGGAGTACGGCTTTGTGGATATGTGTGTTGTACAATGTATTGCGTGCTCCGGGGGAGGTTCGGAGCCATGCTGCAGTTTTCAATGCCGGTTTTTTTGCCGGCAGCCTGATTTTGCTTGTTCCGGCCTACTTTTATTTTATCCTTTTTGTGTGGTTGTATTTGGGATTGAGTGGGCCGTACAGTTTCAGGCAAGGAGTAATTACAGGCCTTGGGTATGTATTGCCACCGCTGTATTTTATTTGTTTTGATTACATTTTATTTGGGGGTGTTGGTTCCTCCTTGTGGTTGCGTTCGGGTCTGGCTCCCTATTCGGGCCTGGTTTCCTTTTCAGTGGTACTGGGAGTGGTATTGGGTATTTGGTTGCTGTTGGTAATGGGCTGGACGCTGGCTTCGGTTCGTCAAAATGCTGGTCTTAAAAAACATCAGCGCCAGGTGTTACAGCTATCCTATCTTCATTTATTGTCGTTGATGCCCTTGGTATTTTGGTTGCCGAATTCTGAAGTGCGGATTTTATCGATTGGGGCCTTCAGTTTGGCAGTAATTGGGTCGTTTTATTTCATGATTGGGCCGGTAAATCGGGCGAAGGATGTTTTGTTTTGGCTTTTGCTGGGGTTTAGTGTTGTGGTGGTTTGGTTGTAGAGCCAAGGCATGCCTTGGCTGTACGGGGTGAGCCAAGGCATGCCTTGGCTCTACGCAACGGGGGGAATAATGCGGAGAGAGGGGGATTCGAACCCCCGGTACCCTTTAGGGGTACACACGCTTTCCAGGCGTGCACCTTCAACCACTCGGTCACCTCTCCAAAAATAAAATAGCTTCAGGGACTGAAACGGGAGGCGAAAATACAAAAAAAGCGACAGGATTGGGTTTACTCACTGAATTCCCCTGCCAGGTTTTGCTTCATTACTTCGGCCATCCCTAATCTTGTTTTGGTCCTGCCCAAGGCATGCATGCACTTTACCATGGCAGATTCAAATGTTAAATCTTTACCGTTGAACACGCCCATTTCCATCATTGCCATCCCTGTTTTATACTTTCCGGGCGCCAAACTTCCGTGCCAGCACTGACTGATTTGCATAACGAAAATATCTTTGTTCATCCAATCCGAGAGGGTATTCAACAACTCGGTATCAAAAGGGGCATTTCCAAATCCAAAGGTTTCAAGGACAACCGCACGAACGCCATCGGCAGGCTTAATGGATTGGAGCATCTTCGCAGAAATGCCCGGGAAAAGGCGGAGGGGCATAACGGATGGATCCATGTTTGGGTAAAATGAAAGCTGGTCTTGTTTCGGAATCCACAAAGCAGACGTATTGAATTGAATGTCTACACCGGCCTCGGCCAAAACAGGATAATTTGGAGATACATAGGCATGAAAATGCTCGGTGCTGTATTTTCGGATTCGATTGCCTCTGAATAATTTGTATTCAAAATAAACAGCGACCTCTTGCAGCAGGGGCTTCCCGTTCCGTTGTGCGGCTGCGACTTCAATAGCAGACAGCACATTTTCCTTCCCGTCGGTCCGAATTTTCCCAATGGGCAATTGGCTTCCTGTTAAAATTACAGGTTTTTTCAGCCCCTGAAGCATAAAGCTAAGGGCTGAAGCAGTGTAGGCCATGGTATCGGTTCCGTGCAGCAAGACAAACCCATCGACATAATCATGCGTGGCCGCAATGTGAGCGGCGATAGCGGCCCAATCGTCCGGTCGCATGTCTGAACTGTCTTTGGGTTCGGCCACCGATACCACCTCAATATCCACATCTAAGCGACTTAATTCCGGAATGTGCGTATTCAGGTGTGCAAAATCAATGGGATGCAATCCACCTCTATTTGGCATTTCAATGCTACCGATGGTTCCGCCGGTATAAATTAGATGAATCAATGGTCGGTTTTCGGACATTTTTGAGGAGTTTTTTAGTTGCTTCAATCTGGGTTATTGAGTCGAAAAAGCCTGGGATTATAGGGTCTAATTCTGCAATTTGGGGTACACGGTCAATGCATTTTGAAACGTAGTTTCAATGACGCGTTGCGGATGGCAACGGCAGGCTTGAGCGATGGTATGCACGACCTCGGTTAACCAAGAAGGTTCATTCCGTTTGCCTCGGTGTGGAACAGGTGGCAGGTATGGACTATCGGTTTCTAAAACCACCCTGTTCAATCCGACTTTAGCTAAGACCTCGCGCAGTTCCGTTTGCTTGTAGGTCACTACCCCTCCAATACCGATGTACATGTCTAAATCAAACACCTGAACTGCCTCAGAATAATTCCCAGTAAAACAATGAAAAACCCCTCCGGCGGGTGGTCTTAGCCTCTGTAAAGATGCCACCGTTTCCGCATGTGCATTTCGGGTGTGCAAGCATACTGGCAAATCCATTTCGGCGGCCTTAATTAATTGCCAATCCAGAGCGTCTTGTTGCCGACTGAGGGAGGTTTTATCCCAATATAAATCCAAACCAATTTCGCCAATGGCGACCCAATTGACCTGATTTGAATGCTGCCAAATGGCATTTAGCTGCTCTTGCCAGTTTTCCTCTACCGAGCATGGGTGCAAGCCCAGCATACCGAAGCACCACTTGGGTTCCGATGACACATATTTTTGCACCTCGGGCAAGGTATCAACATCCACGTTTGGGAGAATGGTTGCGACGACTCCTTGGTCTTTTGCTCGTTGGCGCATCTCTGCCCAATCCTCCTTAAAACGGGCATCATTTAAATGTGCATGGGTATCAATAATACCGAGATTCATGCTCCAAACCTACGCAGAAAACCGGCATTGAAGCCGAGTCTTGGCCGGAATTTGTTAAAAGTCCTGAAAAACAATCCTGTTGTGTATATTTGTAGTCTGTTTCAAAAACTCCGGCCTATAGAACACCTATATCCCACCAAACAGTTGTATTTCTTCCCTTTGGGGAATTTTTTAGACGTATAGGATATTTTTGCCGGATGATTACCCATTTGAACGGTTCCTTTGTAGAAGTTACACCTACCCATGCTGTGGTTGAATGCCAAGGCGTGGGCTATCAGGTATTTATTTCATTGCAGACCTATGACATCATTCAGTCTTGGAAGCAAGGGAAGCTGTTGGTTCATCAAATAATTCGCGAGGATGCGCACCAATTGTTCGGTTTTGCGGAAGAGCGTGAGCGTGACATGTTTCGGTTGTTGATTGGTGTTTCAGGGGTAGGCGCGACGACGGCTCGCATGATCCTTTCCGCTAGTTCTGTGGCCGATTTGCAACGAATAATATTAACGGAGGATGTAGGTTCTTTGAAGCGAATCAAAGGCATAGGAGCCAAGTCGGCCGAACGCATCATTGTAGATTTAAAAGACAAGGTGGGAAAGGTGCAGGCCTTTGATGCCGTTTCAGTGGGTGGCGGGCAGAATGGAGGGGCGGTTCGTCAAGAGGCCACCTTGGCCTTGCTGGCCCTTGGTTTTACTCGACCTGTGATTGAAAAAGCCTTGGATCGGGTATCAAAGGAATTGGAGGGCGGGGAACCCGTAGAGGCTTGGATTCGAAAAGCATTAAATTATTTGTAGTTGTACAAAGGGTGAGGTTGTTCTGTGCACATACCAAATGGTTTAAGCAAAAGGCGCTTCAGGCCTGCCTTATGTTTGCTTTTGTCGTATTTACATCAACAGCTCTGGCTCAGGTGGATACAAATAACCATCGGTTTATGGGCGGGGTTGGTGCCACCGAAGAAGAAGTTTCGTACGATCCGGATTTAAAGCAATATCTAATTGTAAAAAAGATTGGAGGGGCTGAGATTTCGAGGCAATATTTATCGGAAAAGGAATACCGCACCCGTCAATCTGCCCGTGAAATCATGGATTATTGGAAGAAAAAAGAGAAGGAAAAATCCTCGGGCAAAGAAAGCAATTCCCTGATTCCAAAAATAAATTTGGCCAACATCCCGGCTGGACTTGGGAAAATTGATATTCGGGCCACGGGCTCAGCGGAATTGATTATGGGGATTCGAGTAAACACGAATCAGAACCCAAGCATTCCACTGGCGCAACGCACCATTACCACCTTCCAGTTTGACCAGAACATTCAGGTGAATGTTACGGGGTCCATTGGAGACAAAATCAAGTTGGGAACGAATTTCAATACGGAGGCCGTATTTGCTTTTGAAAACCAGTTGGATTTAAAGTACGAAGGCGGTGAGGATGATATTCTTCAGCTTCTTGAATTTGGCAATGTCAACATGGGATTGACCGGTCAGCTTATTCAAGGCTCCTCCTCCTTGTTTGGGGTGAAAAACAAATTAAAATTTGGACGATGGGAAATTACCAGCGTATTTAGTCAGCAGCAAGGTCAGCGCCAAAACATCACCGTTCAGGGTGGAGCTCAGGTAACAGAATTTGATTTGCCGGCAGCAAAATATGAAGCCAACCGGCACTATTTTTTGGGTGATTACTTTAAAAACAACTACGACCAAGCCAATCAAACCTTACCCTACATAACCTCGCCCGTAAATATTACGCGCATTGAAGTTTGGGTAACCAACCGCATAAATGCCACTGAAAATATTCGGAATGTAGTGGCCATTTTACCTTTGGGAGAGAACCTTCCCAATCCTTCCGGTTACCCTTCAAATGGAGTCAATGGTTTCGACCCTGCAGGCTTGGCTCCCCAGGTGCGTGATATCACCTCGCAATACTTGTTCAACCAACTGAACAATGGGACTCAGATTGAGAAACTTACTAATGCCCGCCTGCTTGCCCAAAATGAATACACCTTTCACCCCCTACTTGGCTACATTTCCCTAAACCAGGCTCTGAATGCGGATGAAGTTTTGGCCGTATCGTACGAATTTACGGCAGGGGGACAGACCTACAAAGTGGGGGAATTCTCTCAGGATTTATCTAGCCCCTCCGCTCTGGTAGTTAAGTTATTAAAATCTTCCAATCTCGACATCAATGAGGCCAACTGGCCCTGGATGATGAAAAACATATATTCCATCGGAGGATTTAATATCGGCCAACAGGACTTCACCTTAAATATATTGTATCAAGATACAGAAACCGGGGTCAAAGTAAACTACTTTCCAAATGCGCCCGGAGTGAGTGGTACACCTCTGCTTCAGTTGTTTAATTTGGACCGGCTGAATCCACAAGGCGACCAACAAAAAGATGGGTTTTTTGACTTTTTAGAGGGCAAAACCATTATCGCTCAAAATGGGCGGATTATTTTCCCTGTTGCTGAGCCTTTTTCAACCCGATATTTGGCTCAGATATTTACCAAAGCCAATCAATCCAATCCCGGCATAGATATTCAAGCGATGACGGAACGCTATGCCTTTGATCAGTTGTACGAAAATATTCAGGAGCTGGCCGAATTAAACCAAGAGAAAAACAGGTTTTATTTGGGAGGCAGCTATAAAGGTGCCAGTGGATCGGAGATTAGCCTGAATGCCTTTAACGTTCCACAAGGTTCGGTTACCGTTACCGCGGGGGGGCAAACCCTTCTTGAAAACACCCATTATACGGTGGATTATGCCATTGGCCGGGTTCGTATCATCGATGATGGCATTTTAAGTTCTGGACTTCCCATCAACATCTCGATGGAGAACAATGCCACATTCAACATACAGCAGAAGCGGCTGATGGGCACCCACGTAGATTACAAACTCAGTAAAAATTTAGTTGCCGGGGCCACCATCATGAATTTGAGTGAGCTGCCCTTAACCCAAAAAATTGACATTGGAAATGAGCCGGTGAACAACACCATTTGGGGTGTGGATCTAAACTTCAGCCGAGAATTGCCCTTTGTTACCCGTCTAGTAGATAAAATTCCGGGGATAGACACCAAGGCCCCCTCCTTGTTGACCTTCAATGGTGAATTTGCCCATTTGATTCCTGGATTTAATGGGGTGATTGATGCCAATGGGGAGAACGGGGTTTCTTACATTGATGACTTTGAGGCGGCGGAAACGGCCATTGAGATTAAAAGCCCGCTTCAGTGGAAAATTGGCTCGGTTCCTCAAGACAATCCCGCCTTTCCAAACGGTGGATTTTTCGATGATTTGCGGTATGGGTTTAATCGGGCCAAACTGACCTGGTTCACCTTAGACCCGCTTTTCTTCCGGCAAAACACCCAAACTCCGGCCAACGTTTCCAATGACCCTTTGATGCGCGCCAACAACTACCTGCGTGAGGTGCGCCCGATGGAGGTTTTTCCGGGGTTTCAACCCAATTATACTCAGCAACAAATCAATCAGCAAGTATTTGATATCCATTTTTACCCGGGAGAAAGGGGCCCATATAATTTTGACATCAATAATTTTGATGAAAGCATTTCGGACCGGATTGCCTTAAAAAATCTCAAATCCAACTTTGGTTTGTTGATGCGGCGGATGGAAACCACCAACTGGGATGCCGCCAATATTGCCTACATTGAATTTTGGATGATGGACCCCTACCAAGCCAATGACTTGAATCAATTAAAGGAATGGGATGTGGGTACTCCTGGAGCCACCAACAGAAACTTATTGCCTGGGGGCGGCGGAGATTTGCTGCTTCAAGTGGGTAATTTGAATGAAGATTTTTTGCGCGATGGTCGCATGAGTTACGAAAATGGTCTCCCCACGCCTGAGGAGTCCAGACCAACCATTGAAACCGCTTGGGGTAAAATTCCATTGCTACAACCCATAAATCAGAACTTTGACAATTTACCCGCCAACCGTGACCTTCAAGATGTAGGTTACGATGGGTTGAATGACCAAGAGGAAGGCAGTTTTTTTCAGGCCTTTATGAACGATGTGGAGCTTAAATTTGCAGGAAATCCGTCGGCGCTGCAGGATTTAAGAGATGACCCGGCGGGTGACAACTTCAGGCATTATGCCGGATTAAGCTACGACAACAGCACCAACATTCCCGGAGAGAACTACATTCACAACCGATACAAGCATTTTCTTGGCCCCGACGGGAATAGTCCGGCAGAAAACAACACCGAGGCCTATGGTGTAGTTCCGAATAGCGAGGACATTAATGTCAACTATACCTTAGACCAACCTGAAAGTTATTATCAATACCGCATTAGTCTAAGGCAAAATGACCTGGACGATATCGGAGAAAACTTTATTACAGACATTTTAAATACCACCGTTTCGGTACCTGGACCTTCTGGCGGCACCATCAATAAACCGGTGAAGTGGATTCAGTTCCGAGTACCCATTTATGCGGAACAACGGGAACGCTTTGGCAACATCTCAGATTTCCGTTCCATTCGTTTTATGCGAATGGCCTTGAAGGAATTTGATGACGATGTGTTTTTGCGCATGGCCACCATGCAATTGGTTCGCTCCGACTGGCGGGTATTTCAGGGCCTAATTGCCGATGTAGCCGATATTTGGCAGGAAGGTGCTGACTTCAACTCTACCACGGTAAATATTGAAGAAAATACACAAAAGGCTCCATTCCCCTATGTACTGCCTCCGGGCATTACCCGAGAAATTGATCCAGCAAACCCCCAGCTTCAGCAACTGAATGAACAGTCGTTGGTGCTGAACGCCTGCGACCTTAAAGATGGGGAAGGAAAGGCCGTCTTCAAAAACTCGGAACTGGATTTAAGGGCATATAGATATGTACGTATGAATACTCACTTGGAGTCGCGCGACAACTCCATTTTAGATAGCAACGACGTATCGATTTTTGTTCGCTTGGGAATGGACGCCTCAGAAAATTATTATGAGTACGAAATTCCTTTAAAGCCCTCGGACGTTTCCATTCAGCCGAATGCTGCCAGCGGAGACCCCAACAAAGACTTTGCCTATCGGGAAAACGTATGGCCTGCCGATAATTTGGTGAGCATTGAGCTAAAGCTATTGGCCGATTTGAAACTGCGGAGGAATACTGAAGGGGAAAACCCCAATTTAATTTACAGCGATCTGATTGATGGGGCCCGCATTTCGGTTCGAGGAAATCCAAACTTAGCCAATGTTCGAACCATTTTAATTGGAGTAAGAAACCCCTCCAAGAAAAATAACCCTTGGCAAACAGGGCAACCACAGCCGGACGATGGAATGGCGAAATGCGTTCAAGTTTGGGTGAATGAACTTCGTGCCACCGACTACTTTGAATCGGGAGGTTGGGCCGCACTGGCTCGCACTACACTTGATCTATCAGATTTTGGTCAAGTTGGCCTTTCTGTCGGTACCACTCGTTTTGGTTTTGGTTCTATCGAACAACGGCCTCAAGACAGAAGCCGCGAAAACACCACCAATCTGGATTTAACCACCAAATTTGAATTGGGCAAGTTTTTTGGAAAAGAGGCCGGGGTAAGTATTCCCGTATTTTTCGGGTATTCAGGCAGCATTGCCAGTCCTCAATTTAATCCCTTAGATCCAGACATTCTGTTCACCGATGCCCTTGGAGCCTTACCCACTGATTTTTCACGTGACTCCCTGAGCCGTTTGGTGGAAGAAGTAACCGACCGAAAAAGTTTCAACATCAACAATATGCGAAAGCAGAGGGGGAAAGATGCTGGCAAACCAAAGCTGTATGATATATCCAACTTCTCGGCCTCCTATTCTTATACCGAGGAATTGTTTCGCGATACCAAAACAGAATTCAACAACACCTTTCAGCACAAAGCCAGCCTAACCTATGGATTTAGCCCCACCGTAACCTATTGGGAACCCTTTAAACGGAGTAAAAAACTCAAATCGCCCTGGTTGAAATTTGTTAAAGATTTCAATTTAAGTTTCATGCCCAAACGGCTTGGCTTTAGTGCAAATGTACTTCGAGACTGGAATGAGTTTAAGCTTAGAAACACGACCCGTTACGATTTATTGATTGAAACTACCTATCGGAAAAACTTTACTTGGACACGCAATTATGAGTTCCAATACAATCCAACCCGAGCCCTAACATTAACCTTCTCTGCCACCAACAATTCCAGAATTGATGAGCCCGAAATGCCCTTAGATAGCCTTGTGCGCCCTCGTACCTCATTCTTAGGTCGCAATACCCGTTATACGCATCGTTTTGACGCCAACTATTCCGTTCCAATCAATAAATTTCCGTGGTTTGATTGGGTAAATGTAACCGCCGGATATGGTGGTGATTTCTCTTGGACGGCGAGCAATCTAGAGCAAACTCCTCAGTCCGGACAATTCACATTGGGCCGCTGGGGGAATGTGGTGCAAAACAATCAAACCTTAAAATTGAATGGGCAATTCAATATGAATACCCTGTACCGGAAATCAGACTATTTGAAAAAACTTCACGCTACTCCACAGAAGAACAAAGAAAAAGATGACGAGCCCATCACCGATTCCAGCAAAGTCAAAATCAAAATCGTTAGCTGGAAATCTCCAAAACCTTTGTCGTTTAAAAAGGATAGGAAGCGTACCATCAAGCATCAGTTAAAAACCGAAGATGTAGAAGTGGTCGTGCTGGCACAGAACGGCGACACGGTTAAAGGGAAAGTCGAAGTGGTAGATGACCGTCGGATTCGCTTCATAGCTGCCTCTGATGCCAGTGGTGCTGCAGTTTCTATAACAGGAAAACGCATTCGGAAAAAAATGGATTGGGGTGTCATTCCCAACACCTTAGTAAAAGTGGCCACCGGATTTAAAAACATTTCCGTTAGCTATACCCAAACCAATGGAACTGTACTGCCTGGATACGCTGCAGGTACTGATTTGCTGGGAATGAATTTGGGCGGAGCCTCCATCGGACCTGATTTTGCTTTCGGGCGGCAATACGACGACCAAGATTTACAAAACAAAATTGTGCAGGACGCCTGGTTGGTTCGGGATTCTACTCTGAACCAAATGTTTATGCGTACCCATTCCTCAACGCTGAGCGGGAATGCCACCTATGAGCCATTCCGAGGATTCCGAATAACCTTCAATGCCGACCGCACCTATTCAGAAAACTACCAAACGAACTATCGGTATGTGCCCAGTGAAAACGACTTCCGAACCCAAAACCCCTTGACAATGGGTAATTTTAGCATGTCGTACATGACCTTGGGTTCCTTCTTTGATGGCTTAGGGCCTAATTTCAGTTCGCCCACCTTCGACCGCATGCTTCAACACCGCAGTATACTTTCTAAACGGCTTGCCGAACAAAACCCAAACAGCAATGTAAATCCGAACGCCATCTATCAACTTGGGTTTGGAGGCAACCAAACCGATGTATTGTATTATTCATTTATTAGTGCATATACCGGCGTTGATGCAGAAGCACAGTCGTTAAACATGTTCCCTCAAATTCCCATTCCCAATTGGAGATTGCAGTTTGATGGATTGAAAAACATACCGTTTTTCGCAGACCGATTCAAAAACATTGTACTAACGCACAGCTACAAATCGACCTTGGGCGTATCGGGATTCCAATCCAACAACGTTTACAACAACTTGAGTTCCGCCTATTGGCAATCCAATCCATTTGGCTACAGTGAATTTGGGGCAGATGGCAACTACATCAGCCGTTTCTTCTTGAATTCCGTTAGCATTCAAGAGCAGTTCCAGCCCCTCATCAAGGTTGACATGACCTTCAAAAACGAAGTTCAAACAGCCGTTGAAGTAAAAAGCAGCCGAAATGTTAGCCTAAACTTCCCGAACAATCAGGTAACCGAAACCAACTCGTTCGAGGTTAGCGTAGGCGCCGGCTACAAAGTGGCCAAGTTTAAATTGCCTTTCCTCATTAACGGAAGGCGCTTAGAAAATGGATTTAATGTACGGGCAGATATTGGCTGGCGCGACAATTCTACCATCATCCGTAAAATCCAAGAAGAAGTACAGCAAATCACCGCTGGTCAACAACAAATCACCATCAAGATTTTCGCGGAATACGAACTGAGCAAATCCATCACCGCTCGGGCATTTGTAGACCATATGGGTACAAATCCATTCGTATCAAATCAGTTTCCGAACAGCACCACCAACGGGGGCATTAGCGTACGCTTTACCTTGCAGCCATAAAGCCAATTATTGAGGCGTATACAGAGAGAATTTTATGGCTTCCCGTTTAATCTCACTGACCCAATTTCGACCCTTTTTTTTAAGGAAAATGGAGGTGTTCAAGGGCCAGATTAAACCTGCCTTTTCATAAAATTCATAGTTTACATGTAGATTTTTGTTCGCCCCCCCTTATTCTCAACCGTTGAGTAAAACTTAAAAAATCATTTTTTTGAAATTACCCAAACTGCCTTCTGCCTTTATTTAGCACGCCCTTTGGAAATTTTAATCCATGAAAATGTCTGTTCCTAAACCAAAAAAATGGCCTTCCACCTTGAAACTTTGATAATCCTCGCGTAAATTCGTAGTTCATCGATGAAACGTTAAAAAGGAACACTTCGTCACGTATTTGGGGTGGCGAAGAATAGTTAGGGCACTTTTTGGAGTGAACTACGGGAATCTGGGGAAGTTGAAAAATGGAACCAGGTTCGCCTTGGGGAGTCTCAGAAAAGCTTTCTGAATCGTGCAAAGGAAACTTTGCTGGTGCGGGAAGCGGGAGCATGGGAATGAGACTGGATGAACTGGCAAATTCATCCTTTTTACAGGAGGGAAAATTGGAAGGGGATTTGAGGAGGAGGGGAAAGAGGAGGGGGTCAAATAAAATTTCAAGTTTCCTTTACGTCGGGGAAAACGTTGGCGACCCGAAGGGCGCGAGGCAACCTTTTTTGGGTAAAGCTTAAGCGCAGCCTTCAGGAAATCGCTATTGGCGGCAACCTCATTTCCCCAAAAAGGGAAGCCCGACCCCATTCCCCCCAAGCCCCCCAACACCTCCAACACAAAGTTCAACCCACCATAAAAGCCAGGAGTAGGCCGCGGCAGGGATTGAACAGGGTAGCACGCAGGGGGGCGGAGCCTGGCCCGCGCGGCGCGGAGGCGACTTTAGGAGCCCCCGCAAGCCCGCTGGGCCAGCCTCCCGCCCCACGCGGACTACCCGTGAAAGCCCGTCAGCCGCCCAAATCACCCCATTCCCACACCGCTTGAACCGCGAAAATCTGCTCAGCTCTGCCATTAAATCCATACCTTTGTGCAAAATTATCCTCATGAATTCCTTTCAGGTTGTTGTTATTGGATCGGGGCCTGGCGGCTACGTTGCGGCAATCCGTTGCGCCCAATTGGGGCTCAAAACTGCGCTGATTGAAAAATATTCCACCTTAGGCGGAACCTGCCTGAATGTGGGGTGCATCCCATCTAAAGCGCTGCTAGACAGCTCGGAACATTATTACAATGCCAGCCATACCTTTGCCGAGCACGGAATTGAACTGTCGAACGTGTCGGTGAATTTCGGACAAATGATCGCCCGGAAAAATGAGGTGGTGGCCCAAACTTGTGCCGGTGTAGCGGGTCTGATGAAAAAAAATGGAGTCACCGTATTTCATGGCATGGGTTCTTTCAAATCCAAAGGCATCATTCAGGTGCAGGGCAGCGATGGCAGCACCGAATTGAGCTATGAAAAAGCCATTATTGCGACGGGCTCTAAGCCGTCCGGCCTTCCCGGCATTGTGCCCGACAAAAAACGCATCATCACTTCGACCGAGGCCTTGAATCTGAAAGAAATTCCCTCGCATTTGCTGGTCATTGGCGGCGGAGTCATTGGATTGGAAATGGGTTCGGTGTATGCGCGACTGGGCTCAAAGCTCAGCATTGTAGAGTTCGCCGACCGACTCATTCCCGGTTTTGACAGTGCCATGAGCAAAGATTTGGCTCGGGTAATGAAAAAACTGGGGGCCGACATTTACACTGAAACTCGGGTAACTTCCGTAAAAAATAAGGGCAAACAAGTGGTGGTGACGGCGGAAAACAAAAAGGGGGAGACCTTCGAGTGGAATGTGCCGTACTGCTTGGTTTCCGTGGGCCGCAAGCCGTACACCGAGGGATTGAATTTGAGCGCCTTGGGGCTCGCCACCGATGAGCGGGGGCGGATTCCGGTGAATGACCACTTGCAAACGGCAGATGCTTCCGTATATGCCATTGGAGACGTGGTGCGGGGTGCGATGCTGGCGCACAAGGCCGAAGAAGAGGGCATGTTGGTGGCTGAAATCATTGCGGGGCAGCAGCCGCACATCAATTATTTGCTCATTCCGAACGTGGTGTACACCTGGCCTGAAGTGGCTTCGGTGGGGCATACGGAAGAGGAGTTGAAGTCGGCAGGTCGGGCGTACAAAGTGGGCAGTTTCCCCTTCCGAGCCAGTGGTCGGGCGCGCGCAAGCATGGATTTAGACGGTCAGGTTAAAGTACTGGCTGACAAAGAGAATGACGAAATTTTGGGGGTTCATATCATTGGTCCTCGGGCGGCCGACATGATTGCTGAGGCCGTAGTGGCCATGGAATATCGGGCTACGGCCGAGGACATTGCACGGATGAGCCATGCGCACCCCACCTATACCGAGTCGTTCCGCGAGGCTTGCTTGGCGGCCACAGAGAATCGGGCGATTCACATTTAAATTAAACATTCAGGGGGTATTTAGTGGGGCGGCGGACGGGCTTTCAGGGCTAATCCGCGGTTGCCGGCGGCTGTCCCAGCGGGCTTGCGGTGGCTCCCAAGGTCGCCTCCGCGCCACGCGGGCCAGGCGCCGCCACCCTTGCGGGTTAGCCTCTTCAATCCCTGCCGCGGGGGTGGTCATAAGTACACTGTGCTCGGTTTATAATCCAGCCGGTGAGATTTCTTGATTTTAGGCGGCTTTTAAACCTGGCTGACAGCAGTTGTAATACCCAATTTAACGGGCTGGGGGTTTGGATTTGGGTTTAAATCAGGTATAATTTTAGCTAAACCTCATGAATCTCTGAGGAACCTCAGTCCGCTCCAGTACAAACAAAAACAATAGCAGTCATTAGGTTTTTAAAGGCATACAGCACAAAGAATAAGTCCGAATAAAATGCGACGACAAAGTCAGCGCATTAAAAGAGAAGATTCTCCGTGACCGAATCAATATCCCTGACGGGTTGCTCCTCAGCAGAGCCCGTTTCCGTTTCTTGATTGGCAAAATGAAATTAAACACAAATTTGTATAATTAAAACCTGTCCTAAAAATGGGGTGGTTACAACAGGAAATTGATTTTTTGGCCCCGCCCAAAACTCCGATGGGTGGACCACGGGAGCCGAAGATTTCAAGCGTAATGAGCTTACCTTTTTTGCAGCAGGGGCAACGGCGGTGTAGACTTTGTACAACCGCAACGGCAGGAGCAGCCTCACTTAGTTGTTTCTGCAAAACTGGTAGGCGTCTGGCCTTGGCTGTGATGCTCAAAAAGCCATAATGCCTAATGCGTGCGAAGCCCTTGGGGAATGTCAAAAAATGGGGTATTTTTGAGAGGATTATTTATTTAAATAAGGAGTTTTTAGAGGAACTGCCGTTAGGTGCCATTCCGGAAGCCTATAGATAAGATGACAATAAGTGAAGCAAAAAGTATTTTAGGTTTAACGCAAGGGGCACAATGCCCGAGTGATTTGAAAAAAACATTCAAAAAGTTAATGCTTCAGTGGCACCCTGACATTGCCATCAACAAAGGAATTTCATCTCAAGAGGCGACAGAAAAAAGTCAACAAATCATTTTAGCGTATGAAATCTTGTCTGAAAATTTAGCCTCATTAGATGGCGAGACATTTGAATACACTTATCAATCGTATTATCAGTATAAAACTGCGACAAAGAAAAACTATAAGCAATATTACGACCACAACATAGACGAAATTGACGCAAGTTTCGTAAATAGGATTACTGTAAAATCTTCAAATGTCAAGTGGATCGATTATATCAGAGATTTGCAGATATTGGTGGTTCGATTCAAAGGAAGTTCAGGATATTATCTCTACTATGACGTTCCTGAAAATATCTTTGAAAAATTTCGTACGACGGAGTCTCCTGGGCGATTTGTGCATCAATATTTGCGTGGATATAAATACGATTCTTATGGTATATATGCTGATTGGCTGAATGTCTATAAAAGTTTGAGTGAAATAACAGACAATTAGAGCGGCACCTAACAGCACCTTTGCAAAAAAGCGGTAATGTACGTTGAAGTGAACATTTTTAAAAGAACAATTGCGGTTCGCAATCCGCTTCTTCGCAATGCTGCAAACCGTTGGCAATCCAAACAAAAAACCTAAACCACCTTGTAAATTAGAAAATAATCCTATAAATTTGTTACCTAAATAGACAACACCGTGTGCCGACTGTAAAAACGATTGATAACATAAAGATTGACATTTACTCGCGCGACCATCCACCACCGCACGTTCATGCGAAATTCGCTGAATTTGAAGAGTTGATAGAAATTGAAACGTTGGAGACTTATGCGGGAAAAATACCCAAAGCACAGAGAAAAAAAGTAACAGACTGGGCGGCAAACAACCAAAAATTCCTTTTGGAGATTTTCAATAAATTAAATCCAAGGCCATGAGACAGAAAATTAAGATACCCAGAATAGTAAAAATCGAAAAGATTTCAGGACATAAAATCCAATGCATGTTTAACAACGGTGAGTCCCGATTGCTTGACTTTGAAAAAATTTTCAAACAATGGAATGTAACCGAAAACGATTTTGAATATCCGCTCCTTGACGAAAAAAAATTTAAGAAAGTAAAACTCAGAAATTATACCTTATCATGGCCAAACATTGAAATTAAAGTAAATGGAGAAAACGGGGAAAACTTGAACGTGCCCTACGAAATCGGGGCTGATGTTCTTTTCGAACTTAGCGAAGATGTTAAAGAGCCTTCAAAATACCGATACGGCAGACTGATAAGAAGTGCCAGATTAAAGGCAGGATTGACGCAAGAGCAATTAGCCATGAAAAGCGGGACAACAAGATTTTATATTTCACGCATAGAAAATGATAAGACCGACCTTGAGATGTCGACATTTCGAAAGATCGTGGAAGCTGGACTTGGAAAGAGACTTAAATTGACTATCGAATAAATTACGATTGCCAACAGCTCATCTTTCGGGCGGCGCATAGCGCCCAACATGAAAGATTCGTTGAACGAACCGCTGCATTCCCCCTATGGGTTTTTCTATATGATTTTAGAGGTGTAGAGGTCAGCCTTTCGGGCGATAATGACCTCAATGCCCTTTGGAGTAGAGGTTTTTACGGAAAACTTAACTTCATGAATCAAGGTGATAAATTACGCGTGCTCTATTGTATTTGTTGCGGTTGATGAGCAGGGAAGTAAAAGGAAACTTCAGGTATTAAACGTATCCCACACGAATAACACCCCGCCCAGACCTTCCTTCATATTGAGGGCTCGATTTTTCCTCCAAGGGGAAAATGCCGGCAGCCTTGATTCAGGCAAGGAAAACCTATGTGCTGTTGGAATTAATCTCGGCTGCCTGAAAAGTTCAACCGTGCCCACCCAACCCCACCCACTTCATTTTGATTAAAAAAGTACCCCCAACACAAAAATTACCCCCAAAATCAATTTGGCATTATGCACATATCGCATTATATTTGCACCCTCAATTGCCCGATCGTCTAACGGTAGGACCGCAGTTTTTGGTACTGCTTGTGGTGGTTCGAATCCATCTCGGGCAACGAAAGCGCTCTTCGGAGCGCTTTTTTTGTTATCCCCCAACTTAAACCCAATCTTAACAAAGAAATCAGCCTGCCTCACATTGGTTTTTAGTATCTTGAACCCAAATATTATTGGAATGATTCGATTTGTGCTCCTTTGGCTCTTAATGCCAATCTGCGTTTTCGCCCAAACCGATACCGAATTTTGGTTTGTGGCTCCAGAAGTTCAGCAAAGCCATGGAGACCGACCCATTACTGTTCGCCTATCCACGGCTCAACAGGCCGCTTCCGTTCAAATTACTATGCCCATCAACCCGGGATTCCCACCCATTAACGCCATCATCCCCCCCAATACTACCCAATCGTTCGACCTTACTCTTTGGGTAGATTTACTGGAAAATAAACCCGCCGATGTGGTTTTGGATAAGGCCCTACGTATCGTTTCTTCCTCCCCCATAACCGCATATTATGAAGTGGTAACCTCCTGCAACTGCAATCCGGATATTTTTACGCTTAAAGGCCGAAATGCCCTCGGCACGTCCTTCATGCTGCCCTTTCAAACATTCCTCAATAACGGAGTGGGAAATGCCTGGAGTGGGTTTGATATTGTTGCCACTCAGCCCAATACCAGCATTACCATTACCCCTACCGCAGCCATTGTAGGCCACCCTGCAGGTGTTCCATTCACCATCACACTAAACATGGGCGAAACTTGGAGCGGGGTATCAACTTCTCAAAGTTTCACACAACGCCCTAGCGGTACCACCATTACCTCCGATAAGCCCATCGCGGTTACCATTAAAGACGATTCCATGAATGGAGGCGTTTATGGAGGCTGTGCCGATTTGATGGGCGACCAAATGATTCCGTTGCCCCTGCTCGGTACCGAATACATTACCATCAAAGGATACTTAAATGGTCCCGACCGGGTTTTTGTTATGGCCACCCAAAACAACACTCAAGTTACCATTGATGGCACTGTGGTTGGCACCATCAACGCAGGACAAAGCTATACCCACATACAATCTGCAAATACGGCATTCATTCAAACCAGCTTGCCCGTTTATGTGCTGCATACTACTGGCTTTGGCTGCGAAGTCGGAGGCGCCGTGCTTCCTACCATCGTTTGCACCGGAAGCCAACAGATTGGTTTTACCCGAAGTACCACTGAGTTTTTTGCCTTAAATCTAATGGTTAAAACCGGCGGAGAAGGAAATTTCACCCTCAATGGCAATCCCAACCTGATTACAGCCGGAAACTTCGCCCAAGTCCCGGGCTCCAACGGAAATTGGATGTACGCTCAAATTCAATTCAATACCACAGACATCCCCCAAGGACAGGCTAGCCTAATCTCGAACTCTTCGCATTTGTTCCATATGGGGGTAATAAATGGAGGTGCCTCCTCCGGGTGTCGATATGGATATTTTTCAGATTATTCCGCTTATCAGTTTGATGCAAGTTCCACCACCGATTCCCTCTGCCAGGGCGGAAATTTAATTTTAAGCGCCAACCCTTTAAGCGGTGCAGTATATCAGTGGACCGGCCCCAATAACTTTTCAAGTTCAAATCAAATTGATACGCTATTCAATGTAACCCCAAGCATTTCAGGTTTATACCATTTAACCGGTTCGGTAGGGGCCTGTCCCGTTATTTCCGATAGCGTTTTTGTTTTCATTCAGCCCACCCCCGCTCCTGCCGTTGCTGCTCCCATTGGTCCCGTTTGCGCCGGCGATACTGCATTTTTAGCCGCTTCAGGTCCCGGAGGCGCTATTTACCAATGGTCTGGTCCCGGCGGGTTTCAGGCCCAAGGCCAACAAAGCCAAGTGGTAAATATCAATTCTCTTCAGTCCGGTTGGTACACCGTGGTCCCCCTGGTGAACGGCTGCCCGGGCGACAGCGATCAGGTTTGGGTGCCTGTAGATTCAGTCGCATTAAACGCACAAGCCCTATCGCCTTTATGCAACAATGGATCCACCGGCAGCATTGTTCTTAGCATCCAATCCGGAATCGCTCCGTTCAGCTACGCATGGAATGGAAATTTACCCCCGCAACCGCAACAAACAAACTTAAGCCCCGGAAGCTATTCGGTGTTGGTGACCGATTCCAACGGCTGTACTGCAACTTATGCAGTTACCCTGGCCAACCCTACCGCCATTTCGGTTTCGTTAAATGCAACTCCTGCCACCTGTCCAACCTCCATAGATGGCGTATTGCAGGCTCAAGCCGGAGGAGGAACCGGTCCGCTGACCTTTCAATGGAGCCATGGCCCAACCAGCTTAAATCCCCCCTCTGTTGCCGGTGGATGGTACTTCTTAACGGCCACCGACAGCAATGGCTGCGTAAAGACCGATTCGATTTTGGTGCCGGCCCCTCCGCCCCTGCAAGCTGTTTTTGATTCGGTTGTTGGCCCTCAATGTTTTGGCGATTCAAATGGATTCATTTCGTTGGCGGCCAGCGGAGGCCCCGGAGGATATGCGTATGCATGGATTGGGACAGGATATACCCAATCCAGCCAAAACGGTTTGGCTGCAGGCAATTATCAAATTGTGCTCACCGATGGCTTGGGCTGCGACACGCTATTTTTAGATACCACCCTACAAGCTCCGCCTCCTGTGGTAGTGAACGCTTCTGCTCCAAGCCCGATTTGCCAAGGATATTCCTTTAACCTAACTGCCTCTGGCGCTCAATCCTACCTTTGGAACGGAGGAAATACCACTGGAAATTCGAACGACACGGTGAGTACGAGCCTGCAACAAACCACTGTATTTACTGTCATTGGTTCTATTGGACCTTGTTCAGATACGGCCGAGGTTCAAGTGGCGGTTCTTCCTTCTCCGCAAGCAAACATCAACTGGACCTCCGCCTGCGTCAACGATACCGTAATGCTGGATGGAAGCGGAAGTCAGGTTGGCAATCCGGCACAGCTTACCCAATGGCTCTGGGATTTGAACGGCGACGGTCAACATGACGCTCAACAAGCCTCTATTGGACATGTGTTTTCAAGTTCTGGTTCCAAGCCCATTCGTTTGATTATACAGGCCGACAATGGCTGCATAGATACCGTTTTTGCTTCGGCGATAGTACATCCATTGCCATTGGCGGGGTTTGTTCCCGATGTGGTTTGCTTTGGTCAAGCCTTCCAGCCCCAAAACACCAGTTCCATTTCAACAGGACAAATCCAGAACTATTCTTGGAGTTTTGGAGACGGTAGTGGAGGAAGCGGACAAAACCCATCTTATTCCTACGCCGATACCGGGTGGTTTCAAGTTGAACTGGTGGTAGCCTCAGATGAAGGATGCCTAGACACAAGCAAAGTACCGATCTATGTCTCTCCTGGACCGGAAATTCAGGCCAGCGTCAACCCCGGCTGCTTCGGTCAAGTAGAATTCTCTCTGCTTCAGCTGCATGGCGACTCGCTCCTGCCACCGGCAGTATGGAATACAGGAGAAAACACTGAGGCTACAGGAAACCCGGCCATCTACCAATACCAAAGCGGACCTGGCAGCTATCCTGTTTTGGCGGTGGTTTATGACATATACGGCTGTCGGGGAGAAGACCAGATAACCGCGGATGTTCCTGACACCAAAACCTGGGATGACATCTCCTTTCCAAATGTCATTACTCCCAATGGCGACGGACTTAATGATGCCCTGATTTTTGATGCAGACATCGAAAACTGCTCGCCCTATTTCATCTGGATTTACAACCGTTGGGGCCGGCTGGTTTTTGAAGGAAATTCCGGTGGAGCTGTTTTCAACGGATACAGCCTGGATGGTTCAAAGTTAGAAGACGGTGTTTACCAATACATTGTTCGGGCAGAAGATGGATCCTTTGAGCGGGTAAACATCCTGAGCCTGTTTGGCCAACCATAAGGCAAATTATCGGATTAATTCAATGACCACCCGCCGGTTCAAATACCGGCCCTCTGAGGTGCTATTGTCAGCCGCCGGTCGATGCGGACCAAACCATTGGGTTAAAATTCTAGAGGGGTGCAGGCCGTTTCTAAGCAAATAGTTTTTTACTTCCAGCGTTCGGAGTTCAGATAAATTCATGTTGTAATCGTCCCCCCCCACACTATCTGTATGCCCACCAAGCATCAGTCTTAGTCTGGGTTTTTTCTGTAAATGAAGCAACAACTTTTTAAGTCGGGCCTCCATATCTGGAGAAAGCTCGAACCGGTCATGATCAAAATGAACCTGTGTCATTAAATCTACATCCTCCAACTGCTGCTGAACTTCAATTTTAAGTTCCGGATTCAAGGGCTCCAAAGAAACATCATCCAATAAATAATACGCTCGTTGCCGGGTATTGTACAAAAGGTCTTGAATGTTGCTCCCCGTTGTTCCCCTGTCTTTTTTTGGCGTTTCTGAATCTTCTCTGAAATTGCCTATCGTCAAATAGTGGTAGGGTTGATTGGGAACAAGGGTGTCTTGAATTAAAATCCACCGGTCGGCACGATCTAAAATCGCTTTAAATTCAATTTGAGGAGATAATCTCAATTTTTTAAAAGAATCTTGTTTCACTGGCTTTTCCGAAAAATAAAAGCCCAAATTTCCCGCTGCACAAGGGCTGTTTTTATGCAAACGAACCCAGGCTTTAAGTAAATACGGTTCACCCGGCACTAAGGGCGCCGCCAAATCCGTTTGAATGTATTCTCTCCAAGCTCCATGAGGCGGACTAACTCCGTAGGTAAAGATGCCTATCATGCTTTGACCTCGATGAGCAGAAACCCCCACAATGCTATTCCCCGCCCCGGCAAAATTAGGACATTGCTCATTTTGAAAAGAGGTGAAAATGTCGGCTGTTGTATAGGTGGGCAGTGTCCAATTGTTCAATGTGAATTCACTGATTTTGGCAACCCATCCACAGGGAACTTCGCCTTTAAACACCTCAAATCCACCGTTATAAATTAAATTTTGGGAGCGGACAACGGAGCCAACCCCAACAAAAAAAAGAATCAACCACACGGCTTTTGTATGATGTTGCTTCTTTTTCATCGCCGATATTCCGCATGATTGCTTTCCAGCATCTGGAGGTAATTTTTAAACCGGTCTGCATGAATTGTTCCCGCGGCCACCTCAGATATAACGGCACATCCAGGCTCATTGGTATGCAAACAATCGGAATATCTACACCCCTTTTTGGCCCTGAATATCTCCGGAAAAAAATCCCCGAGCTGGGCATCTTCGATGTCATACAGCCCAAATTCCTTTATTCCAGGAGTATCAATAATTCGGGTTTTAGAATTTAAAAAAAGCATTTCTGCAAAAGTGGTGGTATGTTTCCCCTTCTGGTGCTTGTCAGATAGCTCTCCCGTCCTTAAGCTTAAGTCCGGCTTAAGTGCATTTATAAGCGTTGATTTTCCAACACCCGAATGCCCACACACCAGGGTGGTTTTACCCAAAAGCCATTCTTCAAGGGGGTGTATTCCTTCTCCTGTTTGAGCAGAAACGGCAAAAACAGGATAGGGCAGACCTTGAAAATGGGCAAGAAATTGGTCGGCTTCATCCGGATGCTTAACCCATAAATCTGATTTATTAACAACAATGCATGCAGGAATGGAATAGGCCTCTGCCGTCACCAAAATACGGTCGATAAACCCCGTACTGGTTCTGGGATTCAACACAGATGCCACCACCCATAAACCATCCAGATTGCTTGCCAAAATATGGGTTTGCTTATCTAGCCGCGTTGAAGTTCGAATTAAATAATTTTTTCGGTCTTTAATCTCCTCTATGGTTTGTGGTTGGCCAGGAATGGGATTGGATAAGCGCACCTCGTCTCCCACCGCAACAGGATTGGTGTGCTTCAGCCCATGCATTCTTATTTTTCCGGCCAATTGAGCCACAACAAATCCTTGAGTGTGGGGCAGCCAAATGAGATAGTGATTTCCTGTTGAGCGCGTTACAATGCCGTCCATAATGAAGAACTAGGATAGGCCAACGCAATGTAAATGAATAAACAAAGGCTCGAAAGTAAAATATATCCAAGAAGTGTGCCCAACACCCCGCCGATAAGGCTCCCTGCTTTCCCCTTAAATACTATGGTAACTAGAAGATCTATGCCCAACCCTATTCCCAACAGCGACAATGCGTGCAGAATCATATTGGTTTGCAATTCTAGTTTAAACCACAACAATACTCCAACACTAAGCCAAGACAGCAAGCCTCCCGCCAGTCCGACCCAAAAGGAACGATACAAAGAGTGGTATTCAGACCATTGTAAAATAGATGCCCGAATAAGTACAAATAAAAGAAAGGCAGATCCTGCAATTAGCCCATTCAACGGATCTCCAATAAATTGGTCAAAGGCCTCAAACAATATGGAACTCGGCTTCATCGTGGTAAGTTACACTTTTTACGATTATTCTTTCCTCCAATCTTTGAGTTGCTTTTCTAGGGCCTCAAGCTTGGCCTGTGCATCGGCCTCTTTTTGACGTTCTATGGCCACGACTTCAGGTTTGGCATTCGCCACAAATCGTTCGTTGCTCAGTTTCTTTCGCACACTTTCTATAAAGCCCATTAGATATTCCTGTTCCTTTTCAATCCGTTCCATTTCGGCTTTGGTGTCTATAAAACCCTCTGCAGGAATAGAACAGGTCCATTGCTTCACCTGAAAGGAAAATACTTCCCGAGGAGGGGCCTGACCCGTTTCAACCCGTTCAATAAACGCCAAATGGAAAAGCAGTGGCTCAAGTTCCGAATTCCATTGTATTTGTTCGGTCCCCGAGACATATAGGGTTAGGGGCAATTTCGATCCAATACCATGCTGCTGTCGGATAGCCCGAACTTGGGTGATGACCTCAAAAAGCAATTCCATGTTCAATAAAACATCTGGGTCAGCGCTACCATTAAATCGCGGTTGCTGTTCGGTCACTAAACTTTGCCCCGATTGCCGTAAGCGCAAACCCTGCCAAATTTCCTCCGTTATAAAAGGAATAAACGGGTGCAATAGGGTACACAATTGTTCCAAACGAGTTGTTGCTGCTTCAACCAACGCAGCAGAGGGGTTGAATCCTGTTTGAGGCTTTAACATTTCAAGGTACCAGCTGCAGAAATCATCCCAGGTTAACTTATACAAAGTCATTAAGGCTTCATTGATTCGAAACTGCTCGAACTGATGATTCAGCTTCGAAGCAACATCCTGAATGCGCGCATCCATCCAACGGTCGGTAAGCCGTATGCGAACCTGTTCAGATTCGTCTATTGTACCTGTTTGCTCTTCTGCCTGGGCTTTCCAATGCATCACCAAACGATAGGCGTTCCAAAGTTTATGAGTGAAATTCTTTCCTTGTTGGCACAAGTTTTCATTAAATAAAAGGTCATTCCCGGCGGGGGCACTCAACAGCATGCCTACCCGAACTCCGTCCGCCCCATGAATGCGAATTAAATCCAGGGGGTCGGGAGAATTACCTAAACTCTTTGACATTTTTCTTCGTTGCTCGTCTCGAACAATGCCAGTAAAGTAAACGTTTTTAAACGGAGCCTTGCCTTGAAAAGCATAGCCGGCCATGATCATCCGTGCCACCCAAAAGAACATAATTTCAGGGGCCGTAACCAAATCATTGGTAGGATAATAATATTGAATTTCGGGGTTTCCCGGAGTTTTAAATCCATCAAAAACCGATATCGGCCACAGCCAGGAGCTAAACCAGGTGTCCAATACATCCTCATCCTGAGAAATTTGTTTAAATCCCGGATGAATGGATGCCATTTTAATCTTTGCCTCCGATTCCGTCAAGGCCACCACTACATTTCCCTGCTCATCATACCAGGCAGGAATGCGCTGCCCCCACCACAACTGACGACTAATGCACCAATCTTTGATGTTCTCAATCCAGTGTCGATAGGTGTTTTTAAACTTGGCCGGATGAAATTGAATTTCATCCTGCATAACCGCATCCAGCACCTGAGGATATTTTTGCATGAAAGCCTTCATGTCCACAAACCACTGCATCGAAAGCCTCGGCTCAATAACGGCCTGTGTGCGTTCAGAATGACCCAATTGTTGTAGGTATTCCTCCGTTTTAACCAAAAGACCTGATTCGTCGGCTGCTTTTACCACCGCCTTTCGGCCTTCGAATCGATCTAATCCCGCAAATTGGCCCGCCAAATCTGTTAGATGGCCGGTTTCGGTTAAGGAATCGGGAGCGGGCAACTGATGCCGTTGCCCCAAGGCATAATCGTTGGGGTCGTGGGCTGGAGTTACTTTTAAGCATCCCGTACCGAAATCGGCACTAACATAATCATCCGCAATAACAGGCACCCAAAGATCGGTTAGCGGTACCCGGACTTTTTTCCCCACCCAGTTTGTGTACCGCTCATCGGAAGGATTCACGCAAACCGCTACATCGGCAAAAATGGTTTCTGGCCGGCTTGTGGCTACCACTAAGAATGTACCAGGATCTTCGCCCTCATACTTCAAATGAAATAGAGCCCCTGCCACTTCCTTATGAATAACCTCTTCATCAGACAAGGCCGTTCTTCCTACAGGATCCCAGTTTACCATACGCACTCCACGGTAAATAAGCCCTTGATCGTGAAGCTGCACAAAAACCTCTTGCACCGCTTGGCTCAAATCCGGTTCCATAGTAAATCGGGTTCTGTCCCAATCGCAAGAGGCACCTAATTTTTTAAGTTGTTCGAGAATAATTCCTCCATATTTTTCTTTCCAATCCCAAGCATGCTTTAAAAATTCGTCCCGCCCAATTTCATTCTTTTTTATCCCCTGTTCTTTTAACAAGGCCACAACTTTCGCTTCTGTGGCAATAGAGGCATGGTCTGTGCCCGGCACCCAACACGCATTTTTAGATTGCATCCTGGCCCGTCGTATCAACACATCCTGAATGGTGTTATTCAGCATATGCCCCATATGCAACACCCCTGTTACATTGGGCGGAGGAATTACTATGGTATAGGATTCCCTATCATCTGGGGTTGATTTAAAAAAACCGTTTTTTAACCAGTAGGAGTACCAGTAATCTTCGCGCTGATTTGATTCAAACTGCTTAGCAATATCCATGTAACGAAATCGTTTGTAGGTTCAAAAGTAAAAAGGATTTTCCGGCATCTTTCCCAGAAACGGGTTGAATTGTTATCCATTCCAAATTTCAGCCCATACTGTATCGGAAAGAAGCTCCCCGGCTAGGCTGCTGGCACCAATTCTAAAGGTAGCCGGAGCAATGTCCCAATTCAATTCCTTTTCAACCAAAGAAATGTACTCCAATGCCGTTTGTTTATCGCGAATTCCACCAGAAACCTTGATGCCTGCAGAAGAATTCGGCTGACTTTTTAAAGCAGAACAAAAAACCTGAACCGCCGACCTAGTAGCCCCAACAGGTATTTTCCCTGTGGAAGTCTTAAGGAAATTGGCGCCCCCCAACAGCGCTTGATTGGCCATTTTCAACAACAGGTCTTGATTTTGAATCTGACCGCTTTCCAAAATTACTTTTAGGGATACAAGGCCACAGGCTTCGCGAGCAAATCGCACCTCTTCATACACCGATTCCCCATCGCTTTCAATGGCCGCGCCTCGATCAACCACCCAATCTATCTCTTGGGCTCCGGCATCAATAGCCCGCTTTGTTTCATCTACTTTAAGCCCAATCTCAGCCTTTCCGGAAGGAAAATTTCCGGTAACAGCAGCCAATGGTATAGAAAGCCCCCCAATTCCTTGCTTTGCCGCTTTGATTAAGGTAGAATAAACACAAATGGCCGCAGGCTTAAATTGTCCTTCAGACGCCTCAGATACCCGAGCTATTTTTTGACTCCATTGGCGTATTCCAGATTCCGTATCCAAATCGCCCAACGATGTTATATCTAAAAGACCAAATATTTGTTCATCTTTCATGCCGCAAAATTATTCTTTAATCCATGGCTCTAAATGAAAAGTCTGAAATTAAAACGGGGAAACTTGGTTTGTTGTTAAATTTAAAATAACTTAACACTCGGAAAAAATACGGGATGCCAAACTCTGCCATACGCTTATATGTACCAAATTACTTTTATAAAGTAGGGCTAGAACGCATGCTGAAAGTTCGCCTTGAAGGTATGGCTCTTCCTTCTCAAGTAAATCACGCCTTGGGATCAGAGCTGTCGGGCGCCGATGGTTTTATTGCTGGCATTGAGGCTCTGCATTCGGGCGAAATTGATGCTCTGGCTTGCAGTGGAAGGCACTTGCCTTTAAAATTGCCCGCCGGACTTAATATTGCCGGAGCCCTTTTTGGAAGTTCAAGAAACATGGCCGTTACCGGAGATGCATCCCATCCCGACTTTTTTTATTGCAGCGACCTTACCGGAACCATCGCCTATCAGAATGCGTTTCCTTCCGCCATTCGCCTTGGCGGATACAATCATGCTCCACAAGCCGGAACCGGCGTTGCTGTGCACCGTCTTTTAAGCCAATCTGAACTGGATTTAACCGGCGTTTCTGAAAGTCAATACCGCTTGTTGGATTGGCTGGTACCCCATCCCGGTGCTGGACTATGGGTGTTGCTTACCTTACGCCGAAGGGTAGAGAAAAAGTGGCCCCTACTCGCCATTTCAGACCCCCTGGCGCTATTGGTACTAAAAATGGAGCGTCGAATAGCTCGATACCTTGAAAAAAAACACCGTTTGTACTCGGGAGTACAACTAATCCCCGATGCAAAAGGAAATAGAATGAATTTGAGGGTGTGTATTCCTTCCAGCGACCAACACAAATCATTTCATTACAGCACAAGCATCCCCTTTCAACATGCCGATAAATGGGTGGAAAAGGCCCTTGAAGAAATGGAAGTTATGGGGGTTCACCGCCATACCCGCCGGGCATTTGTTCATTACTCTTAAGGCTGCGATCTTTGCGGCATGAATATCGCCGTTTGGGCTCTAATTGCCGTTAATGTTTTATATGGCATCAATTATGCCGTAGCTAAAACCATTATGCCTGAGCCCATCCTTCCTTCGGGCATCATCTTTTTACGCTCCGCCGGAGCCCTTCTGCTGTTTTGGCTGTCCTCTTTTTTCCTGAACTCTAAAACCAAAATTGAAAAGAAAGATTGGATTCGATTGTTCCTCTGCGGCCTATTTGGCGTTATGCTAAACCAAACTTTATTCTTTGAAGGTCTTAGCCGAAGTAGTCCGGTCGAGGCAGCACTCGTCATGACCATTAATCCTGTTTTGGTGCTTATAATCTCCGCCATGTTGGGATATGAACACATGAAAAAAATGAAATGGCTGGGAATCGCGCTCAGCGGTGCTGGAGCTGCGGCACTAATTCTACAGCGCCAAGAAGGCTTGATTTTTTCAGAAAGCCACGGGTTTGGAAATCTTTTGGTGTTGCTCAATGCGGCATCGTATGCGGTCTTTCTTGTTTTGGTCAAACCCTTGATGAGGAAATATCCCCCTTTATTGGTAATTACCTGGGTGTTTACATTTGGAATGCCCCTGACTGCGATTCTTGGAATACCCAACCTGGCTCCCAGTCAGCCGGACCTATGGTCGGCCTCGGTATGGTGGGCCTTGGCATTTGTTATAGTAGGGGTAACATTCCTGGCTTATCTGCTAAATGTGTACGCCTTGAAGCAGGTTAACGCAAGTGTGGTGAGCGCCTTTATTTATTTGCAACCATTGGTGGCCGGAATTATTCAATTGATCTTCGCTGATTTTTATTTTTCATGGACTCTATTCCTGGGTAGTATTTCTATATTTCTAGGACTTTATTTGGTGGTCTATTCTCCAAATGTTAAGGGTTTGTAACTGATATCAACACAGAAAAACCCCTTTACTTTTGGCTAATAAAGACTCAATCGCCATCCCTTTTCTAAGACCCCAACATCCCCTACAAATGCAACTTTTGCTGCGCCTTTATGACAAGAAAACAAGGGCATAAATCCCCCCTTGATTTACAAAATAGGTTTGAATACCCTGTTAAAAGGGTCTATCCAATTTGACCATTGGCTTGCCCATCCCTGAACACAGAATCACACACCAAGCAGATTCCCTGTTCGTTTGGATATGCCCAGATCCCCTCCCTCCTGCCAATACCCTGCAACAAGTCCCCGTCTCCCGATTCCCAAATGCCTATGGAATCCCCACCGCATACTACGGTTGGTTCTTGCCCACAAATCTCAATGAGGATCCCTAAGCCCTTCGTTTGACCAAAAATCGCTACGATTGAGGCATTTGCTGCTTATGCACTAAGGCAAAATGAGCCGCATCCGCCTCCGTTTTCAACCCAATATCATAACAGAAGTACTTGATAGGCCCTTCATTCGCTACAACTACCTCCGTGGCAAAACCAAAGGCAAAACCCATAATCTCCAGCTCCTCTAAACTCGCTCGTACTCGCCCAGAATCCATCAAACGCTTTAAAATTTTTCGATTCTGCTTTAAAATCCGATTGATCCGCCGAAATTCGTTCCGCTCCTTTACGTTTAGTTTGTTGAAGAACGAGCATCGACAAGCGTCCGAACAAAATTTTTTGTCAATCCGACCAATTAAAGGCTCTTTACATACTTTACAGTTGCTTTTTTTCATACGCATCCCAGATGTTAATGTTTCCCAAAAGAAAGATACACGATGCCGCGGAAAGTCGCAAGTGTTTTTGTTAAAAATACCTCACTTTTTTTCGACAAAAAAACACAATATTCTGTATATCAGTCATTTAAAATCACAACTCCTCCTCTGCCTAAAAACCAGAAATACCTATCCCCCATTTCCCCATTATTCGGTTAGCCTACGTACCTTTGAGCCCTGTTGTTTCTAGAATTTGAAATTACATTTACATTGATTACACCTCAATTAAATGGCTTTTTTGCTCGCATAAAATGAACCTGCATGCCCTCCTCTTCTTACTGGTGCTTTGCCCTGGCTTTCTATTCGCGCAAACTACCATTGTTCGGGGTATCGTTTACGATGGAGACCCCTCCGTAGCAAAAAAAACGCCCCTAATTGGAGCCAACGTTCTACTAAAAGGAACCCAAATTGGAGCCATTACAGATTTAGAAGGCCGTTTTGAACTGAAAACAGATCAAAAGCCCAGCTACCTCCGAATTCAAATGCTGAATTACGCCGACACCCTGATTAAAATCCGGCCCGGAACCATTAATGAGGTCAAATTAACCCTCCCCATGACCGGAATTTCCATCAAGGAATTCAATTTCAAATACAAACGAACCCGAAATCCAGCCCTGGTTGTTATCGACTCCGTTAAAAAATACAGAAGAGAAAATGACCCCTTCCGCTTTGAAAGCGTTGAAGCTACTGTATATGTTAAAAATAAGCTGGATGCCTACAATCTGCCCGAGAAAATTCGGAAATCGAAGGTGGGTAAAATCTTCCAATCCTTTTATGACCTTGGCTACCAAGACACCCTCCGCGGAGACACTACGGTCTATTACCCTTTCATGCTCATTGAAATGGTTTCAAATATCCACCGAAAAAGAGGGTTCTCCATTCGTGAAGTAATCCACAAATTCGAAATTACTGGAGTAGAAAACGACAACTTTGCCACCATGCTGGGGGCTACTTTTCAAAATTTTAATTTCTACGACGACAATCAACTAATCCTCGGAAAAAACTTCGTGGGCCCATTGTCTCCGTTCGGATCCGCATACTATAAATACGTGCTGGAAGACTCCCTGATGATTGGCAACATGCGCTGCTACCAGATTTCCTTCCGCCCCCTAGATGCCGTCCCACGCGAAATGGTCTACGACGGCAAAATGTGGGTGCACGATAAAACATGGGGCGTTCGAAAGGTGGAATTAAAAATGAACCGAAAAGCAAATGTGAATTTCATCGCCGGATTCCGCATTTCTCAAGAATTTGAACTCGATAGCGCCAACAATACATGGATTCTTCGCCGCGATGACGCCTCCCTTGATATTAACCCAAAAGATTTTGTTGACTTCACCCTGAATATCGGCGATAAAGACACCAATTATCAAATCGTTCTACACCGAACTCGCCACTTTAAAAATTACATCTACAATCAGTCCCCCTCCGCTATTTTCCCAACACCAGGGGCAGAAATCACCATTTTAAACAATGTCCACAAAAGCAAAGCCGAATGGGATTCATTACGGCCCATCTCTTTATCTGCATCCGAAGGTAAAATCGATAGCATCACCGAAGACCTAAAGCGCAACACCATCTTTCGATCCATTTACCGGATTGGAGATCTGGTAGCCTCAGGATTTTGGAATTTTGGATGGTTTGGAATTGGCCCCATTTATGAACTTTGGTCAATGAACGAAATCGAAGGCCATCGAATTAAGTTTGGCGGCAGAACCTCCGATTCCATCTCTAAACGCTTTTTCCTAGAATCCCATATCATTTATGGAACCTTAGACCAACGATTTAAATGGGATTTCTCAGGAATATATCACATCAATAAAGACAAAGATCCCTGGCGAATGATCGGTTGGAAATTCCGACAAGACGTGGAACAACTCGGCCTTTCTACCAACCAATGGCGCCCCGATAACCTGCTAGGCACTTTCCTCCGCCGCCGACGCCTAGCCGATCTGTCTTACATCGACGAAGGGTTTGCCTATTATGAACACGATTGGTTCACCGGACTCAATAGCAAAATCACCCTCAATTGGATGCGCGTATACGATACCGGAACCCTACGCTTTGGCTTGCTTGATCAACAAAATCAAATTTATAAATACGAAAACAACTTCGCCCGAGCAGAAATGCGCCTGGAAACCGAATTCGCCTATGGCCAACAATGGCTCCGTGGACGCGTAAAACGACGCGCCCTTCGAGGCGAATACCCCGTTGTGAAACTGGAATATACCCTTGGCGTCAGCGGAGTCCTCGGATCCGATTACAATTACCATGCGCTACGCTGCTCCATCGCCGACCGATTCCGCGTCCGACCCCTTGGATACACGGATTGGGAAATCAAAGCCGGGAAAATATTCGGCGTGGTTCCATACCCCCTCATGGAAATCCACCTTGGAAACGACACCTACATGTTCGACCGATTTGGCTTCAACCTGATGAACTACTTCGAATTCGTCAGCGACCAATGGGTGACCGTTCGATTTGAACACTTTTTTGACGGCCTGTTTTTCAATAAAATTCCCGGACTTAGAAAGCTGAAGTGGAGAGAAACTGTAGGCGTTAGAGCCGTCGTTGGCAGCATCAGTGAAGCAAATCGACAACACATGGCCTTGCCCCCAAACACCTACGAGTTGGTCGACCAACGCACCGGAAGCATCATGCCCTACGTCGAAATGAACGTCGGAATAGAAAATATTTTCAATGTACTTCGGTTTGACTTTCACTATCGATTTACCCATCAAAATGGTCCAGACCCTTTAAATCCAGGGAAAGAACTCTACCCAGGAGCCCCCAACTGGGGAATCACCGCCCAAATTTCAGTGAAAATTTAAGATGAATCTGCGCACGGAACACCTGGAAAAATCCTACCGAAACCGCATGGTGGTTAACCAGGTGAGCATTGAAGTCAACCAAGGAGAAATTGTAGGCCTTTTGGGGCCAAACGGAGCTGGAAAAACCACCACCTTTTACATGGTGACAGGCATGATTGCTCCCGATGCCGGACGGATTTTCCTCAACGACCTGGATATTACAAATTTACCCATGTACCAGCGAGCCCGTAAAGGAATTGGGTATTTGCCACAAGAAGCATCCGTATTCCGACGCCTTAGCGTTGAAGACAATATTTTGGCCGTTCTTGAACACATGCCCCTCAGCAAAGCCGAACAACGTGAACGCTGCGAAACCTTACTGAACGAATTTGGCCTATATCGCGTTCGAAAAACCAAGGGAAATCTCCTCTCAGGCGGAGAACGCCGCCGCACAGAAATTGCTCGTGCACTCGCAACCAACCCCGGATTTATTCTGCTGGACGAACCCTTTGCCGGCGTCGACCCCATCGCCGTAGAAGACATCCAATCCATCGTCTATTCTCTAAAAGAACGCAACATCGGCATCCTCATCACCGATCACAACGTCCAAGAAACGCTTTCCATCACCGATCGGGCATACCTGCTGTTCGAAGGAAAAATCCTTAAAGCCGGTACCGCCAGCGAACTGGCCAACGATGAACAGGTGCGCCGCGTGTATCTAGGACAAAATTTCGTGCTCAGCCAACGAACGCCTCGAAGCTAAATCAAATCGGCAGCCGGACGCTTCCTCTAGGATGTCTAATCTTATACCGCAAAACAAAGCACCACTCCTTACTCCTTAACCGAGAGCCATCTGCCTTGCGCTCTTTATCCTTCCTGACCTGTCCATTTCCACATCCCCTCTGTGCCCTTTGCGCCAACATGGTGATCTCTGTGGTAAAAAAACACCAAGGCCCAACGGCCATTTTTCACCACTAAGACCACAAAGGGAGCCGCAATGTGCGCAAAGGAGCCCCAAAACTCCTGCACACCCACGCTACAACCACATCCCCTCTGTGCCCTTTGCGCCGACATAGTGATCTCTGTGGTAAAAAAACATCCCGGCCCAACGGCCAATTTTCACCACTAAGACCACAAAGGAAACCGCAATGTGCGCAAAGGAGGCCCAAAACTCCTGCACACCCCCGCTATAACCACATCCCCTCTGTACCCTTTGCGCCGACACGGTGATCTCTGTGCTAAAAAAAAACCAAGGCCCAATGGCCATTTTTCACCGCTAAGACCACAAAGGGAGCCGCAATGTGCGCAAAGGAGTCCCAAAACTCCTACACACCCATGCTATAACTACATCCCCTCTGTGCCCTTTGCGCCAACATGGTGATCTCTGTGGTAAAAAAACACCAAGGCCCAACGGCCATTTTTCACCACTAAGACCACAAAGGGAGCCGCAATGTGCGCAAAGGAGC
>CAIKAF010000005.1 GCA_903825395.1 uncultured Flavobacteriales bacterium
ACTTCGTCACGTATTTGGGGTGGCGAAGAATAGTTAGGGCACTTTTTGGAGTGAACTACGGGAATTTGGGGAAGTTGAAAAACGGAACCAGGTTCGCCTTGGGGAGTCTCAGAAAAGCTTTCTGAATCGTGCAAAGGAAACTTTGCTGGTGCAGGAAGCGGGAGCATGGGAATGAGACTGGATGAACTGGCAAATTCATCCTTTTTTAGGAGGGGAAATTGGAAGGGGATTTGAGGAGGAGAGGAAAAGAGGAGGAGGGAGTCAAATTAATTTTCAAGATTCCATTTAATGGTAGGAGAAGTTTGGCGACCCGAAGGGCGCGAGGCAACCTTTTTTGGGTAAGCCAAAGCGTAGCCTTCAGGAAATCGGTATTGGAATTAATCGATGTCCCAAAAAAGGGATGATTTCCTGAGTCCCCTTGAATATTCCAGCCCCTTTGCTTCCTCAGATCAAATTCTGCCTTTGTCCTTAGCATGGATGTTTACCCTCATGTGTTAGGGCTGGCCTAAAATAAAACCATCAAAACCTGAAAGTCAACTCATCCCAATTATCAAATATGTTTAAATCAAAAACCATTACGCTTTTTAAAATCCAATACCTAAATTAAAATCTAACGTTTTGGAGTTTAGCATTTGTCGGTTGAAAAGGAAGGCTTTTTTACTAGTACCTCACAAAATAACCGCAAGTATTGAAATTCCGTAACTTTGTTTTGCTTTAAGAATAAAGAGAACGTATTAGAAAATCCATGAGAAAAAAACTCCTTTTTATACTTTTAATAAGTTGTCTGAACGCTTTTGGTCAAAGCAATCCATTCAATATAGCGATTGAGCCAATTTCTATATCGGAACTTGGTGGCCTTCAATCCTTTGCATTTGGACAAGCAGATGGAAAATGGCTCCTAATAGGTGGCCGACTGGATGGCCTACATCGGAGACAGCCTTGGGCGGCATTTGATATTGCTGGACACAACAATCAATTAATTGTTGTTGATCCTATTGCTTTACAAAAATGGTCTGCTCCATTAAGCTCATTGCCCAGCCTCGTCCAAGAACATTTAAGTTCTACAAACATGAACTTCTATCAAGAAGCTGATTTTTTATACATCATCGGCGGTTATGGATACAGCGCAACTCAAGGCGACCACATCACTTTTCCTTATCTAACGGCCATTAAAGTCTCCGATGTCATTTCTGCCGTAATAAGTGGAACAAGTTTAACTGGATATTTCCGACAAATTTCAGATACAAAGTTCCAGGTTACAGGTGGTCGCCTAAAAAAAATAAACACCATTTACCATCTGTTGGGGGGACAAAAATTTATGGGAAGATACAACCCCATGGGGCCAAATCAAGGGCAAGGATTTGTACAGGAGTATACCAATGAAATTCGAAGGTTTACATTGAATGATGATGGACAAAACATAACAATCAATCATTTAGCCTCCTTTACCGATGCCACAAATTTGCATCGAAGAGATTACAATGCCGAAGCTCAAATACTGCCTAACGGCCAAGAAGGCATAACTATGTTCTCTGGGGTTTTTCAACAAAATGCGGATTTGCCCTTCTTAAATTCAGTCACGGTTGATTCAAGTAATTTTTCAGTCAACAATACCTTTCAGCAGTTTTACAACCACTATCACTGTGCCGTGGTTCCTCTTTACTCCGTAAGCAACAATGAAATGCACACCGTTTTCTTTGGTGGAATTGCTCAATACTATGATAGCCTAGGCACCTTGGTTCAAGACAACAATGTGCCTTTTGTAAAAACAATTGCACGGGTTACAAGAGATGCCAATTCAACTATGGCAGAATTTAAATTACCCATTGAAATGCCAAGCTACCTTGGTGCGGGCTCAGAATTTATTCCAAATAAAAGCATTCCTCATTACAGCAACGAGGTGCTGAAATTGGATGAAATTACTGCAGATAGCTCTCTGATTGGATATATTTTTGGAGGAATACATAGTTCTGATAAAAATATTTTTTGGACAAACGATGGCACTCAAAGCTCGGCGAATCCACAAATTTTTAAGGTTTATCTAACCAATCAGTCCTTGTCAACCCCTTCACACGAATTAAATGCACAAAGTAAAGGCTCCTTAAAATTGAATGTTTACCCCAATCCCAATAAGGGAATGATAAACATTGAATACCACTTAAAAGAAACGAAGGACATCCGATTGAAAATTGTTGATTTGAAGGGGGAATTAATAGAAAACAAACTATTGTCCAAGCAGATGCTCGGAAAGAATAGCTATAGCCTTAACATTGAAGGTAAGGTGGATAGTGGAGTCATACTGGTTTCAATTGAAACCCCTTATGAAACGGCAAGGCAAAAAATCATTTTGAATAGATAGGCTGCCTCTGTTGTGGTAAAAGAAAATTAGTCCGAATCAGTTAAGGGCATGTGCGAACTATGGTAATATATCCTTGTCCGGCATTGTATTGACCTATATTCTGAATTGCATTTCCATTAAAACTTCCGGAATTGGCGTATTGCCCGGTTGAGGTGGCTGGATTTATTCCACTAGAGTGAATGTAGGAGCCGCCGCCTCCGCCGCCATTTCTTCCATCTGAATTACCAGATCCGGTATTGTTCCACATCCAGGCTCCGCCGCCTCCAGAATATCCACCTCCACCGCCGCCGGCATGGTCTCCGCCAGCCTTATCAGGGCCACCACCGCCAAATCCGCCCAATTGTCCATAACCATTTCCTGCTATGCCTGTAAATCCATTCACCCGCATGGCATTCCAGCCTTTACCTCCGGCCGATGCCGAATTTCCATTTGTTCCATGAACAGGGTCATTGTTCCAAGCCATGGAACCGTCAGGAGCTAAATTTCCGGGCTTCCCGGGATGAAATTGAGCAGAGCCCCCATTGATAATGGAACCTCCACCGCCGCCGCCGCCCACCAACAAAGGAAGGTTTTGGCCATTAATCCAAACAAAGGAACCGCCGCCGCCATTTCCTCCGCCATTGGCCGTATTGCCTTGGGTGTTTTGATTTGCTTCTTGCCCCACCACTAAATTCAATTGCGTTCCAGCCGTGAGCGCAAACGATGCCCTTACAATGGCTCCTAATCCTCGATTGTTTTGACCAACTCCATTTGGAATGCCGCCCTGACCCCCAGCCACGGTAATGGTGTAATTGCCTGATGCTGGAACAGTCCAAGATTGAACGCCTGAATTTACCGAAACAACCCCTGAGCCGTAGCTGGCATTGCATTGAGCCTGTGATGGGCCATTGATGCCCGTTTGGCCGCAATTGGAAAACGAATAGGTTGCCGGAACACAATTAATTACAGTCAAAGTGCTATCTAGGGTATCTTTACATCCAGCGGTGCTGGTTGCTATTAAGCGTACAAGCACATTGCCTGTCTGCGACCAGGTTACGGAAGGCGTTCCTGAAGTAGAGCTTGCCGGGCTGCCATTTTGAAATGACCATGAAAAGGTAGCGTTTTGTGTGGTGGCCGTAAATTGGGTAGCAGTATTAATTATTGGGGAAGCCGGCACTACAGAAAAGGCCGCTACCGGGTTGGCCACAGATACTGAAAGTACAGTAGGTGCTGAATTTCCGCAGGAATTCATGGCCACCACAGAAATACTTCGAGAACCTTGGAGTGCTGAAAAATGGATTGAAATACTATCCAGATTGTTTGGACCAACAATTGTATCTGAATTTCCAATGCTCCATGCATACGAAAAGGCACCGGGAACAGGCGCTATTGAAAAAACAACCGCCGTATCAGATGGACACACTAACCCTGGCCCCTGAATTTGGGTTGGTGAGGGCGGCGGCGAACTGCATTCACAGGAAATGGCTTTCCAGCCCGTTTGGAAATACGCCTCTATGCAGCGCGTATCGCTATTGTACACCTGTAATCCATGAGCGGGACTCCCTATTCCATTCCGCTGAGCCGTAGTTAAAGTTGGGAGTAAAAAGCCTCCGTTTGTACCTCCAACTTCGAGCGTAGCAGAGGCATGTGGAGGCGTTCCAGCGCCCACATTTACTCCTTGTGCCTGAGCAGAAACCATCCAAACCATCCATAGAAAAATTGAAGTTCCAACCGTTTTCATTGCATCTATCCTTTTTAAGATTTAGATATAAAGTAAGCTATTTTTTATGGATTCTAAGAAATAGGCAAAACAACTACTCTCTTCACAATCAAATCTTAAGATTAAAATAATGGCCAAATAATATTCCAAACATGAATTTATTGGCCCGCCCCTTACTCATTGTAGGGCTTGGCTTGCACACCTTTCAGGGCAGTTCAGGACCCAACCACGCCCGCGGCAGGGATTGACGAGGCTACCCCGCAAGACGGGCGGCGGATGGCAGCGCGCGGCGAGGAGGCGACCTTGGGAGCCACCGCAGACCGCTGCTGCCCCGCTCGCCCGGCGCGGAGTAGCCCGGAAAGCCCGGTTGCCGCCCCATAAAACATCCATTATATTCCCTCGTTCCTTGGCTCTGCCACTAAGATGCCGTCGGCCGCGGGAACGGCGTGCATTAGGGCTTGCTGCGGACTGCCGTTGAGCCAGTTGCTGAGGCCCTCATTTGGCTCCAACACCAGTGGCATGCGCTGCTTGCTGTTGTGGATGTGGGCCATCAATGGATTGGCGGGGACAGTGACCAATGAAAAGGAACGCAAATCTAGCCATGTATTGTCTGCCCAAATGGCTCCCAACAAAAGATCTTGGCCATCGCTGCGGCGAATTTCATACGGAATTTTCTTACGGCCTTCATGCCGCCATTCAAAAAACGAACGTACCGGAACCACTCCCCGCCGATACATGAAAGATGGCGCAAAGGCAGGGCTGCTTTGCAATCGCTCGACGGTAGCGTTCGCCATGCGCCGGCGCCAGACTTCATCCAATGTTTTATTCCACGCAGGAACCAAGCCCCAAAGCATGGGTTCAAGTCCTTGCTGCTCTGAAGTAACGACGCCCAATACGGGCCTAGCATCGCGCATGGCCGATACGATGCCCTCTGAAAATAAGGAAACCGCAGCCGGAGCTGATGAATCTGCCGCTTGAGTATAGTACACCGAAACGGTGTAGCACATTAAAACGGATGTGTTTTGGGTGGCTCGCCAACCGACTTGTCGGCACCGGGAGGCACCGATTTAACCGGCTTTGGTCCCTGAGGCGGACCAATCACAGCCGGCCTAGGGGGAGGTAAGCTTGCCCCGGGCTTGATTGTTTGCGTTTGGGGAGCCTCGGGCAGTCGAGATGAGCGGCATGCGCTTAGCAAAAGAAAACAAAGGATTGCAAGGAAACAGCTTCGGCACAGATGCATCAAAATACTATCTTTGAAATTCATTTTGTTTAGGTAAAGATAATCAAGCTGAGATAAGCATGAAAAAACTATACGCTCTATTTTTATTCCTACTTCCTGGTTTTGCTTGGGCCGGCCCTGGCGATACGCTACACGTGCAGAGTCACCAGGCCGTACATATGAGTTGGTACGGAAATTACGACCGCTGGGCTCAGTTCCCTTCGGCAGCCCAAGGGCCTTTTTATAAAGTGCTTATGGATTACACCCTGGGCTGCCCCAGCAGCGGCTGCTCAGAATGGGATTATACCACTCAGATTTTTCTTCGTCGCCGTACCGGCACTATGGATTCGAATCAGGTTCAAAACCCCCATGTCAAGGTGGGCAATACCACGCCCGATTCCGTTGGAATTTCTTGGTTTCCAACCTTTACCACCGCTTGGAATGCAGGAACTCAATCGGTGGACACCACCTTCAATGCCCCGCTGCAGGCCATTTTATTCCAGAACACTCAGCAACCGGCCCTGGCGACCGACACCTTGAACGGATGGCCCGCCTGGGGAAGTTATTATTTGTTTGATGCTCAAGGGAATATTACCGACACCGTATTTTGGAACCCAGACACCATCGTCTATCAATCCTACATCACCACCTATCAGGTTTTTGAAGTGATTGAAAACATAGAAATTGGTCGCCTCATCACCCCCTATGCCGGTACCTATCCCAACACTTGGAAATGGACCTATCGGTTTGACGTTACAGATTTTCAAGATTTGTTGCAAGATTCCGTCGAAATTCGGGCCTTTTACAGCGGGTACCAAGACGGGTTTACTGTCACGTTGAACTTTCATTTTGTAGAAGGAGAACCGCCGCTGAAGGTGGCTAGGCTGCAAAAAATGTTTGGGGGCAGCTTCCCCTATGGTAATCCCAGCAATCCTATTGGAAATTATATGACTCCTCTGTTGCACCAAGCCTTTCCGGGAGCAACGCGCACCGATGCCCTCTTGTATATTACCGGCCATGGCTTCGGTGGCAACGAAAACTGCGCGGAGTTTTGCAGTAAGAACTACTATTTAAAGGTCAACAACCAATCTCAGGCTTCGGCAGCGGTGTGGGACAACAGCTGCGGATGGAACCCGATTTTCCCTCAAGGCGGGACCTGGGTATACGACCGAGCCAACTGGTGTCCAGGGGGGGCTGTGCCTTGGTTTCGACACAACGTCACTCCCTTTTTGCTGGGAAACAGCAATTTAATTGGCTTTGACATGCAGGCATTCACCAACGTCAACAACAATTATTGCAGCTACATCACCGAAGGGCATGTGGTGGATTATTTCCCCGCCACCTATCAAAACGATGCTTCGGTAGAAGAGATTTTAGCTCCCAGCTCCAATCCCAACCACTCCCGGTTCAATCCCATTTGTGGAAGTCCAAAAATTCGGATTCGGAACAATGGCTCAACGGCACTGACCTCAGCCAAAATTGAATATGGGGTTAGCGGTGGCACTGCGCAGGTGTACAATTGGACGGGCAGTTTGGCCCTATTGGCTGAAACCGAGGTGGATTTGCCGCCATTGGGCAGCTGGTTCAATTCTTTTGGTGCCAACACCTTTTTTGCACGAATAACAGAAGCCAATGGACAAACCGATGAATTGGCCTTCAACAACGAGCAACAAAGTGCTTTTCAGGCCGTTCCTCAAATGCCCGACTCCTTTTTTATCTTCTTTAAAACCAACATGGTTCCCGGAGAAAACAACTGGTTTATTGAGGATGCCAATGGACAGGTTGTGCGCTCGCGCAGCTCATTCCCCATCAATACCCTTGCCAGAGATACTATACGTCTGGATCCCGGTTGCTATCGGTTCCGTTTTAACGACAACGGAGGCGATGGCATTGCCTTTTGGGCCAATCAGCAAGCCGGTACCGGATCCTTGAGGTTTATGCAAGCTGTTTCTCCATACTCCATGCTTCGGAATTTTGGAGGAGATTTTGGCAATGGTGTCGATTTTCAATTCACTGTGGGATATCAAATGTCTACTGGAGAATTGAGTGCTCAAAAATGGAACTTATACCCCAACCCAGCGTATGACAAAGTAACCGTTGATTTTCATACTGAGTTAATGGGCAATTATACCTTCCGTGTGTTGGATTTGCTGGGTCGGGAAGTGCATCGGCAGCAGGTAGCTTTAACGGGAGAAACTTCGTATACACTTGAATTGCGTCATTTACCGGCAGGCAGCTATGTTCTGAGCAGTCATGGACCAGGAGGTTGGACCCGCAGCGATCGGTTTTTGATGGGTAGTCGGCCTTAAGGCAATTACTGCATCTACTTGTGTCCTTTGCGCCGGCATGGCGTGCATTGTGGTAAAAAAACGGGCTCAGGCTTGGAGGGCTGTTTTTAACACAAAGCACACAGAGTGAGCCGCAGAGTTCACAGAGGTTTGGGGAGGAAGGAGAGGGCGGTCTTTTTTACTACATCTGCTTTGCACCCTTTGCGCCGGCATGGCGTGCATTGTGGTAAAAAAACGGGCTCAGGCTTGGAGGGCTGTTTTTAACACAAAGTACACGAAGGGAGCCGCAATGTTCACAGAGGTTTGGAGAGGAAGGAGAGGGTGGTCTTTTTTACTACATCTGCTTTGCACCCTTTGCGCCGGCATGGCGTGCATTGTGGTAAAAAAACGGGCTCAGGCTTGGAGGGCTGTTTTTAACACAAAGTACACGAAGGGAGCCGCAATGTTCACAGAGGTTTGGGGAGGAAGGATAGTGTGGTATTTTTACCACACCTGCTTTGTGTCCTTTGCGCCGGCATGGTGTGCTTTGTGGTAAAAAAAAGGATTCAGGCTTGGATGGCTGTTTTTAACACAAAGTACACGAAGGGAGCCGCAATGTTCACAGAGGTTTGGGGAGGAAGGATAGTGTGGTATTTTTACCACACCTGCTTTGTGTCCTTTGCGCCGGCATGGCGTGCATTGTGGTAAAAAAAAGGATTCAGGCTTGGAGGGCTGTTTTTAACACAAAGTACACGAAGGGAGCCGCAATGTTCGCAAAGGAGCCTCCAAACTCCTGCACACCCTCGCTATAACACCATTCCCTCTGTGCACTTTGCGCCGGCATGGTGTGCTTTGTGGTAAAAAAACAGGTTCAGGCGTTGATGGCCACTTTCGCACTCCGACATGACAAACCTTCCCATGGCAAACCCCTCGATTTCGAATAGACACCCTTCTCAGGAAGTCATGGCCTCCACTTGGCTTTGCACCAAAGCAAGCCCCTCCTCAAACGTATGCGGCGCATAACCCAATTCCCGAATGGCCTTATCGATAATAAAACCGGTTCTGGGCGGACGCCGGGCAGGCTGATTTAAGGTGCTTGAACTCACGGTTTCCATTGAATCCAAGGGTAAATTCCAAAAGGATGCCACCCGCCGAACCAGTTCGTCAATGCCCATCATATCTGGCCCTGAAATATGATATATTCCTTCTGCTTTTCGTTGAATTGCCAGCCAGCAGGCCATAGCCAGATCTTCAGCCAACGTTGGCGACCGAAATTGATCGTTCACAACCCGCACCGGATTCCCGCTTTGCAAGGCATTGCGCGCCCAAAGCACAATATTCGACCTGGCCATGCCCTGGGTAACACCGTACACCAGCACCGTCCGTAAGATGGCCCATTTCAATGAACTTTGAATTACTGTTTGTTCGGCTTTCCATTTGCTAAGTCCATAGTGGCTAACCGGGTCGGGCCGCCCGCTTTCATCATAAGGGCCATCGTTTCCGTTAAAAATAAAATCTGTACTGATGTGAATCAAGTGGCTTTGGTGTTGGGCACAGGCTTCAACCACAAATTGGGTGCCCAGCACATTAATAGCATCGCAGTCTTCTTTCTGCAATTCGCAGGCATCCACATTGGTCATGGCGGCGGCGTGCACCACCGCTTCTGGTCGAGCCTCAGCCCAGCACGCCTGAACCGCTTTGGCATCGCGAATATCCAGCGGCCTGTAGTTCACTGCTGCAGGAAGCGGATACCGGCTTTCGCCAAGGCCGGTGGCCCAGAGCTCAAGCCCGGGTTGCTGCATCAGCAGCTCCACCAATTTCTGCCCCAGCAGGCCATTGCTTCCAGTCACCAAAACGCGCATACATGAATTATTTTAAGGTACAATACTACAAAATCTGCTTGGATGAGGGGGGATTTTTTGGGGCGGCTGACGGGCTTTCCGAGCTTGTCCGCGGTGGCCGGACGGGGTGGCAGCGGGCTGCGGTGGCTCCTAAAGTCGCCTCCTCGCCACGCGCCACCATCCGCCGGCCTCCTTGCGGGCAAGCTTCGTCAATCCCTGCCGCAGGGCCTGAACATACTACAACGAAATAAAATGAACCTCTGCCCTTGACAAGACCATCTCCCTCTCGTATCTTCGTAGAAATAAATAGACGATGGTACAGGAATCCTTCCTGCATCAGGTATGGCAACGGCATCCCTGGCGCGGAAAAATACTGCAAATCGTCCCCCACCAAACCTTAGAAATTATTCACCCCGGCGTGCTCAATGCGTACGGTGGCCCAGACTTTCATGCTGGCCGAATACGCATTGCCGGTCGAGAATGGGCCGGCCACATTGAATTGCATGTGCGCTCATCAGATTGGTACAAGCATACCCACCACACCGATCCCGCCTATTCAAATGTGATATTGCATGTGGTTTGGGAACATGATGAGGACGTGTTTCTAGAAAACGGCCAGACTATACCAACACTAGAGTTAAAAGGGTTAATTCCAGAAAATTGGAGGCATCAGCAGCGGGAATTGGACAGCAGCCTTCATGACCCGCCATGCGCTATGCATTTTCCCTTGAACCTAAAACAGGTTGATGATTGGGACGAAATGTGGGTAATTCATAGACTTGAGCGCCGCAGCGAAATTTGGAAAGAACGACTGCAAACCCTAAATATGGATTGGGGCCAACTGCTTTGGGAAGCCCTTCTTAGGTCGCAGGGAGGCTCAGCCAATGCCTTGCCTTTCCAGCTTTTGGGCCGAGCCTTTCCGCTGCCTCTAGCTTACCGCTACCGAAACCAGAGCGATACATTCACTGCCCTTTTACTGGGGCAGGCGGGTTTACTCAACGATACCGATATGAAATCCGCACAATGGCTGCGCACCTTCCATGCCCTAGAATCGGGATTGCCAATGCCGCCCCTACCCTTGTTTTTATGGAAACTGGGGGGAGTACGCCCGGCGGCATTTCCGGCCCTTCGCCTGGCTCGACTGCAGACGGTCATCGTACATTGTCATCCACTAACTCGATTGCTGAGCCCAGAAGGAGCCGAAATCCTTAGGCAGACTTGGAGCCTTCCCTTGCCAGAATATTGGCAGAGACACTACCATCCGGGGCGGATGGCCAAGGTGAAACAAAATGTGGGTTGGGGTGGATATGAATCGGCTGTACTGAATGCCTTAAGTCCGCTGTTATACTTGAGAGGCAAATTGCGCAACAGAGCAGATTGGATGCAATCGGCCTTGGATTGGCATTCGGGTCTTCCCGCCGAAAAAAATCGCATCACTCAAAAATGGAAAGGTTCAGGCCTACCATTTATATCTGCCATGAACAGCCAAGCGGCCCTTGAACGTTACGAAAACGCATGCATGAACCGGCAATGTAGCACCTGCCCAATCGGGCAACATTTGGTGTTTGACGGCGGCGGCGTGTGACGTAAACGTAGAGACGCACTATTGTGCGTCTCTACAACGGGGTGTTTTTTCGCCATTTTTGGGGATTGTTTTTTATGTATTTACGTACGGCGATTAACCCGTTTTTATCTCTGATTATTCTGTCGTGAAATCGAGGTTGCCATTCAAATTCGATATTATTTAGGTTGGCAAATCGTTTGGTTGCCGATTTAAAGGCACGGATGATGGCCCCTAAATTTTTTGATTGGGGACTAAATTGGTTCGGATTCCATTCGTTGTAATCAGGTTTATTGATTTTTATTATGCCGTGAATGTGATCTGGCATAATTACAAATTCATCCAATTCAACAAATGGGTAATGCTTTGGGATTTCGGCCCAATTTTTTTGGGCAATTTGCCCCATCGTGGTGGCATGCAGAGACGCACGATTGTGCGTCTCTGCGGCGGTGACGATTTTCCCAAAATAAAATTTCCGGTTTTTGGTACAAATGGTTACAAAATACAGGCCATTTGAACCGTAATCATATCCCTTTAATCGGGCTGATGGTATTCGATATTTGTTTTTGAATTTTTCCATTGCTCCCCTTTTCCAACCCGAATTATGCAATTGGATTCGTTGTTAGGCAAAAGGTACGCACAAATAGGGAAAATTGCCACCGTAGAGACGCACAAACGTGCGTCTCTCCAATCCGCCCAAATCAATAGTAGAGAGTAGTAGAGAAGCACAAACGTGCGTCTCTCTAAACCGCCCGCGGCAGGGATTGACGAGGCTACCCCGCAAAGGAAAAAACGATTGGCCCAGAGACGCACAATTGTGCGTCTCTATTACCGCCCAAAACAATAGCAAAGACGCACGATTGTGCGTCTCTATTACCGCTCCAACCGGTACACCTCGCCCAGGCTGATGCTCATTTCCAGATTACTGCCGCTGCACGTTGTGCTGCCAGATTTGTCGGGAATTTGCTGATCAACCGTGTAGGTGTAGGGGATATTGCAAGCCAAGCCTGTAGATTTAAAGTCGATGCTTAATGTAGTGCCATTCAGGGTCCAGCTTAGGTCGTAATACGCTCCGCCAACCCCGCCCAAGATGGCGCATTGATTCTGGCAATCGGATATGCGCAATTCCCCGCTGCCATCGGCATTAAATTGAATGTCAGCCGGACATGGAAAAGGGCTGGGATTGAAGGTCCAAGTGCCGGCGATGCAGTCAGACAAATTTTCTTCGCTACCGCAAGAATTGAAAAGCAAACCGCTCAACAGCATAAGCCAAAGTGAACCGCGAAAAAAAGAAATTTGGGTCATCTTATTTTTGGTAGAAAGCTACGTATTTTTTTGAATTGAAACCAGAGCCTAACTTTTTCAATTTTATAACATTAAGTCCATTTTCCAGCACCTACCTTTGTGCCCAATGAACAGAATGCCGTTTTTAGGGTTTAATGAGGGTATGAAGTGGTTTCTGCTCCCCATTTTAATCAGCCTTTCCCTTTTGTTGCCTGCTCAACGCAGTGAAAAGGCAACGCTTTCAGGCTATGTGCGCGACGCTGCCACCGGGGAATCGCTGCCGGGAGCCGCCGTTGTGATAAAAGGGACAAGTACCGGTGCCGTGGCTAATACGTACGGATTTTATTCTTTAACTCTCCCCAAAGGAAGCTATTCCATACAGTGCGCATACTTGGGGTATGAAGCGCAATTGGACAGCCTTTCTTTGTTCAGCAACCAAACGCGCAATTATGAATTAAAGGTGCAAGCAAAGCTGGCCGGAGAATATACGGTTACCGATGATAAAGCTCGGCAAAACACGGAAAGCACGCGCATGAGCACCATTGATTTGCAAATGGAAGAGGTGAAGAAAATGCCCGTTTTGTTTGGCGAAGTGGATATTTTAAAAACCATTCAATTGCTTCCCGGTGTCAAGGGTGCCGCTGAGGGAAGTTCAGGTTTTTATGTGCGGGGTGGCGGTCCGGACCAAAACCTGATTCTGCTTGACAATGCTACCGTATACAACGCCTCTCATTTGTTCGGTTTTTTCAGTGTATTCAATTCCGATGCCATTAAAAACGCGGAACTAATCAAAGGCGGTATGCCTGCCCGTTATGGAGGCCGTCTAAGCTCCGTGCTTGATATTTCGATGAAGGAGGGCAACATGAAGGAATTTCACGGAAGTGGTGGTATTGGTCTGATTGCCAGCCGACTAACCCTTGAGGGGCCAATTGCAAAAGAGAAGGTGTCGTTTCTTGTTAGTGGTCGCCGCACCTATCTAGATGCCTTACTCTTACCCTTTTCAGGCGAAGGAAGTCCCTTGAACGGGAACAGTTATTATTTCTACGATTTGAATGCCAAGGTGCAGTGGAAAGTTGGAGAAAAAGACCGCTTGTTTTTTTCCGGATATTTTGGAGAGGATGTATTTAATTTCAGAAGTCCTACGGGTGCTTTGAGGATTGATATTCCCTGGGGAAATGCCATTGCCTCCCTACGCTGGAACCATCAGTTTGATTCCCGCTTGTTTTTGAATACCACCGTTTCATTTACCGATTACAATTTCCGGACGGGTGCACGTGGCGAGAATTTTAGTTTTGAATTGAATAGTGGAATCCGAGATTATACCCTGAAAACAGATTTTTACTGGACACCCACCAACAAGCATTTAATTCGGTACGGTTCTGAAATGATATTTCATGAATTCCGGCCCAGCACCGTTCAGGCCTCTTTAGAAAGCAACAGCGTTGGATTACCTACTGCTCAAGTGCTGTACGCCCTAGATGGTTCTTTGTATGCTGAAGACGACTGGAACATCAGCACACGCTGGAAGGCCAACCTGGGCTTCCGGCTCAGTTATTTTCAACATACGGGGCCCTACGACCGTTTTATAAAAGGCAGCGATGGTTCAAACATTGACACCATTTCGTATTCCAGCTTAGAGAACATTCAAGATTATTTTAGAGCCGAACCGCGGATTGCTCTGCGGTATTTAATCAACGAGAACAGCAGCCTTAAGGGAGCTTTTACAGTAAACTACCAAAATTTGCATTTGGCCAATTTGGCTACTGTTTCTTTGCCTACCGACATCTGGCTGCCAAGCACCTCTCTGATTCCGCCTCAGCAGTCCATTCAAGGGAATTTGGGATATTTCCATAACTTCTTTAACAATACCTTAGAGACATCGGTCGAGGTGTATTACAAGCACATGGACAATTTGGTGGAGTACCGTGACAACAGCAGTTTCGGCGATTTGGTGAATGACAATCCGGACAACATTATGGTATTGGGAAGTGGCCGAAGCTATGGCGCCGAATTTTTCATCAAAAAGCGACTTGGCAAAATTACGGGTTGGATTGGGTATACATTGAGTTGGACTGAGCGGTTCAATTTCGACAAAAATTTGGTGAGCTACGACGGAGATTTCTTTTATCCGAGGTACGATCGGAGGCACGACATTTCGGTTACTGCCACTTGGGAGATTTCTAAGCGATGGACACTATCGGGCGTATTTGTGTATAGTACCGGGAATGTATTGGCCGTGCCTTCAGAGTTCTACTTTTTGGGTGATGACATCATCCCCTATTTTACCGACCGCGACAACTTCCGCATGGTACCCTATCACCGGCTAGACCTATCTGCCACTTACACCATAAAAAAGACTGACAAATGGGAAAACAGCTTAAACATTAGTATTTATAATGTGTACAGTAGGCTGAACCCCTTCTTTGTTTACTTCGACATTGAATCTGACAGCAACACTGGCGCCGTGAATTTTCAAGGCAAACAGGTTTCGTTGTTCCCCATAATTCCTGCTGTAACATGGAACTTTTCATTTTGATTTTTTTGGGGGCCATTTCCGGCCATTGGCTGCATCTACCTTCCAAGGTGCTTCGCCGGATTGTCGCTGCCTTGTATTCACTGAAGTTCATCCAAGGCAGCTCCGCCGGCGTAGGCACCTTGCCTCAGCAGCTGCTTGCCGCTGTCCGGGGCCCGGGCCTACTCCATGCGAAATTGCCGCTTGGGGTTTTGGGTCTAATTGTGACCTTATTCAGCGCTTGCGAAACAGACATTGACTTGTCCATTCCCATCAACGAATCTTCATTGGTGGTAGATGGCTATATCATCAATGGAGAGCCTGCGCGGGTGGCTGTTACCACGGCATACCCCTACACCTCTGTCATTGATTTAGAAAGTCTTTCTGAAATTGTAATTCCGGATGCCATCGTACTTTTAAGTGATGGGCAACTGACCGACACCCTGAAATACACCGTGGATTTAACCCAATTTCCCCCGTTTTTTTACCAAGGCCAAAATCCCGCCTTGTATGGTCAAGAGGGGAAAACCTATACCATTCAGGTGATTGTGGGTGAAGATACAGCCACAGCAAGTACCTACATACCAACGGTGGTGCCATTGGATAGTTTAGCCTGGGAATCGGAGGGAAAAGACGAATTGGATACCAACATTGAGTATGGTCGGCTTCGGGTATGGTTTAGGGATCCTCCTGAATTGGGCAATCATTACCGTATTTTTTTGAAAAATCAAGACTTCAGCGCCTTTCAAGCGCCTTTTAACAGTGTGTTTGAAGATCGCATCATCAATGGAGATAGCATCTTCTTTGACGTTTCAAAACCCGATGCCGTTCCCACCTTTTTGGTGCCCGACTCCCTGTCATTTCAGGAGCGGCGGCGATTTATTAAAGGCGATACCATTGATTTGCGTTTTTGTAGCATAACCCGAGAATCTTACACCTTTATACGGAGTTTTCAAACTGCAGCGGGTTCATTCGGGAATCCCTTTGCTGCACCAACGTTTGTTAAAGGAAATATGAAAGGAGCATTGGGTGGTTTTGTCGGTTATGGTGCCTCCTATCACACCTTCATCTCTCAATGATGCCTATCTTTGCGGCATAAACTTGAACTCATGTCTGAATCTGCTGAACAACATGCTTTGCCTTGCCTGATATTAGGCTCAGGTCCTGCAGGGTATACCGCTGCCATCTATGCTGCCCGTGCTGGATTGACTCCGGTGATGTATACCGGTCCCGAACCTGGAGGACAACTTATGATTACCAACGATGTTGAAAATTATCCTGGATATCCTGAGGGAATCATGGGGCCTCAAATGATGGAGGACTTTAAAAAGCAGGCCCAGCGTTTTGGTACTGATGTGCGATTTGGGATGGGCACCTCTGTTGATCTTTCTTCCCGCCCCTTTAAAGTTACCATAGATCAAGCTCAAGAGGTGTGGGCGGAAACCCTAATTATAACTACAGGAGCCTCTGCAAAATGGCTGGGATTGGAAAGCGAACAACGTTTAAACGGTCGCGGGGTTTCCGCCTGTGCCGTTTGTGATGGTTTTTTCTTTAAAAACCAAGATGTGATAATTGTAGGCGGTGGAGATACGGCATGCGAAGAAGCAACCTACTTGTCAAAACTGTGCTCAAGCGTGCATATGTTGGTTCGTAAAGACAGCATGCGAGCCAGTCAAATCATGCAAAAGCGGGTTCTTGACAATCCCAAAATAAAGGTCTATTTCAACACTGAAACCTTGGAAGTATTAGGAGACGATACTGTAACGGGAGCCCGACTCAAGAATTCTGCAACGGGCGAGGAGTTTACTATTAAGGCTACCGGATTTTTTGTTGCCATTGGACACCGCCCCAATACCGATATTTTCAAAGGGCAATTGGACATGGATGAAAATGGATACCTAAAAACGATTCCGGGTACTACATCTACCAAAATCCCAGGAGTCTTTGCTGCGGGCGATGTACAGGATTCCGTTTACCGCCAAGCGGTAACCGCCGCTGGAACGGGCTGTATGGCTGCATTAGAGGCCGAACGTTTTTTGGCTGCTCAGGAATAAAACAAGGAAAATCCCTGAAATTGGGAATTGAATAATTCAATCTCTAGTTCTGTCAAAAAAGGGTGATTTACCTACCTTTGAAATTAAAACAATCACGATGGATTACCGGATAGAAAAAGACACCATGGGCGAAGTAAACGTTCCTGCTCATGCCTATTGGGGAGCTCAAACCGAACGCTCGCGCAACAATTTCAAAATTGGTCCGGAAGCCTCTATGCCTGCTGAAATTATTCGTGGGTTTGCCATTTTGAAAAAAGCTGCCGCCTATGCAAACTGCGATTTAGGCGTTTTGGATGCCATGAAACGCGATGCCATTGCTTCGGTTTGCGATGAAATATTAGGGGGAGGGCTTTCCGATGAATTTCCGTTGGTGATTTGGCAAACCGGATCGGGCACCCAAAGCAATATGAATGTAAATGAGGTAGTGGCTAACCGGGCACACGTTCTTCAAGGTGGAAATCTAACCGATGAGGTTAAAATTTTACACCCGAACGACGACGTAAATAAGAGTCAAAGTTCCAACGACACCTTTCCTACCGCCATGCATATTGCAGCCTACCATTCTGTAGTTACTGGCACCTTGCCCGGCTTGATGGAATTGAGAAATGTGCTGGCGAATAAAGCCAAGGAAACAATGGAGCTGGTAAAAATTGGCCGTACCCATTTTATGGATGCCACACCATTAACCCTAGGTCAAGAATTTAGTGGTTATGTGCAGCAAATTGACAACAGCGTTCGAGCCATTCACAATGCCCTTCAAGCCATCCGCGAAATTGCGTTGGGAGGTACCGCAGTAGGCACAGGATTGAATGCGCCGAAAGGGTATTCAGAACTTGTAGCCAAGTACATAGCCGACTTTTCCGGACACCCCTTTGTTACTGCTCCTAATAAGTTTGAAGCTTTAGCTGCCCACGATGCCATGGTGGAGTTGAGTGGAGCGTTAAAACGGGCGGCCGTAGCTTTGATGAAAATCGGAAACGATGTACGTATGCTGAGCTCAGGACCACGCTGCGGCATTGGAGAAATTTTGATACCAGACAACGAACCCGGCTCTTCCATCATGCCCGGTAAAGTCAATCCTACTCAGCCAGAAGCTTTAACCATGGTTTGTGCCCAGGTGATTGGTAACGACGTAGCTGTAAGCGTTGGCGGAGCCACCGGCCACTTTGAACTGAACGTATTTAAGCCGCTAATTGCTGCCAATGTACTTCAATCGGCTCGTTTGTTGGGCGATGCCTGCCGGTCTTTCAGCCAGAACTGTGCTGAAGGCATAGAACCCAATCGGGATGCCATTCAATCCAATTTAGAAAACAGCTTAATGTTGGTCACCGCTTTGAACCCCCACATTGGGTATGAGAAATCGGCGTCCATAGCTAAAAAGGCACATAAGGAAAATTTAACCCTAAGGGAAGCGGCTCTAGCTTTGGGATACCTGACCAACGAACAGTTTGATGCCTGGGTAGTCCCTGGAAATATGGTAGGAGAACTTCCCCGCTAAGGAAAAATGGTTTGAAAAAAACCCGAATTGCTCCAACTCCCAGCGGATTTTTACATAAAGGAAACCGATTCAATGCTGAATGGATTTCTAATTGGGCAAAATTGGCAGGGGCCTCGATTCGACTTAGAATTGACGATATAGACCGCAGCCGATTTCGGAATGCCTATCTAGAAGATATCTTTGAGCGCCTAAAAGAATGGGAAATTGAGTGGCAGGAGGGGCCAAGAAATTGCCAGGATTTTTTTCAAAACCACTCCCAGCATCACAAATTGGAACGCTACCGACGGGCCTTGGGTCTTATTGGCGGCGATTCTTATGTCTGTTCCTGCTCTCGGAAAGACATTGAAGGCGCCGATTGGGGTAAAGGGTGCCCTAGGCATTGTGAAGAGAATAACATGGAATTCAGTGTCGGGAAGACAGCCCTTCGCGTTCGAATTCCCGGAGGATTAGAGGCCTGGACAAGACCCGACGGAACTCCAGAATCTATTGATTTGGGGATGCATCCCATGCATCCGGTAGTTTGGACACGGGAAGGGCTTCCGGCATACCATTGGGTGAGTATTTTGGATGATATTGACCATGAAATTTCAGATGTTTGGCGTGGCGCCGACCTTTTAGAATCAACGGGAATTCAACGGCAATTGGCTCGCCTGGCTGGACTTGACGGTTTTGAAACCATTCGGTTTGGCCATCATGCCTTGATTACCGATACTGAGGGCAGAAAGCTAAGCAAGAGCGTATTGAGTGGAAATCAATAGTCTTTTTTTGCTGGAATTACCCCCCGGACCCCTCCTCTTGGATTTTCAACATCTCCGGCATATCGAGGAATCAAATGAAGATGGGCATGGAAAATCGTTTGTCCGGCGGCAGTCCCCACATTGATTCCAATATTAAATCCATCGGGTTTTCGTTCTGAAATCAGCTGCATTTGACACTCGTTCAGTAACTCTAGGCATGCCTTTTGCTCTGACGGGCTGAGCTGAAAAAAATCAGAACAATGCCGTCGGGGAATCACCAAAATATGTCCAGGACTTACCGGGAATCCATCGTAAAAGGAAATCGCTTCCTTGTTTTCAGCGATAATTGTCCGATGATTTAAATCGCAAAAAGGGCAATCGCTCATACTGTTTCTAGGTATTCAAATCCATTGTTGTGGGCAATGCTGAGCAAAGGGGAAAGTTGTTCCCGGAATCGTTCACTCGACATGGCATCTACATGGGGAAATAATGTTAAATAATCTTGAAGGAATCGATTACGCGGAGCCACCTTACTCATATGTTGAACGGCAGAAGATTGAAGCAAATAAAAGCCGTCGAAGTACCGGTTCAATGGCGGTAGCTTGTCGCTTTTTCGAGAATTAAAAGAAGGATCGGCGGGAATTAAATTCCACATCAGGTCGTGAGAAACAAAGCGATAAGGAATAAAATGTTCGACAGCATAGGTTCCTTTTTCCATTGGTTTCCCAGTATAAATACAGGCTTGAGGGCCTAGGTCGTTCAATACTTTATCCCAAAAGTCCCTGCGTTGAGGAACCAATGAATTGCGCATTGCTGGCTTAATTAACTTATTTGCCAAGTCTGGCACCTGTGGGTTTTTGGTTTGTAAAAACTGAGTCAAGTTCCAATAGCAAAAGTCTTTTAGCAAACGGATGTTGGTTTCTAAATATGGGAGCCAAATTGGATTGATTTCTATTCGGTCAGGAAATACGGCATACAAAACCTGATTGGAATACGCCTGCGATTGAGTATAAATACGTTGCCGCTGCTGTGCGTCGCTTTCTCCTTTAAATTTAGGAAACCAGGGGCTTAAGAACCAATGTGGTACATTTTTATCGAAGTGTTTTAACAAACGAAGCGATAATGGTCTTTTGGTGACAGACAGCTGTGCCAACACCTGATCGCGGGCCGCGTCCACAGGGATGTCTTCTAAGTGTGCTAGTGCTTGAGCGGCATATTGAAGCTTATCGTTATGGCCAAAAGAAACCTTAAAATAGTGAATGGTGTACCAGGCTTGAGCAAGCATTTGAGCAAAGAGCTCCTGTTTAGAAATGGTGTCTCTCCGTTGTTCTACAAAATATAAGATGGATAAAAACCAGTAAAACTTGTAGGTTAAATAGGTGTTATTAAAGCAAGCTGCCAGATTGGCTACGGGCAGATAAGATGAGGGCGTAAGGCGAGAAGAAACAACCATAAATTGAAAAACAAAGTACGGAAATCTTCTCTCGTTTGAGGAGATAAAAAACCATCCAAGGAAAAAAAACAACAGAAAACAATGGTTTAGGGGAGCATAAAGGGGGCTAATGCGGTCAAAAGCCTACCTTTGTTCTAGCATAACACGTCGAAAGCATCATTAAGACGATGGGAAAAAAAATTCGAAATGGGGTATTGGGACTGCTGAGGGTTTGCCTCTGTACGTTTGTACTTTCTCCGCTTCAAGCCCAACAGTTCCATTCAGATGCCAATTTGCGCGCGCTTGCGGAAGCAGATACCATTGTTCGTATATACAGCCGGGAGAGCGGAAATTTTAGTGGAGTCTTTTTTGCCCGAATTTCAGATTCTAAGAAATGGGGAGTTTTTAATGCCTTTTCCGAGTCCAAAGGCAATTCACAGGTAATTCCAATGCTATTTGACTCTCTCACCCTTGTACATCACCCTGTTTATGTGTATTTGGCATGGCAAGACGGAAAAATGGGTTTGGTAGAAAATAGCCGCATACAAGAACGCGTACCCGTATTCATATATCAAGATGGAATGTACGCTCTAGATGCGCAACAAAACCATTATGTTTTGGTGAAAGAGAAAAACCGTTGGTCTGTTTTAGATGCTCGAAGTCAGCGGCCTCTTTCGGGAAAAACATGGCCAGACCCCCTTCGGATTCCACTTCCTGTTCGGTAATGAAGAACATGGAGCAAAATAATCTGGGGCTTGAAAATAGCCCCTATCTGCGTCAGCATTCCTCAAACCCGGTATGGTGGCAACCCTATGGACATGAAGCCATACAGCAGGCAGAAAAGTCAAATCGGTTGTTGGTTGTAAGCATCGGTTATTCCGCCTGCCATTGGTGCCATGTAATGGAACATGAATCCTTTTCTGATCAGGAAGTAGCAGCGGTCATGAATTCCCGCTATGTTTCCATAAAATTAGATCGAGAAGAACGGCCCGACTTAGACCATGTTTACATGCAAGCAGCCATGTTATCTTCTCGGCAAGGAGGTTGGCCGCTAAATGCCTTGTGCTTGCCGGACGGGAGACCCTTTTTTGCCGGCACCTACTTTCCAAAAGAACGCTGGCTGTTGATTTTGAATCATTTTTATGGTCTCTGGATTACTGAGCCGCAGTCCTTGCTTGAGGCGGCAAGCCAAATTCAACAAGGGATTTCAAGACTGCTTGCCGCTCCTACTATTGACTATGATGCTACACCTGATATTTCTGGGCAACTTCAAGATTGGAAACAACGCGTTTATGCCCATTTGGATCCAGATTTTGGAGGGCCAGACCGTGAGCCTCGATTTCCGATGCCAGCCATTGCCCTTCCTTTTTTGAGCGACAATCAACCCATGGCCGAGCGAATAAAAACTTGGCTATTGAGGATGGCGGCAGGTGGTATATATGACCAAGTAGGAGGAGGATTTGCTCGCTATTCTACAGACGGCCATTGGTTTGTTCCTCATTTTGAAAAGATGCTGTACGACAATGCACAACTGCTTGAGGTATATGCATTAGCCTTTCAACGAGAAAAACATCCCATCTTCCTTCGAACCCTTCATGGAATATTAGATTGGGTCAGCTCTGATTTAGAATTATCAGATGGTCGAATTCAATCGGCTATGGATGCGGACAGCGAAGGCGAAGAGGGCCTTTTTTATTGCTGGAAGCCTGAAGAGTTGCCCGCATTTAAGCCTAAGGAATGGAATGATTTACGGTTGGATTTTGAATGGATTCCAGAAGGGAATTGGGAAGGGAAAACCATATTTTGGCGCCCTAAACGCTGGGCTCAGCCTCTACTACCCAATACCGAATCGGCATTGCAAAAACTAAAGCGTACCCGAGACCTTAGAACGGCGCCTAGCATAGACACCAAGGTGCTTTTGGGCTGGAACGCCCTATACCTTAAAGGCTTGGTAGCGGCAGCACTATGCGATGTCTGTTTTGAAGAAAAAATATTAAAAAAGGCTGGAATTCTGGGCGAAGTCCTATGGAAATATCGACATGAGCAAGGACAGTGGACGCGCTGCATGGAAGCTAGGCCGTATTTACCTGCCTTTCTAGAAGATTTAGCACCACTTGGGTTGGCTTTGACTGGCCTGCACCAATTGTATGGAAAAGGCCCTTGGCTTGATAGAGCATTGCAATTGGCAGAGGATATGGTGGCGCAGTTTGGGCAAGCCGACAGTCCGCTACTTTCCTTTTCTGCCGAACCAGATCCAATAACGGGGAAAGCGCATTTTGAAATACAAGACAATGTGATTCCTTCTGGCAACAGTATGGCAGCTCGGTTTTTTTTGGAATTGGGGCGGCTTTCAGGCCGAATGGAGCTAATAGAGCGTGCGAAAAAAATGCTGTTCCAAGCGTATGGTGCGCTGAATGAATCTCCAATGTGGCATAGCGGTTGGTTGTTGCTCGCTGAAACCATTGTCGACCCCCCAGATGAGCTTCGATACCATGAAGATGCCATTTCGGCCCGTCGGGTCTGGAGACAGCGGCACCGAGCACCCCTATTAATCTTTGATGAATCCCTTGCCCCTGGACATTGGCAGGTTTGTCGAGGTACTCAGTGTATATTGCCGGCAGCGTCGGAGGCCGAATTGCTGAACTGCTGGCCCAATTATGTTGAATAGGAATGATGGCCAGAGAAAAAAGTAAAGTTTTGAGCTTTAAACTTGAAACGAAGATTAAATCGACCTTGAAACCCCTTCTTGTATGCATTCTAAATTAAAGAGCGAGGTATAGCCAAAAGTGGCATTAATCGATGTATATGGAGAAGCTGAAAATACAAGGCAACTTCGTTCGCGTTCCATTGGGGAAGGGAGTGGGAAAATCAAAAATAGGTCATTACGTCCGTTGGAAGAGATTTCCCTTTTTTGGGTCCACGGTTTGACGCCTCAGTTAACTCCAATACCGATTTCCTGAAGACTGCGCATAAGCTTTACCCAAAAAAGGTTGCCTCGCGCCCTTCAGGTCGCCATCGTTTTACCCGACTCAAAGGAAACTTGAATTTTTTTTGATTCCCACCTCATTTCCTCTCCTCCTTAAACCCCCTTCCAATTTCCCCTCCTAAAAAAGGATGAATTTGCCAGTTCATCCAGTCTCATTCCCATGCTCCCGCTTCCTGCATCAGCAAAGTTGCCTTTGCACGATTCAGAAAGCTTTTCTGAGACTCCCCAAGGCGAATTTGATTCCGCTTTTCAGCTTCACCAAATTCCCGTAGTTCACTCCAAAAAGTGCCCTAACTATTCTTCGCCACCCCAAATACGTGACGAAGTCTTCTTTTTAACGTTTCATCGATGAACTACAAAGTTACGCGAGGATTTTCAAAGTTTCAAGGAGAATAGCCAATTTAATTCGTAGTTGAGCAGCCTCTCAAGGTTGAATCCCCTGAAATACCTACATTATGATGTGATTCAGGCAATTTAATAATAGCTAAAATAAAAGCCGAAAAATTACATTATTCCAAAAAAGAGAGGTTCAAAACAAAAAAAGCAGCCCGAAGGCTGCTTTTTTATTTAAAAGAATTCCGTAATTATTTCCATTGAATACGTTCCGTAACCACGCCCATTGAGGTTGTCATTTCAACAACGTACAATCCGGAGGGAAGCCCATTGCGGTCTAAAACCACCAGCGAGGTTGGTTCAACTTCTGCACTGCTTATTTCCACACCATTTAGGGCAAGTACCCGAACTCGAAAAATAGAATTAGAGGGGTGAACCCGTAGATTCATCACATCAGCAGAGGGATTAGGAAATGCGCTATGCTGAATTACAAAGTTATTGATAGGCTCAGAATTTAATGTTGGGTTATCCAATACCAACTTCATGCGTGGGATTAGGAATCCTACGATGGTATCCAAATAGGTCATAGCTTTAGCCTTGCTCATATCTGGATTTCCGGCAAGTCCATTGGCATTGATGGTAGGACCATTTTGACCCAACATGGCAGCTTCTGCAGAAACCGTTGCGGTATCCCACCACTCCCAAGGAGAAGTGTCTTCTAGAGGTCCTGATATTTCAGGGCGATCAATTTGAAACAATCCTTCATACTGGGCCTTTGGATTTAATGCATAGGCGCGTTGGCTAATGGGATCATTAAATGTGGCATTTTGCCAAATGTCATTGTTCCCCAATTCATTGGCCCGTTTCACAACGGCACGGCTTCCTTGAACAAACACTACAGGCTGCCCCGTAGTGGGTACAATGACCACACCAGAATCAAAGGGAGCATAAATATCACGGCTGGCATGAATAGCGGCCACGGGTGGCTCTTGCCACTCGCCTTGCATCCAGCTAATGTCTCCAATGGCTCCGCCAAGGTTGGCAACCATAGAAACATAATTTTCATATCCAGGGTGGTTGTAATTGTTAAACAAACCTCCGGTACCATTAACTGAACCTACCAGTGTATCATTGATTACAGAGTTTCCGCTAGGTAAAAGAAACTTCGGCAAAGCTGTTTCCTCTTGACGATTTAGGGCACCGTATGCCAAAGTTATATACCCCCCAGATCCTTGACCAATCAAAATGATTTTACCTGGATTGATGTTGTAGGTAGTGGCTTCTTTTTTGAAATAACGAACGGCAGTTTGAACGTCATGAATGGCGCGATAAACAGCATTCAAGATTCCTGCGGTACGTTCAATTTGAGAGGGAGCAAACGGGTTCCATCCTATACGGTAGGTAGGAGCTGCCACCACATAGCCCTTCATGGCCATGCGCACACACAACTCCACCAAGGCGGAATCCTTGTTGTTACCAGAATAGGAGCCATTGATGTATTTGGGTAAGAAAGATCCAGTGTGCAACAAAATAACGACCGGCCGATCGGTGACGTTATCGCTGGATGGAGGCGTATACATATCCATGTACAAATCGCCCAACTGTGGATTGGTAGAACTACTTCCAGACGGAGCTGGAGGGAAGTTTAAGAAATAATAATTCTGGCCAAAGGTTACGTTAGGAGTAATAACCACGTCATTGCGGCTGAACACATCATCCACGTAACGGGTTTGGGCCATTCCAGCAAAACTCATGCTGAGAAGGGCGGCAGAGAGTAAGAGATTTTTCATAAGGTGTATTTATGAATCTAAGGTATAAATAAAAACCCGTGAATTAACGATTCAACAGGTTCATATCGAAAAGTAGAGAGATGTAGGCTATTCGACCGATCTGAGGACCGCCATATACCTGAACAACTCGATTATCGGTCAAGTTTTGAGCTCCAATTTTAAGTGTGGTATGCCATTTCGGATACCTGTAATTCAGCTGAGCATCCAGCAAATAATAGGATGGAATGGCCCCTGTAAACTGAGGGGAACCTTCAAATAAAAATCCTTCAATCCATTTGAAATTAACATTAAAGCCCCAATTTTTTAAGCGAAGGAAGCCTAAATCCAAATCAATATCCCGACCTTCAAAACCGATATTAAACTTATGCTCTGGTGTGTTAAATGCAGGAATCAAAGGGTCGGCACTTCCCAACCGATTAAGTACATTCCAAGAATAATTGCCGGATAAGGTATAATATTTTCCGAGAAAGTAATTGGCTTGAATTGCTGAACCATAGGTAAATACCGCATCTTTACTATTTGTTGCCACCCGGTAGGCTTGAGTTTTATTGGTGGGGAATTGGGTTGTGGGCTCTATCTCGAGGTCCACTCCAATTTGATAGCCGATAAAATCGGTGTACCAACTAAAATAGGCCCCTCCATCAATAAACAATCGCTTACCTAAGGTTCCGCGGTAGCCAATCTCCAGGGTTCTTACTTGTTCTGGCCTGACAGGATCAACGTTAAAATAGCTCAATGAATCCGTAGAAAGAGAGCCCAAATACGAATAAAAATCATCTACTGAAATCAGGCTGTCTCGCCCGCTCAGATTGCCGACCAACCGAGCTCTACCCACATCATAATTTAGAAATTGGTCGGCCATGGTTGGGTTTCGCACCCCCCATGAGCCTGAAAAACGAAGGGTGTGTTTCTTGGTGGGCGAATAAACAACTGAGGCGGCAGGACTAAAGAGCCAATCAAAGTTTTCGTTTTTGTCGGCACGAAGGGTCAAGTTTAAATTCACTTTTTCCCATTTCTTTTCCATGCCCAAATAGGCACCGCCTTGCCAATTGGTAATCACGCGGTTATTGGTATCAATGAAAATGGTTCCTTGTGAGTTGGGTTGATACAACCGGAAACTACCTCCCAACTTCCATTCAATGGAAGCAAACCCTGGAGCAGAATTTTTAAACCCCAGCGCATCCAAGAACTCAGAGGTTCGAAAAGAATATCCGGCATCGGCATGAAATAAAGCCGATCGATCAATCAATCGGCTGCCTCCTGCTCCTAGGGGTAAGTTTATGATGGAATTAAAGGCGGAATCAAACTCGGGAGTCCCTGGTTGAAAGTAGGGCTCAAATCCAAGGCCAGCAGATTGATTGGCGTGATTGCGAGCCATCTGATGCCATTCTCGGATTAAATCAATATTATCGGCCAAGAGCTGATTGGCTAAAGTATGGTTGTAGTTTACTGGACCTTGAATATGCACATTAGGCATCCCCGGAATGCTATCGTACAAAGGACCATATCCGAACCCAATCACATTTTCGTTGTAAAAGGTAGCATATTGATTCAACCAGGTTTTTATTCCGTTGCCTGTGGGGATGTTGTTGTTGAGCATTTCGAGGGCTGTTGCAACAACATCATAGGTAGAGCCGGCATCTTCATGGGTGGCATATAGCCTAAAATAAAACCTGTTTTCCTTTTGCACCTCAAACCGATGCTGAAAAAATTGAACGTCCTGTAGCCTGTATCGATTTTCCCCCTGATACACCGTAGAACCAAAACCAAAGCTGGACGCCAATATAAATTCCACCTTGTTTTTGGTTAAGTAATGCAAGCCGGCATTGGCCTTAATGTTTTGGGTCTGGTAATCCATTAAATCCCTTTCTCGGTATCCGGAACGATAAATTAAACCCAACCCTGGGCTATACGCTTGATCAAATTTGGAGGTATAATCATAGGGCCCCGCCAGGGCTTCATCGCCATATATATTTACCGCATCATAGCCCCCGGGGTTTGTTTCGTCGGCCTCTGAATCTGTGCTGGGAGAATAATTCTCGGCTTCCCAATCCATGGCTTGCAAATAATAGGCATTTAACTTATACCCAAAACGCGGCCGGCCAGATTTATCTTTGTAGAAATCAGCCCAGCGCAAGGCCAGTTCTCCTAGATTTCGCTCTCCTCCCTTTAAAGACAAACTGAAGCCAGGAAATAAGAAAGGACTTTTCGTTGTCATGTTTAGCACCCCATTAAAGGCATTGGGACCAAAAAAAGCCGAACTGGCACCTTGAATTAAATCTACCTTAGCGACATCCAAATCTGAAGCCCCTAAGAAGTTCCCCAACGAAAAATTAAGGCCGGGACTCATGTTATCTACCCCATCAATAAGCTGCAGAGAACGAACCGGACTGGTGGAGTTAAAGCCGCGGGTATTGATCACTTTAAATCCTAAGCTTGCTGTAGTAATGTCAACCCCCTTCATGTTTCCAAGTCCTTCATAAAAACTGAGCGAACTGGTTTGCTTTATGGCAACGGCGTTCATTGATTCTACCGTAAGGGGTTCTTCTTGTTGCTTTTCTGTAATCCGGGTATCATAAATCTCAACCTCCTTCAACTTTACCTGGGTAGAAACCAAGGTAATTTTCAAAGGCACATTCACATTGCTTACCTGAATTTCCTGCTTTTCATACCCTACTCCGGTAACAATCACAATCAATGGGGGTTTTCCTTTGGGTTTTAGCTCAAATTTCCCGTTAAAATCAGTCGACACTCCATTGTTGCTGCCTTTTTCTATGATGTTAATACCAAACAATGGTTCTTTATTCCCATCCGCATCCCGAACAACACCTTTTATAGTTTGTGCCAACACCATGCCATGGAAATAGAAACCGACCATGACCATAAAAATCAATCGAAAGCTGGAGCGAGGAAGTAAAAATGGTAGCATAGGCAAAAACACTGCAAGGGTTATGAAATTCCCCCCTTCATTTCAAAGTTAATATATTGTACCCAAACGAGGTTTTTTGATTCAGGATATATCCCGTGGGAATGATAAAAAAACGCCGGCATATACCGGCGTTTTTAATCTTGATTCTAATTTAATCGCTTGAGATTGCGCATTAATTTACAATGTCTTTAAAGTCAGCTTTTTCGCGGTAATTTAAAAACTCTACATCTTTTTTCGCTTTTGCTTTTAGGCTAGCATCTCCTCCGATTGCTTTGCGTAGATGTTCAAATACGCCTTGCTCTCCACCAGAACGAGCCGCAGCTATTGCTTTTAAGTATGAAGCGATAGCCTTGTCTTTGTCAGCCCCACAATCCAATGTCGATGCTGCTTGTGTTGGAGCTCCTGAAAGTACTTTAGCCAAGGCAGCATTAAAGGTGCAGTTGTTCCCAAAAGAGGCCGAAGCCGCGCTGTAATCTCCCGACTTCACCTGTAAAATACCATTGTTGTACTTTGCTTCAGCCGCGTTGCTCTTCGCCAGGTGTTTTTTAGCCTCCTCTTTATTGCCTTCCTTAAGAGCTATAGCACCTAAATTGTTGGCAACATCTGCAGCAGAAGGGGCAATTTTTTCCGCCTTTTTAAATTCAGCTTTTGCTTCTGCCCATTTGCCTTGATTGGCAAAAATAACCCCCCGATTATTGTAAGGCTGATAATCAGATGGGAATTTCTGTGCTGCAAAATCAAGCACTTGCAATTGTTGCGCCGGATCTGAAAGTAAGGTTGACGCCGCAAATAAAAATTCGGGCAAAGCCAAATCTCCATTTGCCAAGGCTAGTTTACGTAACTCTTCTTCTGTTTTTTGACGCTGCTTCACGGTAAGCGTAGCTTCTGCCCGACGCAGGGGAGTGAAGACCTGTTGTTCTAAAGTTTGATATACGGAAGAACCAAGTGCTTTAAAATCAGAGTTCATAGCATTGCTGCCAATTTTACTCTTAACCGCACCCTTGTTATCTACGGGTGATGAATTCAAAAGTGTATTGAAACCATCGGTATCGGCTCCTTTACCATTCACTACGAATGAAACAGAAGAGCCTTTAAAAGCAGATTTGAAAGAACCTTCCAAAAAACTATTAGCCGCTGTAGATCGGTCTTGAGAAAGTTCATTGTTGATAAATGATTCTCCATCGGGTGAGGCCCAGCCGTTAATTTCAAAACGCTCAAAAACAGCGCCATCTTTTTGTTGAGCTGCCACAAATGCTTTAAGGGATTTCATCTCTTCCGAATTCTTTTCCCCGGGGCGCAGGGATGCTGAGTTGTAAGGGAAATAGAAGGAAACCTTGGCGGTTTTGTATATAGGGCCATATCCATGGGGGGCAGCTGAAAAGCGCTCGTCATTTTGAACCAACAACGGAGTCACGATGGTTCCCAATGCAATAGGCGTTGGGGTAGATTCATTGTACTTCTCTTTCCCTTTTACAGATGCACTCACCCGAAGATGCAGCTCCGCGTTTTGCATCCCTTCAGCATAGGCCACACTCAAGTTTACCGGCTTAATTTTCCCTCCTGCATGTGAAAGCACTTGACCATTTCCTGTTGACTTCTCACCCTGATAACGAATGGGATCAAACACCTTCTCTCCTCCCTGAAATTTCAGTACAGGAGTTATTACAATATCCGCTTTCTTTGGAACAAGCTTTTCAGGATATGAGGCGCTTATCGTCCATTTCACGCTATCTCCATGCAATTCAAGGGGACTAGGTTTAACCTCATATTTGACCTGATCCAAATTGAATTTGGCGCAGCCGAACAAAACAGTTCCGGCTATCATTGCAAATCCATAGATTCTGATTTTCATGGTGAAAATGTATTGTTTTATGCAAAGGTAACCAAACTCTTCTAAGTTACGAAACCTAAAATAATAGGAGAAAACAACCCTTAAAAACACAAATTATTTCAGCCTTAAACTAAAATCCTTACCACCTACTTTCAACCAAATGCACAAGGGTATGGCCCATAAGCAAATGCATTTCTTGAATTCTAGAGGTAATATCGCTAGGAACAATGATGCATATGTCTGACACTTCAGGCATGTTCCCTCCTTCTCGACCCGTAAAACCAATTGTTTTGCAGCCTTTTATCCGAGCCCGCTCAAGTCCCCGAATGACGTTGGCACTATGGCCTGAAGTAGAAAGTCCAATGCATACATCCCCTTTCCTTCCAAGAGCTTCCACCTGCCGAGAGAACACCATATCAAATCCAAAATCATTTCCTATGCTGGTCAAAGCCGCTGCATCGCTGTTCAAAGCAATAGCTGCCAAGCCAACCCGCTGAGTCTGATACCTGCCGGTAAATTCTGCCGCCAAATGCAATGCATCCGCAGCGCTGCCTCCATTCCCCATCAGTAGGATTTTCCGACCGGCCTTAAGCGCATCGTAGCATACCTCCGCCGCCTGAGCCAACTCAAGAGCACACCGCTCCATGGTCTTTTCGGCAACCTTTATGTGAGAAATAAATTCCTGGCGTATGGTTTCAGGCATGTACAAAGATATAGATTCGATCACGTAGAGCCAAGGCATGCCTTGGCTATATTCCATTTTCGTTTTGCCAAGGCATGCCTTGGCTATATTCCAAATTCGTGCAGCCAAGGCATGCCTTGGCTCTACACCGCCATCGTACAGCCAAGGCATGCCTTGGCTCTACCGTTTTCGCCGCCGGTACAAAAAATAACCCAACAATGCAGCACCCATAACCAAATACGGCGCCGCCATTAAATACAATATGCCCTCGTTGATGCCTACCGCACGTGTCTCTGCTTCTGCCGCCTCTTTGCACATTACACACTGCCCCGAAAGCCGCATGCCGTACACAACACACATCACTAGAATTAAACCAAAGCGTAGCCTCATTAGTAGGGATAATAAGGGGATATCATCAGGTAAACGATAACCCCTGAAACCGTAACGTAAAACCACAAAGGCCATGTAATTTTAGCCACCTTTTTGTGCTTGTCAAAACGCTGCTGCAAGGCACGACTCACACTCAAAAGCACCAAAGGAACAATCACAATGGCCAAGAAAATATGGCTAATCAGTATGGGATAATAAATGTAAGCATATTGCCCTCCGTACGACACACTTTGGTGCGTAGCATGATACAGCACATAAAAAAGTAAAAATACCGCCGATAGACCAAGAGCGCTTAACATTAAAATCCGATGCAAACCAATGTCTTTGCGGCGAATAGCAACCAAGGCCGAGACCAACAGTAAGGCCGTGGCGGTATTCAAAATGGCATTTACCATCGGCAACATATCAAACAAAGGCGTATATAAGGCCTCTTTTGGCATGAAATAAAGTACGGCAACTGCTACCGGCAATACTATAGAAATTGCCCAAATGCTACGTTTTAAATTTGTAGGGTTCATTCGTTAAATAAGATTTGAATGTCGTTATAAATGCTATCTGTCAATTCGCTACGGGTCCCATCATAAACGGCTCGTATTTGCCTGCGGTCATCCATTAGCATGATGAACCCAGAATGGGTGAATCCTCCTTCTTCTTCCGGAGCCACTTTAGCAAAGGCTAGATATCGTTCGGCCAACGAAAAGATGCTGTCGGTGGGGCCCGTCAAAAACTGCCAACGGTGGTTGCTAACCCCTTGTTTCTCTGCATACGCTTTCAGGGAAGAGGGCCCATCGTTTTTAGGATCTATGGTATGCGAAACAAGTACAAATCGGTCGTCTTCCTTTAACCGCTCGTACAACAACTGCATGGTCAAGGTCATTTTTGGACAAATGGTTGGACAGGAAGTAAAGAAAAAATCAGCCAAATATATTCGACCATTCAGGCTATCCTGATTAAAAACAAGGCTGTCTTGATTTAGTAAGGAGAACGGAGGTATGCGGTGGTAAAGGGTATCGGTTTTGCCCTCACCTGAAACAACCTGAACCGGCCCCAAGATGGGCAATGTTTTCCCCTGTGGAACTGTCGAACAGGCAACCCCAAGCAACACGGCAGCCAAAAGAATGAACGTCCAGCGGCTCATGGATTCCCGGTATTTCGCTCCAGTTTATCATCAAACTTATAAAACCGGTGTGTCCTGAAGTTGTAGGCATACTCCCGATTTAAATGGGCAATGTCTTCTTTCAATCGCTTGGCGTCTTTTGCCAGCAACGGATTGTAGAATCCTCTCAGCCTACCCTCCTTATCCACCAACACCATACACATTGGGTCTGGCTTCGGGTTGGGCAATCCGGCAGAAGGAAAAAGGGATTGATGCACGGAAAATGCCGTCTGAACGGAATCAACATCACACAGGTAATGCCAACGGTGCTGAAGGGATGAAAACCTGGAACTAAAATCAACAGGGCGACTCCAACTCTGCTCCAACCCCTCTCCCAAGCTAACAAACTGAACCAAACTGTCGTTATTCAACACATCTAAGGCCGCATACACTATTTCATCCGGAATGTCTTGAACCACTTTTGGCAAAAAATGAGCTACATATATGCTGCCGGATAAATTGGCAGAGCCGAAGCGTTGGCCAGAATCAGCATTCAGCTCCCATTGCTTCAATTCATAATAAATCGTGTCGGTTCGAGGGCGTTTTCCTGCTTCTCGAATTTCACCAAACCCATGAGGCCCATAAAAGGGAAGCCGATGAATATGGGCTACGGTATTGAATAAGAAGAAATAGAACAACACCGCAGGAAGGAACAGCATTCCTCCCAAGATTGCGATTTTTGCCCAAGGTAACCGGCGGCGCGTTTGTTGCATTGATTAAGAAGCAGCCCGCCCCCCTAAATGGTTTTAATTATAAACCAAATGCGGGAGAATCAGAAATTAAGTATGAAGGGAAAATCAAGCGCACATTCTCCTGATATAGTCCCTCAATCATCATTAAGGTCACAAAATACACCAGCAGCACAAGCAGAAATCCCAAGGTAAGCTGGAATCCCTTTTTCTCATCTTTTAAGTGCATGTAGGAAAAAATGATGTAATACGCCTTCAGCAAGGTCATACCAATGAAAAGGTATTTTAAAACTTGCTTGCTAACAAAGTGCATTTCATAATTGGCAAAGGCCAATCCCACTTCAATAACAGTAATAGCAAGAAGGTACCAAAAAATCTTCCAAATCCACCCTGTTTTGGGTGCGGGAATGGGATCAGAAGCCGAGTGCAGGTGCGGTTGGTAATTATCGTACAGTTCCATAGCTGTTCGTTGGTTCAGTTTAAATCAAGTAAAAGAAGGTGAATACGAATACCCAGACTAAATCTACAAAGTGCCAGTACAAACCCACCTTTTCAACCATTTCATAATGGCCTCGCCGATGAAAAACACCCCGCGCCGCCATAATTAAAACAATAATATTTAGCACCACACCCGAAAAAACGTGCGAGCCGTGGAATCCCGTAATCAAGAAAAACAAATTGGCGAACTGCTTCGGCCCATATTCATTCTCAACCATGTTGGCTCCGTGAATTACGCCCAAACCGTGTTCAACCACTTTGCCCTCGGCAGTTCCATGAATAAAATGATACCATTCATAGGCTTGAGAACCCAAAAACAAAAAGCCGCCGATAATAGTCCAAATCATCCACTTTACCACTCCCTTTTTATCAAAACGATGACCAGCCTCAACAGCCAATACCATCGTCACTGAACTCATAATCAGAATAAAGGTCATCAACGACACAAAGGCCAATGGAATGTGCCCCTCAACAAACGGAAAGTGATTGTACACTTCGTCGGGATTGGGCCAAAATTCCCGATTCATATTGCGGGTAGCACCGTAATAAATTAAGAGGCTCGAAAAGGTCAGTGCATCCGACACCAAAAAGAACCACATCATCATTTTACCCCAGCTGATGTTGAAGGGGGCATCCCCTCCGCTCCAAGGTTTAGGGGCATCTACAGTTGAAACAGCGTGAGCCATAGTCAGGTTAGGCGTTGGTTTCTAATTTAAATTAGTTGGTCAGCGTAGCTTAAAAACAGGAACAAATATAACCACAAGAAATCTAAAAAATGCCAATAAATGGCGGTACGGCTCAAATTATGGTGGCTTTGGGCCGTCAAATTTCCACGTATTGCCTTTGCGAAAGTCCAAACCAAGGCCAATAACCCACTGATTATGTGAGCAAAATGAGCTCCGGTAATGATGTAAAAAAAAGAGCCCGAAACATTCCCTGTCCGGTTATCTACCAAAAATATATTCTGGGCCACCAAGGCCTTGTAGCCCTCCCATTGCAACTGGGTAAACCAAATTCCGAGTCCAAAAATTACGGCTATACCTGCCGAAAGCAGCCAGCGGTTCATGGATCGATCGGTTCGAACCAGCCATTGCAGCAAGGCCATCAATAGCGAACTCATCAGCAATACTATGGTGCTGTGCGTAAAGGGTTCCGGCAGAGAAAATTCCAACCAATCGCTGCCATCTTTTCGCACCACATACACGCTGGTTAAGGCCGCAAAAAACAGGGTTACCGAAGCCAAAAACAGCCAAAGCATAATGTTTTTTGCCCGAATGTTGGCTTTCCGTTCTTCCTCCGGACTCAAGGGTTTCAGCACCAAAGGCTCTTTCATAAGGCAAACAGTAAAATAAACTGAATCATGGGCAAATACAGAAACGAGGCAAACATCAGGCGCTTAGCGTCCTTCATGTCGTCATACAAATACAGGCGCGCCGCCGGCAATACCATGATTAAGCCGGCCAACAGCAAACCCAGCATCGGCCACATTCCAATCATATTTAACCAGAACGGAGCCAATCCAACCGGAATTAAGCACAGCGAATACAGCAGTATCTGAAAGGCATTGGCCTTAGAACGCCCATTCGGGAAAGGCAGCAAATTGAATCCTGCCTTCCTATAATCTTCATCCAATCTCCAGGCAATGGCCCAAAAATGAGGAAACTGCCACATGAATTGCATACTAAACAACAACACCGCAACGGCATCAATGGTTCCCGTTGCCGCAACATAACCCAGCAGCGGCGGAGCAGCTCCCGGAAAAGCGCCCACAAAGACGGCCAATGGAGTCTTTGACTTCAATGGGGTGTAAAACAATACGTACGATACCAACGCCAGTATGCTAATCAGGCAGGTAAGAGGATTGGTGAACATCCACAGAATTAGGGCTCCTGTTAAAGCCAGCGATAGCGACAAGGCCCAGGCAAATCCTTGCGACATTCGCCCCGTTGGCAATGGACGGTTGCGGGTCCGCTCCATCATTCCGTCGGGCAGCCGTTCTAAAATCTGATTCATTCCATTGGACGCAGCGGTAATCATTGTCCCGCCCAGAGCCAGTGCGCTAAACTCAAGCCAATTAATCTGGTCAGCACCAATTACGTATCCCAACACGGCCGAAAAAATCACCAGCGAGGCCAGCCTCAGCTTCGTGAACGCCAAAATATCTTTCCCCTTTGAAGGCTGCAAATCCGTCATGCAATGGCACATTGATTCCTGCGCAAAGGTACATTAATTGTCCATGCTTGAACACAGATGCGCTTGGGGCGGCACCATTCTTCCTTCGATTTTTTGTTTTTTGGGGGGCGGTTACGGGCTTTCAGAGCTAGTCCGCGGGTGCCGGCGGCTGGCCCAGCGGGCTTGCGGTGGCTCCCAAGGTCGCCTCCGCGCCACGCGGGCTCAGGCGCCGCCACCCTTGCGTTCTAGCTTCTTCAATCCCTACCGCGGGCCACCTTCAACACCTAATTCCACTGCAAATCAATACCCCTTGCTGTTCGATTTTCCACTTTTCCTTACCTTCATTCTGCAATTCAACCCCAAACCATGAACCGATTTTTTATTCTTGTCGTTTTTGTTGCTGTGCAACTAAATCTGTTGTCTCAAACCACCGGTGTGGGCATCAACGCCACGGGCAGTGCTCCTGACCCCTCGGCGGGCCTCGATGTGAATTACACCAATAAGGGCTTTCTGCAACCCAGATTAACCACTGCCCAACGCAATGGCATTGCCAACCCCGCAAGCGGATTGTCCATTTACAATACCAGTACCAACTGCCTTGAGGCGTATTTCCCTCAGTTTGGCTGGAAAAAAATCGCCTGCGATTGCCCGCCGGGCCCTGCCAATCTAATTCTTGTTCCCAATCCCATCAATGCCGGCTCGGCAGTAACGTTTAGCAGCGCCATGCTGGGCAGCTCCTACGCTTGGTCTTTCCAAAATGGAAGCCCTTCTACCTCAAACAATGCCTCTGTCAGTGTAACCTGGGCCGCCGCTGGCAGCGCTCAGGTAATTTTGTCGGTCGATTCCGGTGGCTGCAATTATGCCGACACTGTTGGTGTTACCATCAGTTCCAGTCCGCGCAATTGCTTAGATATTCTTACCGCGAACCCCAACGCTGCTTCAGGTGTGTACACCGTAGACCCCGATTTGGGCGGAGCCCTTCCATCCATGAGCGTATATTGCGACATGAGCAACCACGGCGGCGGCTGGACCTTGGTGCTTCGCGATGACCGAGACGGAGCTTTTCAAGTGGAAACCACCGGCTCGTTCGGGAATGTGGCGAATCTTAGCAGTTTAACTGGGGCTTCGGCCAAGTATTCCGATGCTGTCATCAATGCCCTGCGCAGCTACACCGATGCCCGAGTCACCTACCGCAGCAACAACGCCAATTTTCAATACAACTACTTTCACCCCGGAAGCTGTGCCTATCAGCACAATTCCAACAACAACAGCTTCAATGTATCGGCATGCATGCGTTATGTTTCCACCTTCACCACATCGCTCAATCCCAATTACATACAATGCGCAAGCTGGGGTGGACAAGGAGCCGGTATCAACTGTTGGTACGGTTGCGGAAACAACCCCAACTGGTACACCAATGTTACCATTTCACACCGTGGATACAGCGAACAAACAGGCCTTTTGAATAATCCTAACGGCTTAGCAAACGGCAGTTCTAGTACCACTTACAACCAGAAATATTGGTTGTGGGTGCGCTAAGAAATCCCGGCAGGGACTGAATTGTTGTACCTTAGCCCCATGTTAGTACAGGAATTTGAGCAACAGGGCCTGTCTCTTTTTCGCTGGCGCAGTTACTGGCCCTTGGTTGGTTTGGCCCTAGCACTTTGGATTGTTTGGCTTCGCCCCAATCCCTATCCTTGGTTGGTTTGGCCGGCCTTAATCCTGGGCTTGCTAGGTCTGTTTATACGCATTATCACCGTGGGCTTTACTCCCAAAAACACCTCGGGCCGCAATACGGCAGAAGGGCAAGTGGCCGAAAGTATAAACACCCAGGGCATGTACTCTATGGTTCGCCACCCCTTGTATTTGGGGAATTTTCTAATGTGGTTGGCGCCCGCCGTTTTAACCGGGCACCTTTGGTTTATTTTGGTGTTCTGTTTGGCCTTTTGGTTGTATTACGAACGCATTATGTTTGCCGAAGAGCAGTTTTTGCAGCGCAAATTTGGAAAACCCTATCAGGATTGGGGAAGCCAACGGCCCGCATTTATTCCTAAGAAGTTGATGTGGCAACGGCCCACTCTTCAATTTAGCTGGAAAAAAAGTGTGAAAAAAGAAAAGAATGGACTGGCCGCCTTGCTGTTGGTGTTGGCAGGCATTCTGTATGTTGAACAAGTGGGTATTCGGCGGCAGCTTTTTTGGCCGGAACTTGATTTCTGGACGCTTTCCGCCCTGGCCTCTACCCTATTGTATTTGGTATTGAAACTCATCAAAAAATACACGCACTGGCTGGACGAAGAGGGGCGGTGATTCAGCGGGGTGCTGAACGGCCAATTCAAGAGTGGCATTTTAGTCTAAACTCGGCCCGCGGCAGGGATTGAAGAGGCTTGCCCGCAAGGTTGGCGGGGCTTGGCCCGCGCGGCGCGGAGGCGACCTTGGGAGCCACCGCAAGCCCGCTGGGCCAACCCCCGGCAACCGCGGACAAGCCCTGAAAGCCCGTTTGCCGCCCTTAAAATCATGACTTTTCAACTAAATTTAATGCAGACATTAAACGTTTTGATTTTGAAAAGCACTAACTTGTATAAAACTCAAAAATTACGCTGGCTTGTGCGCTATCTTTTGCTTTTCATCGCATTCCTTCCGATTTCCATGGCGAAATTGCAGAGCCAACCTCTGTATTTTCCGCCTGCCACCGGCACTTGGCAAACCCAAAACTTCAGCGATTTAGGCTGGTGTCAAGACAATATCGACAGCCTATATGCCTATTTGCAAGTCAATAACAGCAAAGGTTTTATCCTTTTAAATCAAGGTAAAATTGTGCTGGAAACGTACTTTGGCTCTTTTACTAAAGATAGCCTTTGGTATTGGGCATCGGCCGGGAAAACGCTAACCGCCATGTTGGTGGGAATTGCTCAGCAAGAAGGGCATTTAAGCCTGTCGGATAGCAGCAGCCAATATTTGGGCTCGGGCTGGACCTCTGCCCCCGCCAACAAGGAAGGCCTGATTACCATACGGCATCAGCTCGCCCTAGATGCCGGACTGAACGACGGTTTAAGCAATCCGGATTGCACCCTTGATACCTGTTTGCAATACCTAACAGATCCCGGAACCCGCTGGGCCTACCACAATGCCGTGTACACCCTGTTGGATTCTGTCTTGCTGAATGCCACAGGGCAAAATGCGAATGCCCTTTTTCAATCCCGAATCCGGCCGACAACGGGCATAAACGGGCTGTACCTTATGCTGGGCTATAACAATGTGTTTTTTAGCACGCTTAGGTCTATGGCCAGGTATGGCTTGCTGTTGCAAAACCGGGGGAATTGGAATGGAACTCCTGTGCTGAGCGATACTGCATTTTTTGGACAGATGACCCGTCCATCTCAGTTGCTCAATCGATCTTATGGATATTTGACCTGGCTGAATGGGCAAAGCTCGTTTATGCTGCCGACCACACAGCTGGTATTTCCGGGCCCTCTTTTCCCCGATGCGCCCAGCACTATGTTTGCCGCTTTAGGAAAAGACGGGCAAATTATCAGTGTGGCTGCCAACCAAGGCTTGGTTTGGGTGAGGATGGGAGAAAGCCCAAACAGTGGGAGCGCAACCGTTACACCCATTTTTGCCAATGAAATTTGGAAATACATCAACCGCCTGCCCTGCAGCTCAGGACTATCTGATGAACTTCATCCAGATGGCTTGGTTTGGCCAAACCCGGGCAGCAAGTTGATTCGGTATCGGGGCGCTGAAACCCCTTTGGAGTGGAAGGTATACGACGCTCTGGGACGATTGCGGCTTGAACATGGACCGGGAAATGAACTTGAAACAACGGAATTGGAGCCCCATGTGTATTGGATTGAAATTCAATTGCCAAACAGGCCTCCTAAACGGACAACATGGGTGAAGGAGTCGAATTAAACACCCTTATTCCAAGGCAGGAACTGGATTGAATTAATTTTTGGGATGCTGTCGGTTGAAAAACAAAGCAGAATTTCGGGTCATTAGCGTATCGCAGATTCGCCGCGCTAAACGCTCTGAAGCACGCCGAGCCCGAATGGAGCTCATATGAAAGGTGGACAAGGTATCGTGTCCCGCTAAATCCCAGGCAGGAATCATCCGGGCATTGATGTCTGTTTTCAAGACCTTTTGAATGCCCAATATACGGCTCTGCAGTCCTGGGCGCAAAAATGGACTAATCCAATAAATAGGAATATATGGTTTGTATTTACGGATTTTCTGAAGAAGGCCGGCATGGTTGTCGATTCGATTGTTCCCCAGTTCGACAACGACCAAATCGGGTTGCCAATACGCCATTAGACTGTCCAAGTTTCTACTCCAGGTTCGACCTATTGGCTTAAAATCTGCCCGTAGGGTTCCGGCGACAGTGCGAACAGGGCTTGAATGCCCAATGCTATCGTCGGCCCAGGTGCGGCGAATTCGAAAGCCACAACAGGCGTTCTTTAGTTCAGCAACAGTAAAGGTCTGGCTACCGGCACCGCCAATTGCCACAGATAAAATATGAAAACTTCCCAGCTGATGCAGATGCCGCTGCAGGTGTTCTCCGAAATAACCTACCATGTGGCTGTCGCCCAACATTAAGATATGGGTTGTTTTTCTGGGTTGAGCCGAAATCGATAGAGCGAAGAAACAAGCAACCAACCAAATGGAGCACTTATGGGCTTGATTTAAACCGTTTGTAAAAACGTGCAATGTTGATTTCAGGTGGAATTTCACGGGGCGAATGTACACAAATATCGGCCATTAAATCAGCAAGTTGCGGAGCTAAAAGCAAGCCTTTGCTTCCCAATCCATTAAAAAACAGGTGGTTGCGAAATTCGGGGTGATGACCGACGATGGGCTTTCTATCGCCGCTGGCTGGCCGATACCCCAAACTAAACTTTAATGCCGTTGGCGGTTGAGCTTCAGGATAGGAGGGAAGCGCTTGAATTAGCTCTTGTTCCGCTTGGGCATGATCGGCTGGGGTTTGACTCCAACTGTAGGTGCTTCCCAAGCGATGTACACTAGGATTGGCTGGATCTTGCCCAAAAAAGAACCCCCGATGAACAACCAAGGGTTGAAATTCCGAGCTGGATTGATTCCATTCTGCCTGAACTCCTGCCGATGGACGTAAGGGCACCCATCCGAACAAGGAAGAGGAACAGGCCCATACTCCTTGAGCCCAAATCACCCAGTTTGAAACAGGAACATTCATCAATTCGGCTTCCTGCCCAACGGCATTCCGCCAAAATCCCCGCCGTTCTAAATCCTGCTGTGATGCCGATAAAAAATGCGGAATAGAAATGGAAGCGGCGCGCAATACATCAACATAGGTGTCTCCGCAGTGAATATGCTGATGTAACCCTTCTTGCCAAGCTTGAATCCATCTGGTATTGTCCGACTCATCTCGAAAATAGTGCCGCAACACTACCGGTTCCATAAAATGAGCATCCAAACGTTCTTGGCACTGGGAATAAAAAGCTAAGGCCAGTTCAAATCCCAAGGCCCCATAGGTCAGCGTCCTGGTTTTTAAATGCACCGGATTGAGCAATCCCCAGGCTGCTTTTGAAGCTGCGCCGGGAAAATCCGCGGCAAACACCTCTACCTCAAGACCGCGCTGAATCAGAGTTTGGGCCAGAACATGAGCGGCAAGACCATTTCCTACTATGCGTATGGGCTGCATGCCACGAAGGTACTTGGATTATTTAAGGTTGTTGGGCGGACTCTCCAACCAGTTCAACACAATGTGGGCAACAGCCGGGCAAATCCGGGCATTTTTCTTGGTCAAATCAAGCACCTCCGACATGCTTGCATGGTCGGTATGGGGGTACATCCTACAGGCTCTTGGTCTAGCCTCATACACCGAGCAACGGTTGTCTTCCAACAAAAATGGACAGGGTGTAGATTTGAGTACCCAATCTCCATCTTCATCCAGCCTTAGGTAGGTATCTTGAAGTTGCCCCGGACTAATTTTTAAATGGTGGGCGAGTTTATCCACATCTTTATTCGTAAACAAGGGGCCTGTTTCTTTGCAACACCGAGCACATGAAAGGCAATCGGTGTGTTCAAAAGCTTCCTCGTGTGCCTGATGGAAAGCGGTATTTTGCTGAGCGGGTTTCCAGCGGGCAATGCTGGAAAAAAGGGCGTTTACTTCTCGCTTCCGGGATTGAACCGTTTCCGTTCGCTTCCGGTATTCCTCATTCATGGAATCAATCCAAAATAATAACCAAGTAGCGTGAGGAACTCCAGAATGCTTCAGGATCAGTAATAACCAGTTTTTCAATCATAAAATCGGTCTTCACCAATTCGTACGCTGTGCTGGGGTGATTGGTTGCAAAATGAATGTTCCGGGTTCCCAATGGAATTTCAAGCAACTTGCGCCGGTCGGCCGACTTAAAATAATCCTGATTAAAATCAGAGGAAATTCGAGCACCACTGCGGGCATTCAGGAAGCCGCCAGAACTAATCACTTTTTTCTCTTTTAATGTGGTGTAGGAACCTGTGGCCCAAAAGACGGTATTAATAACCTCTGATTGTTGTTCAATTCGAGCGCCACGACGTGCATGCGAAATCGCAAGACTATCAAAAGACCGCTCTACCGTCTGCACCCGTACATTCACTTTCTCCAATTCCTTTTTCAGAGTAACAATTTGCCCATCTTTTTCCTCCAAGTTTTTTTGAAGATTCGCGATGAGTGCTTGCAGCGACTTCATGTTCTTTTTAGATTGGCTTACTTCTTTCTTTAGCAATTCAATTTTGGCCTTTCCCTCATTTAATAACGTTTCCAACTCCAACAAATCATTGGTCAGGTTGGCCCTGGTGTTTGAGCTCAATTCTGGACTCCCCCCGGCACTGGCAATGATGGCTTGCCGTGATTTCACCGAATCCATTACTTTCTGGATTTCCATAAAGTCGGCCAGGTAATAATCAATTTCGCTTTGTTGGTTGCTGTTCACCATTTCCAGCGAGTCAATGGTAGCTTGCAAGGGATTGCTTTCTGAGTCCTTTCCACCACAAGCCCAAAGTAGAACCAACGATAAAACAGGTAGAATGAAGTAGCGCATATTAAACATTAACTTTGATAAAGGTATTATTTAACAAGCAAATAAACCATTGGCGTATGGAAAACCTCGTCCAAAAGAACGTTAAAAGCTCATCTCCCTTTCTGGTTTTGCTGGATAGCGAATGTGCGTTTTGTTCTAGGCTAGGGCAATGGCTTAGAAACAGAAAGAATCAGCCAAAATTCAACATTTCTGATGCTCGTAATTGGCCTTCAGATTGCCCTTGGCCTGTTGAAGTATCAAAGGATTACTTGGTGTATTATTCGGGCTCAAAGCATTGGTATATGGGTGAGGCCGCCGTTTTGGCCATGGCCTGGGATTTGGGTGGTGGGTGGCGGTTGTTGGCATTGATATTAAGGATAATTCCCCGCCCAATCCGGAGTTTATTTTATCGGATTTGGTCAAAAAACAGATACAGAATTTGGGGGAAAGTGGATTCCTGTTCGCTTCCGGTAGCCCCCCAGAAAGACAATCAAGAATGGTAGGTGATTTCGTTTTTCAGCCTACTTTGATGAAATCCACCTTGATTGTACACGATACAAGAGCAACGCCGCCATCAGAGCTTGCCTTACATTTCCAGCATTTTTTGATTTTTTTATGCCCTGTTTGTTATCCTCGGTTTGTATTTCCTATAGTGCGGCCTTTGTGTTAAAAAATGGCGGTTTTGCCTTGATGTGTCTTTTAACACAAAGAACACCCTGTCGGCGCAAAGGGCGCAGAGGGGATGTAGTTATAACGAGGGTGTGCAGGATTTTTGGGGCTCCTTTGCGAACCTTTGCGGCTCCCTTTGCGGCCTTTGTGTTAAAAAATGGCGGTTTGGCTTTGATGAGTCTTTTAACACAAAGAACACCATGTCGGCGCAAAGGGCACAGAGGGCGATATCCAGGTATAAGCCCCCCTTGGAATTAATGAAGCTCAGAACATCAGAGCCACTTAGGGGTGATAGTATTGTAGAAAACATTGGTACCCACAAGATCTGAACCCCGTAGGGGTGATAGTATTGTAGCTGACATTATTGTGGAATACATGGGAGGATTTGGAATAGAGAATTTGCCGAATTCCCCCTCACTGCCTTGTGCGGCTCCCTTGCGTTTCATGTTGCAAACCGAACACAGCAATGGGTGCGCCGTAAAGCAATATTGCATTAGAACCAATCCGGCTCATTTACTCCATAACCGGAGGTTCAACCCTTCGTGCCGATTCTACAGCTCGGGCTTGAATTTCAAGTCCACGTTGATGCATATCCATCCACATGGTTCGAACAAATTCCGCATCCAAGCCAAGCTCCTCGGCTCGCTGTGTGCGCGTCGAAAGTATTTCGTTCCAACGTTCCAGCTGGAATAAGGTAATGTTGTGGTCGGCCTTATGCTGACCAATTTCTCTGGTGTATTCCATTCGGCGGGCCAATACATTCAACAGGTCTTCATCCAGGCTGTCTATCAATTTCCTCAAGGCCCATAAGCGGTCATTAAATTCAGCGGAAGGACCGGTAGTACTTGCGTATTCTAGACCACTCCAAAACGCATTCAAATCACGCACATTCAGCTGCTGTGCGGCATCGCTCCAAGCAAATTCAGGGTTAGGATGGCTTTCAACCATTAGCCCTTGCATTCCAAAATCCAAGGCTTTCTGCGCCACTTCTGGCACCAAATCCCGGCGACCCGCAATGTGACTAGGATCGCAGATGACAGGCAATTCAGGTATCATTCCTTTCAGCTGCAGTGGTATTTCCCAGCGTGCAGCATTCCGGTATGGATGGGCATCGTAAGACGTAAATCCACGATGCACCGCAACCAATTTCCTGATGCCCGAAGCATGGACACGTTCTAAGGCTCCCAGCCATAAGGGTAGGTCTGGACTTATTGGATTTTTAACAAAAATAGGCACATCAATACCCTTTAAAGCATCGGCAATATTTTGAACACTAAAGGGATTGACCGTTGTTCGTGCTCCGATCCACAAGGCTTCAATCCCCGCCTTCAACGCAGCTTCTACATGGGTATGATTCGCAACTTCTACCATTTGAGGCAGCCCCGTTCGCCGAGCCGAATCCCTTAACCATTCTAGGGCCGGATTTCCATTTCCTTCAAATGAATTGGGGCGAGTTCGGGGTTTCCATACTCCAAACCGAACGTAATGAAGACCAGGCACCTTGGTTAAGGCCTGCATCATTTCTTCCACCTGCTCAGGAGTTTCTGCAGAACATGGCCCTGAAATCTTCAAAAAATCAGCACCATTAGGCAGCCAATGACGAAGGGGGTGTATATCGTTGAGTATGGGATTCACACTACAAAGATACGGGAGTAAAGGGAAAGTTGTTGGGATTCATCCATTGACGCCATTCTTCTATGAAAGATGTCGAGCCTGGTAGGGGAAATTTATACTAATGAGACTCTCGTGTAAACAAAAAACCCTGCCGAAAGACAGGGTAGAATTCAAAAGAAAATCAAATCAATACAGGGAAGCTGTTTTGCGGGTGCCGTATTGAATTTTCAGGGCATCAACATCACGCAAGGCTTCCTTGATGTCGGTAATGATACCGGTTGAAATCTCTTCATCTGCCTTAATAGAAACGAAGGCCTTTTTCCTGTCTGCTTCAGGCAACCGGTTCATTTCTTCCAAAACAAATGGCCCAACATCTTTCAAATCAGCAATCACATCGTTTAACTGCATACGAGCCGCTGAACCATACAGATTGGCTTTGGTTGGCTTTCCAACATATACTGAAATCACCTTATTTCGATCTTCAGACGCAATTTTGACCGATTGAGTAGCTCCAGGCTTCGTTACCTTAACCTGCAATGTAACTTCTCTCATCCGGGTAGCCACCATGAAGAAAAACAACAACATAAAAACAATATCGGGCAAGGATGCCGTATTTATTCCCGGAGCATCACCTGAACCACTTTTTTTCCTAAACTTTGACATGTTTATTTAGATTTTATGGGTTCAGCCTCAGAAATAGCCATAGGAATGGCCTTTTGGATGGCCTCAATTTTAGCACTGGCATCCTCTTGAATGTCATCGGTTTGGCCTTTATCAGCAAGTTCAGACAATTCATCGTAAGATTTCCCATATTTTTCCTTGGCCAACTCATTCCTCAATTCATTAAATGCCTGCGTAAGAATATCTTGAACTTCAATGTAGGTTTTATACATGGTAAGGCGATCGTTTTGTAGTGCCACTATGCCTTTTGACTTTTGGAAAACAAACGTATTTCCATCGCTACCATATTCCTCCGGAGCCTCCTTTTCTGGCCAATCTGTTCGGTTCGTTTTATTCGGTATAAATGTTTTGACTCGTTCTTTAAGTGATTTTACATCACCATATTCATTGTTCACTAACAATTCATTATTCCGATTCACATATACCAACAGTACATTTCTCTCCTTTACAGGGGGGGGAGGTATTTTCTCTTCTACTTTTCTGGGCAATTCTCTTGGCAAACCATACTCTTGATCCATGGTAGTGGTCACCAAAAAGAAAATTAATAGCAGAAAGGCAATATCTGCCATTGACCCGGAATTGATTTCCGGTAAGGGTTTTCTGCTGCGTCGTCCCATAGCTCTTTGTTTATTTAAACATTTTAGAGACCTCCGTATAAATAATCGCAGCCAAAGCTAACCCTATTATAATCATCATGGTAAGAAGTGCTGCATCTGCAAAATAAAAGGCTGCATCAGGTACGCTCCGAATAAACTCGACCGTTTCAACAGACTTATTTGTCAAGTCATACGATTCTCTTCCTGTAGCAAAAAGCCAACTAAAAAGAAAAATACCGATTATTCCACCCGTAAAAATGGCGGGCTTATAAAGACGACGAATGTCTTGAATTGCTGTTTTGATTAAAAAAACCAGAATAAGTGCCGCCGCAAGAAAAATTGAAATCAAGGTCAGTGTCATAAAAAAATCTACTGCCCCATTAAAACGAGCCACAGACCCGGCATTTTCGGCATCCACATTCAATGTGGCCATCGAAATGTCCTCATTGCTCACTCCGGTCGCCATTACCAAAATGTAAGCTATTACACCAAGAAGTCCAATTAAGTAACTAAGTCCTGGCCCTAAAAATTTTGTGTAGGATTTCATCAGCAATGGATTAAGATTTGGAATTGCCGCTCTTGGCTACCCCTGTCTTTACTAACATGTCAACGAAATTAACTGAAGCCTCTTCCATTTCGTTAACCAAACCTTCAATTTTGGACATGATATAGTTGTAGAAAATCTGCAAAATCATGGCTACGATTAAGCCGCCAACCGTTGTCAAAAGTGCAACTTTAATACCTCCAGCTACTACTGTGGGAGAGATGTCTCCTGCAGCTTCGATTTTATCAAAAGCGAAAATCATCCCAATTACAGTTCCTAAGAACCCAAGCATTGGAGCTAAAGCGATGAATAAAGATAACCAAGGCAAAGCCTTTTCCATTTTTCCCATTTCAACTCCTCCATAAGAAACCACTGCCTTTTCAACTACGTCTATTCCTTCATCAGCCCGATTTAAACCTTCTGCAAAAATTCCAGCTACTGGACCAGGGGTCTTCTGACAAACAGCTAAACCAGCCTTTGCTCCTCCGCTTTTCAATGCCGATTCCAGTTCTGTCAAAAACTTTTTCGTATTGATGGTAGCCATATTTAGATAAATTATTCGTTCAATTGCCACGGCCAAACCAATAATCAAACAAATCAAGATAGGAGACATCCAAATGTAATCCCCTTCTATAAACTTATCTTTTAAAATTTCTCGAAAGCCTTTTTCGGTAGCCGAGGCGGGTGCAACAGCATCAGCCGTAGAGTCTGCCGGAACCTCCGAAGACGTTTCTTCGACAACCGGAGCAGCAGATTGAGCTGTACTTGAATCAGAACCTTCAGCCAATGCAATAGCTGGGCTCATAAACATGGTCAAAAGCAGTAGAAAAGCGGTTAACTTCTTCATAATCATTTAAGTTAGCGATTAGTCGCGTTGAGTAACGAGGGTTTAAATGCTCAGCAAAATTAGAAGAATTTTATAATCTCAGGCCTAGACGTACCGGTTTTATCGAATTTGTTTGAGAATGGGTGAATACTTGAGCTGTTTTGTGTTTGAACCTTAGGGGATAGGATTACTTGACGGACTTTCTACTAAAAAAGTGTTGTCCAGGCCCGAACCGTTTTTTTTACCACAGAGAACACAATGCCGGCGCAAAGGGCGCAAAGGAGCTGTTGTAAAAGCAACCACGCTATTTTCCCTCCCCAAAACTCCGTGAACTCCGTGCCTCCCTTGAAGAACTTTGTGGTAAAAATCGGCAGTCTAGCATAAACCAGTCTTTTTTTGGTAAAAAAGGCAGTCTAGCCTGAACCACGCTTTTCACACCAAAGCCTACACCCAACCCAAAATAATTACCTTTGAACCCATGAATAATTTTCTGAACGAGCTGAAATGGAGAGGCATGCTGGCAGATGTCATGCCCGGCACCGAAGATTGGCTAAACCAAGGCCCAATTGCTGGATATGTGGGTTTTGACCCTACCGCAGACTCCCTGCACGTCGGACACTTGGTCCAAATTATGCTCCTAGTTCATTTGCAACGCGCCGGACACACTCCCATTGCTTTAATTGGAGGCGCAACAGGAATGGTGGGAGACCCCTCCGGAAAATCCCAAGAACGGAATCTGCTGACCCCAGACACCATTGCTCACAATACCCAAGCCATTCAAAAGCAAATGGAAGCTTTTTTGGATTTTTCCTCCGCCAAATTGCTAAACAATTTGGATTGGTTCGGAAATATGGGATTCATTGATTTTATTCGAGATGTAGGCAAACACATTCCCGTGAATTACATGACCGCCAAGGAATCGGTTAAAAAACGCCTAGAAACAGGAATGTCTTTCACAGAATTCACCTATCAGCTGCTTCAAGGGTACGACTTCTATTACCTCTACCAACACCACCATTGCCGCTTGCAAATGGGTGGAACCGACCAGTGGGGCAATATGACCACGGGCACTGAATTAATCCGCAGAAAAGCCGGAGGAGAAGCCTTTGCCTTTACTACGCCTCTTATCACCAAAGCCGACGGAACCAAATTTGGTAAAACCGAATCCGGCAACGTCTGGTTAAGCCCCGAAAAAACATCTGTATACGATTTTTACCAATTCTGGCTGCGCAGCTCCGATGCCGACGCCGCCCGATACATCCGAATCTTTACGCTGAAATCGAAAGAGGAAGTGGAAGCCCTTGAATCTGAGCATCAAGGGGCACCCCACGAATTGAAATTGCAACGCTGCCTAGCCGAAGACATTACCCAACGCGTTCACGGACAAGAAGGAGTTATCATGGCCGAAAAAACCAGCAATTTCCTGTTCGGAAAAGCCAGCACCGAAGAACTCAAATCCCTGTCCGAAAAAGAAATTCTACAGATTTTTAACGGAGTCCCTACGTTTTTCATATCCCACTCCGACCTGTCCTCCTGCTCAGAATTGGCCGACCTGCTCGCCGTCAAAACCTCCATTTTCAGCTCAAAAGGAGAAGCCCGGCGCATGATCCAATCCAACGCTGTATCTGTCAACCAATCTCGAGTTGCCAACGATTTCCTCCCTGCTCCTGAAAATCTAATTCAAGGAAAATACCTGCTCGTTCAAAAAGGAAAGAAAAATCACAATTTAATTGTAATTCAATAAGTTAGAATTATGAAATACGTTTTTAGCCTAGCTACCTTTGCCCTGTTTCTGGCTGCCTGCGGCGGACCCGGCATGGCCGAAATTCAACCGATTTCTGTCTCGGCCGACGAAATTAAGCACATCGAAGATCGATTGAACACCTATGCTGAAATCCAGTTGAGCAGCGAGCTTCAAGCCAAACTCGATCCCCGCTACCAAGAAATGCTCCCCCTACTCAAAGAGGCCGCCCACGTCATGGACGAGTTGTTTTGGCTGCAGGCCTATGGAGAAAAAGAGCCCTTCCTGGCTCAATTGTCCCATCCCGCCGTTCGCCGATTCGCCGAAATCAATTATGGCCCATGGGATCGGCTCAACGACAACCAACCCTTTATCTCTATGGCCGGAGAAAAACCAGCCGGTGCCAATCTGTATCCCCCAAATATGTCGAAATCGGAATTCGACTCCCTTCCCGACCCCAAAAAAACCGACCTGTACACGCTAATTCGGCGCAACTCCACCGGCCGATTGGAAGCTGTCCCCTACAGCAAAGCCTTTGAACCTCAGCTTAAAAAAGCAGCAGGATTACTTGAAAAAGCGGCCAAAATCTGCCCCGATCCCGTTCTGGCCGATTACCTTAATGAACGCGCCGCTGCCTTCCTCAGCAACCAATATTACGAAAGTGATTTGGCTTGGATGAAGATGAAATCCAACCCCATCGACATTGTTATTGGCCCCATCGAAACCTATGAAGATAAATTATACGGCTATAAAGCTGGTTTTGAAGCCTATGTTCTTATCAAAGACATGGAATGGAGCCAAAAGCTAGAACGATTTACCAAGCTGCTGCCCGGTTTGCAGGCAGGGCTTCCCGTACCCGCCGAATTCAAGCCCGCAATCAGCGGCGACGCCTCTGAAATCAACGCCTATGATGTGGTATATTATGCCGGCGAATGCAACAGCGGCTCCAAAACCATCGCCATCAATCTGCCCAACGACGAACGCATTCAACAGCAATGGGGCACCCGCCGATTGCAACTAAAAAATGTAATCAGGGCCAAGTTTGATAAAATTCTTCAGCCCATTGCAAAAGAACTTATCGACTCCTCTCAATGGAAACACATCACCTTCGATGCCTTTTTTAATACCATTATGTTCCACGAAGTGGCCCATGGCCTTGGAATTAAAGAGGTGGTTGGCCAGCCCGGCGTTTTGGTGCGCACCGCCCTGCAAGACCACGCCTCTGCGCTCGAAGAAGGAAAAGCCGACATTCTCGGTCTGTACATGATTCACCAACTTCACAGCATGGGCGAAATTCAAGGGAATTTAGAAGATTTTTACGTCACATTTATGGCCGGTATTTTCCGCTCCGTTCGATTCGGCGCGGCTAGCGCACACGGACAAGCCAATATGATGCGCTTTAATTATTTCTTGGAACAAGGCGCATTTCAAAAGTCAAACTCCGGAAAATACAAGGTGAATATGGCCAAAATGGAGGCCGCCATGAAGGGCCTGTCGGCCTTAATCCTGACGCTGCAAGGCAAGGGCGATTACGCCGGAGTTCAAAAGGCCTTCGCAGAACAAGGCAAGATTGGCAGCGACCTTCAAGCCGATTTAGATCGACTGGCACAACGCGGAATCCCCATCGACTTGGTATTCAAACAATAAAATCCGTCATTATGGTTTTTTGGGGCGGCTGCCGGGCTTTCTCAGGTAGTCCGCCTTGGCCGAACGGGGTGGCTGCCGGCTGCGGTGGCTCCTCACGTCGCCTCCTCGCCCTGCGCCACCACCCGTCGGCCCACGGCGTCCTACCTTGTTCAATCCCTGCCGCACATCAAACCCAAAACCCCCTATTAGGGAACAGGTCTCTGTGAACGCCGTCCAAATCCTAACCCTCGGCAATATTGAGCAATGCAGATGCACATGCACACCACCACTACCGCCAAAAACGGCAAGGTATAACGCTCCTCAATTCCGCGCTGCACAAAAATCAAATAAAACACATACACAGCAATTCCCAAGAATGCCCATTGTTGTGCCCCCCGCCGCACCATGAACCACACAGAAAATATCCAGGCCGAGGTATGCAACAAAAAACAAAGGTACCTCAAAGCCTCAACCCAAATTCTTCCCCGGCCGTCGTGCTGAAAAAAATAGGCGTTTAGATTGCTGTGACCCATCAATTCCCAAGCCACCTTCGCCGGAGTACCAACATAGTAATCAAACGGTGCATGCGCTTTAAATTCATGCTTCAATGAATCAAACGCGGCCACGCTCACGTGCTCTTCCGGCAGCAAGCCTGAAAGCAGCAAACGACCTTGATCGGAAGCCAAATGCTGAGCCCGAACGGCTTGAATGTACTTTAAAAATGCCGCTTCCAAGGCTTCTCGACCCAAGACCTGAACCGCCTGTTCCGGAAGGTATCCCAGCGCCCGTTGAATTGGCTCCTGCACCGAATCTGAACGCAGGGCCTGTTCATATAAACCATCCATGCAGGAATGAAACCTAGCCCCCTTGTGCTCCCAACCTTTAAACAAACCCCAGGCCGCAGCATGGGTCGCTCGGTACTGCCCAGGCAATTCCGATTGATAAATTGGGTGTAGGTTCCAGCCAATCCCAAATCGTTTTTCCGACCGATACATCCAAGCCGCTAAAGGAAGCAACGATAACATCACTACAAGTACGGCTTGACGAGGCCGCCGAATAAATAAAGGAACAAAAGCAAGACCCAAGGGCAATAAGGCCGGACGGCTAAGCCACATCCAACCAAAAGCCATAACGACCAGACCCGCCCATGGGTACCTGTTTTTAATCTCAAGTTGCTGCAGCGAAAACAATCCCAAGGCCACCAAAAAAGGACTAATCCCTTCCGTAAGGGTAAAGGAGCTAAACCCATAAAAGAAAGGCAATGCCAACAACGGAGCCGCTGCCACAGGTCTGAGCCTAAACCCCAAGGCCGTGTTGGCCCAAGCCAAAACCAGCACCAAAGCAAGGGCCTGCAGACCGGCCTGACTGATTCTAATCGCCCAAAAACAACGCTCGGGCGTTTTAAAAACAAGCCAATGAAGTCCATACCACAAGCCATAACCGGGAGAACGAACAATGGCTTCTCGGCCTTGCTTCCCTTGGTATGGAAAATACCCCTGCTCCATCCATTGGTCGATGGGCCTCAAATAAGAGGCGTCATCTGCGGTTCTAATTGTTTGTCCGTAGCGCAAATGCACCGCCGGGGTAGTAGCATGCTGAAACCACTGCCAGCCCAAGGAGGCCAGCATCGCCCAGGCAAAAACAACGGCCCACGACCTCTTAGATGTTTCCTGAAAAAAAGATGTACCTTGGAGCATGCTTGCAGTATCAGGTAAACTTAAGCAATTCCTAACGTTTGGCATCGCTACCCTTGGCACATTCGGCAGCCTTCTGTCTCAGCCTTGCCTTGCCCCAACTCAGCAAACTTCGTTTTTGGTCCCCGATTCCATTCGACAAGACAGTGCATTCATTTCATGGATTCCCGGCAATGGAGACGGCCGAGCCATTTTCATTCAACAGCAAGCCGGCTTTATCCCACCCGCCGCTGGAACGATTCCAACCCCATCTACAGCGTATGCCGGCGGACAACAATGTGTGTACGACGGTACGGGGTCGGGGCCCATATGGATTAGTGGCCTTCAACCCAATACCATTTACCATGTAGCCGGGTTTGAATATTGCCTGCCCGACCGAACCTACCAAGACACCGTCGCCCTGTTGAATCCCTCCTCCTTTATTACCAGTCCCGCTCCATGCACCTTGGCCACCGTTCAGGCATCCAACATTGGTACGGTACAGGTGAGTACCACTTCCGTCTCGTTTTATTGGTCGGTAGGCAACGGAAGCGGCCGAGCCGTATTTTTAAGCGATGGAGCCCCGGCTCAGCCTCCCCAAAACGGAACCCAACCTCTGGCCGATACGGCATTCAGCTCAGGAACCCAATGCGTTTTTTTGGGGCCCGTTGCTCCAACGCTCCATGTCACCGGATTAAGTCCCGGAACCACCTATTCCATCCGAATTTTTGAATACTGTGGCAATTCTCCAACCTACTTAACCGATACCGGACTTGGCAACCCCTACTCGTTTACTACACCTGCCGACAGTACCATTAACCCTTGCGATCCCCCCTTAAATGGAATACAGGGATTAACCGCAGTTTGGCTTGGGGGCGACAGCATTCAGGTCGACTGGCAATCTCCCTCCAGCGATGGGCAAGTTGTTTTTGTAGGCAGCTCCAGCCCCATATTGCCCCCTCTAAACGGACAATCCCCACCCACAAGCTCCACTCAATACCAAGGCCATCCAACCGTGCTCTATTTTGGGTCCCTGTCCGGGCCAATGCAAATGGCCGGCCTGAGTCCGGGAACCTATTATGTGGCAGGATATGCCTATTGCCTTCCTGATTTTATGTACGATTTGGAAGGATTGCAATCCAATCCCATTTCAGTCACCGTGGGCACCCAGGGCTTGGATTCTAAGCACCCCAATGCCCCTTGGATTAGAAACCCTGTGATTGATCCCAACTGGATGATTCACCTTCCTGAATCTTGGAATTCGGAATTTTTAAGCCTACAACTGCATTCCATTTCCGGGCATGAAATTCCTGCTCGTTTTGAATCTGTAGAAGATGGACTGCGTTGGAATGGCCCCCCGCTTTCTGCAGGGGTATATGTTTTACATTGGAACAGCCCTTTTGGAACCTCAGGGAATGTACGGGTAGTGCTGCCTTCATTTTAAGGGTTCGCCTTGGGCGACTTCAGCTTAATCCAACCAGCCCGAACAAGCCAAGGTCCAGGCTTCAACCTGAGTAAACCCTGAACGATTCAAGGCCATACAGCACGATTTAAGCGTAGATCCTGTTGTAATAACGTCGTCCACCAGGGCAATTTTCAAGGGCATTCCTGGGGGCTTGCTCCGCGTACAAAGGAAGGCTTGCTGAACGTTTTCGGCCCTTCCCTTTCGGCTGTTTTTCGTTTGGCTTTCACTGTGAAGTTGCCGAATTAAAGATTGGGTATCGATGCGACCTCCGCCCACGGAAGCCAGACCTTTCGCCAACATTTCACTTTGGTTGTATCCGCGCTGACGGCGGCGTTTGGCATGCAAAGGCACCGGAATCCAAACATCTGGCCAAACCATGGAGGCATCTGAACGAAAATCCTTGGCCATTGCGCAACCCAAATCAAAGGCAAGGTGGGCATCCGATTGATATTTGATGCGATGAATGAGCGTACGAACGGCATTGTGCTCTGAAAAAAGCAGCCAACTCCGAATCGGCATGTTGATGTGTTCCTTCTCATTCTCTACTACAGACAGGGAATTTCGCATCCAGGCAAAAGGCAAAACCCCCAAACAGCCGGTACAAATTCCTGACTCCATCGGCAACAAGCCGGCTGAACATAAACGGCAGGATTCCCCCAGCCAAAATCGCATCCATGCATGCATAATTCATACTTATTAACATGGGAGGGGGAAAACTTATCCTTACAAATTTACCGTATGTAATTAACAATTGTAACTTTGAAATAAAAACCATGAGCGAGAGTCAATTAACTTCAGCGCCACAGGAGAAAAAAAAGTCTGGACGCAGAAATATATTATTGCTGCTTTTGTTGTTGCTTTTGCTGTTGGGCGGGGCATCTGGGTATCTAGGCTTGCAATACCTTAGCCACACGGCATTGATTGCAGAACAGGAAAAGCAGGTGGCCGAGCTGGAAGCAGATTATCAACAAGCCATGGCCGAATTAGAAAAGGCCAAGGAAGAATACGAAATGTTGGCCGCCGAAAAAATGGTTTCCGATTCCCTAGCTAGTGCTCGTTTAGGCGAAATTGATCGCCTGATGGCAGAGCTGAAAAATGCCAAATCCCGAGGACTAAACGCGGGCGGAGGGGCCAAATACCGGCAATTAAAGGAAGAACGCGATCGCCTAATGGGTGACCTACGCAAATTAAAAGCCGATTACGCTAAATTGGTGGGCGTGCGCGATTCCATTTTAGTTAACCTAAATACCTCTGAAGAGGTTCGCCGACAACTGACCGACACCAATCAGCTGCTCACCGAAAAAATCAACATCGCGAAACAGCTTAAAATTTACAGAGCCGAACTTATTGGAGTCAGGGAACGTAGAAATGGAGACGCCTTTACCGAAGACCGCCTGAAAAAATGCAACCGATTGGAAATCGAGTTCGATGTGCAAGAAAATGAACTGGCAGAGCCCGGAGAACGAACCGCTTATGTGGTCATTTATACCCCCGGAAAGGTTACCCTCAATGATAACCCCTCCGATAACTTCGATTACATGGGTTCCAAAAAGTTGTTCTCAGTTCGTAAAACCTTCACCTATAGCAACAAGCCTCAAATGGTGGTGGCCGAATACGACATTAAAGACGATTTGCCCGAAGGCTTATATACGGCTGAGGTATATTTGGACGGAGTGCTGTGCTACACCACAAAAGCCAAATTCCGTAAATAAGCCCTAGGAGACCCGATTCAAATCCAAGGTCCTCAACTCGAGAATTGGAAGGGTTTGCTGTATTCAAATTGGATGGAACAGGCCTATGGGTTTGAATACCATACCGAAGAAAGTTGGAAAATTCACCCCACAACTTGACGAGCAGCTGGCAATTTAATCAGGTATTTCGGTATCTCAGCGTCCTTCTGCTGAGTGTTATTTTGGCCCGAAACATTCAAGACCGTTCCGCCCTAGCGACCATAGAACTGCTTTTTTTAATTGGTTCTCTATTCAGCTCGGCCCTTGTAAGTTCAGTACTACAAGCCGGCCTTCTTCCCGCTGTTCCCACACAAAACCTAAAGGCCACCTCGATGGTCTTTTTGGGATTTGGGCTGTTGTCTTCCCTGCTTTTCTTTCTAGGAACATTCGCTATTCCAACTTGGAACCACTGGTCCATGCCACTACGTTGCAGTGTCGCCGCCTGGCTGGCCTGCATGCCCCTGGGCTTTGTTCTTGAACACCTGCTTTTTCGGCACCAAAAATCAGGATGGCTGCGTGTTAGCAGTTTTATTTCTGGCAGTACCTACCTGGCACTGGGTAGTACTTTTTTATGGTGGCCCTTGGGCTCTAGTGGAGTTCAAGTGTTCAGCGGCCTGGCCATCTTTGCCTTTTTAAAAGCGCTTATCGCCATCCATTTCGTGTGGAAAATAGAAACAGACTCCTCCATTTGGAATACCATTAAACCCCTGTTGCACCAAACCTGGCCATTGCTTTTGGCCTTTGTATTTGGGATGTATTCTATGTACTTGGATGGAATTTGGGTTGCCACTTGGGCTGGCGCATCGGCATTTTTATTGTTTAGTTATGGCGCCCGCGAATTCCCATTAAGCCAATTGCTGGCCAATGGCTTTTCAGAAAATCAAGTCCGACACTTCCGTACACATGGTCAATTCAGTCACTTTAAAAAAGAACAAATCCGAATTGGATACCTCACCATTCCTGCTTCCATTGCATTGATGGTAAGCGCTCCCTTCTTGTTTAATCTGGTGTTTGGAAGCAGCTTTGCCGCTGCGGCTGGCGTTTTTCAAGTGTACCTGTTGCTGATTGTCCCTCGGCTGTTTTTTCCCCAAACGCTGTTGTATGCCTATGGATATTCCAAGTGGGCCTTACCCGCATCCATTGTAGAATGGCTAATCAATGTGGGTTGTTCCATTTGGTGGCTGCATCTGTGGGGCTGGGAAGCAGTGGCTTGGGCTACTGTTTTGGCATTTTGCATTGAAAAGCTCCTTCTGCTGGGCATTTTAAGGAAAAAATCTCCTGAGACTTGGCAGCAGGCTATCCCCCCGAAACCCGTTCTTCTACTGCTCCTGCTGTTGGGATTTACCTTTTTATTGCTTCGGTTGGATTTGAACCTCGTTTAGCTTCTGCAACTCCCATATTAAGTATCAATCGTACCCTAGCCAGCTCAAGGCTCCATCGCTGTCGCGCCAATCCTTTTTCACCTTTACTTGAAGTTCCAGGTACACCTTTTTCCCTAAGAAGGCCTCCATGTCTTTTCGCGCTTCTGTTCCCACCACTTTCAGGCGGCTTCCTTTATGTCCGATTAAAATGGCTTTTTGTGAATCGCGCCCCACATAAATTTCAGCCCGAATCCGGTCGATGTCCTCGGCTTCTTTGTACTCAATAATGGATACCGCGCAGTGGTAAGGGATTTCCTTTTTATAATGCAGCAGTAATTTCTCACGTATAAACTCAGCCACAAAAAACCGAACGGGCCGATCGGTTATTTCCTCCTTATCAAAGTAGGGTGCATGCTCTGGACAAATCTGCTTTAACATGCCCATCAGTTCTTCCAATCCCTTCATTTCTAAGGCTGAACCGAAAAGCACCTTCGCATGGCTAAAACGCTCTTGGCATACTTGCATTTTCTCGGCCACCTCTTCCGGACTTAGCTGCTCCGTTTTGTTGATAAAAACGACGAGCGGCAAATCGGGAGCCTGCACCCGGTGTTCAATTTCGTCTGGCCAGGGCAATTTTTCTTCCCAGTGCCTGCGGTCGGTTGCATCCAACACCAGTAAAAAAATATCGGCATCTTCCATGCTTTCTTCCACTCCTTTCATCATCCGTTCTTGGAGTTTATAGGCCGGTTTAATGATGCCCGGCGTATCTGAGAAAATCAGTTGATGTTGCTCATCATTGAAAAATCCCAGGATTCTATGCCTGGTAGTCTGAACCTTATGAGTTATGATTGCCAGTTTTTCACCCAACAGAGCATTGAGCAAGGTGGACTTACCTGCGTTGGGTTTTCCCAAAATATTCACGAAACCGGCTTTGTGCATAAAGATTGTTTGGGCGTAAAGGTAAAAGTTCTTATATTTGCAGTCCCAATTTGAATGCGTTCTTAAACAAAAATATACAGTGCGGGGTGGAGAAGTAGGTATCTCGTCGGGCTCATAACCCGAAGACCGTTGGTTCGAGTCCAACCCCCGCTACCTACGGAAAAGCCGGTCTTAAGATCGGCTTTTTTTGTGTTGGTCCCGTAGTAGAATGGATACTACGTAAGTCTCCGGAACTTAAGATACAGGTTCGATTCCTGTCGGGACCACAAAAACAAATCGCAACCCCTTTATTTTAAGCGAGTTGCGATTTTTTTATTTTAAATTTAGCCGACAAGTTTGGTTTTGCAATTCGAGATTTCCTGCTTTTTGGGGTTGAGGCGACTTCATTACGGGAGATAAGCATGCGGGTTTATATGGACTTGCATGCGGGATTCTAATTCACCGCCTTATACCAATAGAAAAATGCTGCCTTGTCTCTTGACTTTTTGAGCTTGTTCAAGAAGTTTAACTCCCCCGAAATTTCCAGCTTACTAATGTCCTGACCGTTAAATTTCTCTATAGCTGAAAGGTTTTTGTTCTTTAATTGTTGAGCCAGGTAAGCGGCCTTACCTGCCGCAAGAATGGCATCTTCAATTTTGAAATTCTCTGCCATCAAAAATCCTTCAAACCGTCGGATTCCGGTAATGAGTTCGGTAAATCTAGCTTTGTCTAGCTCTTCGGTGTTTTTGGTTCGTTTGGCTATCAGTAAAGAAGTGGCGAAAATATCATCCAGTATGTCAGATACGCCAATTTCAAGTTCACGGTATTTAATTTCCTTTGCTCCAATTTTCTCAAAGCTTAAGCCAATTTCTTCTATATTTTCCGCTTCATCAAACAGGCAACCTATATCAAAAAGCTGCTTGATGATTTCCTGCTCCTTGTTCTTTCCGTAAAGAATTCCAACCGTATTGGGAGCAAATGCCGTGAGTTTATCTCCTAAAATGGATTCAATAGACGGAACAGACACTTCCAATACGTCTTCGGATTCAATCCATTCCGATTGAATTGGAACTGCCAATAACCTTGGGTAATCCGTTTTCTCAAAAAGAATATCCAACAATACCACATGGGCGCTTTGATTAAGACTCGATTCATAATCAAATTCGTAATGGGCTTTTGGAACCCCTTCTTTGTAGCTTCTTCTATCTTGCAGATCCCATTTGTTGAAATGTGAGTTCTCTACCACTTTGTCCAAAATAGCTTCAACTTCTTCTCGACGTTGGGTGGTAATGATGTCAATGTCAACGGAAAACCGTCTTGATTTGGCGAGCAATAAAACAAGGCTTGTTCCTCCTTTGAAGGTAAAATCCAGCCCCTGAGCTTTGAGTTGCTGCAATAAGGATAGAGCCTGTATCATTTTTTCCAGTATCGGAGGATTGATGCGCCCTAAATGCTTTTTCTGCTTAAAGCTGTTGATCCATTCTTTGGTAAAACAATGTGCTTTTATCATTCTAAAATACCGTTTACAACCTCTGGAAAATTGTGCTCTAAGTACCCTTTAATTTGTTCTTCTTTATTTCTTCTTTTAGCATAGCTAATGAGTTTGGTGAAGTTTATTTGATAGCGTTTAAAGGCCGTTTCAAACAGCGCATCCATTTCACTTCCCTGAATGGCATAGAAGGTTACGGCATCGCTGTACACATCAACTAGCATTTTCTCTAACATCGGCACATCGATTTTATCCTTTGACGTTTCTTTAAAAGCAATTTTCCGTTTTGGCGAACGGCTGATTAGGGGTTTAATAACGATGGAAATTTCACTTTCCAAATACCTTCCCATAATTTCCTCTGTGGGATTGAGGAGCACCCGGTATGGCTTGATCTCGGAATAGGCGTTGAATACTTCCTCAACAAAATCCTTTTCCACCTCGAGTATATAAAAGAAGGTTCCCAATTGATGCCTTGTAAAATCATTCAGCCATTCGGTACTCCAAAGACAATAATCCAATTGCTCAAACTCCTTGGCTACAATCTTTGATAATCGAGCTAGTTTATCTGATATAAATGGTCTATACGCTTTTTTGCTTGAAAGGGTATATACACCCAATTTTAATTGGTCAATCACCTTGCGCTTTACCAAATCATGGATTCTCCAAGTCAAGGCACTTTCGGTGATTTCAGGATTCAAATCGGTTAAAAAGGAGCTTAAGACACCTCGGTCGAAATTCCCTTTGCCCTTGAAATGCTTCGATATTTGATGGTCGATGATTTTAGACATAGATTAATGTTGGATAAATTTAACATTTTTAACACATATGAATTACTCATTTTTGCCAATATTGCAAATATAATGGCTTTTTGTAAAATTACTCATTTTTGCCACTAAATTGTATTCGCTGGCATTTTTAACCAATTTTTATCGACTGAATTTATCCCCAATACCTACGGAAGAGGCAGTCTTAAGATCGGCCCATTTTGTATAGATTCCGAAGCAAAATGGATACTTTGTAAGTCTCCGGAACTTAAGATACTGGTTCGATTACTTCTTAAAGAAAGCCTAATTGTATGAGGCTTTTTTGTTTATATCTAGTTAAGTAAAAACGGCAAATCCTATGTTTCCAAACTTATCCTCTTTAGTACAGCAAGTGCCGCAGGGTAGAAAAAACAAAACCAACCCCTACGGGGTTTTGAGGGCGGGAGCTCCAATAATTCCATGGGGGCTTATCCCTAGATTTCGCCCTCGGTCCCCTTTGCGCCGACTTGGAGCCCTTTGCAGTAAAAAAACATCGAGGCTTAACCGCCAATTTTTTAACACAAAGGCCGCAAAGGAAGCCGCAATGTTCGCAAAGGAACCCCCAAACTCCTACACCCCCTCGCTATAACTACATTCCCTTTGTGCCCTTCGCGCCGACATCGTGCCCTTTGCGGTAAAAAAACATCAAGGCCTAATCGCCAATTTTTAACACAAAGACCGCAAAGGAAGCCGCAATGTTCGCAAAGGAGCTTCAGAATTCCATCACGCACCGAACTTCTCCACTCTAGCACAACATCCACAAACCAATCCGAAAACAGATCTGTTCCGACCAGAAACTAAAACCGCAACGCTCTACTTGTGCTCTCAGTTCGATTTTATCGTTTCTGATTTAGCCGACAACCAAAATCGCCCCGGCATCAATATGGTGATGGCTGCTGTTGAAGATGGCTTCTCCCCCCTTCACACAAATCACTTGAGGACTTTGATGCTGTACTCCAGTTCGCTGCTCAATCTGATTCGAAACTTCTCTAAATTGAATCAAATCTAAAAAATGCAAATCAAATCGGTCTTTCAATTGGCTTGTGCTCTCTTTTAAATGCGCCCAGGCATGCGATGAGACCGGACAGCGGGTACTGTGCTTAAAAAGCAACTGAGGGCGCGAATTTGAGGCTAAAAAGACCGCATCCAGTTGCGCTACGCTTTCAAGGACATTCCAACCCTCGGGCTGTGCCGCCTCATCTTTTGATTTTGACCAAAACCAACTCATTCCCCCTGACCCAATGAATATCCACGAACCCCATCAAACTGATATAGGTTCTCGGTTTTAATGACATCAAACCCCGCTTCAACCAAGGTCTGAAGTAATTTAGGAATATCTGCATTCCGAGGACTATTCCCATCTACGGTTAGCATACGGCAGCGCCAATGATCGGTACAAAAGGTCTGATCAAACCCATCAGGATATACTTTAACGCCCCGATTGGTTATCATTTTAAGTTTAAATGGAGCGCTAATGCTGGCCTCTAATTTTTTGCCCAATTCTGCGGGTTTGCCACCTTGCCATTCTAGGAATACATCAATACCCAAAAGCTCTTTCTTAACTTCTTTCCGATGGTAATCCAAAGTTTGAACGGGTTTTGAGGCGAGCTTAGAACTCGAAGAAAGGGCAGGCGCTGAGGCCAATCGCTCAATGACAGCATCCGCAAATTCCGAGGTTCCAACCTTACGTTTACTGGTTTCCTGCCGATAAATATCGGCCGTATGCAAACCATCCTCTAAGGTTTTTAACCAGGCCCAGCGAATTCGTTCAGCGACATCGTGCTGACCCAAATGCTCCAACATCATCATGGCTCCATTCAACATTCCTGAGGGATTTGCAATCGCCTTGCCGGCAATATCTGGGGCAGAGCCATGAATGGCTTCAAACATAGCCAATTCTGTACCAATATTGGAAGATCCGCACAAACCAACCGAACCACTCACCTCTGCGGCGATATCAGAAATTATATCTCCATACAAATTCAAGGTCACCACTACATCAAACCGATCGGGGTACCGAGCCAAACGGGCACTGCCAATATCAATGATCATTACCTCTTGTTCCAACTCCGGATACTCCGCTCCAATTTCACGGAAAATGGAAGCAAACAATCCGTCGGTGATTTTCATGATGTTGTCTTTCACCATGCAAGTCACTTTTTTTCTGCCATTCTGCCGCGCATACTCAAACGCATACCGTACAATACGTTGTGTCCCCGGAATTGAAATCAATTTTAAACATTGAAAAACATCCGTGGTTTGACGGTGCTCAATGCCGGCATACAAATCCTCTTCATTCTCGCGAACAATCACCATATCCATATCTGGAAACGGAGAAGGGATATATGGTTTTAAGGTAAAACAAGGCCGAACGTTGGCGTACAAACCCATGGTTTTTCGAATGGTAACATTCAAACTTTTATAGCCTCCACCCTGAGGTGTGGTAATAGGAGCTTTAAGAAAAATTCCAGCCCGAATTAAGGCCTCCCAAGCTTCCTGAGGAATACCGGAGGTGTTCCCAGACAGATAAACTTTCTCCCCAATATCAATAAAGGTTGGGCTGTATTTCGCACCAGCAGCATCCAATATGCGCAAGGTGGCATCGGTAATTTCAGGACCAATTCCATCGCCCTTAGCGATAACAACTTCTGGATAGCCGGATGTACTCATAGGATTTAAGGCATTTAATTCAACGGTAGAATCTTAAAATAAGGTGTTTTTTAAGGCGCTCAAAGGTACATAAAATAAAAAAAGGGATGGCCTTGTGGGCCATCCCTTTTAGATTAAATAACTAGGGCTTAGTGGCCGCGTACTACACGGCTGGTAAACAATTTTCCGTTGATGTCTAAGGTCAACATGTAGGTGCCTGTAGACAAATTCAATGGAGCTGTTTCCAATTCAACCTGATGGTTACCCATTGAACGCTGACCTAAGTCGAAGGTAGCAATCAATTTTCCGGTAACATCACGTAGGCTGGCAACTACAGCAGAAGATTCAGTCAATTGCATACCTACCATCACGTTTTCAGTGAATGGGTTAGGATACACATTCAAGTTCATAGCCTCAGCATCTGGTCCGTTGAAAGAGAAGATGTCTTTAGCGGTTACTGAATCGCATTCTGTCGAAGTACAACCGTTTTTAGAAACACTTACACACACATAGTATGTACCTGCCTGAGCATAGTTCTTAAGCGGAGTAGGTTGATTGGAAGAAGTTCCATCTCCAAAGCTCCACAAGTAACTTGCACCATTGGTTGGGCTGAACAGTGAGAACTGAACTTGGTTCACTCCCATGTTGTTTGAAATCCAAGTGGCATCAGGAGTTTGATTGATGGTCACGTTTTGTACGTGGCTATCAGAACATCCTTGACCAGTTGAAACGGTCAACGTAACAGGGTAGGTTCCAGGCTGAGTAAACACATTGGTAGGATTAGAAACGTTTGAGGTTCCATTACCAAAATTCCAGTTGTAGCTCACAACGCTGCCGGTAGAATTGTCATAGAAATTCAAAGGCTGGTCTGTACATCCGTTGGAGGACAAGAAGCCTGCTACTGGGGTGCGCTCAATCACAACAGTTCCATTGAAGGTCGAAGTACAACCATTCACACCTGTAGTAACCAAGTTGTAGTAGTAGGTACCTGGGCTAGAGTAGTTGTGAGAAACTGTCTGACCGTTTCCTGTGCTTCCATTTCCGAAGTTCCAGTTGTAGCTTGCTACGTTGGTTCCAGACACAAAGGCTCCAAATGAAGCCGGAGCTGGATAACATACGTTCAGGTTCTGAACAGAGTCAACTACAGGAGCTGGGTTAACTTGAACCAGTTGAGATAGGGTGTCTGAACAACCTTGAGGAGTAGCTACAATCAACGTAGCTTGATAGGTGCCAGGAGCAGCATAGGTGTGGTTGGTTGAGAAACCAGTACCGTTGTTGCCGTCACCAAAATCCCAGTTGTAAGAAGTGATTACACCTCCTTGACCAATACCAGAGTTCTGAGTAAATGAAGTCATAGCTCCTTCGCAGACCGTAGGTGCAGTCATTTGATATACCACAGGGTTTGGTAGTACATTCACCGCTACAGGAGCAGAAATCGTAGTACAACCGTTGGCATCTGTACCCACAACAGAATAGTTTCCGTTGGCAGATGCGGTGTAGTTGGCCGTGTTGGCACCGCTAATTGGGCTACCACCGTTTGTCCATTGATAGGTAACGGCTCCAGAAGCACTCATCGGAATTGATGAGCCAGAACAAATGTTCTGAATTGAGTTTGGAGTCACGTTGACCACGGGCATGGGGTTAACCACAATATTCACTGTATCGCTGTTGGTACAGTTTGCATTGGATACCATATAGATAACCTGAGCAGTACCAGTGCCGGCAAGCTGAACATCAAACAATCCGCTTCCGCTGTTGGCCATACCGTTTCCGTACCAGTTTCCACCTACCGTGGCAGCTTGCAGCAAAATGTTGGCCGAGTTGGCGCACAATTGCTGAGGAGCATTGGTAATGTTGGCATTGGGAGAAACAAAGATGGTCAATTGAGCGCTGTCGTTGTTCACGCAACCATTGGCGGTTACATTATAGTACACCATGGTATTGCCTACCAGGTTGGCATTTGGAGTAAATACTCCCGTTACCGTATCGGTTACACCAGCACCAGTAAATACACCACCGGGAGTTCCGGGTTGCAAGCTGAATGGTGCATCGGCAGAGCAGATAACAGAAGGAGCTGTTACGCTAGCGTTTGGTGTAGGGTTCACCACGATTTGAACGCTGTCGGTGCTTAAGCAACCGGTAGCGGCATCAAATATGCTGTGGTAAGCCTGATACGTTCCTGCAGGAACAGAACCTGGATCAAAGCTAACGTTGTTGCCTACAACGCTCACGCCATTTCCAGACCAGTTACCACCGCTGTTCAACGCTGCCAAGCTGATGCTGTTGTCATAATCGCACAATTGAGCAGAGGCAGTTGTAATAGATGCATCGGGACCTTGAACTACATTAATAATCAAAGAATCCTGGAATGTACAGCCGTTGTTGGTCACCGTATATACTACAGTGTTATTACCCAACACGCCCAACTGAGGATTAAAGGTTCCCAATACCGTATCGGTAATGGTTACACCAGACCAAACACCGTTGGTATCAGAAGGCTGAGGAATACCGTAGAAAATACGTACCCATCCGTCTCCGCTGTTGCCTCCGTTTTGATTCACTTGGTTAGAGCCGGCATTGAATGAACCGCCGCCGCCACCAGACCATGCGCTTCCGTGGTTGGGAGCACCTCCACCTGAATAACCACCACCGGCACCACCGCCAGTGTTGTTGGTGTGCGTTCCAGCTCCACCGCCGAATCCACCTTCAGCGCCACCAGAGGAAGAAGTTCCTCCAAGACCACCATTTAAGAAGGCAAAACCGCGCTGCGATCCCCATGAGCTATTGGATTGGCCATCGGTGAAGAATCCACCGCCACCACCGGCGCCTTGTCCGCAGTTCACTGCCGAACCACCACCATTTCCGTTTTGTCCGCCATTGCCTACGCAGCCGTCACCATCACCACCATTTGTAGTAATTTCGCCGTTGTTCCCGGCAGCTCCACTAGCTGCACCAGAACCACCACCGGCAACAACCATGGGGGTATTTGTAGCATCCACTACAAAAGTCCCGCCACCGCCACCGCTAGCTCCATTGCGATCTACCGCCTTCTGACCAACCATCATCCGAATAACCTGTCCGGCTTGAACCTGGAATTGACCTGAAATAATGGCGCCTTGACCACCGGCTTGTCCATTGGCAGTTCCGCCAGCTCCACCGGCAGCCGTTATAGTGTAGGTGCCTGAGAATGGAGCTACCCAAGACTGAACGCCGTTGGTAACCGTAACCACACCAGGACCATAGGTAGCATCAGCAGCTGCTTGGTCAGGACCAGTACGACCTGTTACTCCGCACGATGTAAACATCAAGGAGTCGGTCAATAATGGGGGATCAAAGCCCAAATCCACTACACCGTTGCCAGCGCAAATAATACCTGGATCGCTCAACAGCGCCACAGGAATTGGAGTTACTTGCACCAGGGCTGTATCAAATTTTGAAGGACAACCATTCACTTTGTAGTTTACATGATAATTGATGGTTTGAGTCAACGAGGGCGTAGTCCAGTTTTGACCAATGTTCACCAAGTTACCACCCCATGAGTCATACCATGAATAGTTTCCGTTAGGACCAGTTACAGTGAGGCTGGCAGAACCGCTTCCGCAGAAGGCAGTGTCTCCACTTGCCACAGGAGCCGGAAGAGAATCTAACCAAATAACTGCAGGTACACGCGGGCTGGCGCACACCAAAGTCACGTTATAAGAAATAACAATCTGACCATTTCCGGAACGGAAACCTTGGGTATGGGTTGTGTTTGAAGTACGAGCCGCATTAGCGAAGCTAGAGCCACCGCCACCACCGCCGTAGTAGCCACCGCCACCACCAAACTGACCGCCGCCGCCACCGCCGCCGCTGTTGCCGCAAGTACCACCTTGGCCACCTTGGCCGGCAGTTCCTGCAGTTCCGCAGCCGCAACCAGGTTGTTGACCGCCGGCCGTGGGCGAAGCTCCACCACCAACCACACAGCTACCGTAGTTGTCGCTGCCGCAGTTGAATCCGTTTTGAGCGGCACCAGAGCCACCGCCATGACCACCGCTCATGCCGGAACCGCAGTTCCATCCGCCGCCGCCACCGCCGCCGGCGGTAACAATGCGGTTTGCAAGACCTGTTCCACCGCTGCGGATATCAGAACCGCCGCCTCCGCCGGCACCATTGCTGGTACCTTGGCCACCACCGTTGTATCCACCAGAGTTCGAGCTGGTTGTGCCGCCCACATAAACGGCGAGCACTTCGCCGGGCGTTACACTAACCGTAGTTTGAACGCGACCACCCAAACCACCGGGATTTGAACCTGGGTTGGGCAATGAACCGCCACCTTGTGCGCCTTGTACATCAACCGTAATTGAAGTAACGTTGGCTGGAACCGTATAGGTTTGAGGTGCCCCAGTAAAGTTGAAAGTTTGAGAACCGCTTAGGTTGTTGGTCAACAAAGAACCAGCAAACAACGTATCAGAACCTAATATTGGAGGCAAAGAGATGCTGGGGCCGATGGCCACCAAATTGCCACCGGTAGGCGCATCAAACCATGAAACTGTACTGTTGCTTGTTGCAGTTAGAGTAACAGGGGTTCCGCAAGTAACGGAATCACCTTGAGTTACAGGCGCTGCCAATGGAGCCACGTTAATGGCTACAGGAACACGGGTGCTTGAGCAATAGGTTTTAACGTAGCTAATGACCACTTGTCCGTTGCCGGTTTGATCGCCTTGAGTATGGCTAACATTGCTGGTTAGGTTGGGGTTGGCATAACTGGAACCGCCGCCGCCACCACCGTAGTAGTAGGCGCCACCGCCACCAAACCAACCGCCACCGCCGCCGCCTGAAGGCCAACCGCAGCAACCACCCCACGCATTTCCACCAACTCCAGCTTGTCCGTTTTGACCGGGCCCGCATTGAGCGCCTTGTCCTCCGGCAGTTTGAGTTCCACCATTACCAACATAGCATGTTGAGTTGCCTCCACAATAAAATCCATTTTGAGCATTGCCGCTTCCGCCACCGTCTCCACCGCGCTCGTTGTTACCATTACACCCTTGGCCGCCGCCGCCGCCGCCGCCGCCAGCAACAACCACGCGGTTATTTAGACCAGTTCCACCAATTCGGATGTCTGAAGCTCCACCGCCGCCACGAGCTTGGTCGCCGGCGCTCCATGCATATCCTTGACCTCCTCCGTTCCATCCGCCTGGGCCCCAAATACCAGTACAACAGCCACCGCTTCCGGGCTGTTGACCCACATAAATATTCAAAACCTGACCTGGTGTAACGGCAAGGGTTCCGGTCACTTTGCCGCCCTTTCCACCATTGCTCCAAGTGTTTGTTCCGCCCTGAGCACCGCGCACATCAAAAGCAACCGAGAATACGCCGCCGGGAACCGTCCATGTTTGGTTGCCACCGGTATAGTTAAAGGTTTGAGTGCCCGAAGGGTTTGGATCAGAAACTGCCTCAACCCAAATGGTATCTGTTTGATTCACAAAGGTCATTGAGTAGTTGGACTGAGTAGAAAGGGGAGAGCCGCCTGTAGGAGCAGCAAACCAATGGTACCAGCCGGTAGAACCGGATGCTGAAGCTGTAATGTTGCTGCCGCAAGTGGTATTGATTGGGTTTGCCGTTGGCGTTGCCAGAGGTGTTACCGTTAAAGGAACAGGAACACGGGCACTGGTACAGAAAGGAGTAGTATAGTTAATTGTAACGGTTCCGTGGCCCTGACGGGTACCGCGGGTATGTGCAATGTTGGAACACAAGTTGGGATCGGCATAGTTAGAACCGCCGGCTCCGCCACCATAGCTGGAACCACCGCCGCCAAACCAGCCGCCACCACCAGCACCACCGCGGTAATCACCTTGACCACCTTGGCCTGCCGATCCGGCTTGAGGGCAACACCAGTTGCCTCCGGCTGCACCACCCGAGGTAGGAGAACCTCCGCGACCAGTATAGCTCGTATTACCCGTACTGTTACAATACAAACCATCTTCACCGGTAGTTCCACCGCCGTCGCCGCCGCGAGATCCATCAGTACCGCAGTTCCAACCGCCGCCGCCGCCGCCGGCAGCTACCATAACACGGTTGTTGGTTCCAGTACCTCCAATGCGCAAATCGGTTGCTCCACCACCGGCACATCCGAACGATGTGCTGTAAAACTGGTTGCCACCTCCGTTGTAACCACCGCTAGATTGGGCATCGCCAGGCCATCCGCCTACAAATACAAAAATGGTTTGCCCTGGAGTAACGGCCAAAGTCGCCACAACACGACCACCGAAACCTCCACGGTTGTTGTAGTTCGTATTTCGGCTTCCTTCGGCGCCTTGCATAGTAACCTGCAAACTGAACACTCCCGCAGGAACGGTCCAGCTTTGCTGACCACCTGTATAGTTAAAGGTAACCGTTGCATTTGGGTTCAGGTTGTTGGTCGCCTCTACATAATAGGTTGCAGATTGCAGGGTGCTGGGCGGCGTAAAATTCGCTCCCGTACCCAAAACTGCACCGCCAGTAGGGCCTGCAAACCAACGGTACAAACCGGTAGAGCCGGCAGCCGACAAGGTCGCAGTACCTCCACAAGTCACCGTATCTCCGGTAATGGAAGGCATGGCCAAGGGGTTCACAGTAACTACCAACGCTGCCCGAGGGCTTACACAGTTGGGGTTGTTGTAGCTGTTTACCGCCTCAACATAATACGTAGTCTGGGCATACATGGCCGGAGTGGTAAATGTAGCTCCGGTACCAAGTACAGAACCTCCACTTGGCTGATTGTACCATCGGTACAAACCGGTAGAACCGGAAGCCGTTAACGTAGCGCCCTGACCGCAAGTAGCAGCCGAACTTAAGGCCGATGGTGTGGGACATTGAGCCGATAAACTACTCAACATTCCCCAACCCAAAAAGAGCAACATGGCGCCCTTTTTCATTCGAGTAAAAGTTTTCTTCATAAATGGTTTTTGTTTACTTCTCTGATGATTTTGCATTAGAGAGGATAAAGTTAAAAAAACCAAAATGATTTTTGCAATTTTTTATGAAACAAATCTGGGTTTAACATTTAACATTCCTCTTTCCCTCATAAAAACATGGAAACGTACTTTAGTTTACACGATTTTTGGGCTGTGCCTGCACGCCCATCTAGGCTGGTTTATGAAGAAAAGGGCATGTTCGTCCGCCTTTTTCAACGAATTTCTGAACCAACAAGGCAATTGACTTATTATGTAAAATGGGCATTGTTCACCTTTAGTATATTGAATTTCAATTGGATTTGGGCGGCTGCCGGGCTTTCCGGGCAAGTCCGCGGTTACCGGACGGGCTGCCTGTGGGCTGCGGTGGCTCCTCGCGTCGCCTCCTCGCCGCACGGCAGCTGCCGCCGGTATCCTTGCGGGCATGCCTCGTCAATCCCTGCCGCGGGCGTGGTTGAATGAAATGGCGCTTCGTTCTGAGTGGCTCGCGGGCGGGATTGAGCAGGGTTGCCCGCAACGTTGACGGCGGCTGCTGGCGCGTGGCGAGGAGGCGACCTTGGGAGCCACCGCAGCCCGCTGCCAGCCCGTCCGGCAACGGCGGACTACCCGCGAAAGCCCGGAATCCCGCCCAACACCCCCTTCAACTCCGATTCTACCGATTGCTCTTCCCGAAAAATTCGTTCTCTTTTCCGGCGGGGAGGATGTAGCGCACATCGATGCTGAAATAGGTGCCGCCGATGTTGATTTGCTGAGTTTGAAAGCCAATTGGCCCGGTTGGTTCCTGCCGTTCGATGAACATTTCGGTGATGGGAATGATGGGCCGCTGAAATGTGCCGCCGATGTACAGCGCTCCGCTGTATTTGCTGCGCCATTCAAAGCCCACGCTGGCACGCAAAGCAGGCATAACCCAACTGTTGCGGCCATTGAAAATTTTAAATTCGCTGTTGGTATTGAGCTTTTCTGAGCTGCTGGGATAGAAATCAATGCTAACCCCGACGGCATTATTCAAAAATACCCGATCGCCCATTTGTACGTAAAATAGGGCCATCAAGGGCAATTCATACCCAATGTAATTGAGTCCCTCCTGAAAATAAACGGTATCGAAGGGCTGCTGAAGACTTCCCGATCGTCCAATGCTAACCTGATAGCGTCGGGTATGATAATACAATCCGGTTTGCAAGGCAAACACCTTAGAAAAATCAATGCGAACAGCGGCTCCGAAGCGATAGCGAAACATGGGCGACACCTCCCAAAGCGTATCTGTACTAAAGGCTTTACCCAATTCGCCAAAGGTAGTGGGCAAGGTCATTGACACTTCTGGACCGCCTGTTACAAAGACCTTTTGCTTGCGTTCTGATTGAACCGGCTTTGCCCGAATTATTCCTGTAGCGGGCTGTGCATGCATGGCAAGGCCGCTGCACGCAAGCGCGAGCCAGGCAAAAAAACGGCCTTTACTTTTTGCCCACATACGCAACGGCCTTAACTTCGATGGCAATGGGAGTGGGTAAGCTTAAAATTTCAAGGGTGGTTCGGCAGGGTTGATTTTCTTTAAAATACTCCGCATAAATTCGGTTGTAGGTCGGAAAATCAGCTTTCATGTTGGTCAAAAAAACGGTAATATCCACCACATCCATCCAAGACGCTCCCGACTCTTGGACTACGGCTTGCAGGTTTTGAAATACAGAATGGCACTGGGCTTCAATATCGTAGCTAAGAATCTGACCTGATTCGTCGAGCGTTACTCCGGGAATTTCTTTTCTTCCGCGCGCCCGAGGTCCCATTCCGCTGTAAAAAATAAAATCGCCCACTTTTCGGGCATGGGGGTACGCGCCTACGGGTTCGGGGGCGCGTTGAGATTCAATGATGCTCATTCCTGGTTTTTACCCAAAGGTAGGCAACTTAGGAATTTTCAGGCCGGTCTGGGATATATTGACTTACTTCTTCGGTCCAAGGCCAAAGTACTTCGCGTTCAAATTCCTCGAAGCGGGTTAGAAAAGCCTGTATGAAATTGCCTTCGGCTTCCTCTAAATCAGCCAATTGCATAAGGGGATACATGGCAACGGCAGGGTATTTACCCCGGCTGTGTCCGCGCTCGCTCAGGTATGGCTGTAGCGATTCGAAGCGTTGCATGGTGTCAAACATAGAATCCTTCAGTTGCTGAAGGTATTCTCTGCGTTCTGCATCTTTATGCCAAATACCTCCAAAGGTAAACTTGACAATAATGGAATCTTCTTCAAATACCATTTCCAGGCAAAACATTTCGTACATGTGATGCCAAGAATAGGAACCGTATCGAAATTTATCTTGGATGATGGCGGGAAGAAAGCGAAATATCTCGTCTTTCTGTGGGGTCAAGGCCGCATAGCGATCGTCTTCCCTGAAGAATTTAAATACATCCTGGAAATGTTCAGGGGTATTTAGAATCGGTCGATTGGCTAAAATATAGTCCAAGGCCGACTTGTGTTTCCAATAAATTTGCTGGGCAAGGTTGCGAAGCTCTTTACCTGCGCTCATAACTTCCAATTTTAAATACCGTTTGTAATGGTCGATGAAAATACCAACCGAATCGTCCAATTCCAGGCTGCTTAAGCCTTCCGCCAACCACTGATGTACTTCATTAAATAGAATAGTGTCGTACCCATCCATACCGGGAAGGCGCCGTGCTTCGTGTGGGCGGGTAGCCAATAAAATATAGTGCACATAGGCCTGAGGAGAAAAATCGCGTTGAGAATGCTGCTGGTATTGAATGGCCAAATGGTCAATGGGCAAATCCTCTTCCGGAGCAGCACCTACCAACAATGCCCAACCTGCGCGGCGGTTTTCAATGACTAAATCCTGGTGATTGTATTGATTGTGAACTTCTGTGTAGGTATGGTTGGAGAGCTGAATTTGATTTTTGATGGCCGCCGGAATGTGGTAGGCCGATAACACCAATTTACGTAAAAACCAATCGCGGCAGCCGTGGTTTTGGTTTGGATCTAACAACCACTTCCAAAACACCAAATGCTGCGCACCGTTGCTGTTTCCAACCAACTGATAAAAGGGATTGAACCGCGCCGATTCCCTACGCAGTTTCTCTAAACTAAACTCTTCCTCCAGCAAAAAACGCTGCAGGTCATCAGAAGACACCGATTTTGATTTTAACTTCATTCTGTACAAAAATACGAAGAAATAGTTAACTGAACATTTTCTTCATGATATCGGCAACGATAAACGTACTGCCGCCTATATAAATAACATCGGTCGAGGCCGCATGGTTTAAGGCATTCTGATAGGCATCCCATGCTGTATCGAATTGACCTATGACCGATTGGTTGCCGGGAAATTTTGAGAAAAGCTCCTGAACAGGCATACCGCGTGCAACTTCGGGACACGTCAGGTGCAACTTGAGGTTGGAAGGCATAGCCTGAATCATGCTTTCGACGTCTTTTCCCTGTACAACACCGAAAACCATATGAATGGGTTGACCGTTGGCCACATGGGTCAATTGCTCCATTGCCAATTTCCAGCCGGGGGGATTGTGGGCCGTATCGGCAATGGTTAGCGGTTCCGTACCTAGCACCTCCCACCGTCCACGCAGGCCGGTTTGACGAACCATCTGCTCGAATCCCTCTTGGATGGCTTCTGTGGAGATGTTCCATTCCGGGTAGGTATGCAGAAAAAGCTGAATGGCGGCCAGCACCGTTGCGGTGTTTTCTTTTTGATACCATCCTGCCAAGGGGAAAACCAAATCCATTTGTTCTAATGGATAGGTCAAAAAGGATGGGCTCAATTTCCAGCCCTGATGGATTTGCTGTGCAGATTCCCATGCAAGAAGCTGGTCGGCAAAAATCAAGATAGCCTTTTCTTCTTTTGCCTTTTTTATGAAAACAGCTTCGGTTTCCTTTTGCCTCAGTCCAATGAGTACCGGGGTGTTGGGCTTGATGATTCCGGCCTTTTCAGCGGCAATGCTAGGCAAATCGGGGCCAAGAAATTCAGTGTGGTCTAGGCCGATATTGGTAATGATGCTGAGTTTCGGCTTAACTACGTTGGTGGAATCGAGCCTACCTCCCATGCCGGTTTCAATGATGGCAATATCCACCTTTTGCCGGGCGAAATACCAGATAGCCATCACCGCTGTCATTTCAAAAAAACTCGGCTTAGCTTGGTCTATAAACTCCTTATTCTCATTCACAAATTGCACCACCGCCTCTTGATTGATTTCCTTTCCGTTCACTTTAATTCGTTCGGTGTAGGAAATCAAATGCGGCGAGGTAAACAGTCCGGTGGTGTATCCAGCCGACATAAAAACGGAGGCCAGGGTATGAGACACACTTCCTTTACCGTTGGTGCCGGCAATGTGAATGCAGGGGAATTGGTCTTGAGGCTGGTTCAGGTGTGCGCAAAAGTCCAGTGTTGTAGATAAGTCGGCTTTGTATGCAGCAGCACCAATGCGTTGAAACATAGGCAGACTGGAGAACAAAAACGATTCAACCTCAGCGTAATTCATCGCAGCAACTGCAAGCTTCCGAGTCGGTTCACCGGCTCTTCAAAACACTCGTGTTTAATGTTCAACCTCCAGGCATACGATCCCGCCGGAAGCCGCTCGCTTCCATCGGCTGTGCGTCCATCCCAAGAATCAAATGGCCCATCAAACTCTTTAATTATGCCGCCCCAGCGGTCAAAAATCACAAAATCGAAGACATCGGTCAAATCCAATTGGGGAAAATAAAAATGAACCCACACCGAATCGTTGATTAAATCGTTGTTGGGAGAAAAGGCCCGAGGAATCCAAATGCGGTTTGGGTCCACCTCAATCACATTCAAAAAATGCGAAGCCGTACGTTGGCAACCGTTGGTGTCGGTTACTTGCAAGGTAATGGTTTCTGAAACCTGAGGTATTATAAGGGCTTCAGAGGTGGTTTGCCCGTTTGACCACAGGTATTCTGAAATCACCGCACCTGAATCGGTTTGAGCGAACAAAGAAATTAGGGCATTGGGGCAAACCAGGGTGTCGCCAGTAATCGAGATGCTAGGCGGAGTTGCAAAGGATACATTCAAGGTATCTAGACCGATGCAGCCGTCCTTTTCAACAATCACCCAATAGCTTCCAAAGTTTCCCGCCACAATCGTTGCTGTTGTGGCGCCCGTGCTCCACAGGTACTGAGCCCCCGGGTTCCCGGCCGACAAATTCAGGGCAATGCTGCTGCAGGCAATGGTATCTGGTCCCAAATTCACTACCGGATAAGGGAATACCAAGACGGTAGTGGTATCTGAGGCGGAACAGCCCATGGCATCGGTAACGGTCACCCCATATCCGGTATTTTGAGTGGGATTGTAGGTAACCGAGGCCGAAATGGCTCCGGTATTCCAGGCGAAGCTGGTATTTCCTACGGCCGAGCTCACCTGGGCCGTCAGCTGAATGGGTTCTCCCACGCAAGAACTATCCGTTCCGGTTATGTTCACAGAAAGCTGGCTCACATTCACGGTCAATGTATCTAAAAACACCTGGGTACAGCCCCCAAAATTGGCTTGAACCCAGAGTTGCGCTGGCTGGCTACCAAAAGAAACATAGACGAGCGTATCGTTGGTCGGCGCAAGTAGCGTGGCACCTGAAGCGCCCCACTGCAAACCTGGGTTGCCTTCTAGGGGCGACTGGGTGTAGGGCTTTGCAGTGGCAGAAGCGCAGACCAATTGAGCCCCCTGAGGCAATTGAGCGGGCTGATAATCCTGACACAGGCAAGCAGGCTGGAAATTCGGGAAGCCGGCAATTAGATTGGGTATTTGTGGCGTAAAGCCAACAAAAATACTTGCCGTTCCGGCCAGTGTAGGATTATTTACTACGGGAGTTGCATTCAGATTCATTTCCTGGCAGCCGCTAAACCCGAGGGTATCGGTAACCACCAAGTATCCGTCTTGCAGGCCGGCGCCCATTCCTGCCGAATATCCCGCCATTGCAAACCCACCTGAGGGATTGTTTCGAAGGTCTATCGCCATAAATTCTTCGTCTCCGGCACTGCCATAGGTCTTGGCAAAGGCTAGAGATTGGTTCGCGTTCAGCACCACCAAGGCGGCATCTTTCCCTCCATTACCTCCGGTGACAAAGCCCACCAATGCCACCTTGTTTCCGGGCAGTTCCTTGGCCATATAGGCTCGATCGGCCGAGGGCAGGCCAATGGTTCTCGACCAGACCAAATTGCCCAAGGCATCCAGTTTAAAGGCCCACATTTCTTCTCCGTTTCCGAAACTAGAGGTGAATCCGCCACATAAAAAGCCTCCGTCTGAGGTTTGTTCTACCGACCAGGCTTGATCATCTCCGCCTCCACCAACTGCCCTAGCCCATTGCACCAATCCTAGGGCCGAAATTTTCACCACATAGGCATCGTTCACCGGTCCGAAGCTGGTAGTCCTGCCGGCCAGAACAAAGCCGCCGTCAGAAGTTTGCTTAAAATCGTAAGCATATTCAAATCCGGCTTCTCCAAAGTGATTCACAGAAAGAATGTTTCCTAGCGGATCGGTAATGGCCAGGGACATATTCACTTGTCCTCCAAAGCCATTGGCGAATCCACAAAACGCAAATCCGGCGGGCTGAATGGCTTGGCCCTTAAAAAACTCATCGTCGGTGGTGTTGCTACCAAACCCGCGCGTCCAAATGGGATTTCCTGTGGCGTCGTAGCGCCCGAAAAATCCGTCATCCAGGGTTGGTGGGGCGTTTAAACTGGCTCCAGTAACCAGGTAATCTCCATTTTGAAGCAAGCTAACGTCCCAGGCAATGTCTCGGGCAGATGTGCCGTCTTGCCGGCTCCAAACCGCATTCCCTGCGGCATCTGTAGTTTGAATCCAATAATCGCGTTCACCAGCACTTCCTGAGGCCGATGCACCCGCCAAGGCAAAGCCTCCATTGGGCAAAGTGCGTATTTGGTTGAAGTAATCGTTTTGAGGCCCCCCAAAGGTTTTTTGAAACACCAACTGTGCCTGAAGAGAAAGTCCGCTTAGCCACCAAAAGATTAAACAGATGCCTACCACTGCCCTTCCCTTTCTGACAGTAAAAAATGCGCTGAACATCATGAAGATTCGCTTAAACGTCGAACTTTTAATTTTTGGTTTTGGAAAGGTGAGTAAAGGTAAATAAATATCGAGTTCATTAGGTCAACCCCAGTAATAATTTCAGCCCTTCAAGGCCGCCGTATTTTGTTAAATTTAAACCAATTCAAAAAGCCCCAGGTAGAAAAGCAGGAGGAAAAACAGGGGCCAGTCAGGCATCAAAAATAAGCCCAACAAACAGACCGTCAGTGCAAAGAAAAGCAGGCTTGTTTCATCAGCTCTGTTTGAGCTCGCCGCAACAGGCTCTAAGCCTCCTGGCTTGTCCACTTTAGTGCAACAATTGCCGCAAAGGAAGTCGCAAAAAGAACTGAGGGGGAGGACGGCAAATTTTCTATTCCAAATCCTACAAGGTATTCCACGATAATGTCACCCACAATAATGTCACCCCTACGGGGTTCTGATGTCCTGAGCTCCAATACGTTCTACAATAATGTCACCCCTACGGGGTTTTATGTCGCGGAGGCCAATGCCTTTCTACAATAATGCCACCCCTATGGGGTTTTGATGTGATGGGAGGCCAATACCATTTTACAATAATGTTAGCCCTAAGGGTTTTGATGTCGTGAAGGCCAATACAACACCCCAACCCCGTAGGGGTGGCATTATTGTAGCAAGGTAGAACCAGCCCCGCCAGAACCCCGTAGGGGTGACATTATTGTACGTGGAATTTTTGAGGCTACCTCAATAAAAATGGTTGGGTTGTTTCAGAAAAAAGGGTGAATTTTAGATACCCTAAACGTTCTACAACAATTTCACCCCCACGGGGTTCTGGTGTCCTGAGCTCCAATCTGTTCTACTTTGGCCTTATTAATAGGTCTCTAAGACTTCGGTCATGCAATCCATAGAGGGCAGGTGCTCTTAGCTTGGCCACTTTAGTACAACAAATGCCGCAGGACAGGAAATGCAATTCCATGATAACAAATATGTTATAAAATAGCCCGAAAAATGGTGGACAAGTCAGGAAGAAAAGCACATCATTTTCAACAGCCCTGTTGTTGCATGGCAAAACACGGTCTAATGCATCAACGCCCAACAGGCCCGCAAACTAAATTCTGCACAAACAGGCCGTTTACACCAACCACAACTACAAACCCAGTAGGTTCCCTAAAAAAATGCGACATTTTGTCACATTCTTGACTCAAAGGCCAAATATCTTGAATTTGGATTCCCTACCTTTGTACTTTGAGGAACAAGCACACATGAATCATACGCAGGAACCTTTAGATGAATCCAGACAGGGCGAAGCCCTTGTTTTGCCTTCTGAAAATCCATCAGGGAAAAAATTATACTTGGAAAGTTATGGCTGCCAAATGAATTTTTCGGATTCAGAAATTGTAGCCAGTCTATTGGCTGAAAAAGGGTTTTCAACCACCCGAAACCTGTATGAATCTGATGTGATTTTATTGAACACCTGTGCCATTCGCGAAAATGCAGAGCAGCGGGTTCGTACCCGTCTCCGCGAATTGCAGCATTTGAAAAAAGGAAAACCTTCGCTGGTGGTTGGAGTGTTAGGCTGCATGGCCGAACGCCTTAAAGACAAATTCCTGGAAGAAGAAAAACTCGTGGATTTGGTGGCCGGCCCAGATGCATATCGGGCGCTTCCTGATTTAATTACAGAAGTCGAAACCGGTCAAAAGGCCGTAAATGTCATCCTTTCCCTTGAGGAAACCTATGCCGATGTGAGTCCCGTACGCCTTACGGGCAATGGCATTTCAGCCTTCATCAGCATCATGAGGGGTTGCGACAACATGTGTTCCTTTTGTGTGGTTCCCTTTACCCGTGGGCGGGAACGCAGCCGAGACCCGGAAAGCATCCTAAAAGAGGCTCGAGACTTGTTCGAGGCTGGATATCGAGAAGTAACTCTGTTGGGCCAAAATGTGGATTCCTATCTGTTTTATGGCGGCGGGCCAAAAAAGGAATTTAAAGCCCTTAGTCCAGAAGAACAGGCTCATGCGGTGAATTTTGCCAAGCTGCTTAGAAAAGTCGCCGAAATTGACCCCCAATTGCGCATTCGGTTTACCACCTCCAATCCCGGCGACATGACCGACGAGGTCTTGCAAGCCATGGCTGATTATTCCAACATTTGCAAGTACATTCATCTGCCCGTTCAGTCTGGTAGCAGTTCGGTTTTAGATCGAATGAATCGGGGATATACCCGCGAACAATACCTAGACCGCATTTCGGCCATCCGGAAGTACATGCCCGATTGCGCTATTTCTACCGACATCATTGCCGGATTCTGTGGCGAAACCGAAGAAGAACATCAAGATACCCTTACCTTAATGCAACAAGTAGGGTACGATTATGCCTACATGTTTGAATATTCTGAACGCCCCAAAACCCTTGCGGCTCGAAAATTCAAGGACGATGTTCCCGCCGAACTGAAAAACCGCCGTTTGAAGGAAATCATCGCCCTACAAACCGAATGGTCTAAAAAAAGAAACGAGGAAGAACTCGGCAAGGTGGTCGAGGTCTTGGTAGAAGGCCTCAGCAAAAAGTCGGATCAAGAGCTGTTTGGGCGAACCTCACAATATAAAGTGGTGGTGTTCCCGAAACACAACTTTAAGGCTGGAGATTATGTGCAGGTTAAAATCCACAGCTGCACCTCTGCTACGTTGATTGGCACACCCATTGATTCCATGGAATAATTCCTGAACATGCAGATTCAAGACATTAAAAATCGCTTTGGAATCATTGGCAGCTCCGGCAGCCTTGACCGGGCCCTTGAAATTGCCCAACAAGTGGCTTCAACCAACCTCTCCGTTTTAATTACCGGAGAAAGTGGGGTTGGTAAAGAGGTCTTTTCAAAAATCATTCATCAGTTAAGTGCCCGAAAGCATGGGCCGTTTATTGCGGTGAACTGCGGAGCCATTCCAGAAGGCACCATCGACTCTGAATTGTTCGGCCATGAAAAAGGGGCATTCACCGGCGCCTCAGAAAGCCGTAAAGGCTACTTTGAGGGAGTAAACGGGGGCACCATTTTTTTAGATGAGGTGGCCGATTTGCCACACCAAACCCAAGTCCGTCTGCTAAGGGTGCTGGAAACCGGAGAATTTATCCGAGTGGGATCTTCTAAGGTTCAAAAAACAGATGTACGTGTGGTGGCGGCCACCAACATCAATATGCAGGATGCCATTCGAAAAGGGAAGTTTAGAGAGGACTTATTCTATCGCCTCAACACCGTTCCCATTCGCATTCCTTCTCTCCGCGAACGGGCGGAAGACATTCCCTTGCTGTTTCGAAAATTTGCTGCCGATTTTGCAGAAACATATAAAATGCCTTCCATCCGCTTGATGCCAGAAGCCATCGAGCAAATCAAGGCCTATGCCTGGCCTGGAAATGTACGCCAACTGAAAAATGTGGCAGAACAAATCTCGGTGTTGGAACACGATCGGGAAATTGCCCTGCCAACTCTAATTTCATATTTGCCCCAAATCGAGGCCTCCGGGCCTGCCATGCCAATCCTGGCTTCCGGCTCAGAATCCAATGCCTCTGGCGGGGTATTTTCCGACCGAGAGGTGTTGTATTCCATTCTGGTTGAAATGCGGAAAGAGCTAAACGACCTGAAAGGAGTGGTTTATGCCATCCTTCAGCAGCACCCGGAACTGGCCAGCCAATTGGCCGAAGTGGGCGTGCGAAGCGGCGCCCAAGCAGCAGATTGGAACGGACAAAAAACCCTGCCTCAGGCTGCCGAATCCTGGGAAAACGCATTCCCCGAACAAGATGTCGCCCTTATTCCAAAAGAACGGGCCCTTGCCAATTCTGCAGGCAGCCATTCTGTTGAAGAAAGCTTAAGCCTGCAAGAGCAGGAAATGGAATTGATTTCAAAGGCCCTGAAAAAACACCGGGGAAAGCGTAAAAATGCGGCGCGCGAATTGGGCATTTCAGAACGAACCCTGTACCGAAAAATCAAAGAATTTGGCATCAAATATTAACCGGCCAAGCTGGATTTTGGGGCTGATCATCAGCCTTAGCACCCTGTTTTCCTGCATGGAAGAACCCGGGCTTGGAAACTTTTCAGATTTAACGTTTGACCGCGATACGGTCTTTTTTGATACCGTTTTCACCCAGCTGGGATCCTCAACCGAAGTCCTGAAGCTGTACAACCGAGGCAATGGCAGAATCAACATCGATGAAATTCGCCTGATGGGGAATTCGGTATTCCGCTTTAACGCCAATGGCATCCCGGGACCCACAGCCGGTTCGTTCTTCATCGACCCGGGCGACTCGCTCTATGTGTTTATCGAGGTCACCCTCGACCCCAACGGTGGAAACAGCCCTTTAATTTATGAAGATTCCCTGCTGATTTCCTTTGGCGGAGCTCAGAAAAAAGTCGTGCTGGCCGCCCCCGGCCAAGATGCCCTGTACTATCTGCCCACAGACACCTTGGTTTTTCCGCCAAGTCCGGGCAACCCTGCCGGCTCCATTTTGCCCTATCGGATTTTAGATTGCGCCACCGAGTGGAGGCCCGAACGGCCTGTTGTAATTGTAGGTTACCTGGTGGTCGATTCGACCTGCACCCTGACCATTCAACCGGGCACTCAGGTTCATTTTTTCAACAACGGAGCCCTTTGGGTGTACCGCGGAGGCAACCTTCAGGCGCTGGGCGAGGCGCATCAGCCCATTGTTTTTCAAGGCACCCGCCTGCCTCAAGCCTGGGCAGAACAACCGGGGCAATGGGATCGCATCTTAATTAACGATGGCGGCAGCAGCAGCCTTCAACATTGCCTAATAAAAAATGCCTTCATCGGACTGCAAGGCGATCATTTGGGCAAATTGAATGGAAATGCCGGAGCCAGTCAGCTCAATTTGCACAATGTAGAAATTCGAAACAGCAGCGGCATTGGCTTGTACACGCGGGGCTTAAACGTAGAGGCTAGCAACCTATTGATTCACAATTGCGGGCAATACGGCGCCGCCTTTACGCTGGGCGGCACCGTCCGCCTTCGGCATGCCACCATCGCCAACTATTGGAGCCGCAGCAACCGCACCTCTCCCAGCCTTTTTTTCAGCAACTACGCGCTATCGGGCAACAGCAGCATCGCCGCCCCGCTAAATTTACAGGTGCAAAATTCCATTGTGTATGGCAACAAAGAAAGCGAGCTGGAATGGGATTCGGTGGCTGCCGCCACCTTCAATTATGTATTCGATCATTGTCTAATCAAAGCTTCCGACGACTACCCTACTCCACTTTCAACGCGCTTTCCACAGGTATGGCGCAACGAAAATCCCAAATTCAGCAACACCAACAGCGGAGATTACAGGCCGGCGAACGATGGGGGTGCAGCCAATCGGGCCAATCCAAGTGTAATTTCGGCGAGCCCCTTTCTGCTTCGGTTCGATTTGCGCGGCCGCAACCGCAGCAGCAATGTGCCCGATTTGGGCGCGGAAGAAGGCGACAATTAAAGCGCATTCCGGCTCCTTTTCAATGGCTGATGTACTCGTTTCAGAATAATTTGTGGGGCGGCAGCCGGGCTTTCGCGGGTAGTCCGCGGTGGCCGGACGGGGCGCTAGCGGGCTGCGGTGGCTCCTAAAGTCGCCTCCTCGCCGCGCAGCGCCTACCGCCGCCCACCTTGCGGGCAACCCTGCTCAATCCCTGCCGCAAGCGGAATCCAGACCCCAGCCCTGTCATTCTCTATTTTAGACCTCAAGGACCGTTCAGGACTCCCGATTGGTGTTCCTCATTTTGGAATTGGAGAATGCCCGGCCAAAATAAACCAGCAAAGGCAGAAAAAAGGCCAGCAGCACCACCGGCAACATCCACTCCGCCATCAGCCCCTTTTTCTGCTGAGCGGTCTGAATGGTTTCAAACAACACCAAGCCAAACACCAGCACCAGAGCCAATTTTGTTTGGCGCATCAACTGAACGGCCAACTTGTACTGAAATTCTGCATTGGCCGGGGTAATTTGAACCGGATAATTAAAGGTATGCGGGTAGCGGTTTAACAGCCCCAGCCCAAGACTCAAAACGGTACAAACCAACAGCAACACCCAAACTTGAGCCTTTGAGCCATAGGCATCCGGACTGCCTGATGCATTAAAATGAACAGGGATTTCGGCGGGAAGCCCTTGAAAAACAGAAAGGACATACGCCCATTGGCACAACAACAGTAACCAACTCAAGCCCTCGTAAATGAAATCGAGCGGGCCGGGGATTAGCTTAATTTTAGGACGTACTGGGTTTTTCATAGCAACAACCAAACCTGTTCAGCAAGAAACTTCTGTCCTAAGATAAAAAATGAAAGCCTTGTTCAAGAAAAGCAGGCTTGGGTTTTTTATTTTGGATGTGCGCCCGTTTTTTTACCGCAAAGAACACAATGTCGGCGCGAAGGACGCAAAGGGGGTGTAGTAAAAGCAACCACGCTCTTATTCAGCCCAAAACCCTGTTCGCTTTGCGCCTCCCTCCGCGAACGTTGTGGTAAAAACTGGCATTCAAGCCTGTGCCAGGCTCATTTACCGCAAACACCAAGGCAACATTCCTTTTACAAAAAGGCGCTCCTTGTTAAAAATGCCCAAAATAAAAGGGTACTATTGAATCGGGCTACGAAGTATGTATCTTTGAAAGAACAACAAACACATGAAAACACGCAGTTTACATTTCGTACTTTTTATTCTGCTCATCCCATTTTTAAGCAGTTGCGGCTACAATGCCATGGTAGCCAAAGAGGAAGCCACCACGGCCGCCTGGGCTCAGGTTGAAAACGTCTATCAGCGCCGTGCCGACCTGATTCCCAATCTGGTGAATACTGTTAAGGGAGTAGCTGATTTTGAAAAACAAACCCTAAAAGAAGTGGTGGAAGCGCGGGCTTCTGCTACCCAAGTAAAGGTCGATGCGTCCAACCTTAGTCCGGAACAAATTAAGGCCTTTCAGGCCTCGCAAGGCCAACTGACCCAAGCCTTAGGGAAGTTGTTAATGGTGGCCGAACAATACCCCCAACTGAAAGCCACTCAAAACTTTTTAGAATTGCAGGCCCAATTGGAGGGAACTGAAAACCGCATCAGTGTTGAGCGGCAAAAGTTCAATACTGTTGTACAAGACTACAATGCCTACATCCGGAAATTCCCTCAGGTCATATATTCGGGTTGGTTTGGATTTGAAAAGAAAGGCTATTTCGAGGCAGAAGCCGGGGCAGAAAAAGCGCCTGAAGTAAGCTTCGAGTAAGCATGTCGGCCAGCTTTCTTTCTGAAACAGATCAACGACGGGTCATTGAGGCCATTCAACAGGCGGAACTGCATACCGACGGCGAGATTAAAATACATTTGGAACCGACCTGTTCCAATGTCATGCCCTTGGCCAGAGCCAAAGAATTGTTTCTACAACTGAACCTTCAAAATACAGCACAGCGAAGTGCAGTATTAATCTATATTGCCTACGAAGACCATCAGCTCGCCATTCTTGGCGATGCCGGCATACATCAGCGCGTAGGCGATTCGTTTTGGCAGCAAGAAAAAGACACCTTAATCAGTCATTTTAAAGCAGGTGACCCTGCCGGAGGCTTGGTTCGGGTTGTGCATGATGTAGGCCAGAAATTAATAGCCTTTTTTCCTAAATCGACCAACAATCCGAATGAAATTAGCGATGACTTATCCTTTGGAGAATAAATTCGGATTTAGGCTTTTGTGGTTCAGCTTACTCGTTCTAATCCCCATGGTGGGATTGGCCAAAGAAGCACCTCCGAAACCCAAACGTTGGGTCAACGATTATGTGGGAATTATCCCGGCCGATGAATTGGCTCAACTGGAAGCCCAGATTCAAGCTTTCACCGATTCTACAGGGCATCAGCTGGCAGTAGTGGTTGAGCAATCGCTGGAAGGAGATGACGTATTTGATTACAGTCAACGCCTGGCCGAAGCATGGGGAATCGGCAGCAAAGAACACAACAATGGTGTTTTGCTGTACATCGCCTTGGAAGACCGGGCGCTTCGAATTCATGTAGGATATGGACTGGAAGGCGTCATTACCGATGCCTTATCCAAGCGGATTATTGAGCGTACCCTTAAACCCAGATTTCAGCAAGAGCAATATTCGGAAGGAATACACGATGCCATCACCCTACTGATTTTAGCGGCCTCCGGAGAAAAAATAGACCTTGGTTCAGGAGAGGAAGAAATCCCGCTTTGGCTTATTGGTCTGTTTTTATTGGGTATAGTAGGCATATTTGTGTTGGCTGCCATTTTTGGAAATAAAGGCGGTGGTGGGCATGGAGGCCGTTCTGCCTATGGTGGGCCTATCTTTTGGGGTGGCACATTGGGGGGCGGCGGATTTTCCAGCGGTGGCTTTTCTGGCGGTGGGGGATTCGGAGGATTTGGTGGAGGGAGTTTTGGTGGAGGCGGTGCCAGCGGCAGCTGGTAATCCGGGAATTGTGGCTCTGCCCAGGATGGGTGTTTTTTTACCGCAATGAGCACCATGTCGGCGCAAAGGACGCAAAGGGGGTGGTGTAAACGCAACCAGGCTCTCATTCAACCCAAGACTCTGTGAGCTTTGCGCCTCCCTCCGCGAACATTGTGGTAAAAACTGGCATTCAAGGCTGAACCAGGCTTTGAAGCCACATATCCAAAATAAAAAACCCGACCAAGGTCGGGTTAAATTTGATTGAAATGATGGGCCGATTACTTGGCCAGATGGACCTTTGTAACCTTAATTTTAACTATGGTTGCCCCTTTGTATTTGCACATCTTAAGAAACGATTTTGCGCTGCCTGAGGGAATCGCATCTTCGGGACTGGAAGCGTTGAACGAATCTTCTTTCGTGTCAACCAGTTCCCCGAAATTATCGTAAAACTCGGCAGTCCAACGAAGTCCATCGATGGGTTTGTCGTGTTTGTTTTGAATGTAAAAGCTGTATGAAATCAAATTCCCAAGCACAATTTTGGGAGAAATCTTAAACACCTCTGCCTTTTCAATTGCCCCATCGGATTGAGCTGCCAATGGAGTGTTTGATAGGGAAAAGAAAAACAGAAGCGGCAATAGAGCGGAAATAAATTTCATGATTTCTACAGATTTAGGTTCAGTAAAATGTCAAAACAAAAATCAGACCAAACTAAAAATCAATACCACCAAGAGCGGATGTTGTAAACAACCGTTGTTTTAGGCTGATTTTGTGCTCGGGCAACACCGATAGCCCTTGCTGCGTTGATGCGGCTCTTTTCGAGGTTCACTGCATCGGCTTGCTGCTTCAACTTGAACTCCCATTCACGTTGTTCGGCAGCTTGTGCGCGCTGATCCAACTCTTGAATCCGCTTTGCAATGGTATTTGATAGCCCTTGAGCATCGGAATAGCAAGAGGAATTGGGGTCAATGTTGCCAAGGAATTGGGCCGCCTTTTTGGCTGCTCCTTCATCTTGGCCTGCATTCCATGCGTTTTGTGCCTCCATCATATCAATTTTACATTGCTTATCAATTTGCTTTTGATAAATAGGAGCAACGGCTGTCATGGCCTTGTTGTAGCAATCTTTACACACATCAGGCACGCTGGTCAGAACAGAAATAGCTCCTTCAAAATCACTTTGGCTCGATAAGGTTTCGGCCTCTTTTAGAATGAAATCGCACTTGCTGTTGTAGTACTCGATGATTTTCACTTTCGCCTTTTCTACAAATTCGGTGTAGAGGGGGTCTTGGTCCTTAATTTTTTTAATTGCGGCTAAATATGCCTTCGTATGGCTGGGACCGGCGCCTTTGGTATTGATGGTTTGTGAAGCGAATAAGGTTCCTTCAATGGCATCTCCAATTAAAAGCGTAATCTCCAATTCATAATAATAAATAGTTGGAGTGGTGCTAGAAACCTCTTTCGCCAATTCGGCAATTTTAGCCGTCATGATAAAGCGGTTGTCGTACGAAGATCCACCTAAGCCTGCTTTGGTGATAATGCGCTCGATGCGTGTTTTTAGGGCGGATTGAGCTTCCGGGGTAATATCTCCGATATCTGTAGGCACATATGCTTTGATGGGGATTCTAGCCGCATCATCAGCACTGGCCTCAGAGTTTTGAGCCAACATTGTGTTGGCAGCCAAAAGTAAAAGGAGGGGAAAAAAGATACGTTTCATATCGAGTAGTTTATTTGATGTTATCTTGCTCTAACTGTTTTTTAAGTTTTAGGCGCTCAACCCGAACCACTACCATGCGCTGTTCGGCTTGCTTTGATTCTTTTACATTCCGTTCGGCCTTGTTTTTCCCTGTTTCATCTTTCACGCTTACAAAGGCTTTATAGGGGCCTTTATCTGCGAAGAAATTGGCAAAATACTCCTCATATTTTTCTTGAGCACGAGGGGTAAGAATCAACGGACTGCTGTTGCAACCGCCAACGCCAATTTTTATGCCTTTGAAAACAACGGCATGCACCGCATTTTTCATGGCTTGCTCAGAGGCATCCGCATAGTTTTTACCTAGGCCATAGGATTCAACGGTAATGCTTCCATCCATTTCAGTACCCAAGCAAGAAACTTCATACGTGTATAATGCACCGCGAGACGTTTCTTGGGTCTTACAGGAAAAAAAAGTCATCAGCCCTACACATAGAAGGGCTGATGACACAAAATAGGTTGAAGATTTCAATTATTCAGCAGGTTTAAAAACAACTACAACTTTACCCTTACCTACTGTTTTTACAACAGCTTGAAGGTCCTTTAATTCTTCGGTTACGTAGGTTTCGATTTTCGATGCCAATTTTTCAAAGCTGTTAGAAACCTCTTTGCCTTTCCTGTTTTTGGTTTTTGAAGGAATGGTAACATCGTATTCTCTACGCGTTCCGGTTTGTTGTCCGAATGGAGAAGCTTTAGAAGCCAATTCTTCAGCCGCCTCATCAATCAATTCAGAGAAGGTCATTTTGTCTCCGCCCACGTTGATTTTAGAGCTGAAATTCAAATCAACACCGGCGTCCACTTTGAAAATGATTTTTCCTGCCAGACCTTTTTCTTCGCGTTTAACAAGAAACTTAAGGGCCTTTGCTTGGAAATCATTACTAGCCTCCTTAAGAGCCGCATCCATTAGGGCAGTTTTGTTGTCTCCAACAATGCGCTTGGTTACAGAGCGACCTGGCATATCAGAGGAAGAATTGCTGTAGGCATCGATACCGGTAAAGGAGATGGTCATTTGCTTTGCGGTTCCTCCGTCAACAGATTCTTCTGTAAAGTTTACTTCAAGGTAGATATCTGCCTGAAGCGTTCTGGCCAACATATCTTCAGCAGATTCTTTCAGGTCTACGTCATCAGAAAGTTTGTCGCGCATCACCTCATTGTTGCCATTTGCAAGTTGTGTATTGATGTCGTCGATTTTGAATCCATCACCAAGATTCACACGAATGCTCTGAAGAATATGGTTGTAATCCTTGTTTTCAGACAGACGAGAGTAATCGCGTTTTGGGGCGTTGACTCCCTGATTGTCTTCAAATGTAAGGCCACCTAACCTCTTCAGCCATTCGTCATTCGGGCGCACAACAACAGTGATTTCACCTAGGGTTTCCCGAAGGTCAGCCATGGATTTGATTTTACCTTGCGACTCTAAATCTTTGCGGATTTCAGCGATTTTCAAGGTTACAGAAGTTGTGATTTTCATCATCTTCTTTTTCTCGATCTTCACTTCGCCTCCAGGCTTTGACGTGTTGATTTTGCCTTCCGCATAGCGCAGACCTTTTCCTTCTTCATTGATAAACGCAATAAAGAAATCTTTGTCCTGCTCATATACTGACGATTCAGCAAGTTTGGTTACAGCGGCATCAAATCCTACAAAAATGTAAGTGTATAGAGCCAGTTTACGTGCTTCAAGAAGCGCTTCTGGCACCGTTGGTGCCGAGCAGGTTACATCAACCTTGATATAATCTCCCTTTGTGTCGCCCCAAAGTTCAACCGCCTTAAAAGGATCGGTTTCAAACCAAGGTTCATTTTGAGCATTTAGAACTGTTGTAGAACCCAATGCGGCAATTACAACAATACAGCTTAGAATAAAACGTTTCATACCTAATGTGTTAGTGTATATAATTAATTATTTAAGCAGGCGCAAAAAGTGAATTCCGGGTTGCACCTTTTTGCCACCAGCAAATGAAGTAAAGGCAGGACCAACTACTGGATTGCCAGAGGCATCCAACGCAGGCTCTTGGTCGGCACCAATGCGGTTATCCCAAATGGGTTGTTTCTTGTCTACTTTCACTTTTCCGATAGACTTATAGCGTGGGAAGCCAAACTCATTGAATTCGATTGCCAACACCTCAAACGTTTGGTTTTCTTCAATTCCTTCTTTCATTCCGATTCGTGCGGTTACAGGAGCTGCGCTAGAAACAGGAGCTACTGGACGGAATTGAACATGGTTCTTTTGCAAACGGGCCAATGAATTGTCCATAACGCGCTTGATTTGAAGGTCAATAATTTGTTCTTCAGTGCGCTTCTCGCCAATTTTAAAGGTAACGATAGAACTGGTGGTTGACTTACCTACAAATTTGATTTTGAAAATGGATGTAGTGTCCCAAATTTGTCCGCGTTTGGCCATCAATTCGCTGTTTTCAAAATATCCTTTAAACTTTTCAGCAACAGCGGCATCCCATTCCAATTGGTATAGGAAAGAAGTACAAATTACGGTATATCCTTCTTTGGTGCGCTCATACACAGTATCCAGTTGGTCCAATGACTTTTGCAACATAGCGGGAGGCATAGCGGCCATTTTTTTGCGAGCTTCGGCCTTAGCCAAGTCACGAGCCAAAGCAGCGACGGGTTCGTTGGGGAAAAAGTTCAATTTCTGAAACACAGTATAGGTGTTTGAAATCAACTCGTAATCCTCGTACAAATTTTCAGCTAAAGCGGCTTGCTTTGCGTCATCCATCTTTTCAGCTGAAGCGGAATACTTACCTCTTTCCAACAATAAATTTTTGTTGATGTCATTCCCTTTCCGGTTAAACCAAGTATCAAACATTTGGCGTGCAATGTTCTTTTGGCTAATGTACTTTTGTAATTTAAGCTGAAGCAATTCTCCCTTGTCAGGACCTTGTACAGCAACAGAGCTATCGGCCTTAAGGTAACGCAACGGACGTAAAGGGAATTTTGCTGCCTTTAAAAAGTCCATCGGAGTTTTAAACGTATCTTTATAAAATCCGGCAGCCAAGAACTCGGCATCTGTCAATTTAATGGCAGCCGCATCAAACTTCTTATCGGCAATTTCATGCTTGTTGTACTTGTCAGGAAATGGATACGAATTGTACGATTTAATGACTAAATTTTTGCTTTTCCCCAAATCATCGTCTTCAATTAAGACCATGGTCATGGAGCTTCTGCGGTAATCCAAAGGAGTTGGGGCATCCTGAGCCTGTAGCCCAGCGAACAACGTTATACCCAAAAGAGCAGCGAAGTTGGTTTTTAGATTCATTATCAGTTATTTAAGTGAAAAAATTACATGTTATGGGGCGTAAAAATGGGGATATTTTTTAGGAACGCCAAATTTAGACTGCAATTAATTTAATCTGCGGTTTACCCATAAGAAATAATGAAGGGGGTTTTTACAATGTGAAGTTTAAGCCAAAAGCCTCAATCCGCGGCCCTTGGCCTAGAGGTGGCCTGCGGCAGGGATTGACGAGGCTAGCCCGCAAAGATGCCGAAGCCTGGCCCGCTAGGTGCGGAGGCGACTTTAGGAGCCACCGCAAACCAGCTGGGCCAGCCTTTCGGCAACTGCGGACTAGCACGGAAAGCCCGTCAGCCGCCCAAAATCCCCATAAAAAAAGCCCCGCAGTGCAGGGCTTTAACGTTAGAATTTTACGCTCAATGGGCATGTTCTGCCACTTTTTCCTTTTCAGACAGGGGCTCGTCCTGCGGAACAAAGTCGCGCTCCTCGCCATTGGGCAAGCTGTAGTCGTAAGGCCAGCGGTGCACAGTGGGAATGTCGCCGGGCCAGTTGCCATGAATGTGCTCAACCGGAGTAGTCCACTCCAAGGTCGATGCATTCCAAGGATTCTTCGGTGCCTTCGGCCCTTTAAACATGGAATAGAAGAAGTTGAATACAAACACGAACTGCACCAGCCCACCAATGATGGCGAAGACAGAGATAACTGCGTTTAGATCCGAAAATCCGCTAAAGAATTCGAAGTTCTGATAATACCGGCGCGGTACACCTGCAAGCCCCATGTAATGCATAGGGAAGAAAACGCCATAGGCCGAAATCAAGGTCACCCAAAAGTGCAGATAGCCCAACTTCTTGTTCATCATTCGGCCAAACATTTTTGGGAACCAGTGATACACTCCGGCAAAGGTGCCGAACATGGAGGCTACACCCATTACAATGTGGAAGTGGGCCACAACGAAATAGGTGTGGTGCAAATTCACATCTAGGGCGCTGTCGGCCAGAATAATTCCGGTTAAACCGCCTGTGATGAACAGAGATACCACACCGATGGCGAACAACATGCCTGGAGTAAATACAATGTTTCCTTTCCAAAGCGTTGTGATGTAGTTGAAGGCCTTAATGGCGGAAGGAATGGCGATTAACAGCGTAGTGAAGGTGAACACAGAACCCAAAAGTGGATCCATTCCGGTTACATACATGTGGTGTCCCCACACAATGAAGGACAAAAAGGCGATGGCCAACATTGAGCCGATCATGGCGCGATAGCCGAAAATCGGTTTACGTGCGTTAACTGCCAATACCTCAGATGTAATTCCAAGAGATGGCAATAAGATGATGTACACCTCGGGGTGTCCCAAGAACCAAAACAAGTGCTGGTACAACACCGGGCTTCCGCCGGTTTGTTCCAATGCCTGACCAGAAACATAAATATCAGACAAATAGAAGCTGGTACCCATGGAACGGTCGAACAACAGAAGCAATCCGGCGCCCAATAAAACAGGGAAAGAAAGCAGACCTAAGATGGCCGTAATTAAAAAGGCCCACACCGTTAAAGGCATACGGGTCATGGACATGCCTTTGGTGCGAAGGTTCATCACCGTGGTGATGTAATTTAAGCCTCCCATCAACACAGAAACGATAAACGCGATGATGGAAAATAGCCAAAGCGTCATGCCCAATCCGGAACCGGGAGAAGCTTCAGGTAAAGCAGAAAGCGGAGGATAAATGGTCCAACCTGCGCTGGCTGGGCCGGTTTCTACGAACAAGGACATCAGCATCAACAAGCTGGACAGGAAGAAGAACCAGTACGAAAGCATGTTTAGGAAAGGAGATGCCATGTCGCGGGCTCCAAGCTGCAATGGGATTAGTAGGTTGGAGAAGGTGCCCGACAGTCCTGCCGTTAAAACCATAAAAACCAAAATGGTTCCGTGAATGGTAACAGCGGCCAGGTAGAAGTTGGGATCCAAAACTCCGTCGGGAGCCCATTTTCCAAGGAAAGTTTCCAGGATGGGCATGGGTTGACCGGGCCAGCCCAGTTGCAAACGGAAAAAGATGGACAGCATCATGCCTACCAGACCCATAAACATTCCTGTAATCAGGAACTGTTTAGCAATCATTTTGTGATCCTGGCTAAAAATGTACTTCGTAATGAAGGATTCTTTGTGGTGATGACCGTGGTCGTCATGCCCATGGTGGTGTGCATGCGACTCGTGCACATCATGACCTACGTGTCCTTCTACTGCCGGATTGTTGGTGATCTCGCTCATAATTTATGGTATCGAGTTATCAATTGTTGTTGACGAAATTTGTTTTTAGGCCCAATTGGGCAAGGCGGGTTTTCGTTTCTTCTGCAAAGGTTTTTTTCGATGCCAGCCATGCTGCATACTCCTTTTCAGAAACCACTCGAACAGGAAGCATCATATTGAAGTGGGTAGCTCCGCAGATGTTGTTGCAATACAGACGGTATTCAAAATCTGGGTCGTTCAATTTGGCCTTCATTTCCTTGGTGGTTGTAATGGGCTTAAAGGCGAAGTAGGTTTCAGACCCGGGCACGCAATACATATGTACCCTGAAGTGGGGCAAATAGGCGCTGTGAATCACGTCTTGAGAGCGCATGTGCAATTTTACCGGGCGGTTTACGGGAATAATGATGGTGTCGCGAACTAAGACGTCGTCGTGACTTGCGGCATAGGTTTCGGAGCCCGATTTAAAGGCATAATCAAAGGCTACCACCGTACGGATTTGGTGAATCAATCTGCGCAATCTGGTTTTTTCCTGATCTAACTTTTCGGCAGGCAGGAATCCATTGGTTACTGTAGAATCTGCCAGCAAAGAATCAGCACGGACAATGCTAAGTTGTTCTGAAATGGCATCGGCCGAAATCAAACCCAGAATGTTGCCTTGATTGATCATGGTATAGCTGGCTTTGCCAAGATTGTTATCGGCTCCAGAATACCGGGCGGTCCAATCGAACTGACGGGCATACAATTCAAGATTCAGCGTATTCTTGTCGGGATCTGGATTGGTGGTGTGGTTCCATACAATGAGACCTTTCAAAACCAATACAGCCATTACAATGGCGGGGATTACCGTCCAAATCATTTCCAGTTTATCGTTGTGCGCATAGTGGGTAGCGCGGCGGTTTTTGTTGTAGCGGTATTTGTACGCAAACCACATCAATAAAATCTGGGTGATAAAAAAAGCCAGTGTAATGACATAAAAGTTCAGATTCAACAGGCTATCTACTTCAACCCCATGCTCAGAAGCAGCTCCGGGAATGTACTTTTCATTGTAGTAAGTAGCGGTCAAATAGAAAAACATGGAAAACAGACCAACCAAGGAGACCAAGGTAAGTAAGGCATTCATGTTGTTTTCAGAATCAGAGATTTCATGAGCCTTTTTTCCCCGCAATTCAGCGGCGAATTGAAAGACCATCAGCAATCTGGCCGAAGTAACAATGGCCAAAAGTACAACCGCAAGTAAAATCAGGTTCAAAAGCATGGTTGATCAGTTATAGTAGTAACAGAATTCGGTAGCAGTAGGTTTAAATGTGGTGTTGTTTACTTTCGTTCAGGAAGGGGTGGTGCTTGGGGACAAGCGCCGCCTTGCCTAAAGCGCGGAAGGTAGCCAACAAAAAGATAGCCATAAAACCAATCATGGCTAGAACAGATAAAATGCTTACGGGCACATATTTAGCCATGGCACCGGGCATAATAATTTGGTACATATCAATAAAGTGGCCCAACAGTACCACGATTCCGGCCACAAAAGCAAGAGTGTAGTTGCGTTTTGCGTCGCGGTGCATCAATACAATCAATGGGAAGGCGAAGTTGATGGCCAGCATCAATACCATCCATGGCTGATATCCCGTGCTAAAGCGCTCTAAGAAATAATTAATCTCTTCAGGAATGTTGGAGTACCAAATCAACATGTACTGTGAAAACCACAAATAGGTCCAAAAAATGCTGAAGGCAAACATCATTTTGGCTAAATCGTGAATGTGGCTTTGGTTTAGGTGTGGCATATAGCCGTTTTTCTTCAACCACAGCACCAACAGCAACATGGTGGTTAAGGCCGATACGAAGAAACCGGCGAAAATATACCATCCGTACAGGGTGCTAAACCAGTGAAAATCTAACGACATCAACCAATCCCATGAAGAGGTAGACGAGGTCACCGCAAAGAACACCAAGAAACCAGCCGACCACTTGTATGCTGTTTTGTGGCTGGACATGCCTCCTTCGAGGTCTTCTTTTAGCGACAGGGCTCTTAATTTATTGGCAAAAAAGATCCAGCCCCCCAAGTAAACCAAGGTTCGGATTAGCCAAAACTCATTTTGAAGCCATACCTTTTTCCCTGAGGTATTGTAAATAACGTCGTTGGCTTGCACTTCTGGGTCTAGCCAATGCCACAGGTGGTGGATATGAAAATATCCGCCCAATACCACCAACAGCAAAATGGCGCTACCAATGGGAAGATATTGGCCCATGGCTTCGGGCACGCGCTTGAAGCCAACATGCCAACCGCCTTCGCCCACGTAGTGAACGGCCACGAAAAAGGAGGCCGCCAGCGAAATGGCCGTAAACCAAAACGCGTTCAACAACAGGTTTGCCCAACCGTATTGGACATCCATAATAAATGTGCCGACGAGGGAAAGCAATCCAACTGCCGCTGCGGCCATTAGGATGTTTCGAGTTTTACCGGGCAATGAAAAGTTCATACGCGTAGCTTCTAATCGGTTATCTATATTATTTACTAGCTGTAGTATCGGCAGCGGTAGCAGTGCTATCGGAACCGCCTACAGGATTTTGTAGAGTTTGAACAAAACGGGTTATTTGCCAGCGTTCTACGGCCGACAACTGAGAGGCATAGCTCCCCATATTGCCCTTACCAAAGTGCATGGCATAAAAAATCTGACCTTCAGAAATGCCTTTAAGCTGATCGCTGCTGTAGGCAGGCGGCTGAAGCCCATAGTTGTCCTTCGCCAACAATACCTTTACCACTGGTCCGTCTCCTTTTCCTTCTTTGCCATGGCAAGCGATGCAGTACACATTGTACAAGCGCTTTCCTTCGTCTAAGTGGTACGCAGATTGGCCCAGAGGATTTTTAAGTTCTGCGATGGCCTTCTCTCTGCCTTCCGGGCTATTGGCATAGGGAAAGGAACTAAAATTAATCATCCCCAACGAATCATGAGATTGAGCTACTGTTCCGTCTACCGGGGGTTGATTGGTTTTCCCGTCCGCGTAGTTAGGATTGGCTTCGCCTGGACGGTAAGCAATGCTGTAATACATGTCGGGCATGTATTCATAACCGGGACTGTTGGGATCGGTTTGAATGCAAGAAAACAGACCGGTTGCCGTAAAGGCCAGCACAAAAGCATAAGAAAAGCGTAAGTTCCGTTTCATAAGTTCCGGTAATTATTGGTCTTCGTAACGAAGCACATCGTCAGAGCACTCAATGGCTCCATGGTTCATTAAATCGGATTTCAAGTCGTTCAGCGAGGTGCCGGGATTGTCATCGCCCACAATTTCAACCACGAACAAATCATTGGTCGATCTAGGCTCTGGATTCTTCGCAGGCATACCTGGGAACAACCGAGTGGCAAAGAAAAACGTAGCAATCATGCCATGAGCGGCAATCAATACCGTAATTTCAAACCCTACGGGCACGAAGGCGGGCAAATTGGTCAGCAAGGAAAAGCTGGGCTTGCCGCCAATGTCCATTGGCCAGTCCTGAACGTTCATATACCACATCATCAACAAGGCCAAGGTCGTTCCTGTAGCACCATAAAAGAAGGCCGCCGTTGAAATTCGGGTTTTAGGAACACTCAACACTCCATCAATGCCGTGAACGGGAAAGGGAGAGTAAACCTCGCGTACTTTAATGCCCTTCTTCACCAAGTGCTCGCAGGCATGCAAACACTCGTCCGGGTCAGTAAATTTGGCTAATAACGTTGCTTTGCTCATAGCGTTTTTCTATTCAATGCAAATTAATGATGGCTGCCATGGTCACCCACTTCAGCGTATTTACTTTCAGTTTTGCGCTTCCATCCGTCGCCTGAAATTTTCAAGATGGACTTGGTTTCGGCAATCGCAATCACGGGGAAGGTGCGTGAAAACAGAAGAAACAAAGTAAAGAAGATGCCCAAAGTTCCGATGAAAATTCCTATGTCAACCCAAGTAGGATAAAACATAGTCCAGGAAGAGGGCAAATAATCTCGGTGTAGAGAGGTAACAATGATGACAAAGCGCTCAAACCACATACCAATATTCACCACGATGGAAAGTAAAAACGTAGCAACCAAACTGCGGCGAATGCCACGGAACCAGAACAACTGCGGACTAATTACATTGCAGCTCATCATAATCCAATACGCCCAAGCATACGGACCTGTAGCCCTGTTTAAGAAGGCATAGTGTTCGTATTGCACCCCAGAATACCAAGCAATAACCAATTCGGTAATGTAAGCTACACCTACAATCGAACCTGTAACCACAATAATCTTATTCATAGATTCCAGGTGGTTTACCGTGATGTACTCTTGCAAATTCAATACTTGACGCATGATTAACAACAGCGTTGCCACCATGGCAAATCCTGAGAAAATCGCTCCGGCCACAAAATAAGGAGGGAAAATGGTGGTGTGCCAGCCCGGAATGACCGATGTGGCAAAGTCAAACGATACAATGGTGTGTACAGAAAGTACTAGAGGAGTAGATAAACCGGCCAAGACCAAAGAAACCTCTTCAAAGCGTTGCCAGCTCTTTGTGGTACCCGACCATCCGAAAGACACAATGTTGTATATCTTTTTCATGAAAGGAATAACCTGCCGATCGCGTACTGTAGCGAAATCGGGGATCAAACCTACATACCAAAAGCCCAAGGAAACAGAAAAATAGGTCGAAATGGCAAACAAGTCCCAAAGCAGTGGAGAATTAAAATTCACCCACAAGGAACCGAATTGGTTGGGGACGGGAAAAAACCAATACACCACCCAAACCCGACCCACGTGGATTCCGGGGAACATGGCTGCACAAATTACCGCGAAAATGGTCATCGCTTCCGCTGAACGGTTGATGGCCATGCGCCACTTCTGACGGAACAACAGCAAAATGGCTGAAATCAAGGTGCCGGCGTGACCAATACCAACCCACCAAACGAAATTGGTGATGTCCCAGGCCCAACCTACCGTTTTATTCAAACCCCAAACACCGATTCCGGTGCCAAAGGTATAGGCAATCAAGCCCAAACCCCACAGGGCGCACAGGGCAGCAATGGTAAACACCAAGTACCACATTTTGTTGGCACGTCCTTCAATGGGACGTACAATTTCATCGGTAATCTGAGCGTAGGTTTTATCGCCCAGAATAAGCGGCTGACGTATCGGTGATTCGATGAGCATATCCGGTTGGATTGAGTAAATTAATGAGATTGATGTTCACTGTGAGTTGCCTTTTCAGGGCCTTCGTGTGCATGCGCATCAGAAGCATGATCATCGCTATGCTCGGCACCATGATGTGCTGAAACGGTGTGTCCGTAAGCTTCTTCCACATTGCGCACCTTGGTTTGGTACACGATGTTGGGTTTAACTCCAACTTCTTCCAGCAAATAGTACGAACGACCATGTTCGGCCAAGGCGGTTAACTTGCCTTTTTCATCGTTGAAGTCACCAAACACAATGGCATTGGTGGGGCAAGCTTCGGCACAAGCCGTTTGAATTTCGCCATCGGCAACCATACGGCCTTCAGATTTAGCGCTGAGTTTGCCCGCCTGAATGCGTTGAACGCACAAAGAGCATTTTTCCATCACCCCACGAGCCCGTACCGTTACATCTGGATTCAACACCATTTTACCCAAATCGTCGTTCATAAAGTAATCGAACTTCTGATTGTCGTGGTAGCTGAACCAGTTAAAGCGACGAACCTTGTATGGACAGTTGTTGGCGCAGTAGCGGGTTCCAACACAGCGGTTGTAAGTCATTTGGTTTAGGCCTTCCGTACTGTGGGTCGTAGCCAAGACCGGACAAACTGTTTCACAAGGAGCATGGTTGCAATGTTGACACATTACCGGTTGGAAAGCCACCCGGGGATTTGCCGAAGGAATCTCCTTCGCCCGGTGGTTCTTATTGCCCCGCTCATACCGGGTTGAAGGATCGGCATCGGAAGTGTAATACCGGTCAATGCGCAACCAATGCATATCGCGCGAGCGGCGAATTTCATCTTTGCCCACTACGGGCACGTTGTTTTCTACATGACACGAAACCACACAAGCTCCACAACCCGTGCAAGAGTTCAAATCAATGGACATCCCCCAACGGTGGTTGATCATTTTAAACTCACGCCAGTAGTCCACTTTGCTGATCGGAGCTTCGTGTTCTCCGGCAGGAATCAATTCCGCCACATTGGTATGCTGCATTTTTGGCGCATTGCCCGATTTAGCATTGGCCTTAAACTCGGTTAACGAAGTTTCCTTGATAATGTCTCGGCCCATCATCGTATGATGCGTCTGAGTACCGGCTAAGGCATAGCTCAAATCGGTTTTCTCGATTTTGGCGCCGTAGTTAATCGGACTAAGCGTCCCGTTCTGAGTGTTCATGAATGGGAAGGCATTCACACCCAGGGTAGATTGCTCGGCACGGCCGAACAGGCGACCATATCCCAAGGCAACCCCTACAGTTCCGGGGGCCTGACCGGGTTGGGCCAGTACCGGAAGGTTCATTTTTTGATTTCCGATGCTGAGGCTAACCACATTTGCTTTTTGTTCCTGCCCCATCATTTTATTCAAGCCAAGCTCATCCATATCGAAAGGGGCCATGGTAATGTAGTTGTCCCAGGTTACACGAGAAATGGGATCGGGTAATTCTTGCAGAATTGGATTGTTGGCGTGATTGCCCCAACCCATACCGACTTTCTCGTATAGAACAACTTCAACCCCTTGGGTCGGCTTTGAAGACAAGGCCGAAGCTGCGGCAGATGCCGTCATGCCTCCCTCAGGAGAAGGTGTGGTTGCTACTGCATCAACAGAGGGTGCAGCCTGCCAGCAGCCTTCGTATAAGAAACTGTCCCAAGATTTACCCAATGGATTAAACACATTCACCCAACGGGCCTTCATAAATTCTCGGTAGGCCGTATTGTTCTTGTCGGAACGTTGAGCTTGTCCGGCCCAAACCAACAAGGTTTCTTGTGCCTGACGTGTATCAAACAACGGATGAATGGTAGGCTGTTGAATGCTGAAATGCCCACTAACGGCTTCAAAATCATTCCAACTTTCCAAATAATGGTGGTCGGGAAGCAGATATTGCGCCGGACTTTCTTCAGCACGGTCAGCGAACGACACCGAAAGCTTCAATCCCGCCATGGCCTGATTAAAGGCTTGGGCATTGGGAAGCGAATACCCCGGATTCACACCATACAGAATCAGTCCTTGAACTTCGCCTGCGGTCATGCGGTCGGTTAGTTTCAAAACGGCAGCATCGTCGCCGGCAAACATATTCAATGTGGTGTTCAGGCTCAAGGTCGTGCCATAATTACCCAACATTTGATTGATTCTGGCCACCAGGTATTGAGCATGCACATCATTCAATCCGCATACCACTAAACCGTTACCCTTATTTGCCAGAGCATGTTTTGCTGCTCGGGCAATGTCTTTAGCGAAAGAAACTTCTCCTCCGGCCACCTTGGCATTGCCGGTGGCTCCTGCCACGGCATTGTACAAGGCCACCACAGCAGCGCCCTGTTCAGAAGCCTTAATCATGCTTCTGTAATCGGCGTTTGACCCGGCCAACGACATCACCGTTTCAAACTGAAAATGCCGAGACATGTGGGGATTTTCGGGTGAGCGCGATTCGGCGTAACCGCTTTCATACGAACAGCTGTTCAGCCAACCGTTTAAAAAGTCGGCGCCAATGCTGATGATAGAGCGGGCTTTCCCGAAGTCCAAATGAGGAATAACGGCTTTTCCAAAGGCCTGTTGATGAGCCAATCGAATTCCCTGATACGAAACAGCATCATAGCTGATGTGTTCAACCATAGGATGCGCGGTCAGGAAAGCGTTTACTGCGGCGCGGGTAGAGGGAGACACAATACTTTGAGTCAACAACACCGCTTTTTTCCCTGCGGCGCCAATCCCCTTAAGGGCATCCATAATTTCCTTGTCTGCGGCTGACCAGCCGATGGACTTTCCGCCCTTCGTAGCTGTTTTGGCGCGCTTCCCGTCGTACAGACCCAATACCGAGCCTTGAATGCGGGCATTGGTACCACCTCGGCTTACTGCAGAGGCAGGATTCCCTTTGATTTTAATGGGGCGGCCTTCCCGGGTTTTAACCACAACGGAAGAATAATCCCGACCATCATAATAGGTAGAGGCGTAGTAGTTGGGAACCCCGGGAGTAATGGTTTCGGGTTTCACCAAATACGGAATAGCTTTATTTACAGGAGCTTCGCAAGCGGCAAGCGTCGCTGCCGTTACTCCAAAGCCCAAAAATTTAAGGAAATCCCGGCGGTTGGTTTGAGAGGAGCCCAAATTGGACTCATTCCCCAAAAACTCTTCCATGGGCAAGTCCTCAACGAATTCTTTTTCGCGGGCGGCCACAAAACCGGGCTCATTTTCCAGCTCTTCGTATCCTTTCCAATATTGCTTTTGGTTGCTCATAATGCGAGGTCAAACGATTTATTAAGAAACAGGATTAATAATGGCACTTGGAACATTCCAGTCCGCCAATTTTTTCAACGGTGAAGGCCTGCCCTTCGCGCATTTCGTATTCGCCTTTGTGCTCTTTATAGTATTGATGCAGGCGCTCGTAATAGCCGTTGGTGGCATATTGCACTTCGGTTTCCCGGTGGCAATTGATGCACCAGCCCATCGTCAATGGACTGTGCTGATACACTTCTTCCATTTCACCCACCTCGCCATGGCAGGTGGTGCATTCCACCTTACCCACTTTCACGTGTTGAGCGTGGTTAAAATAGGCATGGTCGGGCAGTTTATGGATTTGTACCCATTCGATGTTCGACTGAATAAACGGCTCAACAGCGGCGGCCGCCTTTTCATCGCCCAAATAACTTCCATAGAAAGAGGCCAGTTCCTCTTTATCCATCTTGGCGTAGTCTTTGAAGTATTCGTTCTTCTCCGGATTCCAACCTACGGCAGCATAAATCTTAGTGATTTCGTTTTTGCCATACTGAGGCCCTTCTTGCACCGCCTTGTGGCAATTCATACACACGTTGGCGGATGGAATGTTGGCGTGCCTTGACTTTTCAACGGTAGAGTGGCAGTATTGGCATTCAATTTTATTTTGACCTACGTGCAATTTGTGTGAGAAGGCAATGGGTTGCTTGGGCTGATACCCCTCATACACTCCAATGGTATTTAAGGCTACAAAACCTTTGTACGAAAGCGCTCCAACAAGAACGATGGCAATCACTGCCGTAATCCGTTTGTTTTTGGCCATCCAAGCCACGGTTTTTCCAACCACATTGATGCTTTCTTCTTGGATGGGCTCTTCGCCGGCCTTTTCGCGGCGCACATTTTCTAGGGCTTTAGAAACACTGTTCAGCGAGCGAGCCAAAATCAACAACACAACGGCCACACCTATCAGAATGTAGGTCAGAAGCGTATTGTCTCCGCCTCCGGTTTGACCGCCTTCTGCAGCGGCAGCGCCGTCGGTACTTGCCGTGGCGGGAGCTGCTTCTTCTCCTGGATCAGCGATGTAGGCTAAAATCGATTTAATTTCATCGTCCGACAATTGGAAGGCGGGCATCACAGACCCGTTGTATTCTTCGAACAACTTGGTAGCGTAGGAATCTCCGGTTTTCAGGTAATCCGATGAATTGCGAATCCAGGCCAATAAATTGCCTTCATCGCTCCAGCGGTCCTGTACTCCGGCCAAACCTGGCCCTACAAATCGTTTGTCGGTAACGTAGTGGCAGCGGGCGCAATTGGCTTTAAACAATTGCTTTCCTTGCTCTGCACTGACTTCGGCCCGCATATAACTTGGTAGGGCAAGGATAAGTCCTACCAAAACAAGCCGGGCGTGGCGTAAAACATTCCTCATAGGAGTCGTGTATTGCTCTTTGTTAAAAAACCCTATTCTCTCAAGGTGGCACAAATTTAATCGAATTCGGATTTTCTAGGGCCTATTTCCTGCTTTTTTTATCCATTTCTTTTGATTGGAATTGTTCTAAATAAGAACAGGGGGGCGGAAATTCGCGCAAAAACCTCTGAATATTAAAGGCTTACCTTCAAACGGAGGCAGCTGAATAGGGACGATTTTTTCTACCTATTCTTAGGTATTGGCATGCCTAGATTTGGGGGTTGAGGGGGAATTGTATGGATTTTGGGGGCGGCTGCGGGCTTTCTCAGCTAGTCGGCGGTTGGCGGAAGGCTGCCCCAGCGGGCTTGCGGTGGCTCCTAAAGTCGCCTCCGCGCCACGCGGGGCAGGCTCCGCCACCCTGCCGAGCTAGCTTGTTCAATCCCTGCCGCGGGCGTGGTGGAATCCACCTTTAGGTTGTTTTTTGATAAATCCCAATCAGGGATTTCCCAACTTGATTGAAGGTCAAGACGTCGGTAATTTTGGACAAGGGGATCAGGCCTTTATCCCAAAATTTAATGTTGGACTCGGTCGGGGTAGATTGCTTTAAAACGTATCGATTGGCCAGAGAAGCAAAAAAACCCATTGAATCCAGATAAAACTCTTTCCTTCGAGTCATTCCTGTTGGAATTTCGCGCCTTAAGGCTTCACGATTGTACCTACGAAAATGCCCGATTTTCCGATCAAATTCACTGAAAAGAAAGGCGTACGCCGGTACCAATACAATTAAAAATCCCCCAGGTTTTAGTGCCTCTCTTGCGCGAATTAATTCTGCCGCAGCATCTTCAATGTGCTCGATAACATCAATGTACAATATGCTGTCGTAGCGGCCAGATACATCTGCGATAGTTCCCGTAACCACACTCAGGTCTCCTTCAAAATTAAGACCTTGTATGGAAATTTGAGCGGTCTGATTGGGGTCTGGCTCCAACAGGGTTATGCTTTTAATTCCTCGTCCCGCCCTCAAAATAAATTCCGTGTTTACTCCTATGCCAGCCCCAACCTCTAAAACGTCGCCGCTTATGCATTCACCTATTTTTGACGAAAAGTAGGCTTTCCAATTCCTAGCGCTTTTGAACAACCCAAGTTCATTCCCTACATATGGGATTTCAGTTGCATTCATTGCTTCGAATAAAAGCCCAGATTGTCAATTGACTTTAGGTTCATCACTGATACCTCAACTCCATATCAATGGGCAGCAAATCTCCCGGATCCAATTCGTTCAAATCTGCCAAGGCCTGGGCATCCATACCAAACTGCCTGGCCAAGCGAATCAAATCGTCGCCCGGCATCACCCGGTAAAACTTTTCGCCATTCTTCACTTTTAGCACCTGGTTCTTTCTGTACAATTCCGCCACTTCAAATCGAACCTGACCGGACTCAAAATCAATCACCAAAGAGGGATCCATGGGCAATCCCAAGTAACGCACCTCAAAATGCAGGTGAGAACCAAAAGACCTTCCAGTATTGCCTCCCAGACCCAACCAAGTTCCCGCTTGCAGGTAATCGCCCGGCTTCACGCCCAAATAATCCAAATGAGCATAATAGGTTTCCAATCCGTTGCTGTGCCTCAATACCACCAAATTGCCATAGGATGAATTGTAGCCGGCATACCGAACCATTCCCTCGAACGCAGCCACCACCGTATCGCCCGTATTCAAGTCCAAATCAATGCCGTAATGCATCCGGCGCCAACGCCGACCAAATCCGCTGGTTACGGCACCTTGCACCGGCGAATGAAAATCGCAAGACGCCCGCATCAAGGCCACCGGAGACAATTGACCCTCGGCTAAAGTTGGTCCGCTGTAGTGGATTTCTTCCGGATTCCAATCCAGATACAAGTGGCTGGCTGGCACCTTTTTCTCCTCCGCCGGCGGACCAGCAGGAGGTTCCCCCGCCCACATGTGCAGCGGAAACAGAAGAAGTCCAATAAATTGTACAGCCTTTTGCATGGGGGGCAAAGGTAAAATTAATCTTTCAGTTCGTTGCGAGAAATAACTAATTTTTGGATTTCAGAGGTGCCTTCGCCGATGGTACACAGCTTAGAATCCCGGTAAAATTTCTCGACCGGGAAGTCTTTGGTGTACCCATAACCCCCAAAAATCTGAATGGCATCGGTAGCCACTTTTACGCAAACCTCCGAAGCGTAATACTTGGCCATGGCCGAAGTCGTAGTGACTGGCAGGCCTTTGTTTTTAAGGTCGGCAGCCTTTAAGGTCAATAGCTCTGCCGCTTCAATCTCGGTTGCCATATCGGCCAACTTAAACGAAATGGCCTGAAAATTAGCAATGGGCTGCCCAAACTGTTCCCGTTCTTTGGCATATTTAATGGAAGCCTCAAAGGCTCCTTTGGCAATGCCAAGGGAAAGGGCCGCGATGGAAATCCGGCCGCCGTCCAAAATTTTCATGGCCTGCCGAAAGCCTTGGCCAACCTCTCCCAAAATCTGGCTTTTATGCACCCGGCAATTCTCGAAAATCAGTTCGGCCGTTTCAGAACTGCGCATACCCAACTTGTTCTCTTTTTTTCCTCCGGAAAAACCGGGTGTTCCTCGTTCAACAACAAAAGCTGTGATTCCATCGGAATCCAGCAATTCGCCGGTACGCACCAACACCACCGCCACATCGCCAGAAATGCCATGGGTAATCCAATTTTTGGTGCCATTGATTACCCAATATTCTCCATCTTGAACCGCAGTGCAGCGCATGCGCATGGCATCCGATCCGGTATTGGCTTCGGTTAGACCCCAAGCGCCAATCCATTCGGCCGTAGCCAACTTAGGAAGGTATTTTTGTTTTTGTTCTTCGTTGCCGAACATCATAATATGTCCTGTGCACAATGAATTGTGGGCGGCCATCGATAGTCCTACCGAACCGCAGACCTTCGCCAATTCCACAATGGCTGTGACATATTCTTCATAGCCCAGTCCGGCTCCGCCGTAAGATTCAGGCACCAGCACTCCCATTAGGCCCAATTCGCCCATTTTCTTAAAGGTTTCAAGGGGAAAATGTTGAGCTTCATCCCATTCCATTACGTAGGGACGGACTTCTTTTTCGGCAAAATCGCGCACCATTTGGGCGATCATGGCTTGGTTTTCGCTGGGACTAAAATTCATACTGTTCGGGTGTTATTGTCGGTTTCCTGACCGCGCGAAGTTAGTATTTTTTGAGTAGAATAAACGGAGCTGAAGCGGGATTGTTTAGCCTATTTAACATAGGTTTTAAGCCAGCGAATTTCTTCCGTATTCAATCCCAGTTCTCTACAGATGGTTTCTGAGGGCATTTTTTCGCCGGTTTCATTTCGCCATTTCAGCAACCGCACCTGTTGCCTGCGCTTTAAAAACCAGATTTGCTCCAATTCAGGATACCAAATGTAGGCAAAGGCTCTTGGGCTGGGCGAAGGCAAATGAGGAATATACTTTTGAATGCCGGCCAGGCGCAGGGAATCCATGCCGGGCAAGCGAAGCCATTCCGACCAATCTGCCCAGCCGCCCCAGATGCGCAGGTGATTCAAAATCTTCCGAGCGCTTGCGGGGCCCAGTCCGGGGACCTTCAGCAAATCCAGAGAATCGGCAGAGCGTAAATCCAGGACTTGAATGGGGCGAAGTGGCATCGCTGTCCGCGTTTCCTCCTTCATTTCCCATTGATTTTGATTTGGAAAGCGCAGGCGGATTTTCAGTTCCCGCTTCAAGGATTCGGGAAGTACCGCCAGCTTTTCTAGTTTTTCTGCGGTATTTAGCCAGCCTTGTTCTTGCCATCGATGGGCGAGTGCGGCTTGGGCGGGGGAGAGCCCCATGCTCTGCCAGTCCTGCAAGCTCAGGGATTGAATATCCGTTCCCATTTCCGGGAATTGAACAAGCCCAGACCTGGAATTCCATGGTTTCCGATGTACCTCTGCCGTCCATTCCCAACCGGGCGGCAGGGCCTCTAGGGTATAGCTCAGCTTCGGCGGTGGCTCGGCGGAACGAAACAGAAAAGGACTTATGCCCCGCAACACGAGGAAAAGCAGTAGGGCACCGAGGGCGGGGGCCAAATCTGATTTCAACATATTCATGAGGCAAAGTTCGGGGAAGAAAGAAAATTAGTCGTTTGGTAAACGGATAATTGAGTGAGATGGCCCTACTGCAAGGGATTGAGCCGCAGCTGAATTGTCAGAAAAGTGTTGGGCTATAGGACATTGCGGGAGGGATTGACGGAGCTAGCCCACAGGCTCGGGGCGGCAGGCAGTGCGCGCGCCAAAGAGCGACCTTGGGAGCTACTTTGGTGCCGCTGCTGCCCCGCTCCAAGCCGAGGACTAGCTCGGAAAGCCCGTTTCCCGCCCAAAAAATCCAAAAAACAAGACAGAAACCATCTGCATTTTGGGGTATATTTGAGCTGTGAAGGATTTTCGGCCTGTATTTGAGCGTGGATTGCGGCCCTATGTGCCGCCGGCTGCGCTGCCTGTGCTGTTGGAGTGGTTTGGTGCCGGTCAGTTGCAATTGAAAATAACGCGGCCGCGCAACAGTAAGTTGGGCGATTATCGGCCGGCGCAGCCCAAACTGGGCTTAGTGGCGCCCCGCATCAGCATCAATGGGAACCTGAATGCCTATTCGTTTTTGGTGACGCTGACGCATGAATATGCGCACCATTTGATTTGGGAAAAATATGGGGCGAAAGCGCGGGCCCACGGGCCGGAATGGCAGCAGGCCTTCCGCGATTTAATCAATTTGTTTTTGGGCAGTGGTGTTTTTCCGAATGAGATTGAAAATCAACTGGTTATGTCTATGGCCCGGGCCAAGGCCAGCACCTGTGCCGACCCGGATTTGTACAAGGCCTTGCGGAACTACGATGCGACGCCTGTTTTACACTTGGAGGATTTGCCGGAGGGCAGCAGCTTTGAATTGGCCAATGGGCGCGCGTTCAAAAAGGGGCCGCTGCGCCGCAATCGGTTTTTGTGCAAGGAGTTGAAAACGGGACTGGAGTATAGTGTGGCGGGGTTGGCGGCGGTTAGGTTGTTGGGGTAGAAACAAAGCCACAATTGTTGATTTATTATTGAACCACGTATAAATTCAATTCGGCTTACAATTTACTACATGGGCCAGGCTGGATTACATTCTCTTACATTCCTTGAAGCCTATTAAATCTTTGGAGTCGTGCGAAAACAGTACATTTAGCCTCCAATAATTTAAAGTATGGAGCCTTTTTTCCTTCGTTTTAAAAACGCTATTTCAAGGCAGCCAACGGTAATGCTGATTTGGTTAATTAGCATATTGGTTTTGATTCCAAAGGGGGTTTTTTCCGCTGAGGGGATTGGGCTTGATCCTTCCTGGGGTATTGGATTGAATTTAATTAAAAATATTGATTTGATTTGGGGGGAAGATGTTGTTTTTACGTATGGGCCTTTAGGGTATTTAATTACGCAACTGCCGGTTTTTCAAAATAAAATTTTCATCGTTTTATTTTTTTCATTGAGAATCGGGATTGCCTCGTATGTTCTATTGTATATTTTTAAGGGCTTGCCATCTAAAATAGGTGCATTTTTAATTTTTCCCCTTTTGCTTTTGACGGGAGATTTTTTTTTCTGGTCAGATTCGATAACCACATTCTACCTTTTTTCATTCTGTATTTTTCATCATTATAAACACTCTAGCAAAATATTCTTGCCAATCGCGGGGGTTTTTGCTCTGGTGTCCTTTTTCGCAAAAGCAAATACGGGTTTAATTTGCGGGGGGACATTTCTTTTTTATTTAGGATATTTAACTGTCCTGAAAAGGTTGCGTTTCCTTTCCTTTATTCTTTCCGTTATTGGATATGTGGTCGCCACTTATTTTCTAGGCCTCGCCATCAACGTAAATTTACTGGACTACATAATAAACAGTTTGCATATTATAAATGGCTACAATGAGGCAATGGCAATCCCTATTTCGAGCTTATTTCATCCCATGTTGGCCGTCCTATTTATGTTTTTAATTTTAGTTGCCGTAATTCTTGGATGGGTCAAGGAACGTGCTAATGTTTACTCCATCTTGTTCTTTTTATTCATGGCCTTTTCTCTTTTTCTATTGTTTAAGCAATCCTTTGTCCGAGCCGACGACCATATTTCCGTATTTTTCTATGCCTTTCCCTATTATTTATTGTTCGGTTATTTGTTTTGCAACCATGATTTTTCCAAGAAAATCCTTTGGACGTTTTTCCCTTTTGTCGTTTTATTTTCCATCCATGCTCTTTCGCTGGACCCCGGCAGTACTATCGAACGGTTAATTGGGTCAAGGGTATTTAAAAGCGGCTCGGCGATTGAAGCGAGTGGAAAGGATTTGCGGCTACTTCCAGCGCACATTTTAAAACGAATTGGAAAGCAGGGCGTTGATGTGGTGGGATCGGAAATCTCGATTGTTCACTACAATAATTTAAACTACAATCCCAGGCCGGTATTTCAATCTTATTCAGCCTATAATTAACCCCTTGCACAATTAAATGCTGCGGCATATAACAGCGCCAAGGGACCCGAGGTAGTATTGTTTCATTTTGGCAGCATAGACCGAAGGCATCCCTTTTGGGATGAACCCTTGTTATTGAAAACGCTGCAATCGCATTATGAAGTGGTAGATAGCTTTCGAATTTCGAATACAAATGGACCTGCTTGGGCGGATTTAGGGCCGATTCTTTATTTTCAAAAACGAAAGCGACCACTAAAACCATTGGAACCCCTGATTTTAGATACCAACATTTCCCTGAATTCCACTTTTCATTTGCCGGCCTTTGAAGGTTCTGCATTTGCAGAAATCCATTTAAGTCCATCCGTTATGGGTAAAGTCAGAAAAACGTTGTTCCAACCATCCTTGCCTGAAATTGAGATGATTTATGCTGATGGAAAGGTTTCGAAATTTGTTTTAATACCCGGCATTGCAAAATTGGGTGTGCCGATTCACACCAAGTTGGAAAATGTGGGAGATGCCATGCGTTTTTTTACTGGCGAACAGGCAGCGGGCGCGAATAAAACTCTTGCTTTTAAAATTACCGGACAAGCGAAATACATTAAACAGGAGGTGCGCGTCGTTTTACGCAGGTTTATTGTGCGAGAGTGAGACCATTAAGTCTGTTTTTTCAGCAAGTATAATCGGCAGGAGGAGCCCAATTTTTTTGCCAGTGCCTGGCGAAAGGATATAGACCAAGAACTGGCACGAAGCATATAACCGGTGTAGAAAAGTCCCACAGGGCGACTTTCTTTAACTACAAATCCATGCCTGGCAAAGTTCTTATGCCAGAATGCTGAACTAAAAAAATACAGCTCTGTTATGATGTTTCCCCGTTCTCCATGCAGTTCCGGCCAAAAATGGCGGAACAAAGTACGCAGAACCAAACCCGGCCTGCGAATCAATGTAGAGCGGCTATACAAATGGTTGTTGCGCAATACCCCCAACGGGTGCACCATGCTGGTCCAAAACCGCCAAGATGTAGTGGGTAAAATGTGCAGAACAAGGCCTCCGGGTTTGAGGACCCGCTGGATTTCGGCATGCATGCCGCTTAGATCGGCTACATGCTCCATTACATTTGAACTGAACACCACATCAAAATGGGCGTCAGGAAAGGGGATGTGCTGGCCGTCGTAGGGCAAAACCGGGAATTCCTGATGAACAAAGTATTCAGTACTTGGGATATCAATGGCAGAAACTGAAAAGCCTTGGTCGCTAAGTTGCTTGGCCTGCCAACCGGCGCCGGCACCCAGTTCAAGCAAATTGGCACCTTTGGGAAGATGGTCTATGGCCCTATTTAATTCAAAGTGGCGGATTTGCCGTAAAAAGGAAAAGTCAATCATAACTACAAAGGTCTGATTTTGATTGAATACGGGGAACATTCAACTTTTAAAAAAACGGTGACATTTTAAATTCACTTTTTTTTGCTGCATAAAAAATTGAAAAATAGACGTAGCTTAGCTGTGAATTTAAACTAAGAATTTATTCAAATGTGCGGAATCGCAGGGGCGATAAATTTAATCTCCGAACAGGATGCCTTTCCTGAAAACAAGCTAAAAAAAATGGGGGATGCCCTTCAGCACAGAGGGCCTGACAGTGAAAATTATTTTCATGGTGACGGGGTTTCTTTGGTGCACCGCAGGCTGAGCATTATTGATTTAAGCGGAGGAAACCAGCCCATTTTTAATGAAAACAAGTCGGTTTGCGTTATTTTAAATGGAGAAATTTACAACTATCGAGAGCTAAGAATGCAACTTGAACGGCAAGGCCATTCTTTTTCTACTCAAACCGATACCGAGGTTTTGGTGCATTTGTACGAACAGCATGGCCCCGATTTCCTTCCGCTGTTGAACGGCATGTTTGCTTTTGCTTTGTACGATATTGAACAGCAAACGCTTCTATTGGCCAGAGACCGTTTTGGGGTAAAACCCCTTTTTTATACTAAAAATCAGGGGCGACTTCTATTCAGCAGTGAACTGCGGTCATTGCTATGTGGAATGGACTCTACCCCGGCCATAAATCCACAAGCGCTTTCAAACTATTTAATGTTGTCGTTCATTCCTGAACCGCACAGCATTTACCAGGGTATTTCACGCTTACCTGCGGGTTGCGCCATGCACGTTGGATTAGGTAAGGAACAGGTTTGGAAATTTGCCGACATCCATTTTGGCAGCAAGATTAAAATCACAAGGCAAGAAGCAGAAGAAGAGACGCTCCGGTTGTTTCAGCAGGCCGTAGAACGTCAATTGGTGGCCGATGTGCCGGTGAGCACCCTGCTTTCCTCCGGCCTGGACTCCAGGGCCATTTTAACGGCCATGATCAAAGGTGGAAATGCAACAACGGCCTTCACGCTGGGGTATGCGGAAAAAGAATTCGACGAAACCGCAGGTGCTGTATCTTGGGCAAAAGGCTATGGCGTTGACCACCGCATCCTATCGTTTTCTGAAACTGATTTTTTAGACTTGGTTGATGCCCGGACAACTGCGTATTCCGAGCCCTTTGGTTTTTTATGCGATGTAGGCTTTGTTCATTTGGCCAAGGCCGTCCGGCAAGGCGGCTTTAAAGTAACACTAAGTGGAGCGGGCGGAGATGAGTTGTTTGCCGGTTATCCGACCTTGAATGCCGCCATGGCCATGAAGGCCTATAGGTATTTGCCTAGATGGGCCACCCAAATCTTAATCAAAGCGGGAATTGCAGCCCTTCCTGCCGGAAATGGCCGCCTGCCTCTGCGCTTTCAGCTCGAGAGTTTCAACTCAGCCCAAAACCGAGATTTGGTTCGCGCCTTTTTACTCTTCAAACAGGTTGTTTCGCCCGCCCAAGCACAACGACTTTTTAAATCAGGCCCCCTTGAAAGCATGGTTTTGCCCGACCCAATTGAGGTTTACACACAATTCCAGGAAACCACGGCAGAATGGCACACAATAGATGCATTGAGTTACCTAGACCTAAAAGTCTTTTTGTCGGGCAACGTTCTTTTTTCGGGTGACCATGAATTTATGTCGGCCGGGGTAGAACAGCGCTTTCCCTTTTTGGACAACGATTTGGCGGCCTTTGCCGCATCCTTGCCCGTTGAAATCCGATTTTCGATGTTTTCGCTAAAACGGATTCTAAAAAATGCCTTGGAAACTTGGACTCAAAGGGACGGAATTCCTATGCCAAAGTATAAAAAAATGGGCTTTGAGATTCCCGTTCAAACATGGATGAGGAAGGGGGCATTTGCCGAAAAAATTGATCAAGTGCTGTTGAAAAACCCGTTTTTAAATCGTGTTTTTTGCGAAGCATTATTGAAAGAAGAGCGGAGCGGTAAAAACAACCACGACCGTAAAATTCAAAACATCTACGCACTCGGGAGGTTTTTAACGGAGATGCGAATGCAATAAGGCGGCGAACAATTTGGGTTGCATTCCAAGGATTTAGGAGCTACCTTTGAATACCAAAACAAAATCATGCGCTACGCTGTCATCATGGCCGGGGGAATTGGAAGCCGTTTTTGGCCTATGTCCACCCGTCAGAAGCCCAAACAATTTATCGATATCTTGGGAACTGGAGAGAGCATGATTCAGGCCACCTGGCGGCGCTTGCTTCCCCTTTTCCCTCCCGAACGCATCTTGGTGGTTAGCCACGAAGACTACCGGCCGCTGTGCATGGAACATTTGCCGGACTTAAAACCCGAGAATTTGCTCTGCGAACCCAGCCGAAAAAACACGGCTCCTTGCTTGGCCTATGCTGCGTATCTGCTTCAGGATCGCGATCCGGAATCGAGCATGGTGGTGTTGGCCGCCGACCACTTGATTTCAAAAGAAGCGGAATTTCTGGCCGTGTTGGAGAAAGGCTTGAGCTTTGCAGAACAACAGCCGGCATTGGTTACGCTCGGCATTCGCCCGCACCGCCCCGATACCGGGTATGGATATATTCAGTTCAACCGAGAAAGCCAAACCGGCATCGAGGGGATACAAAAAGTAAAAACCTTCACCGAAAAGCCCAATGCCGAATTGGCCATGAGCTTTATCAACAGCGGAGATTTTCTGTGGAACTCGGGCAATTTCCTTTGGAAAACCTCCAGCTTTATTCAGGCCATAGAACAGCATTTGCCCGATGAAGCGGCCTTGTTTCAGGAAGCGGTGCATACGTTAACCGGCCCGGCGAGTTCGGACGAAATACGGCGCATTTACGCCATGGTAAAAAACATCAGTGTGGATTACGCCATTTTGGAGCGGGCCGACAATGTATTTGTGGTGTCGGCCGACATCGGCTGGACCGATTTGGGAACTTGGGGTTCCCTACGTGAACAGTCCTTACTGGTCGGAGAGACCAATGCCCTGTTGGGCGGGCAGATTCTGGCGCTGGAATCGGAAGGCTGTTTGGTGCATGTGCCCGCAGGCAAAAAAGTGGTGCTGCAAGGAGCTAAAAACCTTTTGGTAGTGGAAAGCAACGGTGTACTGCTGGTGTGTCCGGTGCAAGATGAACAAAAAATTAAAGAGGTGGTGGGAACGGTGAAGGAGAATTGGGGGGATGAGGTGTTGTAGGGCGTTGTTTTTTTCAACTGCACCGCCTCTAGTGGTAATAAAACCGGTTAAGTTTTGGGCGGCTAATTTTTACCACAAAGCACTCTGAGGAAGCCGCAAAGTTCACAGAGTTTTCGGTGTTGATAGACACCGAAATTCATTCAACTACACCCCCTCTGTGTCCTTTGTGCCGACTTGGAGCCCTTAGTGGTAAAAAACAGATCGAGGCATGACTGTCGGTTTTTACCACAAAGGCCGCCAGGGGAGCCGCAAAGTTCACAGAGATTTTGGTATTGAAAGAAACCGCACTTCATTCAACTACACCCCTTCTGTGCCCTTTGTTCCGACTTGGAGCCCATTGTGGTAAAAAACAAATCGAGGCATGACTGTCGGTTTTTACCACAAAGCACTCCGAGTGAGCCGCAAAGTTATTAAAGAACATTGGTATCACATCCTTAACTATTTATTCCTTTTTCCCTTTCCGCGTAGAACAAAACCATTAAAAGCCAAAGCAACTTCAAAGTTTAAAATTTGTGCCTGCTCCCCTAGCGCTTTGAATTCCTCTTGAGTAACTGGCTTGTCGTAGGTAGCGCCTAAGGCATCAAATGTGTCTAAAATAGCCCATTCTTTTAGTTGTTTGTAGCTTAGCGGAATAGTATGGACATAGTTAAAACAGGGTATTCCAATATGGTGTAAAACCTTGGGGTATAAGGTTGGTGGCAATTTGGTTCGAATCAAGGTGTCGATTGGAAACCAAAATTGGTGGTAGAACCGAACAAATTGAAACAGATTTTTGGGCGACAAAAAAGAAAGTCTCCGAGCCACTTTCCGATAATTGCTGTTGGGGCGTTTGGTTATTATTGAACTTCCTGCCGGATAATTATCAACGGCAATTTTACCCTCAGGTTTCATTTTTTTAACCATGCAATTCAAGGCCATAGGGGGGTCGGGGGTATGTTGAAGTACCCCAAAGCAAAAAATAAAATCAAAAAAATCGTCAGGGAAGGGTATTTCAAACACGGAGCCTTGAAAAAGCAATAGATTTTCATGGTGGCCATGATTGGCAAAATTAGCTTCAACGGCAGCAGAATAATCAAAGGAATACACCAATGCTCCTGTCAACAATAGAATCTCCGTAAACCGTCCGGCGCCCGAACCTATCTCCAAAACCCGACGGCCTTTTAAGTCAGCCTGGGACCATTGAGTGTCTTTAAAAAATCGGTCGCTCGTCAAGGTAATTCCTGAATAGCTGTCCAACTGGGTTTTGGCGAATTTCTTCCATTGAAATCCAAAGTTTTCTGAATAGTTGTCGGCAGATTTTACAAATCGAGGAATACCTCCTTTTATTTCTGCCCGGCCAAAAAGAGGGGAAAAAATCGCTAGGCAACCGGTCTCGTCCTGCTGCAATTCCCAAACGGCCTCTAATCCGAATTTAATTAGTTGTTCTTGTGTTATCACTTTCAACTCATTTAAGCCGTTTAAAAAGAGCATCTACTTGCCTCAATTGCCCTTCTACACTTGACAGATTGTAAAAATTATGCAATTCAAATCCAACTTCTTCCATCAATTTAAAATAATTGGTTATCGTCTCTTGATTTTGATAGGTGGGGAGAAGAATGAGCTCCAAATATATAAAATCAATTCTACCCGCTTTAAGCAATCCCTTTGCGGCATTCAATATTTGGTGTTCCAGGCCTTGAACATCCAATTTTAATACATTTAGATGCCTAATATTAAAGGCATTAAAGGCATCCTCCAGCGTTATGGCCTCAATTTGAAGTCTTTCTGTGGCTTCCAATTTATTTTCTCCCCAGACTTTATCCCTATTTGGATGCGGGGGCAATATTGAGTTCGCTGGGGCAAAATCGAAAAGCTGTAATTCTGTCTGTCCCGATTTTTCTGCTATTGCCATTTTATGGCATTCTATATTACATCCTTGGACTTTCTTTGTTAAGATGTTAAACGATTCAGGACAGGGCTCAAAAGCCAAAATACGCGCTTTTGGAAATCGGCTACGGTACGCCATAGCCATTTGGCCGATGTAGGCTCCAACATCCATGATGCACAAATCATCAGCATCGCCAACCAAAGCTATTGTGTCATCCAAATAATTTCGATGGGCCTGCCATTGTGCATCTTCTGGTAAGCTCTTTGAAATAACGTAGCCTTGACTTAAAAGGAATTTCTTTAAAAGGGATTTTATCATTTTAGTGGTTCCTTTTTTTATCGTGTTACGCTAAGATTATTTTTTGTTTTCAGCTGTTTGTAAGGTTTTTTTGCCATACAGTTCACCAATAAATTCCAAAGGTTCAACGCGTTTTTAAGGCGCTTTATTTAACTGCACCTCCTCTGTGTTCTTTGCGCCGACTTGGAGTTCTTCGTGGTGAAAACAAATCGAGGCATGACTGTCGGTTTTTACTACAAAGGGCCGCCAAGGGAGCCGCAAAGTTCACAGAGATTTCGGTGTTGATAGACACCGCAATTCATTCAACTACACCCCCTCTGTCCCCTTTGCGCCGACTTGGTGCCCTTAGTGGTAAAAAAACGTTTAATCAATACCACATGCACACCATGCCAGAAACGTCAAAAATCAGCGGAACTCAAACCGCCCAAGGTCTCCCTAATCCCCAAACCCAAATCCACCTTAGCCCGCCAACCCATCTCCATCAACCGTGTCGAATCCATAACCTTCCTTGGAGTACCATCCGGGTACTCCGGATTAAATACCAGTTTCCCCTGAAACCCCGTTGCCTCAGCAATTTTCCCTGCCAAATCCCGAATGCTGATCTCCGTTCCCGTTCCAATGTTCACCGGCTCTTCCGAGCTGTAATGCTCCATTAAAAACAAACAAGCCGAAGCCAAATCGTCGCAGTGCATAAATTCCCGAAGTGGACTTCCAGTACCCCAAACCTCTACCTCGGCACTTCCCTGCCGCACGGCCTCGCTAAATTTCCTCAACAGAGCTGCCATCACATGCGATTGCTTAGGGTGGTAGTTGTCGCCCGGCCCATACAGGTTGCAGGGCAAGACCGATATGAAATCAGAACCATATTGCTGCCGGTAGGCCCGAACCATTGACATTCCCGCCAATTTAGCCATGGCATAGGGCTCGTTGGTGGGCTCCAAAGGACCGGTCATTAAATATTCCTCTTTCAGCGGCTGGGGAGCCAGCTTGGGATAAATGCAAGAAGAACCTAAAAACAGCAATTTGCGCACCCCAAACCGGCGAGACGCTTCAATCACATTGTTTTGAATTTGGAGGTTATCGTAAATGAATTCGGCCGGATACGTTGAATTTGCCCATATTCCACCCACTTTGGCGGCAGCCAGAAAAACATAGTCCGGTCTCTCCGCTTCAAAAAACCGATGCACAGCAGAACTGTCTCGCAAATCCAACTCGTTGGATGTTTTGTGCACAATCTGCCGGGCCCCTGCCTGCTGCAACGCCCGAACAATAGCGGCGCCTACCATACCCCGGTGACCCGCCACATAGTGTTTCCCAGATTCGATGTTAAACGCTTCCCTCATTTTGGTACAATAAATTTTAATCCTTTCCCGTCCAAAACGCGGACCCGTTCCATCAATTCCAAATCGGCATCCATCATTTCAGCCACCAAATCCTCCAAGCTGGTTCGGGGCTCCCAACCCAACTTTTCCTTAGCCTTGGCCGGATTCCCTTTCAATTGATCTACCTCGGCGGGCCTGAAATACCGGGAATCAACCCGAACAACCACCTGACCCAATGTAAAAGGCCACCTGCCGTCCTTGCTTTCCGACACAATACCGACTTCTTCTTTTCCACTACCCTCAAACCTCAATTCAACTCCAATGCAGGCAAAAGCCAGTTTAACAAAATCGCGCACACTAACGGTTCTGTTGCTGGCAATCACAAAATCGTCGGGTTCATTCAGCTGCAGCATGGCATGCATAGCCACCACATAATCTTTGGCATGCCCCCAATCGCGCTCGGCATTCAAATTACCCAAATACAAGCAGTGGCTTTTCCCGTAGGCCATTTGGGCAATGCCTCGAGTTATTTTCCGCGTCACAAAGGTTTCTCCCCGCAAAGGGCTTTCGTGATTGAATAAGATTCCATTGCAAATGAACATGCCATAGGCTTCCCGGTAATTCACCCCAATCCAATGGGCATACAGTTTAGCCACGCCGTAAGGCGATCGCGGATAAAAGGGCGTTCGTTCGGTTTGGGGCACCTCTTGCACCAAGCCAAACATTTCAGATGTAGAGGCTTGATAAATCCGGGTGCTCTGTTCAAGTCCGGCGGAACGAACGGCTTCAAGAATACGCAAGAAGCCCATGGCGTCGACATTGGCGGCATATTCGGGCTCAGTAAAACTCACCTGTACATGGCTCATGGCCCCAAGATTATACACCTCGTCTGGCCGGATTTTTGCCAACAATCGAAGCAAGTTGCTTGAATCGGTAAGGTCTCCATAATGCAGATAAAACTTCCCGGATTGCTCGTGCAGATCTTCAAATAAATGGTCGATCCGGTCGGTATTCAATTGAGAGGCCCTTCGTTTTACGCCATGAACCTCATAGCCCAAACTAAGCAAATACTGACTTAAATAGGCTCCATCTTGTCCGGTAACCCCGGTAATTAGTGCTTTTTTCATTCTTCCTTTTCTTTAAATATCTGATGCCCCACCAAGCTCCTTAACCTCTGACTCTGAGTCCTACGTTGATACATGGTTTTGCGTTCTTCGTTGTTGATATTCAGGCTCAGTTTTTCTTCTCCCTGGGCAATAGAAACCAAGTCCTTCGCTTCATAACACACCCGCCCAAATCCATTCTCTTCCACCAATCTGTTCATCAATCCCGGATCGTTCGGAGCCACCAATATCGGCCGGCCACAACCTATGTAGTCAAAAACCTTGGCGAAAATGTTGTTGTAGGCCGGGTCAGATATCGCCAACAAGGCATCTGCCGCTAAATTGTGCTGCAGACTTTCTTCCCGGGGCAAGCGCGGCGTGGCCGACAAAAACGGCTGCAGTTCAGGGTGCCGATTCCAAACCCTGGCCCATTGTTCCGGAAAGTGCTCCAATCCCACAAAACGCAGTTCCAAATCGCCGGGTTTTAATTGCCCCCGTTTCACCGGCTCAACAATGGCGTCCAACACAAACTCTACGTCTTGGGTTGATTTTAAGGTTCCGTTGTGCACCCAAAGTTGTTTGGCATGCCCCCGAAATCCCTCCCGCGCCTCCGGAATATCCCGGTACCCGTTCAACAAGGTGAACACCTTCCGGTTGAACAAAAAAGTGTAAAATTCGGCCAAAGCCGGACTCGCCGCTGTAATCATGGCCGCAGAACTCAAGTATTTCTGCTCTTTTCTCCATTCCACCTGCCTAAGCATAAAGGCCAGTCCACCCCGCTGCCGTATGGTTTCCTGATTCAAGTACCAACCGTCCCGATAATCCGCTACCCAAGGGATTCCAAACTTGCGGTGCAAGCGATAGGCATGCCTGAAATTTTGGAAGGGATTGCCCGTCGCCACCAATACATCGGCTTTGTTTGCGCTCAGGTAGGCCGCTGCCCCGGAATACAAATGCGCATGCCGATCAAACCCGCTGTAAAACCAACTGCCCAAATTCCAAACCGCGGTAACCGCCTTGCGCAATACTGCAGGCTGATTTTTGGGGAAGGTACGCATCAGCCAATCCGTTGGCACCATGCGATTGGGCACCAATATCTGCGTTAAATTCCCTTTTTGGACTTGCTCAATATTCCTTCGACCTCCATATTCCCAAAACGACGGGTGGGTCTGCGGCCCCGTCCATTTCTTGGTCACCAACACCACGTTTTCTCCCATGTCCAATACATCGGCCACCCAGGCCGAAGGCCGTTCTGCCGCTACGGTGTTCAATGGCGGAAAGTCGTTGCACAGAATCATCCAGGTCCGACTGCGCTGCAATAAGGGCCGAATGTTCTTCAGCAAGAGCTCGGTTTGGGCTTGCCGCGAATACATCTCTACAAAGCGCGTATCAGCCGCCGCCACCTGCCCCCTTTCTTTCCACGCCTGCAAATGGGCCTGCAGCTGGTTTTTCAAGGCGATGTCATTGTCGGCAATACTCCCAATCCGGGTTTGCAGTACGATGCGCTCAATGATGTCTTTGTCGTTCGGATAGGCCAACACCGGCCGACCTGCGGCCAGGTAGTCGAACAATTTGCTCGATGGAATGCCCTGTTGCCGGTAGGTCAACATCAACAGCACATCGGCCTGCCGAGTGCGTTCTAACGCCTGTTCCACGGGAATGCGCGGACTAAATTCTACCCGGCTCCACATTTCTCTCGGCAAGGCTTGCTTAACCCGCTCCACCTGCGACGGGCTGTAACTCAAGCCCAAAAACACCAGTTTCCAAGGCACTTCAGGAAAGGCGGCTACGACTTCCTGCCAGGCCTGGAGAAAGGACTCCAAGGGCTGAGCCCAATACAAAGACCCGCTGTACAGCAGGGTGAGTTCTTTGTTTTGAGGCGGAGTTTCTGCCTTCAAAATGGCGTTAAAGCCATTCATAACGGTAAAGCCCGGCCGCCCCGTCAGGGTTGAAATCCGTTCTACATATTCTTCTGACACCGAGCAAATGGCGCTGGCGGAACCCACCCAGCGCTGTTCCGTTCGCCGGTCTAAATTCCGCATCCAGCGGGCAAACCAGCCTTGTATTGGCTCCAACAGGTTTGTTGACCAGTCGTCGCGGTAATCGGCCACCCAAGAAACGCCCAATTCCCGCTGGGCTCTCCAGCCATAATAATACAATTGGAAGGGGTTGCCACTCACCACCAGCAAGCGAACCTCCGGATGCTGTCGCAGGTAATCAAGAGCATACTCGCCGACCTGATGCGAAGGATTCAAACTGGGAATCCACCGTCCCAACCACCGCTCCATCATGGACAGCAATCGGCGCAGCGGAGCCACAAAAAAATACTGCGGACCGGTAATTAGCCGGTCTCTCCATAATGGTTTAAAGGGTACGGTATGCACTTCTGCCCTGTTCTCCGTCTTAATTTCCACCTTTGTTCCGCTGGGTAAGGCAACATCCCGTTCGTGCCCGATGGGCTGTTCCCAATTTCGGGTAATCACCACCGGCTCCACCTCTTCCCGATTTAAATGCTTCACCCAGCCGCTCACCCGATTGGCAGCAGTTAGGCTGCAGGGCGGATAAAAATAGGTGAGAAACACCACCTTGGCTGGGCCGGAATTCATGGCTGTAAAATTAGGTGTTTTAACGTGGGGTGGAGGGTTTCCTGACTTGTCCACCATTTTTTGGATTATTTTACACCTTGTTTGTTAAAATAGATTTGCATTTCCTGTCCTGCGGAATTTGTTACACTAAAGTGGACAAGTTAGGAGCATAGGCCCTCAATGGATTGAATTACCTAGGTTTTAGAGGCGTTGGAATCAGACCAAAGTGGAAAGTATTGGAGCTCACGACATCAAAACCCCGTGGGGATGAATTTATTGTAGAAGGTATTGGAAATCAAGACATCAGTACCCCGTAGGGGTGAAATTATTGTAGAAAGTAATGGAGTTCAGAACCTCAGAACCCCGTAGGGGTGAAAGTATTGTAGAAGGTATTCGGGCTCACAACACCAGAACCCCGTAGGGGTGACATTATTGTAGAAAGTATTGGAGTTCACAACATCAGAACCCCTTAGGGGTGACATTATTGTAGGTGACATTGTCGTAGAATACTTTGAAGGATTTGGAATAGAAAATTTGCCGTCCTCCCCCTCAGTTCTTTTTGCGACTTCCTTTGCGGCAATTGTTGCACTAAAGTGGACAAGTTAGGAGGGGTTTTTACCACAAAACTCAACAAGGGCGCCGCAACCTGCAAAGAGGCGACTCAAACTCTAACGCCTTCTCTTTGAGAACTTTGCGCCGACTTAGTGCCCTTTGTGGTAAAATATCTCTTTTACCTGCTTCACCGGCCACGAAAGCCTCCGCAACACATGCATTACGCTGGGATATGCCAAATGCGGCACCGGAGGCTGTTCCATGTAATAATCAAATTCCTCCTCCGTAAACCCGAGCTTTTTCAGCACAAACCGCTTGTCTTTTTCCAATAATTCCGGCGGACAAATGGGCTTTCCGAGTTCTTCCAATGCCTCGGCACGACTCAGCTGACCGGCACAAATCAAGGTTGACAAATGGCTCTTCCGCTTATCCACCCCAAACTTCTTCGGCAAAATATAAGACTGATAAAAACGTGTAAACACCGATTCATGGTGCTTGCCTCCATAGTCTTGCCAACCCAATTCGGCGCGCAAACGCTGCTTTACGGCCTCCTTCTGGTAGGGTACATAATTCAAAATGGGGATAGAAACGGGCGCCTTCCCCCCCTGTCCCCAGCGGTATCGGTAGTACGACATCAACGGAAAACTCGGAATGGGAATCTCCCCAAACCGCATATGAATTCCAAGAATATTTAAATGGTCTAATTTATTGTGAATCCAGGCCGAGGGCAGCTGCCCTTCGGTCGCAAAATGTTCTCCACTTAAAATATAGCGGACCTTGAACTTCCTGGCCACCTGAAACAACGTTGCGGCAATGGCATGATCGGTCAGCGCTTCAATATCAATCACACCGGCGCGAAGGTAGGCCCGCTGAAGGTCGCGAAACTCTTCCCAACGCACCACATAGGTGAACAAATCCATGTTCAGGGCACTCAGCATCCGCTCCATGTTTAAGACAGCCCGTTCCGAATTCCAGCCGTTGTCAAAATGCACGGCCAGCACGCGGAGGCCCAGGTCCTTGCTGAGCAGTGCCACGTACGAGCTGTCCACTCCACCGCTCAGTCCAATCAGCGCATCGTAGGGTTTTCCTTTTCCCTCTCTGCGCAGCTTTTGCAGCAAAACTTCCAGCTCTGCCGCCGATTTTTGCCGTTTCGGCGCCGTTTTAGCATAATGCCGGCAGACCGAACACCGACCGGCCTCATCCAAGCGCAGGTCAGGCACATCAACCTCATTCAGCAGGCATTGCGCACATTCCCTCATCAAATCCATGGTTTAGGCTCAAACATACAGAAAAACAGGGGGTTGATACCCTGATGTATTTTTTGTGGGGCGGCTGCGGGCTTTCACGGGTAGTCCGCGGGGCCGGGCGGGGCCGCCAGCGGGTTTGCGGGGGCTCACAAGCTCGCCTCCGCACCGCGCGGCGGCCAACCGCCCGGCCCCTTGCGGGCAACCTTGTTCAATCCCTGCCACGGGCCTCTTAAAAAAACGGATTTCAAAATTCAGATTTATGGATAATGTATCAAAACCGCCTTATGCCGCCCATAAAAAACAAAACAAGAAGAGGCCGCAAGGCCTGAAGCCGCCGCCAACGACTCGTCGGAAAAATCAAGCTTTCCCCGACATCCCCCGGCCAAAACCATAGGTAAATCCGTGGTGGAAGCCAGCAGGTCCAAGGCGCTCGAATCATAGCCGGTGTACAATCCATCGCCCTCTATATGATGCACCACCAATTCTCCGGCCCCAAGTCCCCCGGCAAAAACGGCAGCTTCCGAAAGCTCCATACCCAAGGGAACCGTTCCACTGTGGGTAAAGCAAGTTCGTAACCCATTCGCATTCCGCCGGTAATCGAGCGAGACCACCACCGAACTGCTGCCCATCAAGGCGGCACTGCCCTCAATGAGCGCGGGCTGTATCCCCAGCGCTGTATTGAAAACAACTTTCTCAAATCCCGTATCCATTAGCCATTTAACCTCGTCCAAATGGGCAATGCCTCCTCCATACCCCAGGGGCATCTGAGCCTCCCCGGCCAAATTACTCAGCATTTGCCTGGGCAGCCCCCGGCCATGCAGGGTTTGGCGGAAGCCCATCAGCAGAATTTCATCGGCTTCTTTTTCATTAAATACCCGTAAGGCATTGATGGGGTCACCGACATAAATGGGCTCTTGGAAACCCCTTGTTTTCCAAAGTCCGCCTTCAAATATTCCCAAAACAGGAATACGGCGCAGCTTCTTTTTTAAGATTGCATCCACAAATCGACCAGGCGTTGATAGTTGGTTTCGGCTAAAAATCTTTTCTCATGCAGTTCTCGGGCATTTTCCCTTAGGGAAGCGTATTCTTCTTGCTTCAACTTTGCGAAGGCCTTCAGGGCCTCGGTCAAACTGTCTTTGTCTTCCGGTTCAACCAGATAGCCGCTGTGAGCGTTTTCCACCACATCGGGTATCCCGAATATTTTAGGCGCAATGCAGGGCAATCCCAAGGAAAGCCCTTCCATAAGAGAAACGGGTACGCCCTCATACCTACTGCTGTTCACCAATGCATGAACCTGCAGTTCTTTCAACCGGTCTAAAATCAACTCAGGGGCAACATAGCCATGAAACAGGATGCGCAGCCCATTCCTTTTGGCTTGAATTGCGTTGGCCCGATTCACAAATTGATGGGTGTAGGGGTTGTCCGGTTGCTTGCCGAAATGATGCCACTCCAGGGCCGGCCCATCCCATTCCTCCAGCACATCCAACAGCAAGTCCAGATTTTTTAAAGGGATGAGGGCCGCCAAGGAAGCCAAGCGAATGGGCAATCCCCAGGCTACCGAATGCCAGTCCGAAGGATTTACCCCCAAACGGGCCAGCCAAAATCGAGATTCCGACTCCGGATAGCGCCCCTTTAAGTAATTCAACCCATGTCGGGAATTCACGGCAATGGCCGTCAGTTGAGAAAAAATAAAGGCCCGGTGCGGCAAATAATGGAAGGGATGCCGTTCGGCATACATGTCGGAACCATGGGTTCGGCTGCCCGATACCGATATCCAAGATCGACGCATCCACAATGCCAACATATAGGCCGCATGATCGGTCCAATAGGCATACCAAACGCCGGAATCCACATCAAGGGCTTTTTCTTTCAGTGCGCGCCGTACATTCTGCTCCAGCGTGGCCGCCATGGCCTCGTAAGCCAAGGCCGTTTTAATTCCCAACAGATGCGGCCCGGGTAAATCGCGCAAAAATCGACCTAAACGGTGCGGCAAGCCCGATTTCAATACAGCCTTGAATTTATTCGGCAAGGTCATGCCCGCCGAAACATCCACCACATCTACATTCGTAGGCATCGCAAATAAGGGCTGTTCCGACCGCGGTCCCGGATGGTAATTGAACACCACAATTCGCTGAAAGCGCTGGGCCAAGACCTGCAATTCCGCAGCAAAATAGGGCTCACAAACCCCAAACGGGAAATCCCTGGCCAATACAAACAGGGTGGTATCGCTCCTTTTATGCGCTACCGTTTTGCTGTGGAATGAACCAACATTGCGCTTCAGTTCAAACCCAGCCTCCTGCAGCCATTCACGCAGCAAATTCCGCCCCTGGGCATGGCTTTTTTCCGGATGAAATTGAAACCCCTGAATATGCCCGGCCTTTAATCCTACAGTTATTTTGCTCTGACCAAAGTCACATTCATGGCTAATGCTTCGGCTGTCTTCGGCTTGGCAGACATACCCATGGGTGAAATAAAACCGGCCCAGTGCCTCGCCCTCAGAGCTTGATACCCTATCCCAGCCTATGTGAGGCCAGGTTAACCCTTGTTCTGCCGCTGTAGTTTTCAGAGAAACCACCTTCCCGGGTATCCAGCCCAATCCGGGCTCCTGCCCCTCTTCGCTGCGCTCCATCAAGCACTGCATCCCCAAACAAACCCCTAAAATGGGCTTTTTTGATGCATGATGCCGGTTCAAGGCTGCCTTTAATTCGGGCTCGTTTAAGCGAGACATGGCGGCATCAAAATGCCCCACGCCCGGTAATACCAAGGCCCTGCAGCTTTCCACCTGCTCGGCCCGACTCATGGCTTTGGCACTAAGCCCCTCGTCTCGAAACAACTGCAACCAAACATCTATGTTCCCCGTCCCCACCGAAACAATTCCAATGTCTATTTGACCCGTTTCCCCTTGAACTTCTGTAGATATAGCCCCCCGTAACTGGGACGAAAGCTGCCGATAATTGACTTGGTCATGAAACAACTTTTGTTGGATTGCCCTACTGCCCCGCCTCAATTCAATGTAATCCTCAGAGCTCAAACTCAACAATTCTTGTATGGCACTGCGTATGCTCTGCGGGTCTTCCGGCTGCAACAAAAATCCGGAAACGCCATCCACCACCAACTCGGGTACCCCACAAATTTGGGGACCCAATACCGGAATTCCCAGGGAAGCCACTTCCATCATAGACACCGGAATTCCTTCAAACAGACTGGTATTTATTAACGCCGTTGGGTTCAATTCCCTTATTCTTTGCATCATGTCTGCCGGCGGCACAAACCCATGAGCGACCACCCGCACCCGGGGATTCTGAACCGCCAAGGCTTCCATTTTGCGCAAAATCGCTGCTCCGTATTCCAATTTTGCGGCCTGCCCAAAATGATGCCATTCCAACTCCTCCCCATCCCAATGCCACAAGGCCTCGATTAAGCCCTCTATGTTTTTTACGGGCGAGATTTTCGACAAGGAAAGCAGACGAGGTGTTCGCCTTTCGGGAGGCGCAAGTTCCGGCTGAACAGGTACCCCCAAGCGACTCAACAATATTCGGGATGAGGCGCGGGGCGTTTGATTCCACAGGTAGCGTTGAGCATGGGCCGAAATGGGCAACACCTGACTTAGGTTTTCATGAATAAACTTCCGAAAGGGCAAATAGGCATAGGGGTGCCGTTCCATGTACACATCGGTATTGTGTACCCGGCACAGGCTGCGCCCTATTTCCCCTTTCTTTTGCCAGCGGGCCAACATGTAAGCCGCATCATCGCACCAGTAGCTGTACCAGATCCAACTGGCCCTGTTCCCCTCCCAAACGGAACGCAATTCCTTCTCCATGCGTTCGGAAGCTTCAATGTAAGCCAAGGCCACCTTAAAGGTGTAGGCATTAAAGGGCACTCCAGTCCGCCGGATGTCCCTCCAGATGGAAATCCAGCGCCCCCCCAAAAAAACCTTGAAGGCCGTTCTAAGTTTTGTTCCAAAACTGGCTTTCCCCTTCAGTTCGAACAAGCGCACCCCGGCGGGCAATGCAAAGTCCGGGGGATTTTTCTTTCGCGTCGCTGCATGCTTGCAGACGATGGCAATTTCATCAAATTCCTGAACCAGTTTCTTCAGTTCTGCATGGAAGAAGGGCTCGCCCGTAGAATAGGGGTAGTCTTCTACTACAACCGCCAGTTTGCGTTGGCCCTGGTTCATGGCTTTAGTGTATTCCAAATCGACGAAAACCCGGGAATACAGCTGGCTAGATTAAACATGCGAGCGGGAGTATGTTTATTGAAGGGTTGTTGCCTCAACGACAACAGCAAGTACCGGAGGGTGGATGGAGTATTGCCTTGTTGCCGTTCCCAATCGGCCATTTTGAACAGCACATCGGCCAGCAAAAAGCGCTTAACTTTGGTGGAAATCAAGCCCGATTCCGGCGTTTTAAAGAAAGCCAGCAGACCTTGGTGGCGCTTAAATATGGCACGGCTGGAACTGTGCACGGAATTACCCTCATGTACCCGATACTTCATTAGGGGCTGGGGAAGGTACCCCAACCGGAAACGGTTAAGCAGTTGCACCCACAACACCGTATCTTCCACAATCACGATGTCTTCCCTGAAACAAAATTCAAAAAAGGCCGAGGCATCTACGCACACTCGAGATGGCGTTGCCGGATATTGGCAGAGCCAATCTGCCAGGGGTTCTTTCGGAATCGGCATCTCGGCCTGCTGGCAATGCTGCCCGTCCCAGATATAAAATCCGGTAAGCCAAAGCGAGGGAGGTGTGGGCTGGGTATGAATCTGTTCGGCCAAAACCGCCAGAAAATCTGGCAAGTAGCAATCGTCGCTGTCCAAAAAGCAGAGCCAGTTTCCCTTGGCTTGCCGTGCTCCGTGGTTGCGGGCGGCCGACCTCTCCTTATTTTCTTGTTGAACACCCCGTATTCGGGCATCGCGTTTAACCCATTCCTGAATGACGCCCCAACTGCCGTCCTGCGAACCATCGTCCACCAATATGCATTCCCAATGTGGATACGATTGGTCTAAGACCGACTGAACCGTCTCGTCCATCAAATGCTCTCGGTTGTAAATCGGGATTACAATAGAGAAAAACGGGCGATTCCTTTCCAAATTGGGGTTCAACGAGAAATTAAGAAAAATGGGGGTGTACTGCCTCCTTAAACAATCCAGCGGATGACCTCAAACGCTTCTGCGTATTCGGACTCAAACTGAGTACCACGGGTTTTCGCCAGGCCTCGAATAAAATCGGCGCTTAAGTAGGATCGGTGTTGTTGAGAGGCATATTGCTGCAAGGCTAGTATTTTTTTCTCCACATGCCTTTCCTGCAATTGAACGAAGCATCGCGTTTCAAAAACAATGTTGTTCCATGGCATCTCATACCCTAAAATAGAAGATTTTTTAAAGGCCCTTAGTCCTTCATTCGCTATCACCTGATGGTCTTGATGAATATCATTTAAACTGGGTAAAAAAATAACCTCCGGGCGAAATTGATTCCGCATATCAATCAAGGTTTGAAGAATTTGCTGTCGGAACTCCGGAAAATGACGCACCTTAAACCGATGGAAATGAATATTGTCGGGGGTCAGCCCCAATGCCAGCATGGCTTTTTGAAATTCAAAGGCCAAGGCGTCCTTTTCAAATCCGGCAGGGAGGGAATCTTCCGCAATGGAAAAAGCAACGCACTTTACCTCATGCCCCTCTTCAACCAAACGGGCAATACTTCCACCACAACCCAACTCCCCGTCGTCGGTGTGAGGAGCCAGAACCAAAATTCGAGTAGGAGATAAGGATATCATAATTGACTCACCTGTTTATACATGGTAGAAAAAGCTTCTGGGTCAAAGATAAGATTCTGCTTACTGTAGTGGTCAACCAACGGGTCTCTTTCCGGTTGGGCAAACAAAACCGCATACCGTATGTTCAACATATTGCACATTTTAAAAAAGTGAAACTTATATTGTTTTCGATGCAGATAATCTTGATTGGTAATGTCATACAGGGTTGCTTCTTGGGGCATAAACATAGCATTAATGGTTCCTGCTCCGGTAATTCCAACCAATTCGCGGGCATCTCTTAGGGTTGCAATTTGAGACTTAAAGGGCAATTCTTCCAGAAAGACTGTATCAAAGCCCAACTCGGAAAGGGTTTTTTCGGCCTGGGCCTCGTTGCTAAACCTTTTCCGCGCTGCCCGCTCTCTAGACAAGTAAATTTTAGTCCCAAATTGAGAGGGGGTATCTTCCGCCCATTTTAGCAGCAAGGCTCTAACCGCCTGGGTCTGTTCGGGAATAAACATGGGTGTCCAGGGTTTCACTTCGGGCATCACCAAGTGAGGAACTTCAATGTGGTAGTGGTTGGGAATGACCTCCCTACGCAAATCAGGAAAGAGTTCCAGCGACTCTCTAACATAAGGAATGGTATGCCATACTTCGGGATAAATAAGATGAAGGTCTGAATGCTGGGCTTTCACCGCCAAAATTCGGGGCAAGCATTCTGTTATCCAAAAATAGTAGCTGAACCATGGCGAATGAACCAGCAAATATTGTTTGTTGGCGTCCAGCTTTAGCCGTTTTAAGCTTCGGCCCAACTTACTCACCAAGGCTTGTTCCAAACCGGTGCGCCAATGGGAGAAATAATGGCAGGAGTCATAGCTTGAAAACCCCAAGTTGGGAGCAGAGCCCTTGGCCAACAGGCCGTTTTTAATCACCAGGCCATCTTCGGACACAAAGGTGTTTTTTAAATGGCGCACCTTCAGTTTTACCCGCAAATACCGGTCATCTATTTTAAAAAGGTGATTCCAGGCTGGAATATGGTTAACCGGCAAGCGAAAATTAAGAACCGCTTGTGGTGTTTCCTTAATTAATGACATGCTGACGGTGTTCGGCCGAAATCTTCATTTCAGGCATTTTTTAATCGCTTGAATCCATTTTTCTTCTGCGGCAATCGAATGCCGGCTTAAAATTTCTTCCCGGTTGGCTTTCCCCATGTCATCCCAATTTTGCCTTTTATCCAATAAGTTTTGAAGGGCCTGTGCGAACTCGGCGGCGGTTGGTCCAAACAGCTGATGTTCCGTTTGTTCTCCAAGCACCTCTCTGTTGGCCGGAATATCTGATACTAAAACAGGCAAGCCGGCAAGCATATACTCCATAATGCTGTTGGAATAGCCCTCAGAATCGGTGGCCAAAATCCCCACATCTACCCCCTCGAGCATTGCTTCGGTTAAGGAACTATAATGACAAAATTTCACCTTAGATTTTAGATTTAAATCAAAGGCTTGGGCCTTGATAATTTCCAAAAAGTAGCCTCCGGGCGCCTTCCCTGAAAACACAAGTTCAATCGCCGATTCGGGCTGTGTTTCCTCCCAGCATTTTAAGCCCTGAAGTACTACGTCTTGGCGTTTACCCGGGAAAAAATTGGCCATCATCAGCACGCGGACTGTGTCTTCATGGTCTTTTTCGCGTTTATTCACGCCTTTAAAATTTTCGGCAATTAGATTGGGAATAATATTGACCATATCCTTTGAAATCAAGTTATGCCTTTCGGAAATACCATTGGCGGCTGCTTGGCTGTTGGCAGCATAGTTTCGTGCACCCCACCTAGAAACTCGCTCTAAGGTGCTGTAGGGTAAGCCTAGGTCAACTGAACGTTGGTTCCACAGGCATGGAATGCGCCAAAGGCCTATGCTAGAAAAAGAAGAAAGTACATTTGGCCAGTACGTAAAAGGCAAAAGAAGGCTGGGCTTTAATGCACGCAATTCAGCTCTACCGGTAAAGGCTCTTTTCCAAAGCGTTGTCCGGTTTTGATGATAGCCGATAGAAAGTTGAAGAGAGTGGTGTTCAATATTTTCTTTTTCAAGTTCCGTTTGCAATTCCCCGGGGCGCCCTATTCCTACCACAACAGGAATTCCAATATTGGCATCACGTATTAATCGAGCCAGTTGCATAGCCTGCCTTTCTGCACCGCCAAGGGTCAAGGATGGAATAACGAGTATGATTCGGGGGAGGTCCATTCTATGTTATTTTAGGTAATAATGTCCTACCCCGAACTCCCCACCAAGCATGCCACATCGCTAAATTTTGATAGTACAACATTTTGCCCTGCGGTGTTTTTGGGATATTTAAATGAGCTAAAAAATACCAAGCCAAAGCCAAAATTCCACCGGCCTTTATAACCATTTCACGCCGACTCACTCTTCCCTGAAGCCTTAAAAAAAACCAGCGATTGCGTTCGTAGTAATAGGCCAAAACCCGTGCAATTTCCTCATTGGTGTTGCCCGCTTCGTCCTTTTTCGATGCCGTACTTTCATGCACACAAATAGGCGCCGCCAAATACACCGTTTCTACTCCCTGCTTTCGCAGCCGCCAAAGGTACTCTGTCTCTTCAAAATACAAGAAAAACCGGGTATCCATAAATCCGTACTTCCGCAGTATAGAAGCAGGAATAAATAAGGAATGCCCAAAAATGGTGGCGGCTTTATCCTGCAGTTCATGCTGGCATTCTTCAAGAAGCAGGCCCTTGCGCCGATCATAGGGAAAGGCTGGGTCTGCCACTTCTTCCGGACCATAACTGCCGGAATAATGAATTCGGTCGGGATTTTCAGCCATCAATGTGGTATGCGAAAACACCGCCTCCCCTGGCCATCGTTCGGCACCTTGAATGAGCAATTCCAAGGTATCTGGTCGAACATAGGCGTCGTTGTTCAATATCCAAACCCAATCGGCGTTCTGTTTCATAGCCCATTCAACCCCAAGTTGATTGCCGGCAGCATATCCCAGGTTTTCCGGCGAGGCGAAATAAACAACCTCCCGGCCCAATCCTTGTTCCAATCTACGGCGATCTTCCGCGCTGCTGCAGTTGTCAATCACCACCACCGATATTTCGGCGGTTGATACTGAAGCCTGCACCGATTGAACGGCCCTGAGTGTTAGTCTTGATTTATTCCAGTTTAATATGACGGCAGCTACCTTCGATTTCTTTTTCACTATTCACTCTTTAGGTTCAATTCTGGGATTATCACTGTTTCATTATCCGATTTTTTATTGGTTGGCAGTCATAAAACCAGTTGCAGGCCCCCCTTGGCTTCTATTCGGTTTATTTTATGTACACTTTTCGCAAAATGAGTTTAATCAGAGCTTTCAACAACAACCTATAGTTGCTACGAAGCTCATGCAGCTGGTTTACCTGGCTGATGTATTGTTGCAGAAAAAACCCATGGTGTTTTGCATGCATATAGGCTAGTAATTTTTGGTGGTGGTGAACAGAAATGGTTCTTACCATACTTTGGCTTCGAACCCGATACCAATACGCCGGGTTCTTTGCCTTAAAAAACTTTGCACCTACCACCAAAGCATGTAGCCAAAATTCCCAGTCTTCATAACCTTTAACCATTGATTCATCATAGCCGCCGACTCGCTCCCATAGCTCTTTACGGTATAAAGCGGTAGCTGGAATCCGATTTACATACCATTGCCTGGTTTGGTCTAATTTGGCTTCCCAAAGCAAGGATTCTTCTCCGAAGTGGATGCGATTGGCAAACACAATGTCACAGGCATCGTTTTTTTGCAAAAGTTCACAGGCTTCATTGATGAACGCTAAATTGGCTCGATCGTCTGCATCAAGTGGATAAATATACTTGCCTTTGGCCTGACGTATGCCTGCATTGCGGGCCGCCGACAAGCCCTTGTTTTCCGTGTTCAGCACACAAAAGCTATTGGCATGGCGCTGCAGAATTTCCAAGGTAATGGGGTCGGTAGATCCGTCGTTTACTACCACAACTTCTACCTCCTTTCCCAACAATGGCACAACACTATCCAAGGTCTCCTGAAGCAGTTTGCCGGCATTAAAACAGGGGATAACTATAGAAACAAGAAGCATTATGGTTTAATCTTCGTACATGTGGGCGCCTGTCCCGCTTTCCGTTGCAAGTCCTCGGTGTTGGCGGGGAGCCGAAGGGACGCTGCGGGGGCTCCTAACGTCGCCTCCGCCCGCCACCCGGCTCTGCCCGCCAACCCCTGCGGGCTTTCCACTGCAATCGGGGGCGCTAGGGCCGGGTTGAGGAAAAAAGCGATTTCCAAGAAAAATAGTCTCGGTTAAGCCAGGTTCCTAGCAATCCAATGGGAATCGAAACAAGCAGCATAGAGGCTTGTTGCCAAACTGAAATAAATATCCCGGCTGAGGCGCTGTAGCCTAAGGCTGAAAAAACAGCCCCACTGCCCAATTGCAAAACTCCTAAATTCCCGGGCGTTATTTTTAGCAGCAGACCAATTCGCATCAAAACAGTAGCATAAAAGACCCCGGTCAAATCAATTCCCAAATTAAACACCTGTGATATATGCCAACCCCAAAGAGTGGTTAGTCCTGTTAAGAGTATCGAAATACCTGTGAAGCGCAGATAGTCTGCTGGCTTAAATTGGCTAAAGCCATCTAGCCCTAAATGCAGGCGCTGTACCCATTTTTTCTTCCAGCTGGGGGCATCCTGTATTTCTATAAAAGCATTGATTCTAGCTAAAGCATGCAAAGCAAAAACCGAAGAGGCCATACCCAACAATAGTATTACCAGAAATGGAGAAGCTTGGAATTGAACCAACAACATCAACCCCATCATGCCATCTACACTCAAACCCAAAAAGAACAGCCAAAAATACGCTCCTGTAAGGGAAAAAAATGAAACATTATACTTGGATTTTATGAAAGAGAGAAAATACAAAAAACTGCCTTGAAAAGGAATCAAATATCCCCATACATTCATTGAAAAAGGCAGGGTTAAACGGTCTGTTCGTTTAATGGCTACTTCTTCTCTTTTTAATAGCCAGGAAAGCTCAAATCCTTGAATCCAAAAAGAAAGGGCAGAAATTAACATCCCAAAAATTAGAATAGGAAGGGTTTTTATTCCCCAAACATCCGAATACTCTGTAAAGGCCATCCAAACCGCCAAAGCAAATAGAAATAAGCCCAATAGCCATGAAAAAGCAATTTTGATTGTTTTTATATTTAATCGGAGCACGGCATGGACTTAAAATTCAGGCTTTAACATTATCGCGTAAATCCTGTTTCTGGTTTAAACATTTTTGGACTGGGCTCTTTTTGTGGTGGCCAAGCGCCCCGGACCGCACGGATACCCCGCAAGGGGCCGGAGCCGGTTGGGCCCGGTTGGCGGGGTGGAGCTGTGCGGAACCACCGCCGGCCGGCTGCCCAACGGGATTCGGCACCGCGGAGTAGCAGTAAGGGCCGGAATAGGCGCCCCAAAAATGCCCTAAATTCCTTTTCATTCTGTGCTGTTGTTTTCGCTGAATCGGGGGGGCATGCCTGCTATGACGCGGAGTACCCGCTCGGTGTCGAGCCCGATGGTGCTGCAGTACCACTGCAGGCCGGCCCATCGCGGTAGATTTTCGGCCATGGCTTTGCTCAGCGCCTGTTCCCGGCTCAATTGCCCTTCGCGAATCTGATTGCTGCGGAAGGTGTCGTTCTCGGTAAAGCCCGCAACCCGCCAATAGATGAAGTTGTAAAAGGCCGCCGTGCCGTCGCCAATGCGCCAGGTGGTGGGCGTTTCCGGATCTACCTCCCAATCGTAGCTGCCCCGAAGCAGTTCAATCATGGGCTCTTCCTGCCAAGGCAAGTAGTCGAAGATGTTGAGGTTGGAATGGGTTAGCCCATAGTAGGAGGCAAAGGCCCCTAGCGTATCGACCATAGATGCGTTGATGTAGGCGGGATTTAATACGGTCTCTTTTCCGTAATACAACAGCATTTTTAGTTTGTCAGCACCCGGGAGCTGGTAGGTTTTTTCTTCTCCAAATCGAGGAGGTATGCCGGCATATGCGGTTTTGAATCGGGTGGTTTCCAGTAGGTTTTCGCCCATGACCGATATGGTTAGGCCATAGGCCCGAAGCAGCCGCTGCGTATGGTAAAAATACTGTTTGTCGCCGGCCATAAACAAGGGGATGGTTCCCAATCGGGGGCGGCGCAGCCAGGCGCTGACATTTCGGCGCACGTTGGCCCGCTTGGCGCGGATGTCGGCAGAAACCAATATGTGCTCTACGCCTAAGACTCCGCACATGCGGGCCTGATTGCGGCGGGCCAAATCGGTCAGTAAACCCCAGTCGTAACTGAATGCCAGGGGCTTTAAGCCCAATTCCTTGACCAAATAATGCAGGGCAAAGCTGCTGTCGCGGCCTCCACTAAAGGGAACCAGACAGTTGGGCCCCTCACTCCTTGTGGTCAGGCTTTTCCGGGTTTCCTGAGCCAGGGCCTCTGCCCCTTTGGGCTGAAGTGGCCGGTGGTTGCGGCAATGGTTGCAAACGCCATGGTCATCAAATTCAATAAAAGGAAAGGTGTCGGGAAGGATGCAGCGGGTACAGCGCTTTAAGGTCAGCACCCTGTCCTGAATGCGGGCGGCCAGTTCTTCAAAGGGCCTCAAATTCAAGGAGGACTGCGGGCTGGGCGGAAGAACCGGAGCATGCAATCCGCTGGGGATTTCCTGCACCGGAACGGCCGGGCCGGGGCTCAACGCTTCAATTCCCTTGCCCAATTCGGGGCGATCATAGGTAGAACCCTCCGGGAACAGGTCTTTAAATTCGCGCTGCAGGCTGTGCAGCATGGTTTGCTCCGAAGCCAGAACCTGTATGTCGTTCGTGGGCGAACTCAAGGAATGTAGGGAGCCGTTGTTGCTGCCGTACCACCAGCCGGGCTGATTGGCCGTCAGGGCAATTAAAGATGCCGTGCCCTCCATGCGGCTCAGCACTTCGTTGCGCTGTTCCGCGGGTAATACCGCCAGCCCTCGGGCCAGCACCTCGCTGTCCACCTCAGTTTGGCGCTGAGCGGCTCCCCAGCGCTGCCAAAGCTCGTCCGCATTCACCACAATGCCATTGTGCACCAGCAGCCAAGGACTCGAATACACCGGTTGGTTGTTTTGATTTTGGCTTTCATGCCCGTTGGTTACCAGGCGGGAGTGGGCGATCAGGTGAATAGGGCCGGGAGCGATGTTGTTCAACATACTGCGGTATGCTTCTGTGCGCATCAGCTGTTCGGCCGGTTGCGGACAGCGGACAAATTGCAGTTTTTGGCTGTCGCGGATGGCCAGGCCGGAGGCCTCTTTGCCCCGGGCTTGAGACAAACGGAGCAAACAGGCCAGCAGGGCCGGGTTAAAGGACCTGCTGTTGCTCAGGTATATGCCAACGATGCCGCACATGCTGCTTTATTTATAAAGCCTTTCGTTGTCTTGAATGTCCATCCACATGGCGAACAAGAAACTTTGTATGGAGGAAATGCCCAGGAAGGTAAAGGCAAAAAGGGTTTCGAAGCTCATGTTTTGAACCAACCAGAGCGCCTTTAATACCCGATATAGGTAGGGCAGCCAAAGGAGGCCCAGCAAAAAAGAGAAATGGTAGAGCAAAAACAAAGGATGGAAATCCCGAAACAGGTACTTGTGCCAAAGCCGGCGGAAGAATCCCTTGAACAAGAGGAAGGAAATGCGGGGTATGACCTTTAGGATTTTCATTTTGCTTTTTTCTCCTACGTCATAAATGGGTTTAATTTCCACTTCTCTGAGGCTGCAAAAGGCAATGTTCAGTTTCACCAGCATGTCGTTGGGCATTCCATAGCGCGGATAAATTTGATGCAGCCGAATTGCATTCAGAGCTTTGTTTGAAAGGGCGGTGTATCCCGTTTGGGTATCGGACACATGCCAATATCCGCTGGCCATTTTGGTAAGTATGGAAAGGATGGAGTTGCCCAGGTATCTGATTTTGGGAATGACAAGGAGGGCACTGCGGTGAATCAGGCGGTTTCCCTTTACATAATCAATGCCTTCTTCAATTACGGGTAGGCAGATGCTTTCCAATTCGTCGGGATCCATTTGTCCATCGCCGGCCATAACCGCCGTGCAATCTATGCCATAATCTTTGGCCCATTTGTAGCCTCGGGCAATGGCAGCGCCTACGCCGGCATTTTGAAGCAAATTGATTAAGATGATGCGGTCGGTTTCCGGGCTGGCATTGGCGATTTGGGCCGGAGTAAACAGGGCTACTTCTTGTTGTTGAAGCTGTTGAACAACTTGGCTGGCTCGGTTGTAGCGGTTGGGGACCACTCGGTTGAGGATGTTTTGAATGGGGAAGGGGGCCGGGGCTTGTTGGGCCATGTAATCGGCAACCATTTGGGCGGTTTGGTCAATGCTGAAATCATTGACAACGATAATGCGGTCAACGAAATCGGGCATGGAGGCCAGGACTTCGGTGATTTGGGTTTCTTCGTTGTAGCAGGGGACTACGACGGCGATGGTTTTATTGTGGAGCATGGGGGGAGGCTTTTTTAAAAAACAATCGAAGGCCAAGGGGTACCATTAAATAGGGGATAAAATCCTGAACATAGCCGTATCGGGGCAAGTGTTTGCTAAGGTTAATATCCAAGACCAGGGCCAACAGCACGAAGGCAAAGGCCAAGAACCACAGATATGCGGCATCGGCAGCATGCGGCCCTCGAATGCGCATTGCAGCAAGGCCTACCGAAACTAAAGCCAAAACAATCCACAAGATATTGTTTAAAAGCAAACTGTGAAGAACATAACCCAAGTGTTGAATGTGCAAAAAAACATGGCCGGATTTTACGCGCGAAAACGCCTGCTCCTTAAATTGTGTGGCAATTCCGTATTTCAAGTCCTGGGCCTGCATTTCATGCCATAGGTACTGCCGCCAAGGTTTAGGTACAGGAACGGCATTGTCGTACATGGTGTACCCTTCCCATTGCAATTTTTGATGCATCAGGTGTTTTTCTATGCGGTCAGGCAGCAAGGTATAGTAAAAGGCGGGCCTGTCGTAAGATGTGTTCAGCAGATAGCTGCCGTTTTTGTCGCCTCTGTTGGGGGTTGGATTCGGTTTCTGTTCAGCATTGGCGGGCACAGCTGTCTTGTAAACCAACCTTGACAGCCGCTGCATGTTGCCGTAGTTGGGATAGCCCACCAACAGCCAACTGAGGCCCAGAAGAAAAAAACCGGAGAATAAAACGGCGCCCAGCAAGGGTCGAAAAGCCTCCGATTTTTTAAAAAATAAATACATCAAGACCGCCATCACCCAGGGCCAAAGCAAGATGCCATTGGAGCGAAACAAAGGAAGCAGCATCAGCACCACGCCAAACAGGATGGCAAACACGGGCTTGGGTTGCGGTTTGAGCACCGCCGGGAGCAGGCTTAAGGCCAGCAAAAAAAGGAGCAAAAAAGGAGGCTCGGTTAATGGGGCCGTAAAAAAAGCCAAGGAATATCCGTCGGCGAGGTAGGCCCCCAACAACAAAGCGGCCCCGGCCCCATACCAACCCCAGTTACGAACCCAAGCTCGGGAAACCAAGGCATAAACCAAAAACAGGCTTATAACCTGGATGGCAATATAGCTTGGGGTAGAAAGGCTAAATTGCATCTTTGCATACAGGAGGAGGGGTAAGCCCAAAGGTAAATCAATCAATACCCCATCGTAGGAGCCAAATAAGCCGTTCATCCATCGATCGGCGAGGCTGTAATAGTCGAAATAATCGGGGGTAATATCGAATAATGGGGCGTAAATCCAAAATAGGAGGTGGGAATAGAACATCCATAAAAACCCTACAATTGGCAGAAGGATTTTGATTGATTTTTTTTTCAATCTAAAACACATTGCAACGCCCTTTTTAATTTATTTAGGTCTAGTTGTCTATCTGCATTTATTATTTTCAATCGTACTTCGGCCCCTGTTTTTTGAGGCGGCGTCCATTTTGTTTTTTTTGCGTGGGTTTCCATTCCAGAAACGGCATATTGAATAGAAGCAACACTAGCCAAATTTCTAAATGTAAATGGATGTCCATATGCTGCAAAATCTTCTGGCATAAATTCGAGAACAGTAGCACCTTTAGGCAAGAAAATTAAGTTTGTCAAGCCTGCGCCGTGCAATCCAGCAAGGATTTTAGTTTCCTGCATTAATTGGATTTGCTCTTTCATGGGTAACTCCTCAAACACAATGGGCTCAAACCCTAAATTTTGAATAAGGCGCAAAACCTCACCTTCGTTCAAAAGGGCCCTACGGCTTTTCTCAGACCTGTGGATCCATATTTTACGATTTGGTGCTTTGGGCGTATTAGAAAATGCTTGTGTATAATGTTGAGCCACCCTATATATTTCATTAGGATGAAAGAGAGAACTGGATTTGCGTGCATGCGGAAGTATCAAACGAGAAATAAATGCATGTTCATCCAATTCCAAGCATTCCCATTCAATCCCAACAGAGGCAAGACTGGAGGCTACATATTCAAAATTTTTCCATCGATTTGAAACCAGCAGTTTGGTGTTTTTTGCGACGAGACCGGCATCAAGAGCTCTGAGCAATCGAGGCATAAAACAGGTTAGCCAGAAAGAATACCCGAACCACTTATGGTGAATAAGTAGGTAGGTTTGCTCCGGGTCTAGTTTTCGCACCTTCAAGCTGCTCCCAAAGCGGCAAACAGCCTCTTGAAAGGCTACCTCTTTTTGGAAGTTCCAGAATTGAGGGATGTCGTTTTTAGGAAATAAATTGGGCATGCAATGCCGGTTTAGCACACCGAATTTGGATACCAGGCCATAGTGGGATACAAAAACATTGGACAGCCGGTCGATGCCGGGAGGGGATACAGAAAAAGAATGCTGTTGACCGATGTAGCCTTGCAGGTCCGGGTCGGCAAAAACGGGATTAGCTAGAACAACCTTCTGTGGGTTCATTTTTGGGGGCTGAGGCAGGCTGTTTTTTGATTTGAAATGGTACGCTGGTTTCTAACAAAATTCTTTAAAAAAATCAACCCAAAACTACTTTTGACTTGCTTACTGCTTTTTGAACCAAAGAACCGATAACCGGTAGATTATACACTGCCAAAATCATAAGATTTTTATTTGTTCTTCGATTATAACCTTTCGGGCATAGAATAAAAGACAACCCGGCATGTCGATAGAACCGGGCGGTGGATTTTTTTTTCCAGCTTTCAACAGCCAAATGATAATGGCAAGCGCTCCGACGCAAATTGCATGCGGAAAGAGGCAAGAAGGGCCTCAACTCCCTGCGGTTAAAAATTGAAGTTAACGCGTTTAGCTCCCGTTGCCATTTTTTGGGGTCGCCCCAGGTAAAACTTTCGGGGTGAGCTACATATACCGTAGTCCTTTCTTTTAATTCATACATGGGAATGCCCTTTGCCACCATACGTAATGTGGTATCCATATCCTCGCAAATGGGAATGTGCGGGTCAAATTTAACCGCATGCAAAATGCTGCTATGAACACACCAACGTTGTGGATTTACGGTATATAAAATGAAATAGCGATAAGCATCCGTTGTTTCAAAATCCGGACAAACGCGCTCTTCTCTGTTTCCTTGAGCATCTTCATTCCATGCCTTCGTAAATAAAAACGCGGTGGGGAACCCCAGCTTTTCCAATCCTTTGTACAACATGCTCAGATGCTCCGGCAAGTGATAGTCATCGCTGTCTAAAAAACAAATGTAGCGTCCTTGAGCCACCATTATTCCTCGGTTTCGGCTAAGGCTTCGCTCTTGGTTTTGGGCGTTCGTTAATACCCGAATGCGGGAATCCTGTTCAGATGCTTGTGCTGCTATGGAGGCCGATGCATCGGTGGATGCATCGTCAACCAATACCAATTCCCAATGGGAATAGGTTTGTGCCTGCACCGATGCTATTGCCCGACCTAAGGTAGAAGCCCGGTTGTAAAAAGGGATAACGATGGAAAAAAAAGGCTTAGACATCTTGTACTTTTGATGCCAGAAGAAAACTTAACTGTTGTCCGTCAAGCCAAACCGGACCGTCCATACTTTCTTCCGTGGTATTGGCCTCTAGAAATAAGGTGTAATCCAAGCCGCAAGCCTGGGCCAAATGTTGATAGCAAAACCGGTTCCATGGCGCAGCTTGCAAAAAAGGGAAACTGATTTCAACCACCTGCCCGCCCGCTGGCAAAAACATGAGATTGGTTAAGTTTGCCCCATGAAACCCAATCAGGCCGATTGAGTTTCGTACCACAACAAGTTGATCTCGGAACGCCAGTTCATCAAAATCCACGTAGTTTACCGGTATCTCCGCCAAGGCTTCCTTTACTTCTGCAACGTTCAAAATTGACCTAGAAAGCCCAGGTCTGCGAAGAGCAAATACAAACTGAGTCGGGGAGGCCCTATTGGTTTCTATGTTTGCATACAGCGCACGTATGCTTTTTTTTAACAGACCTGCGCTTGGAATGTCCGCCCAAGGCTCTGAAATGAAAAAAAACCGCTTAACCAGAACAAGTTCTTCCTCCCCCGAATGCCTGAAAACAGGCAATTGAGGCGCAATCAATTTGATGCTCTCTATGCAAAAATTAGGAAACGATTTAGGTAGTAGTATTGGTGTGATTTGGGCCTCTGGATGTGCCATCCAAAGCCGAAGCCTAGGAACAGTTTCGGTCATCCAATGGTAATAATTGTTCATTGACCATCGGTTATACAACAGTACACCTCTGTCCATTCTATGAATCGTCCTCTTCAGCCTAGACTCCAAAATAAAAAAACCATGTATGGTTTTTGATTCAGAACTATGTTTAAGTCCCAATTGCGCCAAGCCCTTGGGGCACAACCATACTCCCTCGCTATAAACCAAGGCCGATGCATATTCGTGGGCATAAACGGCTCGCGTTTTCACTGGTAAGGCTGGTTCGGGTATTCCAAATGGTTTATACCCTAAGGGCTCTTCCTCAGCCAATAGTAGCCCACTTGGAGGATGGGTATCGCTGGTTAAGCTCGCGTTTTCTTTTCCTGCCAGCCACCAAGCCAACCATTTAGGTTTCCATATCAGCAGCAAAAAATACAACCAGGACCGCATTCCTTTTTTAGGGACGGTTTGGATTTCCAAATATGGCATGAACCAGGCCCCTTTTCATCAAATACCTATACTCTGGTTGCAGTTCTGGCGACCATGCCTTTTTGCTCTTGAATAGCCATCGCAGCAAATCAAAGTTTGAGCCCATATCCTCTAAAAAGATGCTGTGTTGAAAAACAAAGGCAGAAACAATGTGCTGAGCAAGGGAAACCGAAACCTGTACCCTTAATGCATAATTAAAGGGTTTTTTCAGACCGGCGGCGGGAAACATTGGGACTTTTGAATCAGGGAAACAGAGGTTTGACAATGCTTGCATAAGCAAAAGGCGTTCGGCAAACATGTGCGATTTACCGGGCGGCTCCTGTGCTTGAATGGATGATTTGGCCTCAGGATGCCTTCGAAAATTAGAAACCGTATTTTCAATTTGTACTACTGGCGCTTCTGGGCTACCCAGCAATAGGCTAAACCACAATTCCAAATCCATGGCGTACTGAAATTCGGGGTGAACCCCACCTAAGGCCCGAACTTTATCTCCATTGAATAGGGTCCCCTCCTGATTAATGTTGGCCTTTGAAAGGGTTTCTGCCCTTGAAGCGCCGAGAAAAGAAGGTTGCCGCAGGTGAGAGAACCGGGCTTCATCCCAAACCTTTGCTGAGCCACAAACCGCCAGGGGGCTGGGCTGACTCTTCCATCCGTCGGCCCAGGCAAAAAGGGCGCCTGGCTCCAAAAAATCATCCGAGTTAATCCATCCCACCAATTCCCCTTTGCTTCGAACCAACCCCTTATTAATGGCACGGCTTTGCCCTCCGTCCGGACAAGACTCCCAAGCGTGCAAATGCGGGGCGTATTTCTTGATGATGTTTACGCTTTCGTCGGTGCTACCCCCATCCATAACCATGTATTCAAGCTCAGGATAACCCTGACTAAGTACAGAATCTATGGTTTGTTCCAAATACATTCCCTGATTAAAAGAGGGGGTTACCAAGGTGATTGTTGGAAAGGTCGGCATGCTGCTAACTGGATAAAGTATGCCGATGCAGGATTCTATACACCAATGCATACAATAGCGGGATATTTATCAGTCCAGCCAACAGAGCCTGCTTTTTATCAAAAAATTGAGGATGGATTTTAAGCAAATTCAACAGGGCTGTTCGCTGTCGACTTCGAGTAAAATACCGATACAGGTAATCGGCATAATGCTGGGCCATTGGCGGATTAAATTTTTCATAAAAGGGTAGACTCTTAAGGCGAAGAGGCACCATATCTTCTTCCTTGACCGAGGCGTTCATTCCAGATTCGCTGCGGTGCCATTGGTATATTTCTCGGTCAATCCAGTATCCGGCAGCCCCGTTTAGGAGTGCCCTGCGCCAAAAATCAACATCCTGAACCGTATTTGAAAAGGCCAAATCGTAACCGCCTATGGCTTCCCACACCCTTTTTCTGCAGGGGCTTGTCCCCAATAATTTCCAATTTTCGCTAAGCTTAAACCCATTTAATCTGCCTCCGGGTTGACCGTTATCGGTTAGTTCTCCACACAAGACCAAATCCTGTGTCGATGTGGAGCCAAGAACACGGTAATTTCCATAAAAAAAATCAGCGTCCGGAAACTGTGAAATGGCAACCTTAAGATCGGAAATTGCCGTAGGCGGCAAACTATCATCGGCATCTAGGGGCACAACCCAGTCGATGGAATGCGCAAATCCGCTGTTTCTAGCGGCAGATAATCCTGCATTTTGTTTGTGTTCCACCCAAAGAAAACCCCGCTCATGGACGTACGATGTAGCCAGCGTTCTCGTTAGCTCATCACCCGCATCAAAAACAATAATGGTGGTAAAAAGGGAATCGGTTTGAGCCAAAATTGAATCTATCGCTCTTTGCAGCAGCTTGCCTTCACGAAAACAGGTAAGAACGATAGAAATATGAGGTTCAACGCTCCTGGTCATCGAAGCTGTTCCTGTGGTATTTTAGTCAATGCATCAAAAACCTCTTTATAGGCTTGCAGACAGGTTTGAAGGCTAAATTTAGATGCAAAAGCAAGCCTGGCAAGGCGGCTGTGTTCGCTCCAACAATCCGGACTATCCAAATAGGTTTGAATGGCCATTACCAGCCCTTCCACCCGAGCCTTTCCGTTTGGGTCTGCCTGCAATAGCTGTCCGGCCAAACCCCATTCCGTGCTCAACATACTCGGAATTTCAGCCACCGGCAAGGCAATAACCGGCGTTCCGTAGGCCAGACTTTCGGTAATAGCATAGGGAAGGCTTTCTTGAAAATAGGAGGGCAGCAATGATGCATGGGCCGCGGCCAAAAGTGGGGCAGGATTGGACAAATACCCGAGCCAATTCACCCCGGTAAGCCCTGCATACTCCTGTTTCAACGTTTCCATATATTCAGTTGGGGAGTATATGGCTTGGAGTTCTACTTGAATCTGTTTGGCATTAAGTATTTGAATGGCTTGAAGCGCTTGTTCCCAACCCTTTTCCGGAATACCTCTGGCCATCATAACCAATTTTAAGGGCTTCTGATGGTCCGGTTTTTCCGGAATATCCCGTTGGGGCTCATACCCTAAATAAACTTTTTTGACAATGGTGTGGGGTGAAAGCGGTACATGCGCGTAGATATCCACATTGTCTTCTGCTGTGTACAATATGGTATCCGTTTTCCCCAAAATGGCGGCAGCATGATTGATAAACTCTTTTTCACTTCCTAAAATTCCCCAGCGCACCCGATTGTATGAACTATGCTGGGTCAACACCCAAGGGAGGTTCACAAGCGGCTTCAATTGTTTGGCAACAAATGCATCTGAAGCCGAACTGTTGCTGTTTACCAAAACAATTCGATTTTTTTTTAATCGATGCTGCCAAGCCCGCTGCTCTTTGGCTTTCTTCAGTTTGAAGTAGGTATTGGTAAATCCAAAGGGACGCAACACCGCATTGGCTTTCCAAAACAGTTGGTCTGCCAAAGAGGCTTCCGGATACTGGTAGAGGGGGAATTCTTTCCAATGGCCGCCTTCGAAGAAAAAGCGCTGAAAATCAGCTTGATTGCTGCTGGGATTTAGTATCCCAATCCACGGTTGGTACTCGCCGCTTAGGCCTTCGCCAAGGCGCTTTAAAAACATTTCAGCCCCCCCCGCCTGCAAATCATTGATTAAATAAAGAATTCCCGGCTTCAATCCTGTTCTTGAATGGTTAACCACAGATTTTGAATCCCCTGTTTTAAGGTGGTTTTTGCCCGCCACCCCTCGGAAGCGGCCTTGCCTGGATCTAAACTCATGCGTCGAACATCAGAGGGATGGGCAGGTATTAACTCCCGTTTTAAGGGCACACCCGCTATCAATTCAACCTGCTCCAATACCTGAAACACCGAAACGGCTTCGCCGGAACAAACATTATAAACGCCGCGCATATTCTTTATTAATGCATATTCAACGAAATCCAGCAGGTCTTCCAAGAATAAAAAATCTTTGATTTGATTTCCGCCCCCTTGAAGGAAAAACAGATTTCTTGTGTAAGAAGCCTTTAACATGGAAAATACCACCCCTTGACCTGTTCGGTGACCTTGACCAAAACCATAAATGGTAGATGGGCGTAAAATCAATGCCTTTAATCCTTGCAACTGATACCATTCTATCCAGGCCTCCGCATTTTTTTTTCCCACACCATAGGGGCTTATCGGGCGCAGCGGATGATCTTCTGAAGCTTGTCCCTTTTCAATTTCGCCATAAACGGCACCCCCACTTGAAAAGTAGATTAGTTTTATGCCTTTCTTTTGAAGATGCGGCAGAACATGCATCAGTGGCATTTCGTTTTCCTGTATTTCAAGAATGGGTTGGTCAAAAGAGGATTTGGGTAATGTAGAACATTGAAGGTATATGCAAACGTCAATTCCTTCCAACGCTCCTTCCCAGGCCGATGAACGTTGAGGAGGAGTGAAGTATTCTCCCAAAAAACCAGACGGGGGCCTCCATGGATCTATAACTATGCACTGAACTCCACCTTGAGTCAGTCTGTTCGCAAGGGCCGAACCTATAAATCCACTGCCCCCAATCAACGCGATGCGCATTCTACTTAACCTCTGATTTTTTGCCTCCATACCAAAAACATATCGTACCATTCAGGGAAAAAAAGGGCATAAAACCATGTCTTTTTTTCCCGCCAAGTTTGGGGATTGTTCCCAAAAAAATGAAACTGGGCCAAGCGCAGGCGGCGCATGCTGAACCGAGGTAGCTCTTTAAACTTCCAAAGCAAGGCCGATTCCCGAAGAACATAAGCGCGAATAAACGTTCTGTATTCGCCTTTTGTATGGGTATCAAATTGGCAAAGCATCTCCAAGCGGTTTAAGGCCGCCAACCAAAAACGGTTTGCTTGTTTTGAAACTCCGCCGGGGTGCTGTCGATACACCGCCGGCTTCCCTGATATTTTCAATGCATAGCCATGGCGCAACACTTCCAACTGCACTAGAACATCTATACTAAAGGCCTCAAAAAAGAAATTGGGCCATTCCCAGTTTTGACGGTTTCTAAATACCATGCTGCAGGTTGGGATGGAATGGTTCAGAATAGCTTCTTTAATTCCCGAACGTTCTTGTGGAAGAGGCGCATACGGAAACCGCCGAATTACGCCTTGTTCCAGCACTTCCACTTCATGCCAACAAAGTTGAGCCTCGGGCTCGAACTCCAAGGCTTGAATCTGCCGCTGAAGCTTATTGGGGTCTGTCCAAAAATCATCGCCTTCGCACAAGGCAATGTAAGCCCCTCTTGCCCGCGAAATGGTATCCAACCAATTGAAGGCTACACCTCCATTTTTATCTCTCAACAAGAGGTGAGCCTGTGGAAAATGGGTTTCTACCCATTTCTGAATCAACGCAGGACTTTGGTCGGTTGAAGCATCGTCGCTAATCCACAATTCCAATTCAAATTGACCTTTCTGCATGGCAATGCCATTAAGGCAATCCAAAATAAAAGCGGATTGATTGTAACACAAGACCACCACGGAAACCCTTGGAATCAATTTCCTGTTTTTATGAATAATACGATTGCTTAGGACTGTTTTTCCATTGTTCCAACCAGATTGACAAAACCATTATACCCCATTGGGCGGGGGCATCAAAGCGTCCCGTTTTGGTCTGTATTTCATGCCAACTCCGAACCAAATCCAAATCCAGCCAGTCCTTAAGCAGGCTGGTTGAATCATAAATGGAAGAGGTAAAAAGAGGCTTCAGCGAGCCTTGATTTATCCATTCTGTCATCGGAATTCCAAATCCCATTTTGGGCCGATGGATAAAATCTGAATCGAACATATCGCCCAACAAATCCTTTATTATGCGCTTGCCCGAAAAGTGGAAAGGTTCTGTTTGGATGGTAAATAAATACTCCACGGGCAATTGTCTAGCCCATGCCCAAATTTTGGGATCCACAAACGGAGGCCTTGTTTCTAAGCTGTTGCGCATAGAAGCTATATCTACTTTGGTTAATATGTCTTCCCGCAAATAATACCTCAATTCGGCCCAACGGGCAATGTCCATGGTCTCTCTGTGGGCTTGGTCTTCAAAAAAACCGAAAAGCTGCTTGAATATTAACGATTTTTCGGGGGAATTTTTAACCTGACTCCAGGTGTCCAATTCCGATTGTGGAAGCAATTGAATACTTTTTATCCACATTTCTGGCCTAGGCTCTCCCGCCATAGGACCATACCGAGAAGGCAGCAGCCTCCTAAGGCTTTTTACATAGGCCTTTTTTAACGGTGTATGTTCATTGTACCGTTGGGTTTTTTGCCACCAAGCTCCATAGCGTTGATAACCAAAAAACAATTCGTCGCTGCCATCGCCTGTCAACGCTACTTTTACTTGTTTTGCAGCCAGTTTAGAAACAAAATAGGTTGGAATAGCAGAGCTGTCGCCATAGGGTTCGCCGTAGGCACAAACCATATCCTCCACATCTGAAACCGTTATGTCTTCTACCATCAATGAATGGTGGCGGGTTCCCAGTTTTGCTGCCGCCAACTGAGCATAGGCGGATTCATCGTACGCCGAGGCCGAAAACCCAATGGAAAAGCTATTGATTTGACCGGGCGACATCTCGGTGGCATACCGGGTGATCAACGTGGAATCTATGCCCCCTGAAAGAAAGGTCCCCACTTCCACATCGGCCAGCATGTGGGCCTGAACCGATTCGCGCAGAACTTCGCGCGTGGCATTTAAGGCTTCTCCGTAACTTAATTCGCTAGCCTTCAATCTTTTAAATGGTTCTGAAAGGGAATAAAAATGGCCGGTTTCTTCTATTTTTCCCTTTTCTGACACCACCAAAAACTGTCCCGCCTCTACCTTTTTTATTTCTTTGAATACGCTGAAGGGAGAAGGAATAAATTGCAGATTTAAAAAAGCGGTAAGGGCTTGGGGGTCTATGCTTATCGCGTTTGAAAAACAATGCGACAAAGGGCGTATTTCGCTGGAAAAGGCAAAGCCTCGAGGCCCCTCAAAATAATGCAAGGGCTTTATCCCAAAGGAATCACGGGCCAAGGTGAGCCGACCCGTTTTCTTTTCTAAAATGGCCAAGGCAAACATGCCCCGAAGTTTCCCAAGCAACTTCAAGCCCCAGTGTTCAAAACCAAGCAAAACCACTTCCGTATCTGAGGTGGTTTGGAATCGCTTCCCTAGGCCTTCCAATTCTTTCTTCAGGTCAGGGTAGTTGTATATTTCTCCATTAAAAACCAGGGCAAATCCCTCCGATTCCATGGGTTGCCTTCCTCCCTCCAAATCTAAAATGGAGAGCCGGCTGTGGACCAGGGCTGAATGGCCCAGCACAAAACTGCCTTCCCCATCGGGCCCCCGGTGGCGCTGCAATTCCAAGGCCATCTGAACAAAGGGCTGGGCAGATTTTCCCGGCCATACTATTCCTGCTATTCCACACATACTACGTTTGCATTACGGATTGAACAATGCCCCCCCAGCGCTCTTTTACCCTTTCATAAGCATGATTTTCCTGCACATAACTCCAGGTTGTTTCCAGCATTTGCATTACCTCGGCGTTTCTATCCATCGCTTGCAATACCCGTTCTATAAACAGATTCTCGTTGCCGCCGGCGCAAAAGCCAAACAAGCCTTGCTGCATTAAGTTATCCGGATCTACGTGCAAGGAAACCGTTGGGGTTTTTACCGCCGCCGCCTCCAAAAAAGTGTTCGGAAATCCTTCCTGCAACGAAGTGCTGAAGTGTACTTCTGCTGAGGCCATCAATGCCAATGTTTCTGAATGGGATAAAGACTGAATCCATTTTACGTTTGAAGGCAGGGATTTCAAGACTTCTTGCCCAAGCCCGGTATCGGCAGGGTTCGAAACCATGGTAATTTTTAATTGAGGGATTTTTTGAGCGAGGCGAAGCAGGGCCAAAGGGTTTTTGTTGGAATCCATTTTCCCTATCCAAACGGCCCCCGACCGCTTTTGCCCGTGGGGTGGACTGGCCGACAAATCTATGGGATTGGGCAAATAATAGGCCGGAATACTGGGGAAATACTGCCGCATTGTTTTCTCTTGAACCCGATTTTGAACAACTACTGCAGCAGCCAAACTCATGGTTTTTTTCTTTTTTTCCCGGCTTGCTCCAAACGCATCTCTGCCTTCTGAATTTGAAAGAAAATCTAAATCCACATCTCCAGCCAATCCCAATAGAAATGGGGTTTGGCTTTCTTGGCAAAATAGGGCCAGCTCCAGCATCGAATCGTTTAGAGAAAGGCCAACCCACAACGTGGCCTTGGCCTTGTAAAAAGGAGCGAAAGCTTCCTTTTTTGCTTTTTCTGAAACGTTAAGCGGTGGCTTCCCAAAAACCCTGAGCACCTTATCTTTAATTTTGGAAGGAAGCCCGGTTTCAAAAAGCGGTTTTCTAATTTCGATGCCCTGCTCCTTTAATCGATATTTGGGGTGGTACAAGGGGACTATTCCATCCTTCAGGTTGCGCTGCCGTTTGCCTTGCCCCGGGTCTGCCATTAGTATTCCAACGGAATTACCCAGTTCTTTCACCATTTTTGCCAATAGGGCAGTACGCTTTTCTGCTCCGCCAAACCTATGTTGGACGGGATTGAAGGTGTTTTGGGCGAACAACGAATGAAAAGCTATGTTTACCCCTTTATTCAATGCCGGAACACCTTTTCCAATTGAATTTTAATCGGATTGCAATCGTGATTGGCCTGAACATATTCCCTTCCTTTTTCCCCAATGGCAATGGCCTTTTCCGGGGCATTTGCCCATTCCTGCAAAACCGCGTTTAATCCCTCCAAACGGCCGGCGGCCCAAAAGCCCAGGCCGGAATCGGTCAAAAGGTCACCGGGATTAACGTGGAGCGATGCCACCGGAACGCCGGCTTCCCAGGCCTCAAGAAAGGTGTTGGGGAACCCTTCTGCATGCGCTGTAGAAAGCAAACACCATGCATTCAGGTAATAGGGCCGCATGTCTTGAGGCTTAACCGCTTCCACGATTTGAATGTTTGATTGCTTACGAATTTCAGCCGCTAGGGTAGGGCTCAAACTCCCACCAAAAATTAAACAAAATGCCAGTTGGGGTGATTTTTTGGCCAATTCCAGTACCGCCTCGGGGTTTTTATTGGAATCCGATTTTCCAATCCATAAAATAAAGGCTTTGGTTCTTTTTTCCGGCAGGGGTAAAATGGAAATGGGGTTTAAAATAACCTTCACCTTAGAAGGGGGGGTGCCGGCTTCTTTTAACTTTTCTGCTTGCTTTCGGGTTTGGGCTACGATGATGTCGGCCAACCGGAGGGTTTCGGGCTTTCGTTCCCGATCGCTGTCGTAGGCATCTTTTCCAATTGGTTTCTCCAAAAAATCAAAATCCACATCATGAGCCACGCTCAGTACAAATTTTTTGCCCCTCTCCTTGCAAAACCGCGCCAATTCATGGGCCGGATTGGTAAGCCCAAATGCCACATATACATCGGCGTTTATTTGGCCATAGATTCCCGTTCCCATTTCTTTGTTTGTTTTCTTTGAATCCGGGAGCTGGAGCGAAAACAAAGACAGAAATTTGTCCCTGAGTTTCCCCGGAATCCCACCAATAGGAACCGCAGCGCGTACAATGTGGCCGTCTATCCTGTACTTGGGATGCTCAAACAAGGGCCAAGGGCCTGTTAATCTTGATTCCACTTTTTTCTCTTTCCCTTTTGGATGCGCCAAAATGGCTGAAACCGAAAACCCGGATTCCTGAAGCAGCTTCAACCAGTAGTATGCCCGCCGTTCTGCACCGCCCATACTGAAATCATGCTCCGAATACAGAGCGTGAGAATACAGCGAAAGAATGGCTATTTTTATATCCTTGCCCAATTGCAAACCCTCTTAGTTCAGCTTCTGGCTACATGCACGTTATTGCATGCCGTTGGCTTTTTTGTCCTCGGCCATTGTTTCAATGCGCAAAAAAATCTTGTTACCTTGCGCATCGGTAAAATAGGCATTCCAATACGGCGGATGGCTCAGGGCCCGCAGGTGGTTGATGCAATCTCTATACGTCGTTGGTTGATCCAAATCCAAAGGCATCAAAGCCTCAAAGCTCGCAAGGGTATTGAAGTTCCCCTTTTTGTGGGGTAAGAGGGTGGAATAATTTGAACTCAAAATGGCCCCCAAATGCCGATCCAACAATTCGCATTCGGCTAGAATCACTTTGTCGTAGGCGGTTTTAGATGTATCCCAGGACTCCACCTTAACGTCTATTTGATCTATAATGGGGCCGGCATCGACCTTCTCGACCATTTCATGCAGGGTGGCCCCCAAGGGCAATGCATTCAAAATGGAAAACACCTGAGGCGACCAGCCACGATTGTAGGGATTCAAGCCAGGGTGCAAGTTGTAGCAGGGCAGGCTATTGACCAGCTGTGCAGGGAAAACCTGTTTGCTGTGAATGGAAATGACTTTGCTGTAGTCCCGTAGAATCTGCGCTAGGTCTTGGGTAACGCTGAGGGGGAAACAACCCCTTCGAATGAACTCCTCGGCCTGCTGGTTTTCGGGACTAAAGGCATAATGGAAATGCGTATGCCGATGGTGAAAGGCACGGGTGCGAAACTCTCCCAGCATTTGGAGGTTGTCGGTCAAAATTAAAACCATAGCTGTATTCATGCGCCAAAGATACGGTGCAGATGATGTAAAATAAATGTCTGTTCCTCATCGCTCAAGTCCGGATACAGGGGTAAGCACAACACGCGGGAAGCGATATCTTCAGCCACGGGGCAAGGCTGGGTGGAGGTCAAATAGGGTAAGGTGTTCAGTGAAGGATAAAAATAGCGCCGGGTGCCTATGCCTTCCTTCTCCAGTGCCGCTTTGGTATCAAGCAAGGATTTTTCGTCCGGGAAAAAAACGGGATAGTAAGCGTAGTTGTATTCTGTTTCATCTGGAATCAGGGGGCGGGAAAGCCCGTTGGGCAATTGGGCATCGTAGCGTTCTGAGATGGCTTTTCGGCGGGCAATGATGTGTTCCATGTGGGGTAGAATCGACAGGCCCATGGCGGCATGGAATTCGGAATTTTTGGCATTGATGCCGGGTACATCAAAGGATTCCGGGCTGGTATGGCCAAAATTCATCAACTGCCGGACGCTTTTCATAAGCGTTTCATCTTTCGAATAAATGCCTCCGCCCTCGACGGTATGGAAAATTTTGGTCGCATGGTAGCTGGCCGAAGCCGCCGTTCCGTAGGAAAACAAGGATTTTCCTTTGTACTTCACGTCAAAGGCATGGGCGGCATCAAAAACCAACCAAATGCCGTGTTTTTCGGCAATTTTTTCCAGGGCATCTACATCGCAGGGGATGCCATACACATGGGTTAACAGGATGCCTTTGGTGTTGGGACCTATGGCCTGTTCGACTGCCTTCGGATTGGCGTTGCAGGTGCCGAGGCCAATGTCCGCAAAAACCGGAAGACCCCCTTCCCATAAAATGGCATTGGTGGTGGCAACATAGGAGAAAGGGGTGGTAATGACTTCTCCCTTACAATCCAATGCCTTTAAAATAAGCTGTAAAGATACTGTCCCGTTACTTACAATACAATGGTTTAACAGAAACCGCTTTTCAAGTGTTGATTGAAGCGTAGAAATATGAGGTCCATTATTGGTTAAACACTTTGACTTCCAAGACTTGGACAAAATTGACAAATAATCTTGAGCCTTTGGAAGAAAGGTGCGCGTTACGAAAATCATTGATTTTTATTAAAAATTAGGAAAACGTACAATGTTTTTGAAACAAATAACTGCTGAGAAAAGTCTAAACCTTTTAATGCAAAACCAAAAGAAAATCCACCTAGTTGCACGTGATTTTTTGAGCCGAATTTTAGGGGGGGCTCCGGTGAAATAGCCTTGTTGATGTTGCCTATATACAGCCGTCTTTTCTTCAAAAAAGTAGCCCTTGCCAAAAGTCAATAACCATGACGTCAAAAAAAAATCAGGCCAGGGTGCCTTTGCCAGCCTTTCTAAAAAATGATCATCTGTTACAATTCCATTTGAACGAAACAAAAGTGAGCACGTTGGGATTGGCAGCGCGTTACCCAATAACCTTTTAGAAATCACAAATGATTTTTGTTTATTCGGCCAAGCATTAGGAATAATTTCGTCGACATTATTAACAACAGAAATATTTGTGCAGCAAAAAGAAAAATTTGGATTTGATTCTAAAAATCGAAATTGCTTGTTTAACTTATCAGAGTCAATCCAAAAATCATCTCCCTCACAAATGGCAATATATTTGTATTTCGTGGTTTTCAAAGCATTGACAAAATTTTTATTTACTCCTAAATTAAATTCATTCCGAAGGCAAACAGTGTTTTTTAAATCAAAAAATTTAATTGAATTTGAAATTTTATCAAATGTTAAATCGTTAGAGGCGTCATCAAAAATTAAAAATTCAATCTCGGAGGACATATTTTGTAAAGCAAACCCTTTAATTGCCTTTTCAACAAATGATTCATGGTTGAAGGTTAGGCAAATTACAGAAATCGACATTATCAGGATATATTAAAGTAAAGTGATGATTTTTAAATTTTAAAGCTACCCGGAAATGATAACACCATGCCCTTTTCATAACTTTCTTGAGCCAATTGATTCTTATACCAAACTTTGGGTTGCAACACTATTTTTTCGGCGTTTTGATTTAAAAATGCAGCCCACCAACTAAAGGTGCTGTTTGCCATAATATTTGATTTACAAATAGACATAAGACTAAATTCTAAAACATCGTTTTTTAAAATACGTGAGACATTAATTGCATCAATTCCTTGAAACATTTTTTTTACGTCTAACCTCTCATCATCGGTGAAAACAAAAAATTTTGCATCCACTACTTTATCTTTTAAGAACTCAAAAGATTTTTCATAATAAGAATTAGGCTGAACACCAAAAAAATCGGACTCTTTATCTTCAAGATAATCACCTCTACGGATATGAACAGAAATCGAATTAGTCGTATTAATAAGTTGAAAAAGTTTTGAGTATTCAACGTTTCTAAAATTAGAAGCCATTTCAAATTCATGAAACATATAACCCCAGTAATTTCCAAAATGAGAAAAATCTGACCAAAATCCGTCCAGAATAATTGGAGATTTAAATATTGAGGCTTTTTGGTGCGTCCAAATTGGGTCATTAACTGTAGGATGATAAAAAAAGGGTTTGCCGATTAATCTGTCGATTTCCCGTGCCAAATTATTCTCTAGGATTTTAACTAATATATTTGGAGTAATAAATGCCTCTACATTAAAATTATGGAGTTGAAATTTTCTTGGCGTATACGGGTGCTTTTGCTTAAACCAAGAAACATCTAAAACTAAAGGTGCATTATTTTGTAAAGCAACAGCACGACCTTTCGCGTATTGAAATAATTGATTCCCAAGACCTCCTGAAACCCGTAATATTACCATTTTATGTTATGCACTAACGATGTTTTATTAATAAATATAGTATTAATCCCCGTATCAGAATGTTTATAATATCCATTAAATTCAAGAAAAGATACTAGATCAAAATCTCGAACCCAATTCAGCTCAGAAGTTTGTTTAATGGTTTCGACGCATATCACTTTAGGGATAGACCCAGCGAAATTAATAGATTTCAATATTATGGCATCAAATCCTTCAGCATCAATGCAAAGAAGATCCGGGAATTTATTTAAGTTATATTGTTCAATTAATTTAGAAATTGTAATAACTTCTATTTGTTCAACTTTAGTGATGCTTTTATTTAAATTATTGTAATTATTAGATTCGAAAGTGCTAAGTGAAGGGTCTTTTTGGTGATAAAAGGGCAAAAATCCATTAAAGTCTGAAACACCTACGCAAACATTAATGTCTCTTTTTCTATGTTTAGAAAACAGATTTATAGCATTTTGATTAGCATCTACGTTAATACCCTTACTTCCGCTTTTATAAAATAAGTAAGTATTATTAAGATGAAATGGATGATGGCATCCCACATCCAAATAAGTGGGTTTTTCTATTGGCACAAGGTTTCGAAAAATAAAACTCAAAATAACATCTTCACCACATTGTGAATAAGAAATTTTTCGATGCCGTCGTTGCAATAAAAAATTTTTAAAATTTAACATATTTATCAATTCAACTTATTCTTTTTTTTAAAATTTCGCCTGCTATTTTCTTTGCTTTAAATTCAAAAGTCCGCCTTTCATTTAACCATAGCTCGTCACCATTTCCGGCTTTATCGACAAGGCATTTGATTTTACGAAATTTAGATGTTTTAAGGAAATTGCCAACGTCACTATTTAATGGCTGGTTTTTATAAAAGGTAGTTGAAGAAACCTCAAGCCAGATAAAATCAACATTTCTTAAAAAATGAGAAAAGCCCTTTAAAACAAGAAGTTCTGCGCCCTGGACATCTAAATGTATAAGGTGTATTCTATTTATATTTTTATCTTTTATGAATGTTTCGGGCTTAACTACTTTAACTCGCGTTTTTTCGCCGAATGTTAACCAAGGATACGCTTTTTTTAATGTGTCCGTCGGGGCCAACAGGGAAGAAGATTTATTCCATTGTTTAGGAAAAAGGGTTGTAAATTCTGATGTCTTACCTAAAAATGGATCCCCGCCCGATACGTAAAACTCGGCTTCTCCATCAAAATCTGAAAAAGCAACGTTATGTACGAATACATTTGAATTTGGGAATTCTTTTAAGTGTTTTTTAAATGTCAGTATATTTGAACTTAAAGGTTCGAACGCGTGAACAATTGAATTTGGAAATATTTTTCCGTATCGAATAGAATCCTCGCCCGTACACGCTCCAATATCAAAAACGATGAGTTTGCTTGATTTTGAAAATAAAATCATTAATTCTCGATGTATTGGAATAGGCTGGTTTAAAAATTGATTTATTGTAAGTTTTTCCACTTCTTTTTATTCAAAGTTACATTCGACTGGTAATTTTACATAGCCTGCCCGACCTCTTAAATAGCCATGTATGCTACTTGTGTTTTCAATTTCAAACTCTAACAGCGATGCAATATAACCGATCACTTCATTTTTTTCGGTGTGAAAGTTTAATTGAATGGAATAAAAACCTTTGTTTAAAAATCCACCTGGAATACAAAAAAATATTTTATTGATTCCGACTTTTGTTCTAATTATATTGGTTGGATATTCGAATACTACATCTCCGGTTAAACTTCGTAAAATAAAATTTATATACATAAATTTTTCAGTTCGACTGCTAAAATTAATTTCCGTTTTGATTGGCTCTTCTGCCTTAATTACCGAACGTGTATTTTCTAATTGCGCTAAGATTATTTCTATCTCCTTGCCTATAGAATGTATCTGATTTGAAACTCCTATGCCTTCGAAATTATTATTGTTTTTATTAAGATAATGCTCTATCGCCGTTTCCGTATCATCAAAAGCCGTTGATTGTCCGTTGTCTAAAACAACGGCTTTCCCACAAAGAGCTTGAATTGCTGCCATATTATGGCTAACAAATAAAACTGTTCTGCCGTTCATATTGCTAACATCTTGAATTTTACCCAAGGCCTTTTTCTGGAAATCCGCATCTCCAACAGCTAGCACCTCGTCTATTATCAAAATATCTGGTTCCAAGTGAGCCGCAACCGAAAAGGCAAGTCTTACATACATACCACTACTGTAACGTTTTACGGGCGTATCAATATATCCCTCAATACCAGAAAAAGCTACAATTTCATCAAACTTACTCCGTATTTCAGCTCTAGTCATACCCAATATTGCCCCATTTAAATTGATGTTTTCCCTGCCCGTTAATTCAGGGTGAAAACCCGTTCCTACTTCAAGTAGAGATGCCATTCGACCATTTACTTCAATTTTTCCTTTGGTAGGAGCTGTAATCCGACTTAATATTTTTAGTAAGGTGCTTTTCCCTGCTCCATTTTTACCTATTATTCCCCACACTTCGCCGGGTTGCACCTTAAAATCGATGTCTTTTAGAGCCCAAACATAGGCCTCGTCACTTTTTTTAGAGCGATTATTGGCAAATCCCCTACTTAAAAATGGATTGGGTTGATTTCTGATCCCAGCCCAAAGACGCTGAATATCATCGCGCAAACTTGAAACCCCAACATTGCCGAGGCGGTATTGCTTAGAAACACCCTCAATGTTTAACGCGGGCCTCATACAGTATCCATAAAGGTTTTTTCGGTGCGGTTGAACAAAAAAGTGCCCGCGATTAAAAACAATAGGCCAATTACACCACTATAAGCCAATCCGCCCCAAGATAGCTCACCTGCTCCTGTTAAGCAATGTCGAAATCCTTCAAGAACAGGCGCAAGAGGGTTCCATTGCACTAAACCTCTATATTGGCCTGGAACTTGGCTCATAGAATAAATTACTGGGCTGGCATACATCAAAAGCGTTACCCCAAAACCCAAAAAATGGCTTAAATCACGGTACTTCGTAGTTAGCGCCGAAAACAATAACCCAACTCCTAGCGCAAAAACCGCCATAAATATCAAAAAAACAGGCAAATACAGCATTTTTATTGAAGGTGAAACTAGGCCTAAGTTCCAATAATATATCCAAAAAGCCATTAACATTCCGAATTGGATAAAAAATTTAAAGAGGTTCGATAAAACAAGAGCAACGGGGGCTGCAAGCCTTGGAAAATAAACCTTACCAAACAATTGAGCATTGGAAACAAAGGTGCTGGAAGCACCAATAAAACTATTCTGAAAATAATTCCAGAGGGTAGTTCCAGATAGATAAAACAGCGGAGCCGGTAGGCCATCTGTGCTTAAGCCCGCGATCCGACTAAATACTAAAGTAAAAGTGAGAACAGTAAACAAGGGGGCCAAGAAAAACCAAAGCGGGCCAAGAACTGTCTGCTTGTACATAGAAACAATATCTCTCCTGACAAAAATTAAAATCAAGTCCCTGTAAGCCCAAAGTTCTTTTAGGTTAATTTTATACCAAGGGGGGTGCGGTTCTATCTTATACATAGGTTTTTATATAGCTTCGCCTTCTGAGTCCCACACTGGGCGCAAAATCAGGCAAAATAAAACGTCGGCGGCTATTCGGCCGACCAGGCCAACATAGGCCGCACAAAGGTCTGTTTATCTACCAACTTTTGCCACTCGGCCGGACTTACCGCCAAACAACGAATGCGGCGAGTAATTAGCGATTCGACCTTCTGTACTAACTCTCTTAAAACCAAATCGTCCACCTTTCCAACCAAGACAACATCAATAATACCACTATCTTTGCCTTGGGCATAATCTCCAACCAAATACGCAGCCTTTAAATCTCCCAACCTCTGAAACACTTGCTGAGCTAGGGCATCCAAACCGGTATATTTGCCGACGATGGCCTTTATTTCAGGATAAAGGGGGTGTCGGTCGTTTGCTCTATACCGAACTGTCTTCCCATTTGCTGAGGATTCCAATAAGCCGGCTTCACTCAATCGATTCAACTCCAAACGAATACCGTTTGTGCTTTCACCGAACTCGGCAGCAATTTCCCTTAGATAAGAAGTAACAGCTGGATTCAAGAAGAACTTGACCAGCAAACGTATTCGGGTTTTTGAACCAATAATACCCTCCATCATATTGAGCAACAAAGTTACTCGATTTTCATTAAACTCAAAATAATATCGATTTTGCGCTATTTTAAATTGAGCCTAATCCTCATTTAATTCTTACCCTAGAACAATAACCCCAAAATTTAAATGTCATTTTCAGTTGACTCTTTATAAATAAATTTGACCTGATAACATTATAGAAACCTTTACACGGTAAATCATCTATGTTGTTGTCGAAAAACAATCGGAATAACAATTTGATTGTTATTAACTTGGTTCCGATTTCGACCTTAAATCAACTAATTTTTCCGATATTTAAGTTGTGATAAAAAATCAAGGCATTTGAGCTTTTGTAACCACCCCCAAAAATAGGACAGGTTAAAATTAGATTTTCTAACTTTAAACACTGTTCAAATCATGAAAAAATCGAAATTCACAGAAACGCAGATTGTACATGCGTTAAAAGAGTACGAAGCGGGCAAATCAGCCGCA
>CAIKAF010000006.1 GCA_903825395.1 uncultured Flavobacteriales bacterium
ATACCCTGCTTTTGGCGAGGACTACTGCTGAAAGCCCGTAACCGCCCAAAAAGAACACGTTTTAAGGAGAATTGACGGTACGATTCACTCTTAATTTTTCCCGAAACCCTTTGCGAAATCAAAGCTTAGGGTGAAGCGTAGCGTGTTGGAAAGGGGATTTGTGCGACCGCCGACAGGCAATACGTACGCGAAATCTAGACCAAAGACTTTGTAGCGCAAACCGGCGCCTAAGGTTACATATTGCCGGTTGCCTTTGCGGGGCGATTCATAGAAGAAACCTGAACGGATGGCAAGGACATTTCCGTACCAATATTCTGCAGCAATGCTCCAAACAAACTCGTCCATTTCTTCAGCAAATACGCTACCATAGACTCCGGTACCGGGGGCATCGGCCAGCGAAGTAAACATACCTGTGAGCACAGGACGATCGCGGTCTTGTCCCGCAATGATGGTATCGCCAGTAATGTTTGTTTCGGGCGGAGTTGGAACAAGCAACTTGCTGACTTCCAAATTCATGGCAATTCGATTGTATTCGTCAATTTTAAGTTCCGCGCCGCCGCCCAAACGGAAATTCACAGGAATCCATTCCGGACCACGGGCACTGCCATAATCAATTTTTGACCCGATATTTTGGATAGCGGTTCCGAAGCGATACATGACGGGAAATCCAGCAATTTTGCGACCGGGTTTTTGAAAATAAAAACCCAAATCACCTGCACCGGCTAAACCGGGCTGTGTGGGTTGACCGTTGACTTGCTGCCCCAGCGTAAGGTTAGAACTGATAAATTTAAAGCTAATGCCCATGCTCCAATACTCTGACAAAAGCAGAGAACCTCCGGCATCGATGGCCAATTCATTGGGAGTAAACGTCCCCATAAACATGCCGACTTCATCCGTAAAGTTAATGTCGCCCATATTAAAGTAGCGCAGCGAGGCTCCAACGGTGAAGCGGTCGTTGATTTTTCCATAAAACCCTACATAGGCCAAATTGATATCGGGAACTAAATTTCGCAGCCAGGGTGTGTAAGATACCGACATTCCCATGGGTTTATCAACAAAGGCAAGTTTAGCCACGTTCCAATGCAGTGAATTGGCATCGGCAGAGGTGGAAACACCTTGATCGGCCATTCCTCCGGCTCTAGCGTCGGGGCCGATGACCAAGAAAGGAACAGAGGTTGTTACAACCCGTGTAGGCTCGCTGTCTTGAGCGCGGCTTGTAGAAGTAGCTGCTCCAACACAAAGTAGGGCAAGCGCAGTATGTTTGAAAATTGTGTGCATGCTAAATGTAATTCCTGCTGTGCAAATATAGGTCAGTTTCAGTTAATATGGGTTATGGGTGTCCGGCATAAATAACTCGGCCATAGCCATAGGCAGCCTGACCGAACTCATCTGACAGCTGTACCGAGAAAATATACATGCCCGGACTGACTTTTGAGCCGCTGCTGTTTGTACCATCCCAAGTTAAATTAATGCCCTGGAAGCCTATTGGGGTACCGTTCCAATTGAATTCTCTGACCAAACTTCCACTCACATCGGTGAGGCGGACATGGGCTTTAAGTTCTTTCCCGGCTAAATTATGTTGGAACGTTAAGGCCGTTTGATTGTCAAATGGATTTGGCCAGGCTTCTGCGCGAATCAGATTGGGTTGCGTTCCGACTACCGTAAAATTCAATGTTGTTCGAGTGGCTTGATTGCAGCCGTCCCAGACCAACAATTCGGCCGTATAAAAGCCCTCGGGCAGGTCTTTCAATTGGAAGCGGATTGAGCCGGATTGAAAGCTGTTGATGGCCGCCTCATAATAATCATTGAGGTAAAATGTCTGATTCACAGGGCCCGTAATGCTCAGTTGAATTTCATGGCCAATGCCCCCGTTGGCCGTATTGATCCCGCTTGCATCGTTTACTTCGGCATAAAATGTTGGGGAGGCATGGGTAATTCCTAAATTCACAAACAGGGAGTCGTTCATGAATAAGGTAACTTCTGGGCCTTGTCCATCGTTTTCACAGTTTCCGGAGGCGCCGCCAATTTTAATATTGGCTTGATAGCCATGAGCGTCCACGTTTCCGTTGTGTGCGTAATAGCTGAATTTCCCTTCGCCTACCAAGTAATTGATATCCAGCGGCACCTTAAATTGTATGCTCCATTGGCCGTTTTGAACGCTAGCTTGGCCTCGGAAAACCACCGAATTTTGGATTTCAAAATCATAGTTCATCCCATCAGCATCGTTTTTAAGTGTTTGAAGCTGCTGGGGTTTATCGTACACCGTGACGGAGATAATCCCGTTGAAGGTGTCCATAAGTATGCTGTCGCGGGTGGCGATGCGGCCACTGATCCGAACCACATCTGTTGCCTTTAGGGTATCATCAAAAGATTGATTTTGAATGGCCTGTCCATTTATGCTATCCGTCAGCACCAAATACCTAGGATAAGCGGGACGCAAGGCAGGGTCGCCAAAAAGTAAAATATTGTTTTCTCCCCCGTCGCAACTGGGAATGCATTTTCTAGATTCAAACAGGATATCTCCCAAACGTGTATCAGAGGCATCAAACCCTCCGAAGGTGACCTGAGTCCATTTTTTAAGGTAAGTTGGGACCACCGGAATGGCTCGGACTGTACTTAATAAGGCTACTGCTCCTTTATCTTCTCGTTGCAGAACGCGCACTCCGGCCGATTCAAATGTTGGGTCATCAAACCGGGTAAAGGTGCAGGTCGCTGTGGAGAAAATCGAAGACTGATTGGAATTTGTCCATTTTTCAATGTCATCGATTTGCAGTACTCGTTCTGCGGTAAGTCCGGATTCGCCCCCATGTCCGATGTAATTTAAAAACAAGGTGCCTTTATTTATTCGCCGGTTCAAATAATCGTTGGCTTCCGGATACCTCTGCCCAGCTGTGGTATTTTGTTGAAACGCATCAATGTACACCTTATCAACATTCCAGACGGGTTGATTGGTTTTCAGCCATTGGTAAATCCATTCGTTGTCGGTAATAAAGCTGCTTTCCCAAGCGGCTTCCATATCGTCAGAGAAAAGGGTTACAGTGTTGCGCCAATCGCCGAAGCAATCGCTGCTTTCCTGATAATGCTGAACTTTTCGATTGTAGGCAAATCCTTCTTCTGCTGTGGTAGCTAACACGCGACCAATGCCAAGCCAAATGGGCGTACTGCTGTTCACCACACCATCGCTGCTGGTGTTCGGGCTGAATGCCGCATAGAAAAAATCAGATGGATGAGAACCGCCGCTTCGGCTGCGGGAATCCCAAGTTTGAAACGAGGGCACCAAATTGTGATTGGGGGCCGAAAGCCGGTTTCGATGGGGTAGATAGTCGAAGCTGCCAGAACCGTAAAGCATTAAATATCGGGGACCAATGGAATCGCCCCGAAATTGGAAATAGCTGCGAACATAATCCCGTAGAGCGGAAATATCCTGGCCTCCGCTGGAATACTCGTTGAAAATCTGTTCTGTTGTAACCAAGTGCACCACCATTCCGTCTTGCACTTGGTGCATTTCGGCAAGTTCTTTGGCAGGTTGCATAAGAGAAGGATGCGTAATTACCACCAAATCTGGAGCAGGGTCTAAAGCGACCAGGGCATGGATATTTTGATTGGGGACCTGTCCGAAGAAAGAAGGCGATGGAAGGGTGTTGGGCGCTCCAAACACAACCAACTTAGCTCCTTCAGCATTTTCAAGGCGGACGTAATCAAAACCACTAGCGGATGCCGTTTTAAGGTTTAGGGGATTGGCCATGTCATCGACCCGCCACATTTGCATAGGCAAGCTTGGATTTAAGATTCGAAATTCGGCCAATCCCGCTGCCTTATGATCTTGAAAAACGAAGGGTTGCCCGCTAAACTGAAGCGTTGGTCGGTAATGGACGGTAACATAATCCAACCAGGCGCGTTGATCTTCAGAACCGGATTGGGGGCTGGTTCGGGAAACCTGAACAGAAAGCGGGCTGGAATTTACGGGGAATCGGGTTGAAAATGTATTTTCAGTGATGTAATTGCCGGCGTAATTGCTGGAAACCTGACCTAAAGTGGCGCTTCCCACAGAAACTCCATTGGCTGAAAACGAAAACACAGAAGAGCAACTGACACATCGGGCAGCGGTAGCTATTCGAAGGGAAACGGAATCTCCGGGAGTCCAGTTGCCCAAGGAAAATGGATAGGAATAGGTATTGGTAAAGCTAAACACATCGCCAAACCACTTTCGGCCTGATTTTATGAGGTTTTGCTTTTCTTCTTCTATCCACTGGAAAAAGTCTCCCTTGTTGCTGATATAACCGGGCAGACCTTGTGGCATGGTTTGATTTTGAATTCGGGGCCCCGGCTGATTGGGACTAAAAAAAGCATAGACAGTATCGGAATACATATTATTGTCATGCTCGTATTCCTGACCGTTCCAAACCCAACGTTTTAATCCATGCGTATAAAACAGGAGAAAGTCTCCGGGTCCAAATTGCCCATCTCCGCCGTCTTCAACCTGCAAAGGAATGGGTTGAAGGTCATCGGGACGCGGCAAGTTTAAATCTTCCGCCAATCGGTATCCGCCGTTCCCCACCATACCCAATTGGTTGGACGATATAGGCCCACCAATGGCATTCCATTGAAGCAACTGATTGTAATCTAAGCGGTGTACCCCTTCAGAAACCATTCCCAATTTAAACCAAGTTCCCGAATTAAGGACCGAAGAACCGAGTGGAAATGAAAACAATTTAGCAGCACTTTCTGATGAGGCAATGGGTTGAGGGGCGAGTTCTACCTCTTTGATTAATAGGATGTGGCCTTCCGCATCTTTAAATAGCGCGTCTCCAATCAAGCGCAGGAATTGTTCTCCGCGAACAGAATAGCGCAAGGCCTTGGGGCGAATTTCATGACTCAAGAGTGGTAGATCTTCTAGAATCTGTGCATTCGTTTGAAGCGTATCGAAAGAAATTGGCCGAACGGAGTAGGACATTCGGGCCTGACTGTGTTGAAAAACTAGGGACCACGAAGGACACTTGGAATCGGGAAACGCATTTAAGCCTATCAATTCTATGGCCTCGGACTTCGGGTCTGCTGGTACACGTTCTTTTAAATCAAGCGAGAAACGTACTGGATTGTGCTGAGCAGATACAGATAAACCAAGGAAAAGGCCAATGCCAAAAACGAACAACCTCATAGAAGGTAAAGGTACATGTTGAACGGCACAGGTACAAATCCAAACGGGAATTCTAATGGCATGCATAAGAAGACTTGACTTTTTTCAAATTTAACTGTATCTTTAAAAGGTAAATCATATTAAGACCGAGCAAATAACGCGGCTTAAATACTTTTCGTATACCTCATAAACCTTAAAATGATTAAATTTAAGAACATGCAAACACGTCGATTTTGGAATTTTGTAGGCAAGTCCTCTGCATTTTCAACATCAAAATGTTAAAATATGTTCTAACTTTACTCCCGTTTCTTATCTTTGAACTTCATATGTCCATTCCTCGGTTATGGTGAATAACATTTTAAAGAAGATATTTTTTGTGTTGGCCGGCGGGTTAGCAGTGGTTACGGCCGAGGCCCAAGACCCTCAATTCACTCAGTTTTATGCCAACCAAATATATTTGAACCCCGCATTTGCCGGCTCTGTCCGTTGTCCTAGAATTTCTATGAACAGCCGTTTTCAGTGGACCGGTATTTCTGGAAATTATAGAACCTATGCGGTTTCTTACGATCAGCATTTTGATGCCTTGCAAGGAGGAATTGGAATCAGAATGATGCGAGATGAAGCTGGCACGAATACCATTACTTCGCACAATTTTGCTGTTTCGTATTCCTATCTAATCAAGTTGTCGCGCAAGGCAAGCCTACGCTTGGCTGCTGAAGTAGGAATTTTACAGCGCAGTTTAGATGTAAGTAAACTGACCTTTGGCGATCAAATCGATGACCGGTACGGATTTATTTATGCTACTCAAGAAGTTTTTGATAACGATGAGAAGGTAATGATTGATTTTGCTGCTGGAGCAGTATTGTACAATCAGATTTTTTACGGCGGAGCTGCTATTCACCACATTACTCAACCAAATGAGGGATTCTTAGGTGCAAGTGCGTTGCCCTTTAAATTAACAACCCATTTTGGAGCCATGATTCCTTTGGGCAAACGCCGCAAGTATTCCGGTGATTTGTTCATTTCTCCCAACGTTCTTTTTATGCTGCAGCAATCCTTTTATCAACTGAATATTGGTTTGTATGCTGGAAAAGGGCCAATTGTAGGTGGAATTTGGTACCGAAACAACGATTCGTTCATTGCGTTGTTCGGCTTGCAACGCGATACCTGGAGAATTGGATACTCGTATGATGTTACCATTTCAAGACTAACCAACCGGACTGCAGGATCGCATGAAATTTCGTTGGGCTTAAAAATTCCGTGCCGTCAACCGTTGCGTCGATTCCGCACCGTTCGCTGTCCTTCTTTCTAAACTTGGACATACAATAATCTTTTGTACTTTCGTTATCCATTTGTATTCGCTTTAAACTGCCTAGGCATGAAAAAAATAACCCAAGTTGGAATGTTAGCCGCACTGGTTGCGGCTTTTGCATCTTGCAAAGACCAACAAATTTCATCTACCACAGGATGGGCATACAACGACGCCCGCAATGGTGGTTTTGAGGTTCCGCCATACATTGAACAAGAAACCGGACCGGGTCTTGTTCTCATTGAGGGGGGAACCTTCGTGATGGGTCAAGTAGAACAAGACGTTTTATTTGAACATGACAATCAACCGCGCAGAGTTACAGTCTCTTCATTTTATATGGATGAGGCGGAAGTTTCCAATGTTGCCTATCGGGAATATCTGGAATGGGTTAAACGCGTCTTTGGGGAAGACTATCCTGAAGTTTTAAAAAAGGCCTTACCTGATACCTTAGTTTGGCGGTCGAAAATGGGCTTTTTCGATAATTATGTCGACAACTATTTGCGGCATCCTGCCTACAATTTTTACCCTGTTGTAGGAGTAAGCTGGATTCAAGCCAATGATTTTTGCTCCTGGCGCACCGACCGAACCAATGAAATGATTATGGTTCGGGAAAAAATCATGGTTTGGCATCCTCAAGAGCAATTGGCAGAAGAAAACTTCAACACTGAAGCCTATCTGGCTGGTCAATACGAACTAGGTTTGAACAACAAAAAGAAATTTCAGCCTGTTAATATTTTCACCGGCGAACAACGTAAAGTGCGGATTGAAGATGGTTTGCTACTTCCTAAGTTTCGTCTCCCAACCGAGGCGGAATGGGAGTATGCTGCATTGGCTTTAGTAGGAAACACAGATCCTTCCACCGACCGCGAAATCATTAAAGAGAAAAGGTTGTACCCTTGGAGTGGTCATATTTCCAGAAATCCGAATGAGAAATTCAAAGGGGACTTCTTGGCAAACTTCCGTCGGGGCCGCGGCGACTACATGGGTAGCGCAGGTCGCTTAAACGACATGGGTGACGCAACCGTTCCTGTATATTATTACTGGCCAAATGACTTTGGTTTATACCACATGGCCGGCAACGTTTCAGAGTGGGTTATGGATGTTTATCGTCCTCTTTCTTTAATGGATTTTGATGAGTTCCGCCCATTCCGCGGTAACGTTTTCAAAAAGAAATTGTTGGATGATGAAGGCTTTTTGGCTGAAAAAGATTCGTTAGGCCGCATTCAGTATGTGGATGTAACCAAGGATGATGCCGCACTTCGTCGCAACTACAAGCGAGCCAACTATTTGGATTATGAAGATGGTGATGTAGTTTCTTCTTTGTATTTCAACGATGCCAGCTACGCCGATTCAGTTTCTGGAACACATGCCATGTACGATTACAGTGCTACCACTTTAATTAACAACCAATCGCGGGTAATTAAAGGTGGTTCATGGAAAGATCCTGCCTACTGGATGGTTCCGGGCACTCGCCGTCATTTGGACGAACAAGCTTCTACTGAATGGATTGGTTTCCGTTGTGCCATGGATCGAATTGGTCCTCCAATGGGCATTGCGAAACACAATCGCTATGTGCACCGAGGTGGTTCTCAATATGCCAAACCGGATAAACGAAACAACTAAATTATGAACCGCGCTTAGGCGCGGTTTTTTTTTGCTCCTCCCCTAGATTCGGATTGTCTATTTCTTTGGGGCGGCTGCCGGGCTTTCACAGGTAGTCCGCAGCTGCCGGACGGGCTACCCTTGGGCTGCGGTGGCTCCTCACGTCGCCTCCTCGCCAAAGGGTAGCTCCCGCCGCCATCTTTGCGGGCTACCTTGTTCAATCCCTGCCGCACAAAACCAATACCACCTCAAAACAAGTGTATTGAGGTGATGCATATCACCAAATTGCTTAGAAATCCCTTTTATCTTTATCCCATGTTTCAGAAGGGCCAAAAAATGTACTCCATTTTTCACATGCGTTGTCCGCGTTGCCATGAGGGCCCAATATTCCATAGCAACAATCTGTTCAAGCCAACTTCGGCCTTGAAAATGCATTCTTCCTGTTCAGCGTGTGGCTTCAATTATCAGCCCGAACCGGGATTCTATTTTGGGGCGAGTTATGTGAGTTATGCTCTGACAACCGCCATTGCCATTGCCGTATTTGTTGTATTGCTGCCTTTTTTTAACTGGGAGGAAGAATGGATTTACTTCTCAGCCATTGGTGGCAGCTTATTGCTCAGCTTTCCCATTGTATTTCGCCTGTCTAGATCAATTTGGATTAATCTGTTTTTCAAATACAAGAGTCCGGAAGAGCGAGCAAAAGGGGAAGATGCAGATTTTCCAGACTTACGAAAAAGATAGTCGAAGGCTGTTCAGAACCACAAAAACAGAACTGGCCGCCATGGCCATCCCAGCCCACATGGGGTTGAATAAATGTCCCGTAAACGGATATAAAATACCCGCTGCCAAGGGAAGAGCCACCAAATTATAGGAAAGAGCCCACAGCATATTTTGGCGCATGAGGCGAACCGCCTGTTTTGAAATTCGTATGGCTTCCGGCAACAAGTCCAAATTGGAATCTCCTAAGCTAATGTGGCTGCACTGTCGGGCCAAATAACTGCCTTCTCCCATTGAAATTCCAATGTTTGCTAAGGCAAGAGCCGGAGCATCATTGATTCCATCCCCCACCATTAAAACAACTTCGCCCTCTGATTTTGCCCGTTCAATGGCGCGGATCTTATCTTCAGGTTGCTGATGCAAATGAACTTGAACCTGTGGCGGCAAAACGTCGCGAACAGCAGAAGACAGGGTTCTGTCGCCCGTTAACACGATGGGAATTAATCCCAAATGAATCAACTGCTTCATTATGGCTAGTACATTCGGCCTTGGGGCATCCTGAAGTAAAAAGGCGGCATACGTAACCTGTCCATTTCCAAGAATAACGGGACTGGCATCCATTGGGATTTCTGCTGGCCAAGGGCCGGCCCAATTGGGAGCACCGAGCCGGATTTCTTTTCCATCCCATATTCCTTCCAAACCAAAACCTGGAACCTCAGAAATCTGAGTAATTGAGGACTTGGGGAAATTGGGAAAACTATGTTTGGCCCAATTGGCAAGCGATTTGGACAACGGATGCTGAGATATAGAGGCCAGCTCCCAAACTACAGCAGCATGTTCTTGAAGTACAGCATTGGTCCATAAAACGTTGGGTTTTCCTTCGGTCAAGGTTCCGGTTTTATCCATAAAAATGCGCCGGACCTGCGCCAAAGATTCCAAGGCTTCTGGCCGCTGGAAGAAAATTCCTTTTTGTGCTGCCTTGCCCAAGGCTACAGAAATAACGGTGGGAACAGCAAGGCCTAGCGCACAGGGACAGGCCACTGCTAATACGGTGAGGCCAACTTGTAGAGCAAAAATAGCCGGCGTTTCAGGGGCAAGAAACAACCAAAGTCCGGCGCTTCCTATGGCAAATGCAATAATGAAGAGCACAAACTTTGCTGATAATGCATCCGCCAATCGCTGCATGGGCAAATTCGTAACCAAGGCCTTTTTCACCTGTGCCAAGGTTTGTCCAAGCCTTGAGGAATCGCCAATGGCTGTAATTCGCAAAACGGCATTTCCACTTACCACGGCGCTTCCTGCAAAAACCGCATCTCCTGAGCGAGCAAGTAATGGGATAGATTCTCCACTTAGCCAAGAGGCATCCACCTCCATTTGTCCAGATTCCACTTGCGCATCCGCAGGTATTTCATCGCCGGCGGCAACCATAATCAAATCCTGCTGCTTAAGTTGAGCAAGTTCAACCCAGTTGGCGTCGGGGTAAAGTCTTGCCCTTGAAGGCATAAGCTGGATTAATGACCTAATGCCGGCCAAGGTTTTATGCCGGGCCTTTTCTTCTAACCATTTTCCTAGCATAACGAATGAAATAACCATGGCAGCAGCTTCAAAAAATAAAGCTTCTGTGTGGCCCATTGCAAGAGCAGAGATGCTGTAGACGTAAGAGACTCCGGTGCTAATTCCAACCAAGGTATCCATTGCCGGGCGGCCTTTCCTAATTTGAAGGAAAGCGCGCTGAAAAAAAGAGCGGCCCAGCCAAATAACAGGAGTACTAAAAAGCAGACCGATGAATGGGGTTAATGGGGAGGAATGAAAAAACATTCCACTGATAAACACGGGCAGGGTGAAACCTAGAGCGAGTAGAACCGGCCAAACGGGGCTTGGAACATGCTGCTCTGCCGGTGTAAGAGAGGCAGAATAACCCGCCTTCTTAATAGCCTCAATGGCCAACTGGGCCACTTGGGGCGAATCCGCCTGGATTTTAGCTTCCGCCAAGGTATATGAAACCTGTACTTCGGTTAATCCCGGTGTTTTCCTTAATGCCGCTTCAACAGCAGCAGAACAAGCAGTACAGCTCATTCCCCCTATGGTTAAATGGAATTCCATACCACAAAGATACCCGTATTTTAGCGCTTGCTAGGGATAAAAATCACAAGATAAGGAAGAGCTAAAACAAGAACGTTTGAGTCTTAATATCAACATTGTATGAAATCAGGCGCTAAGATTGGCTGGGTATGCCTTTTATCGCCATTCAAGAAATATGAAAAAGAAACATGGCCCAGCTAAAAAAGAAATTTGAGTAGAATTGCTATATTTGCATCCCGTTAGGGATTCTTTGACATGGAGGGCATAGTTCAGTCGGTTAGAACGTCAGATTGTGGTTCTGAAGGTCGTGGGTTCGAATCCCATTGTCCTCCCATTTTTTAAATACCCCGTTTCAGGGTAGTTACGACACCTAGGGGTAGTCGTTTCCCAAATCCATCTTCCAGGCATAATTCAGCAGATTCAATTTGATCTGAAGGGAGTGCCAACTGCTTCAACACATTGTACACTAAGATTGAAGAAAAGCCTAGAGAATAGGTATTGACAATAAGAATGGCTTCGGTTGGATTCAGCAATTGAATGGCGGTGTCAACCAAATCGTAGATTTGTTTTTCTAAAATCCAGGATTCACCGTTGGGTCCGTGCCCAAAGGCCGGGGGATCTAGAACGATGGCGTTGTAGGATTTACCCCGACGCAATTCCCGACTTAAAAAGGTTGGGGCGTCTTCGACCATCCAGCGTATTCCGTTCATCTTGGAGAGTTCCAGATTGCTAGCCGCCCAGCTGACCACTTGTTTTATGGAATCAACATGGGTTACCGAGGCGCCGGCAGCTCGGCCAGCTAGACTTGCCCCACCGGTGTATGCAAAGGCATTAAGAACGGATTTATCCGGTGATTTCATGGCCGTTAAGGCCTGAAAAAGGCGTTCCCAATTTACCGATTGTTCCGGGAACAAACCGATGTGTTTGAATTTTGTTCGAGCCAGTTGAAAGGTCAGGGTTTTTTGCGAATTCAATTCATATTCCAGTGTCCACCGTTCAGGACATGATTTTAACTCCAGCCACTTCCCATCGCGGGGGCTGCTGCCAACGAATCGGATATGGGCTCTTTTTTCCCAATCGGAATTGGTTAGATCTTTTTTCCAAATGGCCTGTGGTTCTGGCCGGATGGTGATAATGTTGCCAAAGCGTTCCAGCTTTTCAAACTCGCCTGAATCGATTAATTCATAATTATTCCAGCCTCGGGTGGCAAGTATTGGGATTTGATTCATGCCGATTTTAATGCGCGTACGAACAGAGTGAGTCTTGATTCAGCCACAATTTGGCCTGAGGCTGTTTCCATTGTGATGTTCCAAACCTGAAGCGTATTTCCAAGTTTTGCCGGCTTTGCTATGCCGAAGACGGGGCCTCGGCCTTCAGGTATGGCCTTGATGTGCGTGATGTCAAGATTAACCCCAAGGCAAGCATGGGTTTGTGGATTTACAGTCATGTAAGCAGCAATGCTTCCCAGCGATTCAGCCAAAGCGGCAGAGGCTCCACCGTGAAGCAACCTGGCCGGCTGCACCGTAAAATGCTCAACGGGCATTTTTCCTTTGATGAAATTGTCTCCCACTTCAATTACCTCCATTTGCAAATGATCCATGAGGGTGTTCTTGCACAAGGCATTGATGTCGTTAAGGGAATAAATTTTAAACCAGATGCTCATAGGTTAAAGGTAGGAACTAAAGCCAAGGAAAGGATTTGTATGGTGGTATTGGTTTTGATGTGGCTGCGGGCGGGATTGAGCTAGCGTAGCCCGCAAAGGCGAAGGGCGCGGCTCCGCGTGCTGCGCAGGCGACCTTGGGAGCCCGCGTAAAGCCGCTGGAGCCGAGTCCTTTGCCTGCGGACTACCTGCGAAAGCCCGTAACCCGCCCCCATAAAAACCAAGAAAAACCAGAATTAATCGACGCTGTCGTGAAGAAACGAATTGTTGTCTCTTAAGCGAATTTCGCCGCCTTCCATTGACAGGGTTGACTTTGAAGCGACGCGGTCGTCCATGGTTGGGGTTAGTTCCAGTTCTACCTTTTTACGTAAGTAAGCGGGACTTTGCTCCAATTCAGCGATTCGAGCAGGATTTTGGAGGCGAGCCGTTATGTTTTCAAGCAATTCTCTGCGTTGGCCCATAGAGGAAATGCTGGATGGCGTAGGGACTTCAGCGCGGGTCTGAGGCTGCATGGGCAATTCTTCCGCTTCTTCGCGTTGATACAGCGTATATTCGCTGGTATTCAGTTCCCGAGGGCTTTCATCGCCAAGCAAATCTACCGTGATGGGATTGGCATCGTTGGTCACTGAGGCTTCGGTCTGAGGTTCAATGATTTCCAATTGAGGCAATTCGAAGGCCTCTTCGGATTTTGGGGAATCGTTGGTGGTATCCAATTGAACTGTGAGCTGTTCAGGCACCGAGGATTGACCCTTATTGAATCCGGTAGCGATCAGGGTAACACGAATAGCCTGCCCCAATGAATCGTCTTGGCCAGTTCCCCAAATCATATTGGCATTCATACCGGCCTTTTCCTGAACATATTCATTGATTTCGGTTACCTCGTCCATGGTGAGTTCATTTTCTCCATATGAAATATAGAGGAGAATGTGTTTGGCTCCGTGGATATCAGAATCATCAAGTAGTGGAGAATTTAGGACTTGTTCTGCAGCCAGACTGGCGCGGTTTTCACCTTCTGTTATGGCGGCGCCCATAATGGCGGCTCCGCCGTTGGTCATTACGGTTTTAACGTCTTCGAAATCTACGTTGATGTAGCCAGGTACAGTGATAATTTCAGCGATGCCTTTTGCCGCCGTGGTTAGAATATCGTCGGCTTTTCCAAAGGCATTGGTGAGAGATAGATTTCCGTAAATTTCACGAAGGCGATCGTTGGAAATAATCAGAAGGGTGTCTACGCTATTGCGGATTTCTTCAAGACCAGAGGTGGCGTGCATGCCGCGCTTTTTCCCTTCGAATTGAAAGGGAATGGTTACGATTCCTACAGTAAGGATGCCCATTTCCTTGGCCAACTTAGCAATAACCGGAGCGGCACCTGTGCCCGTTCCACCGCCCAGCCCTGCGGTAATAAACACCATTTTGGTGTTGTCGGACAAATGTTGTCGGATATCATCGATGCTTTCGATGGCGGCTTTTCGCCCAATTTCGGGAATAGATCCAGCGCCCCTGCCTTCGGTCAAATTTTGACCTAAGGGAATTTTAATGGGAACAGGGCTGGTATTGAGAGCCTGGTGATCGGTGTTGCAGACCATAAAATCTACACCGGTGATTCCTTGACGGAACATGTGGTTTACGGCGTTTGATCCGCCACCACCCACACCAATAACTTTGATGATGGAGGCGTTGTCTTTGCGGGGCATTTCGAAGGAAAACATGTCTTCTGGATTGGTTAAGTTCGTATTCATGGTTTTAGGGTTGAGCGTTATTGATTTTGGGAAGGATTAATTGATTTGATCGTTAGGGTCGTCAAGAATAGAATTGAATTGTTTTTTTATGATGTCCAGGAAATTGGATTTTGGGGCTGCCGTTTCCTTTTGTTGCTTTGGGACATTGGTTGTGGCTTGGTATTTTTTTCTGAATCCCATCATCATTAGCCCCACAGAGGTGGCGTATTTGGGATGCGCAAGCACATCGTCGGAAGCGCCGCTGACGTGGCTGTTTGGCAAACCGATACGGGCATCGATTCCAGTTACATAAGAGGTAAGCTGCCGGATGTGGCGAAGTTGAGATCCGCCTCCAGTCAAAACAATTCCTGCTCCCAAGTGATGGGCAAACCCGCTGTTGCGAATTTCAGCATGCACGCACTCCAGAATTTCTTCCATTCTGGCCTTTATGATGTTGGCCAAATTGAAAACACTAATGGACTTAGAAGCACCACCCTGAACACCTGGGATAGTTATTGCCCGATTGATCATTTCTTGTGAAGGAATCGCATAGCCATGTTTGATTTTTAGGATTTCAGCATAGCGTTGCAACAATTGACAACCCGTCATAATATCGCGGGTGATGATATTTCCTCCGAAAGGTATTACTGCGGTATGGCGGATGATTCCATCTTGAAAAATAGCGATATCGGTAGTGCCACCGCCAATATCCACCAAAGCAACTCCCGCTTCTTTTTCTTCTTCGGAAAGCACGGATTCTGAAGACGCAAGAGGTTCAAGAACAAGGTCAAGGACTTTCATTCCGCTTTCTTCCACACAGCGGTAAATGTTTTTTGCGGGATTTACCTGTCCAGTAATAATGTGATAATTTCCTTCGATGCGTGCCCCCTGCATACCAATTGGGTCTTTTATTTCAGGCAAATCATCTACCACAAAATTTTGGGGGATTACATCTATGATGCTTTCACCGGGAGCAAGGGCCATTTTCTGCATTTGTGCAGTAAGGTCGTGGATATCAGATTCGGTAATGATATCGGCATCTTGGCCACGCATTTTAACACTGGTATTGTGGTAACTGCGGATGTGTTGTCCTGCAATGCCGACGATAACCTGCTCCACTTCAACTTGTGCCGCATCTTCTGCCATTTCCTTCGCTCGTTTAATGGCTTGAACCGTATGCACTATATTGGTAACCATGCCACGTTGAACACCAGTAGATGGAGCCGTTCCTGAGCCCACGATTTCGATTTTTCCATGTTCATTCAGCTTGCCAATCATCATCACAATTTTTGTTGTTCCGATGTCTAGTCCGACGGTTAGGCGTTCGGTAGCAGGGCTTTGTTTTTTGGCGCTCATAGTGAATAATTTAAAGTGTATTGGATAAAGTGAGTGTGGAATCAGGGCTGCTAAGGGTGTCTACCTGTTCAGGTTGAACCATCCGTGGTTGACAAACGACCTGACCTTTAAACCGAGCATCGATTACAGAATATGAATTCCAATCGGAAGGGTGAAGGCCATGTCTATAAAAAATACGGAGCTTATTAAGTTTTCCGGAAAGTTCCTTGGCTGAACCTAAAACAATTTGGTGGCTGCCTAATTTTGGACTAATCACAAAACCAACCTGAGGTTTTATTGCCACTTGATCGGTAAAGTTCCACCAGAAATGGTCTGCATACAATGCTGTTGCCAGAGCCATAAGGTCTGACATGGTTGTGGAATCTTTTGGGAGTTGAGCCAACAATGGAAGTCCTGTTACAACAGGGAGTTTGGCGGGTATTCCGACAAGAGCAGGGAACAGTTGTTTTTTCTTGTCTAAATACTGTTGGTGGCCAAGGGAATCGATGAGGCGTAGAAGCGGGTCACGTTGATTTATTTGAATGCGGACATTTCCATTAATTCCTACCGAGGCCTGCGCAACTTCAATGGACGGAAATCTAGATAAGCGGTCTTCAATAGAATCAATCCTGGGCCAGCTATTGGGATTGGAAATGAACTCTCCTGTCAATGAAAGCACCGTTTGATAATCAATCAATTCAAGGGTATCGTTGTCGTTCCATTCAACCACGGCAGTGGTTTTGTGTGGGTGGGGTTGAGTTTGAGCAATGCCCAACAGGAATCCCATGGAAGCCAATCCCAATGCAAATCGAATCCATTTAAGCCACTTCTTCATGAGAAAAGAGTATTTAAATGGTTTGCAATGGAGAAACAATGGCGGTCAATATCTCCTGCTCCGATAGAAAGTACCACATCACCTGATTTTACGGTTTGTTTTACCAATGTCAACAAGGTTTCGTGGTTGGCAAGGTGAACGGGTATTTGAGTCATTCCCCGGCTGAGTTCTTGGCTGCTAATACCTGAAATGGGCAATTCCCTGGCCGGGTAGATGTCCATCAGAATTAATTCATCAACGTGCTGCAAGCTCGTTTGAAATCCGGTCCAGAAATCACGGGTACGTGAGAACAAGTGAGGTTGAAACAGGCCAAGAATACGTCGATCTGGGAAAGCGTCCCGAAGTGCTGCAATGGCAGCATCAATTTCAGTTGGGTGGTGTGCATAATCGTCGTAATACACGATATTGGGCTTGTTTACCAGCCGTTGCATTCGGCGAAGTACACCGGTAAAATCTGCTAGTCCGCTCTGTAAATTTTGAACAGAAGCGCCCAATTTTAAACAAAGGGTCAAGGCAGCCAGGGCATTATAGACATTGTGCTGACCAAGCATTGGGAGCATGAAATCACCCAAAGCTATCCCCTCATAAACCAAGGTAAAACGGGTGCTTCCGGATGAAATTTGGATGTTTTCGGCATAAATCCCACTTTCGGGTGTACCAAAAGGAATCAGATGGGGATGCTGGCTGTCCAATTCAATGTGAGGGGCGGTTAAAATAAAGCCATCCTTCTTAACTGTATTGGCGAAATAGGCATAATTTTTCTTTAGTTCCTCTTCCGTACCATAAATATCCAAATGATCTGCATCCAAGCTATTGAAAATGGCAGCATAGGGTTTCAGGGTTAAGAATGAGCGATCAAATTCATCGGCTTCGGCAACGGTAAATGTGGCATTGGGCCTGGACTGGAAATTCCCTTCTAAATTGACCGAGAATCCTCCTATTAGAGCATTGGCTGGAATGTTCGCCGCATTCAAAAGGTGGATTAACAGGGCGGATGTTGTTGTTTTACCATGTGTACCGGCAACGGCCAATACCGAGGTGTTTTCAAGCAATTCGCCCATCAGTTGTGCCCTCTTCATGATTCGGTTACCCTGATTAGCGAAATGATTCAGCAGCAGTGAATTGGTTGGAATAGCAGGTGTATAAATCACCAAAACTGTAGGATTATTCCAACCATCTGGAATGGCTGCAACATCCTCTTGATGAACAATGGGAATTCCCAAGGATTCTAAGGGTCTTGTCATTAACCCGGCACTTCGGTCGTATCCAGCAACCTTATATCCCTTTTCCTTAAGCATACCTGCCAAGGCGCTCATTCCAGCACCGCCAATGCCGATGAAAAACACATGGGTATGTTGAGGCAGGTTCATGCGTTTATAGATTGGATAATGGAACTCGCAATTTTATTTGCTGCTCCAGATTGAAATGAATCTTGCAATGCTTTACGCATATGAGCTCGGCCAACTTCGTCCTTCAATAAATTTAAAGTGGCCGATTCTAAATTCTCTCTGACCTGATTTTCAGGCAAATGAATCGCTGCATTTTGTTTCGAGAGAGAAAGCGCATTGTAGGTTTGGTGGTCTTCGGCTGCCGTTGGCAGAGGCACCAAAATAGAGGGAACCTTCATGGCCATGAGTTCGGCTATGGCCATAGCCCCTGCACGACTTATGGCCATATCTGCAGCGGCATACGCCATGCGCATATCAGGAATAAAAGCAGAAACCCAAACACAACCTGAGCGGTGGTGGTGTTGATAGTGTTGGAATTGCCGTTCACCCGTTTGCCAAATAAGTTGGCAGCCTTGATTTACCCACCCTTCTAGCGCTGCTTCCACGGCAGCATTGATGGCTCCTGCCCCAAGGCTTCCGCCGGTAATCAAAATGGTGGGTTTTTCAGGAAGTAAGCCGAAGCTCAATCGAGCCGTTGAGGCAGGCGGTGGAGGGGTTTCAAAAACAGCCCGAACGGGGTTGCCTGATTGTTCGATTTTAGTGGCGGGGAAGAAACGCTCCATACCGGGGTGGGCCACAAATATTTTGGTCGCATATTTTCCCAGCATTGAATTTGTTTTTCCGGCAAAGGCATTTTGCTCTTGAATGAACAGGGGGATACGGCGTTGTAGGGCTGCAAGACCTAAGGCTGCCGAGGCAAATCCACCCACGCCAATGGCTGCATCAGGTTTCCAATCCCTTAAAAAGACATTGGCCTTCCAAACCGATTTGAGCAGCGCCCAAGGTAAGGTCAGATTCTTCAGAGGCTGAGTTCGATTTAGTCCGCGAATGGGTAATCCTAGAATAGGAAATCCAGCCTCGGGCACCTTGTTCATTTCCATTTTTCCAATTGCTCCCACAAAATGAAATTCGGCATCCGCCAATTGCATTTGCAAGGCCTGAGCAATTGAAATGGCAGGGAAAATATGGCCTCCGGTGCCGCCTCCACTAATAACAAAACGCTTAGGCATGAGCAACTTGGCCCTCCTCTGCCGTTGTTGTTGAAGAATCGCTTTGAGTATCGCCTCTACCAATGCTTAATACAATTCCCAATGTAAGTCCTGTAATAATGGTAGAGGTGCCGCCCATAGAAACCCATGGGAGTGGTTGACCTGTTACCGGGAATAAATTGACCGCCACGGCCATATTGATAAAGGCTTGAATAGCGATGGAAAGTCCAATTCCATAGGCGGCGAAGGTGCCAAAACCACTTTGGCTTCGAGCTCCAACCACAAGGCATCGATACAATAAGATGATAAAAGCAAAGGGCAGGCCAATTGCTCCAAACATGCCATACTCGCCAATAATCATGGCAAAAATGAAATCGGAATAGCTTTGAGGGAGGCGGTATTTTCCGGCATTGTTGCCAGGGCCTTGTCCGAAAATACCTCCCATAGAAATCGACATCTTGGCCTGCTCGATTTGATACGCATCTTTGGGTTCATCAGAGGTGAAATTTTCTATCCTTGCCTTCCATGTTGAAAGCCGCGGCAGCACACCGGGCATGGCTGTGGCCAAAAGAATCAAAAACACCAAACCTAGAACACCAGATCCAACCAATCCAAACAGATACTTCCAGGGAACGCCCCCTATGAACATCATGATTAATCCAATTAAAAACAGCAAGGCTGCCGTTGAAAAATTAGCAGGCAACACCAGCAAAGTAATAAGCACTAAAGGAATAGCTAAAGGAAGAAAGCCTTTTACAAAATCGGTTAAGACAGCTTGAGAAGCAGCAAGCCGTTTTGCTAAATAAAGAACCAAAAAAAGTTTAGCCAAATCTGAGGTTTGAATGGAAAATGGTAGTCCGGGAATGCGCAGCCACCGGCTGGCATCATTGATGTTTGAACCCATAAACAAGGTCAAAACCAGGAGAGGAATAACCATAACAACACCCAAGGTCCCCACCAATCCATACACGCGAAATGGAATTTTATGAGCGAAGTACATGGCCGCCAATCCTAAGGCAATAAATTTTATCCGGTCAAGCAAATAGGTTTCCGCCGTTCCTCCTTCGCCTTGATATGCCAATGTTCCGGCAGCACTATACACAGCCAAGATGGAGGCTAAGGAAAGAAGGAAAACCACCACCCAAATGATGGAATCGCCTTTCAAATATGTTGACCAATTTTTCATTATAGGCTGCGAACTGCCATTTTAAATTTGCGTCCTCGATCCTCGTAATTGTCGAAAAGATCAAAACTGGCGCAGGCAGGCGAAAGTAAAACGGTATCACCTGCCTTTCCTAGATAATACGCTCCTTTTACTGCTTCTTCCATCGATTGGGTTTCCAACCATTCCGGAACAAGGCCTTGGAAAGCAGACCGAATTTTCTCGTTGTCCTTACCTAAGCAAATAATTGCTTTCACTTTATTCTGAACTAAATCTCTGAGGGCCGAATAGTCGTTTCCTTTATCCACTCCCCCTACAATCCAAATTAGGGGTCCATCATAGCAATCTAGGGCATACCAAGCAGCATTGATGTTGGTGGCCTTGGAATCATTAATAAAATCCATTCCCTTTATTTTCAACACAAATTCCATTCGGTGTTCTATATTTTGAAAATCCGAAAGGGCTTCACGAATCTCTTCCTTCCTAATTTCCTGAACCCGGGCGGCTATACCAGCGGCCATGGAGTTGTATAGGTTGTGTTTTCCGGGCAAAGCCAAATCGGAAATCAGCATGTCCAGGGTTAAATGATTGTCTTTGATGTACATATTCGTTGAGTCTGTCCAGGCTGCAAGCCCAGGTTGATGTTGAATTCCAAAGGGAAGAGGTTGACCTTTAAGTTTATGTTGATTTCGTTTCAGGGCATCGAGGGCCCCTTGATCTTCCGCGCAAAAAATGTAGAAATCCTCGGGGGTTTGATTGGTTAAAAGATTGATTTTCGCATCCGCATACCGCTCAAAGCTGTACTGATATCGATCTAGGTGATCGGGAGTAATATTGAGAAGTATAGCTGTATGAAAGCGGGTTGTTGGAGTGTTGTCCAATTGAAAACTGGATACTTCGAGCACATAATGGTCTACAGGCTTGGTTTCTTCCGCCACCAACCGCGCAAAAGAAGTACCCACATTTCCACCCATGGCTACATTGAATCCGGCATGGGAATAGATGTGATGAACCAGGTGGGTGGTGGTGGTTTTTCCATTGGTGCCTGTAATACCTGTAAGCTTTGCATTGGTATACCTTCCCGCAAACTCAATTTCTGAAATAACAGGAACGCCTTTGTTTAGGAAGGATTGAACAATGGGGCTTTCATTCGGAATTCCTGGACTTTTCACTACGGCATCGGGCAACAGATCAGCGGCAATGCGGTGCCCCTTCTGTTCAACCTGTGCTCCCCATTCCAGCAATTGATTGTGTTCAGCGTTGCCAATGGATTTTGCGTCAGACACCAAACAGGTCAACCCTTTTTTTCTAGCCAAAAAAGCTGCGCCCATGCCACTTTCGCCGGCACCTAAAACCAATATGTTTACGGCAGAACTCATCGTAGTTTTAGCGTAATAATGGTTAAAGCAGCCAAAGCCAGTCCAACAATCCAAAATCGAGCAACAATTTTAGCCTCATGCCAGCCCAGCTTTTGATAGTGATGGTGAAGGGGCGACATCTTGAATATTCTTCGGCCTTCCCCGAATCGGGCCTTGGTATATTTAAAATAGCTCACCTGAAGAATCACAGATAAATTCTCCATCAGAAATACCCCGCATAAAATGGGAATCATTAGCTCTTTTCTGAGCGAAATGGCCAAAACGGCAATGATGCCTCCTAAGGATAGAGAGCCCGTATCTCCCATAAAAACCTGAGCCGGGAAGGAATTGTACCACAAAAATCCTACACAAGCTCCCACAAACGCAGCTGAAAAAATGACCAATTCTCCAGAATTGGGTATGTACATAATATTTAGATATTCGGCGAACTTGATGTTGCCACTGACGTAAGCAAAGATGCCCAATACCAATCCGATGATAGCGGAAATTCCAGTTGCAAGTCCGTCCAACCCATCGGTCATATTTGCTCCGTTCGAAACTGCGGTGACAATAAAAATGACCAGGGGAATAAATAAAATCCAGGCATAATTTTCCCAACCCTGATGCATCCAAGCCATAATGGAGCCATAATCCAACTCATGACCTTTTATAAAGGGGAGAGTGGTAAGCAATCGGTGCGAGTCAACGAAGGATCCTTGGTTGTCAAAAACACGTACCACAACGGAAGGGTGCAGGTACAGTACAACACCCACAAACAAGCCAATTCCTACCTGTCCAACCACTTTAAACCTACCGGCTAAGCCCCGCTTATCCTTCTTAAAAACTTTAATGTAGTCATCTAAAAATCCAATTGCACCCAACCAAACGGTGGCAGTCATCATCAGCCAGATGTAAACGTTGTCCAATCGGGCCATTAACACCGTGGGAATCAGAATTGCTGCGAGAATAATCAGGCCTCCCATGGTAGGTGTACCGGCTTTCGACAATTGGCCATCCAGTCCCAAATCACGGACCGATTCTCCAACCTGCTTATTTCGAAGCAATGCAATCAACTGCTTTCCTAGTACAGCCGAAATGAGCAAAGAAATCAGCAAGGCCAAGCCGGCGCGGAACGATAGAAAACGAAACACCCCAGCTCCTGGAAGCCCTGCCTGATCTAATGCATCAAAAAGGTAGTAAAGCATACGTTAAGCGTTGTAGTTGTTTAATGCGTTTCGAGCTTCCTGTACATCATCAAAGGGGTACTTTACACCTTGAATTTCTTGGTAGGTTTCATGTCCCTTTCCGGCAATCAAAATTACGTCTTGGGGTTGAGCCAGCTGGAAAGCGGCTTGAATGGCTTCAGCCCTTGATTCCATTAGCACCACCCTCACCTTTTCCTCCAAACTCAACTCAGATTGCATGGCTTGAATGATGCTCATCGGCTCCTCATTTCTAGGGTTGTCGGAGGTAAAAATGCTCTTGTAGCTATACTGCGCGGCTATTTTTCCCATAATGGGCCGTTTGCCCGCATCTCGGTTTCCTCCGCAGCCTACTACAGTATAAATATGCCCCTGCCCCTGAGTGGTTTCTGTCAAGGTCATCAATACCTTTTCGAGGGCATCGGGAGTATGGGCATAATCCACGAAAACGGTGGGGCATCCCGGGCGACTCAGCCGCTGAAAACGACCTGAAGGTGGCCCTACCATGCTTAAGTGAGTAAGAACGGCATCTGGATTTTGCTTCAGTAAGGTGGCAGCACCATACATGGCCAACAAATTGCTGGCATTAAATTTTCCTACAAATGGGGTGGAAATTTCCTTTTGTTGGATTTGCAGCAACAAGCCATCAAGGCTATTCTCTACAATCTTCCCTTTCACATCTGCATCTCCCTTCAATCCATAGGTGTATTGCAGGGCGGCTTTGCAATTCTGAAGCATCACTCTGCCATTCCGATCGTCGCCATTGACCAAAGCCCAAGCGTTCGAAGTTAGCCCATCAAACAATTTCTTTTTGGCTTCGATATAGCGTGCAAAGGTTTTATGGTAATCCAAATGGTCTTGAGTGATGTTGGTAAAAATGGCACCCGTAAACTCAACCCCTGTAGTGCGGTGCTGATCTAATGCATGTGAACTTACCTCCATAAAGCAGTAACCGATGCCCCGTTCCAGCATTTGGTTCATAAGGCCTTGAAGGGAAATTGAATCTGGTGTAGTGTGTGTAGCTGGTATCACCTCGCTACCAATGCGATTCTCAACCGTAGAAAGTAGTCCGCAGGCAAATCCCATTTTTGTGAATAAATCAAACATTCCGGTGGCCACAGAGGTCTTACCATTTGTTCCTGTAACGCCTACTACCTTGAGTTTTGAAGAGGGATTTCCAAAAAAATTAGCAGAAACCCAACCCATAGCCGCTGCGGCATTGCTCACTTTAACGTAGGTCACCTGAGCGTGCTGCTGAACGGGAAGTTCCTCGCAAATTACAGCCACTGCGCCCCGTTCAATGGCGGCATCGATGAAAGCATGGCCGTCAACCTGAGTTCCACGTACGGCAAAAAACAGGCTGTTCTTTCCTAAGGTGCGAGAATCCGCCGACAACCGCTCTATGGCCAAATTCGTAGAACCTACCACTTCCACGATGGAAGCCTTAAATAAGATATCCCTTAGAATCTTCATGGCGCCAATTCCAATAAAACAGATGTATTTTCAGGATCGTACAAACCAGGTGCAGGGGTTTGGCGACGAACCTTTCCCTGCCCCACAATGCGAGGAGAAATACCTCGTTTTGCCAAGGCTACAACGGCATCGGTTACCGTCCAGCCCCGCAAATCTGGCATGGCCCGTTCATTTGATTGAGTGGCTTTAGCTATGGCAGTGACAGGAATTCCCAATTGCCCCTTTATCCAATTTATTTCAGAATTATCCCCTCTAAAAACCAAGGGTGAGGCGGCAGGTCGAGGCTGCTTTGAATAATGGTATCGGTTGATTTTATAGGAGTTTGAATACACCTGATCGGCCACCTTTTTAAATACTGGGCCAGCCACTAGGTTTCCGTAATAGGAATTCATAGTTGGGTTGGTTACCGCCACAATGCAAGAATAACTTGGGTTGTCGGCAGGGAAAAACCCGCAAAAACTAGCCTGATAGGTAGAGGTATAGCCTCCGCTGCCAGAGGCTATTTTAACCGTACCGGTTTTGCCTGCGATGGGAATGACGTGGCCTTTCAAATTGGATGCAGTCCCCTGTTGCACTACACCCTTTAACATCCGGTTCAGCTGCTGTAGGGTAGAATCAGAACACATTTTATCTCCAATTGGCTTTGGAGGAAATACTTGAATGGGTTTTCCCCTTTCTAAAATGGCCTCTACAAACTGAGGTTTCATGCGCTGTCCCCCATTCGCAATGCCATTGAATAAGGTTAGAATTTGCAATGGTGTCTGCCTGATTTCATACCCTATGGCCATCATAGGAATGGTTAATAGACTCCAGGTTTTATCTCCGGGACTTTTCACCAATGGCTTTCCTTCCCCAGGAATATCAATGCCTAAAGGCTGATGCAAACCCAAACGACGATAGTGTTCCAGGAACTTTTCGGGTTGTGCCCTGTAATGCTTTAACACCATTTTTGCCATGGCGATGTTGGAACTTACCTCAAATGCATGAGCGACAGATACCTTACCATGGCCACCTTTACGGCTATCGTGCAAGGTTGCATTTGGTGCCAGAACCAATTCTCCGTTCCCCGTTTGTATGGTATCGGAAGGCTGAACAAATCCATCTTCCAGCAAGGCCAACATGGAAGCCAATTTCATGGTTGATCCCGGCTCTACGCTTTCACCAATGGCGTAGTTATAGCTTTCATAATACTGCCCGTCTTCGCCTCGCTTTAAGTTGGCAATGGCTCGTATGTATCCGGTTTTCACCTCCATAACAACGGCGGTGCCATGGTCTGCCTGACTGTATTGAAGCTGCCGGTTCAATTCGTTTTCCAACACTTCTTGAATATCAGGATCAATCGTACTTTGAATGTCCTGCCCATCTTCCGGCTCTACTGCATTTTCACCAAAAGCAGGCCGAACCACATTTTTTGATAATTTCTCTAGGTATCTCAACCCCTGTTTACCACGCAGTTGGACATCGTATGCGGCTTCTAAGCCAAGACGTTGATCATTATCAGAAACTCGACCTATGGTTCTTGAAGCTAAAATACCCAAGGGCTTTTCTCTGGTACTCCGTGATTCCACAATAAGGCCGCCTTTGTAAGGAGCCATTGATAAAATTGGGAGGGCCCGAATGGCCTCTACTTGATGATGCCTTAAACCCTTCGCCAAGCTGTAGTATCGATTGGGTTGCCGCTGAGCCGCAAATATTCCCGTCATATACTCGGCGGCGCTGCCTTTTCCAATTATTTTCACCAAACCTTCGCCTATGGCTTTGCTGTATTTTTCTAGGGAATCGCGGTGAGCCCCAGGGCAACCTAAATCCCAATACACATCATATAGTGGCAGGGAAATGGCCAAAAAGGATCCATCGCTGGCCAAAATATTTCCGCGAACCGGCTCAATTCGCTGAACAAATTCCGATTGTTCCTTGGCGCGCTGCCGCCATTCTTCGCCTTCAACCGCCTGAATTTGAACCACCCGACCTACCACAGAAAGAGCAGAAATCAGGATGAACAATGCCACCAAATTTGTTTTGCGCGATATGATTTTCTTGGACGACATATCAGTGCACTGCGTTTAGGCTATCCGTCGAAACCACTAAAACATGAGGCGGTTCAGAAGGAATGGTTATACCACGGGAAGAAAGCAGGGCTTCCAGCCTACCCTTTTTTGATAATTCCATCAGGCGGTTTTCCTGCTCAATGCTAATGGCTTTTAAGACCTTAATGTTCTTCTCAAGCGACTCAAGGCGACGAATGCTATTCAAGGAAACATATGAGGCAGCAATGTATACCAAGCCTAAAGAGGTCAAAAACAAAACAAAATTGGCATGCTTAAAAAACCAGGCTGGATCAATCAATTCTGCCCGTAAAAAAGACATAAACCAAGAACTTTTCGCCTTGGTTTCCACCTCTGTAGATGCTTCTTTTTTCTTTGCCCGGATCATACTTTCTCTGCCGTTCTAAGTTTTGCGCTGCGGGACCGGGGATTTACCGCCTGCTCTTCGGCACTGGGCTGAATGGCCTGCCGATTGATTGGCTGCAACGGACGCAAAGGCTTCCCGAACAAATCCGTTTTGACCTCATCCTGAAAATTACCGGACCGGAAAAAATGCTTAACCATTCGGTCTTCCAAAGAATGATATGAAATAACCGATACCCGCCCCCCTTTTTTCAAAACCAGGGCGGCCCCTTCCAAAAATTCGCGCAAGGCACCCAATTCATCATTCACATGAATGCGCAGCGCCTGAAATACCTGCGCAGTAAGCCTGGTCTCGCCCTCCGGCGGACACAAACCTTTCAGCATGGGACGCAAATCAGAGGACAATTTAAACGGAGCCAGTTCACGCTGCCGAACAATCCGCTGAGCCAAGCGGTAGGCCAACTTGACCTCGCCGTAATTTTTTAAAATAAAAGTAAGTTCTTCTGCGGAGGCTGTATTCAAGACCTGAGCGGCAGTTTGAGGCATCCCCGGGCCCATTCGCATATCCAAAGGGCTTTCAACCCGATGGGTAAATCCCCGTTCTGCCACATCCAATTGGTGGGAAGAAACCCCCAAATCGGCCAAAATACCATCCACTTCAGTTACCTGATGCACCTTTAAATACGATGCCATAAAGCGGAAATTGGAGGGTATGAAGGTTAGCCGTGCATCGTCCGGGCAATTTTGCCTGGCATCCGGATCTTGGTCAAAAGCCAGCAATTGACCGCGTGAATCCAAGCGCTGCAGCATTTCTCGGCTGTGCCCCCCACCCCCAAACGTCACATCCACATACACTCCATCGGGCTTCATATTCAAGGCATCTACCGTTTCCTTGAGCAACACGGCAGTATGATATACTGAAGTCTGCATTATTCCTCAGAAGCGTTTAATTCTCCGCCCATCACACGCTCAGCCAGATCAGCAAAGGCGTCAGAATCAATTTGCATCATTTCCTCATAATCGGCCTTTGACCACAGCTCAATTTTATTGCCGTTGGCCGCAAAAATCATATCGCTGCTGATGCCAGCATAATTAAGCAACTCTTTGCCTATAAGCATTCTACCTGCAGAATCCAAGGTAATCGGCATGGCACCATTGTTGAATTGCCGAACAAACAAACGGTTCTCTTTTTTGAAGGGGTTTAATTTGGCCAGCTGAGCCGAAATCGCATCCCACTCCTTTCTTGGATACAGCACCAAACAGCGCTCAAATCCACGGTTTAGCACAAATTCCTCTTGGCCTTCGCCCGCCAATTGCTTGCGAAAGGAAGCAGGGAACAATACCCGTCCTTTGGAATCAATTTTTGCGCTATGTTCTCCGATAAAATGGGCCATAGTGGGGCTTCTAACGTCGCTAAATTAGCCAAGTTTTCCCACTTTTCCCCACAAAGTCCCACAATTTCCCACTTTGTTAATAACTATTGCTCAAATTCAGCGCCCGAAAACAGCCAAATCCCTTTCCCACAAAGGGTTTTAGCGATTTATTCAGGATTGATTTTGCGGGCAAGTCCGTCAATTTAAATATAAACAACTGCCTTTCAGCAATTTACGCTTATTCAATTGCACAAAAGATAGAGATTTAAGGGGTTGAATATGGGGGGCGGCTGCGGGCTTTCAGGGCTAGTACGCAGCAAAAAACCGGTTGGAGTTGGGCCAAAAGTAGCTCCTCACGTCGCTCTTTTGCCCTGCCTCCAACAGCGGTTTTTTGCTTTGCGCGCTAGCCTCTTCAATCCCTGCCGCGGGCCACCTCACAGCCCACAAGTGCTGTTCTAAATTTCTCTCCTGATTTTTAGCCTGAGGCGGCCGGGCCCCGGATTGCAGTGATAGGGCGGTGCATACAACGGCAACACCGGGCGGGCGGGCGGAGGCGACCTTGGGAGCCCACGCAGCGACCAGCCCGGTGCCGTTGTATGCACTGACCTAGAACGGAAAGCCGGATAAGGCCCCCTAAAAAAAATCCAAATGAAAAATGGCTGCCAGACGGGAAGGCTCCCATCCGGCGCCAATCCATTACTCTTTTACTTCGGCAAGCAAGGCATCAAGTTCTTCCTCACTCAGGTCATCGACATTGCCCACCAGTGCTCCGGAAGCCTTTGCCTTTTCAAGGAGCGCGCTGGCCAGCTGAGTGGTATTCGGACCGCTCAACAGTTCCATGGTGCTTACCTCCAATCCAAAACGGCCTTGAATGGCCCGGCCCAGCTCAACCGCCATCAGCGAATCGATGCCCAACAGGTTGATTCCTCGGCTCCGGTCAATTTTTTCAACCGAAAGTTTGAGTACACCCGCCAGCTCTTCAGCCGTAGCTTGTTCCATGTAGCCCATTCGCTCAGAATCGCTTAGCACGGTAAGCGCTGCGGCCAATTCGCCCAACACAGCGTTGGTTCCGCTTCCGGCACCGGCAGCCGCCACCAAATCTTTAAATCGAGAAGACTGCGCGGCAGCTCCATTCACACTGGCCCAACGGTGCCAATCTACGTCAAACATACCAATTTGAACAGGCGCATTGTCCAGCACCATTCCCAAGCCATCTAAAGCCTGACGGTTGCTGAACCCTTTGATTCCACCCGATTCCAAGATGGCCGTAACGTTGGCGTCGCGCGCAGCTACACCCACTTCACCCAACACACCCAAATTCACGGTGGTTCCTGCCAATCCAAGTCCACGACGGTAATGAGCAAATCCATCTAAGAAGGCATTTGCAGCCACATAGTTGGCCTGACCGTTGTTTCCGATTAAGGCTGAAATGGAAGAGAAGGAAAGGAAGAAATCCAATTTTAAATGCTGAGTGGCTCGATGCAGATTCAATGCACCCCCCACTTTAGCTTGGAAAGAAGTCATAAATCGCTCTCGGTTCATGTCCATCAAGAAACCATCGTCCAGAACCACAGCTCCGTGAACAATCCCTTTAAGGGGAGGCATGCTGCCCGTCATGGATTGAATCATGGTGTTTACGGCTTCGGCATTGGTAATGTCCAACGGATCAGCCCAAACGCGTGTTCCTCTGGCTTGCATTTTAGCAATGGCCTCTTTGGCTTCATCTGATTTGGCACCACTGCGGGAAGCCAGAATCAACTGAGCTACGCCGCGCTGGCTCAACCAATCGGCAATCTGCAAACCAAATCCACCGGTACCTCCGGTAATCATATACGAGCCCGAAAGATCCAGTTCTTGGGTATCTTGGGTTTTGGCCACAGGAACCTGTTGGTCTTTAAAATTCAAAACCACTTTACCAATGTGTTTTGACTGGGCCAAGAAGGTAAAGGCCTCTTCGGCCTCAGCCGCGGCAAACAAATGGGTATTGACAGCGGCAAAAATACCAGAGTCATAATACCGCTCGATGTCGCGCAACAAACCTTGAACGACTGGAGTCCGTTCAATCATCAATCGATCCACATCAATACCGTGGAACGTAATGTTCCGGTTGAATGCGGCCATTGGCAATCCATTGTTTTCAGAAATGTCGCGTTTACCAATTTCAACAAACCGGCCATAGGAAGCCAGCAATTCGAACGACTGGTACAGGGCCTCGCCAGCGATGGCGTTAATGACCACGTCCACTCCGTATCCGCCGGTATCTTTGCGAATATCGGTAGCAAAATCCAGCGACCTGGAATCGTACACATGATCTACACCAAGGTTCTTTAGATGATTCCGCTTTTCTTCGCTGCCTGCGGTAGCGAAAATTTCGGCTCCTACGTGTTTGGCCCATTGAATGGCGGCCAAACCTACTCCGCCGGTAGCGTTGTGTATGAGGATTTTTTCACCTTTTTGCAGCTGAGCCCGATCGCGCAATCCGTACAACACCGTCATGTAGGGAACCACCATCAAACAATCTTCCCAGGCAATGTGCTTAGGTTTTCGAATGTAGAAGGTTGGCAAGGCGGTAACATAGGACTTTAAGCAGCCGTTTTGAGCAGCAAGTACAATTTCATCACCGGGTTTAAACTCAGTAACACCCTCTCCTACCCGAGTTACAATGCCACTGGCCTCCATGCCGAAGGTGCTTTCAAAATACGTACCTGAGGTCGCTTTTAGTGAAAGTTGACCGATAACTTTAAGTACGTCCTTCAGGTTTAGGCAAGAGGCGAAGGTTTGAATTTCAACCTCACCAGCTTCCGGGGCACGGCGTTCTGTGCGCTCGTAGTGCAGAGAATCGATTCTACCAATCTGACCAATTTCAAGTGAAACCGGAGTATCGGTAGAGACCATCATGGTTTTTTCGCTTGAATCGTCTTTAAATGAAGCCCGCTGTAAGGTTTTTACGTAGCGCTTTCCATTTCTCCAAGCCACGTCGTCTTGAGCCCAATCGCTGCTGAGTTCTTGCACCAGTACCGAGGCATTGGCATCGGCGGCACTTAAATCAATCATGCAGGTTTTAATGTTGGGGTGTTCATTGCTGATTAGGCGTGCCATTCCCCAGAAGGGTGTTGTTTCCAACGAGGCCAAAGCTTCTTCAGTATGTACAGCTTGTGCAGCAGTTGTGACGCTGGCCCATTTAACGGATTTTCCGCCCCATTCCGCGGCCAGGGCTTTACCCAAATACACGGCGGGCATTGTACGATCTACAATACCATCTGGGCTCAGATTTAAACCATCAGAATCCGGTTGAGCCGACCACAAATACACCACACGAGCAATGCCCATGTCTTTTGTGTCTTTCATCAATTGATAAAAGTCGGCTTCTGTATTCAGGCGTACGGTGGCGAGCATGTCTTCCAGCATATACTCATCTCCGGGCATCACCAGCGTACTGGTTACACCTTGTTCTGCAAGGGCGCCAATCAAATCGGTGGTCAAATCGCCCTCATCTCCCATAATCATCCAGTGTTCACCTGCAACCGAAACACTTTCCAGCTCTGATGTTATCCACTCGTATTCATAGAACCATTCATCGGAAGCATCCTCATCGCTGCCGCTGCCCGATGAAATGGCTTGACAGGTAATGCCGTGCAAGGACACCAATACTTCTCCGCGGTCGTCAAACAAAATCAAATCTCCTTTGATGCTGTTTTCTTTGCGTTCCGTAATCTGGCAATAACTCCAGCAGGCTTCGCCGGGGCTGGTGTAAAAGACTACTTGCGAAATGGATACCGGTACAAACGGACTTGGATTGTTGCTGCTTTCCTCTACAATGGCTACCATGGTTTGGAATCCGGAGTCCAAAATGGTGGGGTGCAACAAATAATTATCGGTGTTGATGGCCAAGGAATCGTTTCCTTCAATGCGCACCAAAACCTCGTTGTTTCCTTTGAAAATTTGCTTAATTCCTTGAAACCAAGGGCCGTAATGCAGACCGCGGTTGGCCAGGGTCACATACAAATCAGGCGCCGACAGTTCTTGAGTGCAACGCTGTTGAACTTGGCTGAAGCCAAAGGTGGGAATCGTACGCGAAACCGTATCCTTCAGCATACGACCAGTAGCATGCAATGTCCATGGTGAATCGTCTTCCCGATACCTGCTGTACACCGAATAGCCTTTGGTAGCCGGATTGTATTGAGTGTGGAACATTTGGACCTTTTTCTCATCAACCACCAATACTTGGTGGAATTCAAGATTTTGCAAGGTACATGCCTGATTTTCGAATGTCTTTTCATGCAAGGCCAATCCGGCTTCCACATAGGCGGCTCCGGGAATAACCGTCATGGACTCGATTTTATGGTCGTCCATCCAAGGCATAAAGTAGCGGTTGATTTCCACTTCCCATGCCGGGAAAGGCATCCTCAAATTGTTGTTCAAGAAAACGTGACCGGCAACTCCATGCTTTTCTTCAATGGAACGTGGAGATTCCTGCCAGTAATCATCCATATCCCAGGCATAGGTGGGCAACTTAACAAAGTGTCCGCCTTGGGTGAACGAAGACCAATTTACTTGGAATCCGAGTCCATGAAGCATTCCTAAACTGTTCAACAAGGTAGCCAATTCCGGATCGCCACGGCGTAGAGATGGAATGGTGTATCCTTTTTTATCGGCGGCGGTCAAGCATTCATTGATGTTGGTGCGCAATACGGGGTGAGGACCGACTTCCAAGAAAATAGAATATCCGTCATTCACCAGGGTTTGGGCTGCTTTAGCGAAGCGTACCGGCTGGCGCACGTTTTGCCACCAGTATTCCGTGCCGAACTCTTTTCCATCCATCCGTGTACCGGTTACGGTAGAATACAATGGAATTTTTGCCGTTTGCGGGTTCAATGAAGCCAATGACTTCAGCAATTCTTCTTGCAACGGATCCATTTGATAGGAGTGGTAGGCCACTTCAACCGTCAGCATTTTATTGAAAATTTGACGTTGAGTGCACACTTCGCCCACTTTTTCCAAGGACTCCTTGGTTCCGGCAAGGGTAACTCCGCTAAAGGAATTGATGGCCGCTACCGAAATGGTTGAGCTCAGTCCCAATTCATTGACCAAGGCTTGGGCATCTTCTTCTCCAAGACCTACGGCCAGCATGGTGCCTTGTCCGGCAGTCATTTGCTGACAACGTGAACGGTGGTATGAAACCAATACCCCTTCTGCCAAGGTCAGGGCTCCTGAGTAATACGCAGCGGGAACCTCACCTACAGAGTGACCAACCACCGCATCTGGACGAATTCCCCAGGCTTCCCACAATTCAATCAAACCGGCTTGAACAAAGAAGTTGGCAGGTTGAGCGATTTTAGTCGCAGCCATTCCAGATTCCGCCTCGGGCTTCATCATTTCTTCAAGCAATGACCAGCCAGAAATCCCTTTGAAGATGGCATCGCACTCATCCAATTTGGCTTTGAACAACGGCTCTTGTTGATACAATTCACGACCCATGGCCCACCATTGTGGTCCCATACCGGTGAAAACCCAAACCAATTGAGGTTGTTCGACGGTTTGTTGTTGGTTTACGCCTACTGCGGCATCTCCGTTTACATAGGCTTGAAGTTTTTCAAGCAATTCTTCTTTGGTTCCGGCTACGATGGTCAACCGGTGGTTGTGGTGTGTGCGGCGATGGCTTAAAGAATAGGCGAAATCAGCCAAGCCAATTTGCCCTTTCTTCAGAAAATCCAAATATTTGGCTGCGATTCCCTTAAGAGCGTTTTCGCTGCGTGCAGAAATGGGGAACAGCCATTGGTGGCGGTGCACATCTTTGCCATTGGGTTTAAAGTTTTCCAAATAATCGCGGGGGGGCTCTTGAACCACCATGTGACCATTGGTGCCGCCATATCCAAATGAGTTGATTGAAACCAAGGCCGGTCCTTCAGGATAGGCCTCTAATTTTAATGGAACTTTTAAGGACAGGTTTTCAAAATCAATTTTAGGATTGGCCTTCTTGAAGTGCAAGTGCGGAGGAATTTGGCGGCGGTTTACTGAAATGGCCGATTTAATAATACCTGCAATTCCTGCTCCTGCCTCTAGGTGACCAATGTTGGTTTTAACGGAACCAACAAACACCTTATCGCCGGGCGCTCGGCCTTCTGAAAGAACATTATTTAAAGCGGCAATTTCTACGGGGTCGCCGGCTTTGGTTCCTGTTCCATGGGCTTCCACATATCGAATATCAGAAGGCTTAATGCCCGCCCTGTCGTACACCTTTCGAATTAACGCTTCTTGGGCATCTGGATTGGGAACTGTGATTCCGTTGGTAGCGCCATCTTGGTTTGATCCGGTTGAACGAACAACGGCATACACATAATCTCCGTCGGCCATGGCCTTAGAGAGGGGCTTGAAAATCACAACACCAACACCTTCTCCACGCACGTATCCACCGGCATCTTCATCAAATGCCTTGCAACGGCTGTGCTTACTCAAAAACTGACCTTTGCTCATGGCAATGGGGTACTCGGGGCGCAACATAATGTTTACCCCGCCGGCAATGGCCATATCGCTTTCTCCAGACCAAATGGACTGACAGGCGTAATGGGCAGCCACCAAGGCCGAAGAACAGGCGGTATCAATACTTAAGGAAGGGCCCCGCAAATCAAAGGCATATGAAATCCGGTTTGACAACATCACCATGGTTGATGAGGTTGCTGTATGCGACCCAATTAAATCCCGGTTTAAGGGACCAAGTTGTTGCAACTTATTATCAAAGCAAAATCCGCCCACAAACACTCCGGTTTCAGAACCTTTCATCTGCTCGGCGGTATATCCGGCATCCTCAAACGCCTCCCAGGTGGTTTGAAGCAACAAACGCTGCTGAGGATCCAACACGGCCGCTTCGCGCGGAGACATTCCAAAAAACAAAGGGTCAAACTCCTCAACGCGCAACTTCAAAAATCCCCCTTGAAATTGATGTGACTTTCCTGGCCGATCTGTTTCAGGGTCATAATAGCGTCGATAATCCCAACGGTCTTTGGGCACATCAATAATGCAATCTGTGCCTTCTGCCAATAAATTCCAAAATTCGTCTGGACTGGCTGCTCCGCCAGGAAAACGGCAACCAATGCCGACAATTGCTATAGGTTCGAGTTGGGTAGGTAGGGGTTTTTCCATGTGTTCAAATCCTTATGAATGGCAAAAATCAAGCAAAAATCATGCCATAGAGCTATTTTACTCAAGAAAATTGAGAAAAATATTGTAAACCAATGCAATACACATTAGGTAAGCCCAAAAGGAAGGCAAAAAACCAGTATTTTTTAATTGAAGAAAAAACCGTGCCAAAAATCGTTCGAGCCAAACTTCCGCTTTCAACCCTGTGGCCGAATGGGCTAAATAAAAACCCTTTCTAGCCGCAAAGCAAAAGTTAACTTTATAATAATTCCGTTAAATTTGCCTTAAAATCTTACGCAAATCATTGACTACATGAATGAATTCTTCATTTAAACTTTGATTAAGATTCTAATTTACTTTTCAAGTGACTGATTTTTTGACTTTTATTTATGTCAGCTGAACCGCAAGAATTTAAAGATTGGGGCTGGTCGTGTCCGGTTTGCCTGAAGGATTTTTCACAGCATCAGGCAGAATGCCCGAACTGTGGATTCCAAGAAGGGCCAGACGATTCGAAAGTAACTGAGCTTCGGAACGAGTACCTGAAAATGCGGCAGCAACGCCAAAAAGTCGATGAATTCAAAGAGAAGATTGCCATTGCCTTAGCTGTGGTAGGCCTTTTGATTGTGATGATTTATGTGCTCATGCAGAAGTAATTCAGCCTTTGGCAACACCCCCTCTGTGCCCTTTGCGCCGACATTGTGGTCTTTGTGGTAAAAAAAAACATCGAGGCATTCAGGTTGGTTTTTACCGCAAAGGACTCGGAGGGAGCCGCAAAGGTCTCAAAGGAGACTTAATAAAAAGTCGCCGCACTCCGAACAACACCCTCACTGTGGCCTTTGCGCCGACATTGCGGTCTTCGTGGTAAAAAAACGATCGAGGCATTCAGGTTGGTTTTTACCGCAAAGGAGTCGGAGGTAGCCGCAAAGGTCTCAAAGGAGACTTAATAAAAAGTCGCCGCACTCCGAACAACACCCTCTCTGTGCCCTTTGCGCCGACATTGTGGCCTTCGTGGTAAAAAAAAACATCGAGGCATTCAGGTTGGTTTTTACCGCAAAGGACTCGGAGGGAGCTGCAAAGGTCTCAAAGGGGAGTTGACCTTAAACCGCCGCGACCCCACAATACTCTCTCTGTGCCCTTTGCGCCGGCATTGTGGCCTTCGTGGTAAGGTAAGTTCAACCGCGCAAGGCGGCCACACCGGGCAACTCCAGCCCCTCCATGCATTCCAACAAAGCTCCTCCACCTGTACTCACATACGACAATTGAGCTGAAATCCCTAAGGCATTGGCCGCCGCAACGCTGTCTCCACCGCCAACCAAGGAATACGCTCCTTGCTGGGTCGCTTTGGCAATGGCTGTGCCCAAAGCGAGCGTCCCTCCTGCAAATGCCGGAATTTCAAAAACACCCAAAGGCCCATTCCACAAGATGGTTTTGGATGTAGAAATAAGGGCTTCAATGGCCGCGCAGGCTTTAGGGCCTGCATCCAAACCCATATGCGTATCTGGAATAGCGGATGAAGGGTAGGTTTTTATAGCCCCATCGTCTCCAAAACGACTAGAGCACAGGCTGTCTTCGGGCAAATACACCACGATTCCCTTTTCTTCGCAAGCGGAAAGAAATTCTCGGGCGGTATCCAGCATCCCTTCTTCCACCAGGCTCTGCCCAATTTGCCCGCCCTTGGCTTTCAAAAAGGTATAGACCATTCCGCCCCCAATAATAAAGCGGTCGGCACGGGCAATCAAATTTTTTAAAATCCCAATCTTACTGCTGATTTTAGCTCCGCCCACTACGGCGGTAAACGGATGTTGTCCTACATGCAACACCCTCGCCACCGCATCCAATTCGCTTTGCATCAGGAATCCGGCGGCCTTTTCTTTGAAAAATTGAGCGACTACAGCGGTTGAAGCGTGCGCGCGGTGTGCGGTGCCAAAGGCATCGTTCACATATACATCGGCAAATTCGGACAGGCGCCTGGAAAACTCCACATCACCAGCCTCTTCCTCGGCATGAAATCTTAAATTTTCCAACATAGCCACAGAGCCCATTCCCATATCATTCCATTGCTTCAGGGCATTGCCGTCCAATAGGTCTCCCAAAAAAGCAACGGAAGTTCCTAAGGCCTTTTCTGTGGCTGACACCACCTGCTTTAAACTGAATTCCGGTTCAAACCCTCCTTTAGGTCGACCCAAATGCGAGGCCAAAACAACTTTAGCCCCTTGCTGAAGAACATATTGAATGGTGGGCACGGCGGCTCTGATGCGGGTATCATCGCTAACCACAGCCTGATCAATAGGCACATTAAAATCCACCCGAATCAGTACCCGTTTCCCTTTTAAACCAAGGGCTTTCAATTCCGTTGCCATTAAAAAGCAAAAACAGGTTTCTCCCTCATCCAAGCAGCAATTTCGGCCTCAATGCCATGCAAATAGGCATCATCAGAAGCGTGGGTAAGGGCATCATGAATGTATCCGACCACGCGCAGCATATCGGCTTCAATAAGCCCGCGGGAGGTAAGTGCTGGTGTACCCACACGGATTCCCGAGGTTACGAAGGGACTTTTATCGTCAAAGGGGACCATATTTTTATTCACAGTAATTCCGGCTTTCCCCAATGTCTGTTCGGCCAATTTCCCATTCAAGCCTTTGTTCCGCAAATCAATCAACATCAAATGGTTGTCGGTACCGCCAGAAATCAATTGGTATCCAAATCCATTTAAAGCCTGAGCCATGGCCTGGGCATTGGCCCGGACTTGCCGGGTATAGGCCGCAAATTCCGGTTGTAAATCTTCAAAAAAGGCTACCGCTTTTGCCGCAATAACATGTTCTAGAGGTCCGCCCTGGGTTCCGGGGAATACGGCTCCGTCCAATACCGCCGACATGCGCTTTATTTCGCCTTTGGGCGTTGTTAATCCCCAAGGATTGTCGAAATCCTTGCCCATCATAATAATTCCTCCTCTTGGTCCGCGCAAGGTTTTGTGGGTGGTAGAAGTAACAATATGGCAATGTGGCAATGGATTGTTCAGCAAGCCTGTGGCAATCAATCCAGAGGGGTGTGAAATATCGGCCAAAAGTAAGGCGCCAACTTCATCGGCAATGGAGCGCAAGGTCACATAATCCCAATCTCGGCTATAGCTTGAGGCTCCACAAATCATCAATTTGGGACGCACTTCCAAGGCCTTAGCCCGAACTTTCGAGTAATCAATGGTTCCGGTTTCAGGCTCAACCCCATAAAATGAAGGAGAATATAGTTTGCCTGAAAAATTAACCGGCGAGCCATGAGTCAGGTGTCCTCCATGGGCCAAATCAAAACCCAAGATGGGGTCGCCCGGTTGAAGGCAAGCCAGCATAACTGCGGCATTGGCTTGGGCCCCGGAATGCGGCTGTACATTGGCCCATTCGGCACCAAACAATGCACATAAGCGCTCAATAGCCAGGTTTTCAACCTGATCAACCACTTCACAACCACCATAATAGCGTTTGCCGGGCAAGCCTTCGGCATATTTATTCGTTAAGCAGGAGCCCATGGCCTCCATTACCTGTGGCGACACATAATTTTCTGAGGCAATCAATTCAATGCCCTCGCGCTGCCGCCGGTCTTCCTGCCGCACCAATTCAAATAAAACATCGTCTCGTTTCATGGCTGTGATTTGGCCTCAAAGATAGCACTTTGTACAAGCATTTGAATGCGCATGAAGGGGAGATTTTGGGGCCCTTTTCCCGCTGTACGCTGTAGCCCGCTTGGGGCTGCCACTTCGGCCATGCTGCTGCGGCAGCTTCCTCCGGTCGCTTCCTCGCAGCGGCCTCAGGGGCATCCCCGGTGCGGTCTGCCGCTGCCATCGGGGGGCCGGCGGCTCAAATCTAAAACCCCATTCTACGAATGATATCTTTCGTTTTTTTTGGCCTGATTCTTGCCCGAATTGGATTGCCTCATACATCAAGCGGCACAAACCTAAACTGTTTTATTTATGTCGAAAAAATCATTTAACCCCAGCCATGAAGAACTGATTAAGTACTTCAACTTACGGGTAGACGGCTCTACCTTGTACTTTACATCCAGCATTGAAACCTGTCAAGCCATTGCTGCTGAAATGAAAAAAGCGGCCGACCAAATTGAGCGGCACCGAATCATTGTGGGCTCTCAAATCACCTTCAAATCAGAGGCCGATTTGGATGCCTTCTTGAAATTTGGGAAGGTACGCTATCATTTAATGGTTGATATGGCCAAGGACTATATGAATCAATTCTCCACCGGAAAAGAAAAAGGAGATTTACTTCCGCCCTCTCAGGCTTAATCCCATCACCCAAAACGTAAAAGGCCCTATATTTGGACATGAAAAGCAAATGGTTGTGGGCTGGTCTTGGGCTAATTCCCTTACTGGCCTTGGGATTTTGGCCTTTAACTTCCAGCAGGTGGATTCTAAATGCACCGACTCCAGAGGATTTGCAGCCTAAGGCCCGCTATCTTTCCGGCCTAAATCCGGCCTCAAGCACAGCCCCCAACATCATCATCATTCTAGCCGATGATTTAGGGAAATTTGATATTAGTTTGTTTGGAGATTCTGCCGTTCCAACACCCAACATTGATGCCATTGGGCGGCAAGGGGTATGCTTTGCCGATGGCTACACCTCCTCGCCCATTTGTGCCCCAAGCCGGGCGGCCATGCTCACCGGGCGCTCCAACAATCGATTTGGCATGGAGTTTCAACCCCAGGCCAGATATCCCTTAAATCGGCTGGAATACCTGGCCTTTAGGTATATTGTTCCTACCGACAATTGGAGAGTCGCCTCCCAGTTTGAATTTCCAGACCAAAGCTCTATGGAACAACAAGGTCTGCCTCAAACAGAAATTACCTTAGCCGAAGCCTTGGCCGCAGCGGGATACTCCACAGGAATGTTCGGAAAATGGCACCTTGGGCATGCAGAAGGCATGAAGCCCAATGAACGCGGATTTCAAGAGTTCTTCGGATTTTACGAGGCCTTTTCCCTCTTTGCCGATTCAAATGCGCCAGGAATTGTTAATGCCCCCACCGGAGAATTTTCAGATACGCACATTTGGAAAAAAGGTCGGACAGGAACCTGCGCTTTGCTGCACAATGGAAAACCGGTTGAAGAAAAAAACTATTTAACCTTTGCTATTGCCGACCGGGCTTGCCGATTTATAAAAAAGAATTCAGCCAAACCCTTCTTTTTGTATCTGCCCTTCAACGCACCTCATACCCCATTTCAAGCTCCCGAAGCGCATTACAATAAAATTAAAAACGAACCCAACCATGTTCGGCGGGTGTACAAATCCATGATTCTTGCCTTGGATGAAGCGGTAGGGCAAATCACCTCCACCTTAGAACAAGAAGGCCTTTTGGAAAACACCCTAATTTGGTTTGCCAGCGATAACGGGGCCGCGCTGTATGCACTAGCCGGCGATAATGCGCCCTACCGCGGCGGCAAACTCACCCATTATGAAGGAGGCATTAACGTTCCCTTCTTGCTGCAGTGGAAAGGCAAAATACAGCCCAGCACCTTTCCTCACCCAAGTTCCCTTACCGATGTCATGGTGACCTCTATGGCGGTTGCCGGCATTCCCCTACCGGCCGACCGAACATTTGATGGAGTAAACCTGCTGCCCTTTCTTGATTCTATTGCCGCACCCCATCCGGAATTGCGGTGGAAATCAGGCCCCAATCGAGCCCTACGTTCCGGTAGATACAAACTGATAATAAACGACCTATCTCAAACCGTTGAATTGTTTGACCTTTGGGAAGACCCATCAGAATCCCACAACCTAATTGAAAAGCAGGCAGAACGGGGCGATGAAATGATGCGCAATCTGAACAACTGGATGCAAACCTTACCTGCTACCTTGTGGCCCGGGATTATGGATCATGGCATCGAATACAATGGAAAAACCTATTTCTTCAGGGTTTAACATCGTTCTGCTGGTATTCTGGCTAACGATTGGTTGCCAAAACGAAGACGCAACCTTTATCGCTTTTGATGCCACTGAAAATACCGCTGCATTTCAACTGAAAACCACCGAGGTTCGAAATGCTGAATTTCAGGAATTTGTACTTGCAACAGGACATAAAACCTGCGCAGAGATAGGGTTAACAGACCTACCTCCGGGCAGCTTTCGGTTTGTGGCCGATAGCGGAGGCATTTGTTTTGTACCCGGTTTATCGTGGAAGCAACCGGAAGCCGATGGGGTTCAGCCCCTAGATTGGGAAAACCTTCCGGTAGTCCATTTGTGCCGCAACGACATCCTGGCCTATTTAAAATGGAAAGGAGAGCGATTGCCCACCCTAAACGAATTTAAGCTGGCCATGATGCATGAACGGACAGCCGCCGAACAAAGCCGGCCACATGGAAATACGTGGCAAGGACTTTTTCCCTGGCGCGATGTAGGGGTAGACGGATACCCCATGCGGCTTGCTCCTGTAGCTCAATACAATTCCATTGCAGGGACATTTGACCTGATTGGAAATGCCTGGGAAATAGTGGAAGATTCTTGCCAAAATGGTTACCTGGCTGCAGGCGGTTCTTATTTGTGTTCTCCCGCTTGGTGCCGAGGCTATTTGACCGAATCGCCGCTGTGCATCGATCCCAATTTACCGTATGGACATGTTGGATTCAGAACAGCAAAAAACAACAGGCCATAAATCAACCCGCCCGGAAACAAAATTTCCATTGGGAAGGTTATCTTTGCAACAACCATATAAAACCAGCATCATGCATTTTCAATTGAACGAAGAACATGAAATGATCCGGCAAGCTGCCCGTGATTTTGCACGCGAAGAATTGCTTCCCGGAGTCATTGAACGGGACGATAAGCAGGAATTTCCACGTGCTCAGATTAAAAAACTAGGGGAATTGGGCTTTATGGGCATGATGGTTTCAGAAAAATGGGGCGGTGCCGGTATGGACACCTTGTCCTATGTGCTCGTGATGGAAGAACTATCTAAAATCGATGCTTCTGCATCGGTTGTGGTATCGGTCAACAACTCCCTGGTTTGCTATGGATTGGATTCCTATGGAAGTGACTATCAAAAAGAAAAATACCTAACTCCACTGGCTTCTGGAGCGTGCATTGGAGCTTTTTGCCTTTCCGAGCCGGAAGCTGGTTCAGATGCCACATCGCAACGGACAACCGCCGTAGATATGGGAGATTATTATTTGTTGAATGGCACCAAAAACTGGATAACCAATGGCATCAATGCCACTTATTATCTAGTAATGGCTCAAACCGATGTAGAAAAAGGTCACAAAGGAATCAACTGCTTAATTGTAGAAAGTGGAATGCCCGGATTTGAAAAGGGGGCAAAAGAAAATAAAATGGGAATTCGGGGAAGCGATACCTGCACCCTGCAGTTTACCGATGTGAAGGTGCCCAAAGAAAATCGGATTGGAGAAGATGGCTTTGGATTTAAATTTGCCATGAAAACACTGAGTGGAGGTAGGATTGGTATTGCAGCCCAGGCCTTGGGTATTGCCGCCGGAGCCTATGAGTTTTCGAAGGAATATGCCAAACAACGGCAAGCCTTTGGAAAGCCCATTGCCAACCACCAGGCCATTGCCTTTAAATTGGCCGACATGGCTACCCGAATTGAGGCCGCCCGAATGTTGGTGTACAAAGCAGCCTGGATGAAAGATCAGGGCATGAATTACGACCAAGCCAGCTCTATGGCCAAATTATTTGCCAGCGAAACCGCCATGTGGGCAGCAACTGAAGCCGTTCAAATACATGGAGGCTATGGCTATGTGAAGGAATATCATGTAGAGCGATTGATGCGGGATGCAAAAATCACTCAGATTTATGAAGGGACCAGTGAAGTTCAGCGCATCGTGATTGGTCGCAGTGTACTTCAAGGATAAAACGAAGCCCTACAGGGTGCTTGGCTTGATGTCTGGCACCTCTTTGGATGGATTGGACTTGTGCCTGGCTGAGTTTCTATTCTCAGATCAGGTTTGGAAATTTCAAATTTTCGATTTCAAAACCATACCTTACACCGAAACATGGAAACAAAGATTGGCCACAGCTCATTCCTTGGGAGCTGAAGAATTGAGCCACCTTGACCGCTTATATGGGCGCTGGTTGGGAGAGCAGTCGGTGGCCTTTTTATCGGGTAAACCTGTTGATTTAATTGCAAGTCATGGTCACACCATTTTTCATCAGCCGGCGCGTGGGTTTACGTTGCAAATTGGACATGGGGGTGTCTTGCATACCAGGACTGGGATTCCTGTGGTCAATGATTTTAGGTCTGAAGATGTGGCAGATGGTGGACAGGGGGCGCCATTGGTACCGGTAGGAGACGCCCTTTTGTTTGGAGCATATGCGGCCTGTTTAAACTTGGGCGGATTTTCAAACATCAGCTGGGAAACACAACATGGTCAACGCCTGGCTGGCGATCTTGTGCCCATTAATTTGGTATTTTCAGAGATTCTTAAACCGCTGAACATCGACTTTGACTCGGAAGGGCAACTCAGCCTGACCGGCAATGTAGATTCAAGCATGTTAAAGGAATTGAATGCCTTGCCGATGATGCAGCGGGCATTTCCGCGGAGTTTTGGTCGAGAGGATTTGGAAACAGAGGTGTTTCCTGTCTTGCTGCGGCATTCACTTTCGATACCGGATGCCTTGGCCACGAGTAGAGAATGGATGGCAGGCAGCATATCCAGTTACCTTAATCTAAACGGAATAAAATCCTGCTTACTGAGCGGTGGGGGCTCCTACAATACCGCCTTGGTTCAATCCATTCAAGAAAAGACCGAATGTACATTAGCCATTCCATCTGCGCAGTTGGTGGAGGCCAAAGAGGCTCTGATTTTTGGATTTCTGGGATTGCTGAGGGCATTGGGCGAGGTGAATGTGTGGCATGAGGTAACGGGCTCGAGGTGTTCCGGAAGCCGAGGATGCCTTTGGGGGACCTAACCGAATTACAGCATTTTAGAGTGAGGGGCTTGGGCCCCGGATTGCAGTGGAAAGGACGCCTTGTAGCGGGCCAACCGTTTGCTGGGCGAGGAGGCTGAGGAACGAAGCCACCACAGCCCGCTAAACGGTAGCCCGCTACGAGGAGGACTTGCAGCGGAAAGCCGGAAAAGGCCCCCAACAAAAAAACACAGTGAGTGTAAAAAAAACACTAAGATTTTGTTAATTGAAAAAAAATAGTTTACCTTGGTTTGTCATTTTGACACTAAGTAATCCATTAACCGTTTAATTTTTCATTATGAAAAAACTTTTTACTTTTTCTTCAGCGCTAATGATGGCGGCTGTAGCATCTGCCCAGGTGACCATCACCTATCAGGTAGACATCACGGACTATTTGGCGAACGGAGCCACCTTAGCGGGAACGGGCATTCGTGCTGCCGGTAATTTCGGTGACAATGGTGCTGTTTTGGGTGGAACCACCACAGCAGTGGCCAACTGGGCTCCAACCGATGCGAATTCGGCCATGACCGATTTGGGAAACAACATTTGGTCTATTACCGTTGATTATCCAGCTGGTTCAGTAGGTATGACTCAGAACTGGAAGTTTGTGAATGGAGATTGGGGAACCAACGAAGGCGCTGCAACCTTAGCAGATTGTGGTGTGGATGATGGCTTTGGTGGTATCAACCGGGCTTTTGAAATTCCTGCTGCAAGTGGCACCTACCGTTTTTGTTGGGATGCTTGTTTTCAGTGCGATGGTTCTGAGCCTATGATGTCATTCCAGAGTGAGTTGGTAAAGGGCTTACGGGTTTATCCAAACCCAGCAGTTTCAGAAGCTCAGGTTTCGTTCTCTGCGGCTGGAGTAAACCAGGTTCAAGTTCGTTTGTTTGACTTATCTGGTCGTGAGATGGTCATCAATGAAGTAAGTGGCAATGGCAATTTTGAAACTGTTTTGAATGTTTCAGGATTGAATTCTGGCATGTATGTATACCACATCAGCAACGGTGCTGAGGTATTGGCTACAGGTCGCCTACTGAAAAAATAATCGTTTCGGTTGTTTGAGTAGGGAGGTCGTTTTGCGATGGCCTCCCTATTTTTTTGTTCTTTTTATACTGGGCATGGAGTAGAATGCCGATTGGGATTGGGTGAAAGAGCTAACGTATTGGATTTCAAACTAATTGTTCGTTATGGTTCGAATTTGGAAAATTTTTGGTCTATTGCTGGGTATTCCGGGCCTTTTGACAGGTCAAATATTGGATGTTACACCGGCATTTCCGACACAGCAGGATGTAGTTACCATTCTATATGATGCGACTAAGGGCAATGGAGCCTTAAATGGGGTATCTCCGGTATATGCCCATGCTGGCTTAATCACACAGGCCAGTACATCTCCGAGCGATTGGAAGCATGTGAAAGGCACATGGGGTTCGGCAGATCCGACCGTATTAATGGATAATTTGGGCAACAACATTCACCGCATTGTTATTGATTTGGCTACCTTTTATGGATATCCACAAAACACCATTGTTCAACAGATGGCCTTTGTATTTAGAAATGCATCTGGCAATGTGGTGGGCAGATCTTCGGATGGGTCAGATATCTATTATCCTGTTTATCCGAACAATGCGGGTTTATTGGGGCGTTTTTTCAGTCCAGACGGCTTGGCAGTATTGGAGCCGGGCGACACCTTACCTGTTGTAGCAAAGACAAATCAGGCGGCCAATTTAACCTTGTATGACAATGGACAGGTCCTGGTTCAGTTGACTGGCATGCAAGAGCTTAACCACACCCTTACAGCCCAAACTCCGGGGAACCACATGTTGGTGTTTGAGGCCGTGCAGGGGCAAAATACGGTGACAGACACCCTTCATTATGTTGTGGTTGGGAATCCTGTAATAGCTGCTGCCCCAGCAGGGAGCAGCTACGGGTTAACCCTGTTAAACGATTCTACTGTCCTTTTCAAGCTCTATGCTCCGCATAAACATCATGTATTTGTATTGGGGGATTTCAATCAATTTATTCCGAATGCAAATTACCTAATGCATCTAAGTCCGGATAGTACCACTTGGTGGTTGGAGGTTGGGGGCTTAACCCCTCAACAGCGGTATGGGTACCAGTTCTTGTACGATGGGGTATTGCGCCTGGCTGACCCCTTAAGCACATTGATTGCCGACCCCGCCAATGACGGGAACATTTCAGCCACAATATATCCGAATCCCTACCCCTATCCTACCGGAAAAACGAGTGGGTTTATCAGTTTATTTCAGACTGGAATGCCTTCGTTTGATTGGCAATATGATTCTGTGGCCATGCCTCAAAACAAAGATTTGATTATTTATGAAATATTGGTTCGGGACTTTTTGGCTTCGCACAGCTACCTTGATTTAATTGACACCTTAGATTTCATTCAGCGGCTGGGGGTCAACGCCATTGAATTGATGCCTCCTGGCGAATTTGAAAACAACGAAAGTTGGGGATACAACCCTTCCTTTCACATGGCATTAGATAAATACTATGGTACTCCCGAGCACTTTAAGGCCTTTATCGATGAGTGCCACCGCCGGGGAATCGCCGTCATTTTTGACATCGTTTTGAACCACACATTCGGACAATCGCCGATGGTAAATATGTATTGGGATGCGACTCAGAACCGCCCCTCATCGGAGAATCCGTGGTTTAATTCAATTTGTCCACATGAGCCATATTGTTGGGGATTTGATCTTGACCATACCCGGCAGGCTACCCGAGATTATGTATTGCAGGTGTGCCGATATTGGCTGGAAGAGTATCATTTGGACGGATTTAGATTTGATTATACCAAAGGGTTAACCAACAATGGAAATGGCTTTGATGCCTTTCGGATTCAATACTTGAAAAATTTAGGAGACTCCTTATGGGCTTTGGATCCTGATGCCTATTTAATTTTAGAACATTGGGCAGACAATGCAGAAGAAACACAGTTGGCCAATCATGGATTTATGTTGTGGGGCAACTTAACCCACGACTGGCACGATGCCATGATGGGGTATACCGGCAATTTGAATAATTCGTTGTATACACAAAGGGGTTGGACAAATCCGCATTTGGTGCATTATATTGAAAGTCATGATGAAGAGCGGGGCATGTACCGATGCCTTAAATTTGGTGATCAAAGCAATCCGCAGCACAACATTCAAGACACCAGCATTGCATTGGCACGGGCTCAGGCTGCTGCGGCCTTATTTTTAACCATACCGGGGCCCAAGATGATTTGGCAATTTGGAGAATTGGGGTATGATGTTAGCATTGACGTACCTTGCCGGGTATGCAACAAACCCATTCGGTGGGGGTATCAAAACGATGCTAGGCGGCAGGCGCTGTATAACGTATATCGATCGGCCTTATGGGCAAGATCCCAATATAGTGGATTGCAAACCTTAAATGTTGCGGCCACTTTAAATGGAGATGTAAAGCGAGTTCGGTTTAATGATAGCCTTATGCCAGCCATTTCTATGGTCAATTTTGATGTGGAGACCCGCATGGCCTACCCTATTTTCCATGAGAATGGAGTATGGTACGAGTATTACAGTGGAGATAGCCTGGTGGTTACTGAGCCTATGCAGGCTGTTGAATTCAAAGCGGGGGATTTTAAATTGTTTTTAAAGCAACGCCTTGTTCCCCCAGTGGAGATTGTACCATTGACGGCAGAGGAATTCAATCATTCTGATGCGGCATGGCATATACATCCAAATCCAGCTCAGGGATTTATTCATGTGCACCCACATCCCGTTGCTGGAAGTCGGATTGTTCTTCTAGACCTGCATGGTAGAACCATAAAAGAAATTATTGTGCAGGAACACAACGAACCGATTTCCATTGAGGAATTGAAGGCTGGACTTTATTTATTGCAATTGATGAGTCCTTCGGGAGAGTTTAAAGGCATGCAAAGGCTTATAATTGGGGAATAATTGAAGTGGTAAGAGGAAGGTCTATTATTTTGGGGCGGCTTATTTACGGGGGGCCAGGCCCCGGATTGCAGTGGAAAGGACGCCTTGTAGCGGGCCAACCGTTTGCCGGGCGAGGAGGCTGAGGAACGAAGCCACCACAGCCCGCTAAACGGTAGCCCGCTGCGAGGAGGACTTGCAGCGGAAAGCCGGAAAAGGCCCCAAAAAATTATAAATCTAACCCTTCGGGACGATTGCGTCCGTACACTTCCCAAGCGTTGTGCAAAAAGCCGGCTCCATATCCCATAAGTTGAGTGTATGCAGCGCGCACCGCCAGAATTCCGACAAATAGACTGCGTTCCTGAATGCTGGCGTGTACGAGGAGCAACAGGGAATAGAAGCCGCTGCCCAGCATCATCATTAACAAGAGCTTAGGGAAAAACAGGGCGGGGATAAAGGCCAGGTGAAAGAGCAAAAAAGCTGCGGGGAAAACATGTGTGGCTTTCAACTGCCCTTTGTGAGCCAGATGCAGATGAATTCGGGCGGCGCCAAATCGATACACTTGACGGTAAAACGCATTAAAATCGGTGCGGCGCTTATGAAAAACCTTGGCCTTAGGAATGAGGGCAGACTTTGCGCCCGCCGCAATTAAGCGCATGCTTAAATCAATGTCTTCTCCGCATTTTAAGGTAGAATATCCGCCCACGGACTGAAACCAATCGCGATGCACTCCCATGTTGAATCCGCGGGGATGGAAAACGCCCAAACGGGTCTTTTTGCCTCGGATACCACCTGTAGTGAATAAGCCAGTCATGGAGTAGGATATGGCGCGTTGTATTGGGGTAAATGAGGGATGTGCCGCGTCGGGACCGCCGAAGATCTGAAGTTCTTGTTTCTTCAGTTCATTGGATATGGTGGTCAAATAATCGGGTGGAATAAGGCAATCTGAATCTAGGAAAATAAAATACTGCCCACGGGCTACGGCGGCGGCGGCATTTCTGGCCGCGGATACGGGAAGTCCGGATTCGTATAGAAAAGTTAGGTCTAAATTGCCGCGGTGGTTTCGGGCAATTTCAGACAGCGATTGATGAGGGGTACCATCGGCGAGAATCACCTCAAAATTTGAATAGGACTGACTTTGCAGAGAATCCAGAAATTCGGCCACTTCATCGGGCCGCCGAAAGGTGGGCGAAATGAGTGAAAAATCAATGTTTTCTCGTTGCCCTTCGTGGAACACCAGTAGGTGCTCAGACATCGGTTTGCGCTTTTAAGTGATACTTGTTGCGATCGGGGGCATTGCGCGAGACCAATTCGGCTACGAAACCTGCCAGAAAAAACTGTGTGCCTAAAATCATGCTGAGCAATCCCAGATAAAACAGAGGATTTTGAGTCACCAGAGCGGCCCGTTCATCTAGGTAATAGGTGATGTAGAGCTTTTGAGCGATAATCCAGAGGGCTAAAAAACCACCTGCCTTGAACATAATCAGGCCAAGAAGGCCGAAAAAGTGCATCGGTTTTTTGGAGAATCGGGAAACGAACGTGATGGATAGTAAATCGAGGAAGCCATTGATAAAGCGTTCCAATCCAAATTTAGAACTGCCGTATTTGCGGGCCTGGTGTTGAACGACCTGTTCGCCGATGTTGGTGTAGCCGGCCCATTTGGCCAAGACTGGAATATAGCGGTGCATTTCACCGTACACTTCAATGCTTTTTACCACATCGAAGCGATATGCTTTCAGGCCGCAATTAAAATCGTGCAAATGAATCCCGCTTAATTTACGGGTAGCCCAATTGAACACCTTGGTTGGGATTGTTTTTGATAATGGGTCGTATCGTTTCTTCTTCCATCCAGAGATCAAGTCAAACCCTTCGTCCATAATTTTGGCATACAAGGCTGGGATTTCTTCCGGGCTATCTTGCAAATCGGCATCCATGGTAATAACAACCTGCCCTCTGCAGGCTTCGAAGCCAACGTTCAAGGCAGCGGATTTTCCATAGTTTCGGCGAAACGAAAACCCACGAAGCGAAGGGAACTTGGTTTTTAATTCAGTAATTATTTTCCATGAAGCATCTTTTGAACCATCGTCTATCATGATAACCTCATAGTTCCAGCCCTTGCTTTTCATAACCCTGTCTATCCATGCTATCAATTCTGGCAGAGATTCTTCCTCGTTATACAGAGGGATGACGATAGAAATATCAAGAGTGGGTTCCATGTTGCATTACCTAATCGAATGTAAAAGTAGGTAAGTTTAGCGAATCAGGTGAACTCGACCCACGGCGCTGTGGTATTTATTCCAAATGTCTTTTACCTCTACCTTAAAAACATAAACACCCTGCATTACGGGCTGATAGGTTTCATGGTGGTCGCCATTCCAGCCTTTTTGTTGGTCGGTCGATTGAAAAAGCAGAACGCCCCAGCGGTCGAACACCGACATTTCAAAATCTGAAATTCCCACTCCTTTTACCCCAAACATATCATTGATTCCATCGCCATTTGGGGTAAAGGCATTGGGTATATACAGGCTATATTCAGGCGCGACGCGGTAGCAGGCTGTAGCTGAATCGATGCAACCATAATCGGTAGAAAGCACCAATTGAATGCAGTGGGTACCCGTATCTGTGGTTGAAAAAGAGAAGCTGGGCTCTGTTTGAATGCTACCATCGGGCAGAAAGTACATGTACTGAGTTCCGATTTGGCTGCTGTTGGTGATGGTAACTTCAGGTACAGCATTTGACACTTGCTGTGGGGAAATTCCAAAGGAGGCAATGGGATTTGGGTATACCTGTACAATAGCAGGAACGGCGGAACTGGCCGAACAGCCATCGCTGCTGATTACGGTCAGGTGAATTTGGTGGGTACCAGAACTATTGAAGCACTGAAGTGGCTGTGCATCTGCCGAAAACGATTGTCCGTTGTCTTGCCAATCCCAAGAGGCGATGGTGGCATTTTGGACCGTACTTAAGTCGGTGAATTGGACGCAGACAGGACTACATCCTTCGGATTGCATTGGGCTGAAAGCCACCTGAGGCACATCAAACAAGGTAAGCGTTTGGGTGGCTGTATTGCTGCAGCCAAAATTGGTGGTAATTGTTTGAGTGAGTGTCCAAGGTCCTATAGAGGGGTAGATGAATTGAACGTTTCCTGTACCGTTGGTTGTTGTGCCGTTTCCTAATTGAAGGAAAGCCTGAAGAATTGTTCCATAGGCATTGGAAGGCGAATTGGCAATGGTTACGGGTTGGCCAAGACAAACAGGGTTAACTGTAAACTGAGCTTGAGGGATAGAACCGGCTAAGGCTGAGGCTCCTGCGTTGGCCGTGCATCCTTGCGCATCTGTAACGGTAACAGAAAGCGCATTTTGTCCTTGAACGGCAGTAAGTCCAAAGGAAGATGTGGTTGCGCCGTTGCTCCAGAGATAGGAATAATTTGGAGTTCCGCCTGAAACTTGAGTGGTGAGGCTAAAGGACTGACCCACACAAAGAGAATCGTCAAATGGGGCAAACTGAACTTGGAGTACAGGGGGCTGGGTTATAATTGCGAGTGCAGAATCTACGCAACCTTGGGCATCGGTAATAACAACAGAATAAGAACCTGCTGTAAGATTGGTGGCTGAGGTTGCCGTACTTCCGTTGGACCATTGATAGGTGTATGGTGGCGTAGCTCCTGAGGCGGTTATGCTTGCCTGTCCATTGTTCTGTCCGAAGCAGGCAACGTGTTGAAGTGCTGGGGCGGACAAGCTTAATGCGGTGGGTTGCGTGAGTTGTACGTTGCCGGTATCGGCACATCCGTTTGAATCGGTAACGATGCAGGCGTAATTTCCGGCGGCAAGGTTAATGGCTGTGGACTGATTCCCGCCTGTGGGAATCCATTGATAGCTCAGGCTTCCTGTTCCTCCGCTGGCTTGGAAGGAGGCATTGCCGTTTGAAAATCCAAAACAGCTGGGCATTTGTGCGGTTGAGAACTGGATATTCAGCTGCGGAGGATTGGCCACCACTACTGATCCAGCGGCAGTACAACCATTTGCATCGGTTGCAGTAACGGTGTATGTTCCAAGACCGGCGGATCCAAAATTTGGGCCTGTTTGCCCGTTATTCCAAACATAGGAATAAGGAGCCACGCCTCCTTGGGCTGAGGCCTGAAGAACCGCATTGGTATCGCCGTGGCATAATGGGCCTGAAAGCATTTGGGCATTTGCTTGCAACACATTCGGCTGAGTAACTGTGAATGTATTGGTTTGAGTACAGTTGTTTTGGTCGGTTACCGTTAGCTGATATTGACCGGCCGTTAAGCCTGTCGGATTTAGTGTATTTCCTTGATTGGGCACCCAGTTGTAGGAATATGCAGGGACTCCGCCAGATACCTGGACAGAAAGACTACCATTGGCTCCTCCGAAACAGAAAACCGGTTGCATTTGTTGAAGCACAGGCACAATGGCAGGAGGCTGAGTTAGGGTTCGGGTTGCAATAGCAGTACAGCCGCGGGAATCGGTTACCGTTAGCGTGTGGGTTCCGGCAGACAAATTTGATGGATTTGATACCGTAGAACCGCTTGGAGCCCAAGAATAGGAATAGGGGGGAGTTCCTCCGCCCACCATGGCGCTTGCCGTACCATTTCCTGAATTAAAGCAGGTAAGATGGGTAAAGCTGGGTATTCCCGCTGAAAGTAGACTGGGTTGAGATAGGGGGAAACTCACATTGACCATACATCCGTTGGCATCTGTCACCAAGAGGCTATGGTTGCCCACGCCTAAATTTGTGGCTTGTGCAGTCGTTTGTCCTGTTGGGCTCCAATAGTAGGAATACGGGGGAGTCCCGCCGGACACATTTGAGGACAGGGAGCCATTGGTATTTCCAAAGCAACTGGGCTGTACGGGGTTGGAAATTCCACCGACCAATTGAGCTGGTTGGGTGAGTTGATGTTGAGCTTGCACCAAGCAGCCCATGGCGTCAGTAACATTTAATGTATATACTTGATTGGCATAGGCATTAAATAAAGTTTGCCCGTTGCCGCCGGGGGTCCAGCTGAATGAATATGGTGGGGTACCTCCGGAAGCGGTTCCAGTGATGGTCCCGGTATTGGTTCCGAAGCACAATACGGGGGTAGAAGAGGCAATATTTCCCGTTAATGCGGGTGGTTCTGAAAGAACAATTGAATCAGAGATTGTACAACCAGCGGCATCTGTTACTGTGACAACGTGCGTGCCGGCACTAAGACCGGCGGGATTAAACACATTCAATCCGGAGGGACTCCATTGGTATGTGTACGGAGGAGTTCCTCCCATAGCCACCACATTGGCTGAACCATTATTTTGACCAAAGCAAGATACGTTAACACCGGTAACATTAGTGGTAAGAGCGGTAGGGCCACCAACGGTAGTTGTACTACTGGCCTGTTGTCCGGCATTATCTGTAACTGTTACCGTGTATGATCCCTGACATAAATTGGAAATGGTAGGAGTTGTTTGACCGCCGGGCGCCCAAGAATAGGTGTAGGGTGGAACCCCTTGGGTTACATTTGCTGTTGCTGTTCCGTTGCATGAACCTGGACAAGATTCATTGGTGGAGGAGGTAGAAACTAAAGCCGGCTGAATACAGGTGAAATTATCAATCATAATATTGATATAGCCCGTGCATGAACCTGTAAAATAGGGGGCAAATGAAATATAACAACAATTTTGAGTTGGAGTAAATGTGAACGTATACGTTACCCAATTTGTATGAGTAATTGGTCCGGAAACAAGAAGTGTTTCTGAAATAGCGCATGAAGAATTTCCACCATACATGGCAAAACTACTTGGGCAATTTCCTGGGCCAGCCGTATTGTAAATGGGAGAATGAGCTAAATCGACGGTAATCACGTAGGTAGTACCTGCTTGCAGACAGGGATTCAATAATTGAGTCATTCCTTCCTTGTATCCATTTGGGCTTTGACCCGAATGGAGAAAACTGACATAGGTATTTCCATTGGATGCGGGCTGTGTAAATCCCCAGTTTCCTGGCTGTGTATCGGGCGAGCCATAGCAGGCCTGCCAGGGGCTTGGAACTTGATGCGGAACTGTTGGCCCCTCCAATGAAGGATTGGTATAACAACTCGTTTGGCTAAATGTAAACGATGGATTTCCCAATAAAAGCAGGGCCAATAGACATGTAAAATAAAAAATCCGATTAGCCATGATGTCAGGTATTTCTAACGTATTACCTGAACTTTACCTACAAAGGAGTGATCGTTGTTGTAGAGGTCAATAATATCAACCTTGTACACGTATACTCCTTGGGGCACAAATTCGGCGCGACCGGCTTCCCTGCCGCTCCATCCTTTGAAAATGTCAGGAGTAGAGAAAATCAATGTTCCCCAACGGTTAAAAATCAAGAGTTGTCCGGATTTAATTCCAGTTCCATACACTCTGAAAAATTCATTCATAGCATCTTCATTGGGAGTGAAGGTGTTCGGGATATGAATATTGACATCTAAGCGTACGGTTGAGCATTTCGTGGTTGTATCCACACATCCCCTAACGGTGGATGCCAATAGGGTAACACAATATTGACCTGTATCGATGTAGGAGAACGAAGTGTGTTCCGCTGACTGGGTCATTCCATTGGGGAAGGTCCACAAGTACGAATCTGCACCCAAGCTTTGGTTGATGTAATTCACATTTGGGTTTGACATGGTTGTAACGGGGGGGTCAATGCTAAAATCGGCTGTTGGAGTTGGGAATACCACTACCTGTTGAGTGGCTGAAGGAGCCGAAATACAGCCATCGGAAGAGGTAACAGTCAACCCGACATTAAAGGTTCCCGGATTTTGGAAGCAATAAAAAGGATTTGCAGTATTGGCAAATACATTGCCGTTGGAGGACCAGGCCCAAACCTGAATACTGGCATTTTGAACTGTAGATGCGTCCGTAAACTGAGGGCATAATGGAGCGCAGCCTTGTTGGGGAGAGAGGGAAAAATTGGCAAGTGGGATATCATACAGAAGTACGTTTTGCTGGAAAGTATCTACGCATCCAAAATCAGTTACCACCACCATGGATGCGGGCCATGGGCCAATGGCATTGTAGGTATGGGTTGGGTTGTACACTGTTGTTAGAGGACTTCCATCGCCCAAATTGTAAGCATATTGAACAATTGTTCCCGTCGTGTTGCTGGCGTTGTAGGTCAATTGAACAGGATTCCCAAGGCAAACAGGCGTATAGTTAAAGCCTGCATTGGGGATGCTGCCTGCCACTGCATTGATAAACGAAGTGATTGCACAGCCGTTGGCATCGGTTACGGTAACGCTCAGGGCATTTACCCCTTCATTGGCAAGAATGGACGCATTGGGGATTTGTTGTCCGTTATTCCAAAGGTAGGAATAGGTAGGGGTACCGCCCGATGGAAGGACAGACACTTGGAAATCCTGTCCTTCGCAAATTGAATCTTGGGTCAGGCTTGTGCTGGCTGTCAACACTGTGGGTTCATTGACCATAAAAGGTACGGTGTCGATGCAACCATTGGCATCCATTACAATTGCAGCTTGCAAGCCTGGGGTTAATCCTGTGGCTGAGGTTCCGGTTTGCATGTTGCTCCAGGCATATTGATATGGAGGTGTTCCGCCAATGGCTGAAGATTGTGCTTGGCCATTGTTGGCTCCGAAGCAACTGATGTGGGTTAAAGAATTCAGGGAAAGGACCAAATCAGTTGGTTGTGATATATTCACTTGATTGGTAGCGGTGCATCCGTTTTGGTCGGTTACTGTTAAAGTAAATGTTCCTGGGCCTAAACCTGTAGCCTGTAGATTTGTACCGCCGGCGGGGGTCCAAGCGTAGCTTAGGTTTCCACTGCCTCCGCTAACATTAAATTGCGCGGTTCCATTGGCGGCGCCAAAACAAGTAACATTTGTAGTTTGTGGAGAGGCTATGAGGATGGCTTGGGGTGTGGTTAAGGTCATTGAATTCTGAGCCGTACAACCATTAGCGTCGGTAATGGAAACCGAATAGGTTCCAATTCCTAAATTACTAAGTGTATTGCTTGTTGTCCCGTTGTTCCAAACATACGAGTAGTTGGGAGTACCTCCTGTGGCGCTGGCCTGTAATGTTGCAGACGGCACACCTGGGCAAAGCGGAGTAGTTGCCGTGATAGAAGCAACCAACGCTGGCGGTTCATTCACAACCACACTATCCAGCTTCGTACATCCATTGGCATCCGTGATGGTTACCACATGGGTTCCTGGGATCAAGTTGGATACAGAAGCGGTTGTTCCTCCTGATGGGGCCCAAGAATAGGTGAAACCACCTGCGCCTCCAGAGGCACTGACCGAAGCCGTTCCATTGTTAGCGCCAAAGCATGAAATATGGCTAACCTGGGTAGACGAATTTATAGCTGGAGGGGAGCCCACAACTGTTGTAGATTGAGCTGTTTGACCGTTGGCATCGGTAACCGTAACCGTGTAGCTACCTGCACACAGATTATTGACGGTTGCAGTTGTTGCTCCTCCAGGTGCCCAAGAAAAAGTAAATGGAGGTGTTCCTTGGTTGGTCGTCGCAGTTACTGTGCCATCGCAAGCGCCAGGACAACTTACATTGGTGGAAGTTGTACTCACCAATGCATTTTGAATGCAACTGAAATTGTCGGCCAAAATATTTATGTATCCGGTACATGCGCCGGTATAGTAGGGAGCAAAAGCAATCCAGCAGTGATTTGCCGTTGGCGTAAAGGTGATGTTGTAGGTTTGCCAATTGGCATGCGTAATTGGACCAGAGGTATATAGCGTTTCGGCAATGGCACAAGCGCTAGAACCGCCATAGATTGCAAACGAGGATGGGCAGTTTCCTGGTCCTGCAGTATTGTAAACCGGAGAATAGGCCAAATCTACAGAAATGGTGTAGGAATTACCTGCCACCATGCAAGGGGTAAGCAGTTGAGTCATTCCTTCCTTATACCCAGTTGGGTTATTGCCCGCATGCAAAAAACTAACATACGTATTCCCATTGGATGGGGGAAGGGTAATTCCCCATTGTCCGGGTTGGGTATCTGGAGATCCGTAACAGGCTTGCCAAGGCGCGGGAACAACGTGAGCTTGACTGACGCCCTCCATGGAGGGGTTTGTGAAACACATTTGCTGGGCCGACAGAACTCCTTGGAGCGTCAAAAAAAGAACAAGACTTAAGCGGGAATAGGTAGAAAATATATTCATAGTCAAGCTGTTAAGCATATAACGTGTAAAAATATGCAATTTTAGTGGGTTTTCAAACGCTCTGACCGCCTTTAACACTTCTCTGCGAAGTGGAGTTGACAAGCAGAACAATTGCTTTTTTCATTTCATTGCACGTTTAAGACCTCCATCCAACCTGTTTTGCTGCATTGGGTTCTACTATTTTTTGGGGAATTCTAGATCTTTTTTGGGGTCGTTATCTCCATTTAAATTGCTCCATCACGGCATTTGAAAAAAGAATTGGTTTGAATGTTCAGGCCGAGCCGACACATTGACATTCGGCCGATAAAAAAGCGGAAAAAATGACTGAGGGGATTGGGGCCTTGCTTACATTATCAAATCATTAAAAATCAAATCATTACAAAAAACCCGGTTTGGGATTAAAGGGAATGCATGAATAAAACGCAGGTAGCAAGCCCAAAATCAATGTCAAAAAGTCGCTGATAATCAATTGGTAAGCAATTTGTAGAAGAGGCATAAACGTAAATTCACATCATATGAACAGCATTTTAAAACCCAATTTCCAAACCATTAACATGCTACCTTCCTTTTTGGATACGGTCTTTCCGAGTACGCTTCAAGGAGATCGGCGCTGGACGGTTCCCGTAAACATCATTGAGAGAAAAGAGGGTGTCTCGTTGGAATTTTCTGTTCCTGGAATTCCCAAAGAAGACATTCGCCTTAGCTTAGAGCATGGACATTTGGAGGTTTCTTATTCCGCAAAGCAAAACGAGGAACCGTTGAAGTATCGCCTTCGGGAGTTTGAGGTTCATTCCTTTCAGCGCAGGTTCAAGTTGGGCGACCATTTGAATGCAGGACTGATTGAAGCCAAACTAGAGCAGGGCATTCTGATTGTTTTTATTCCGTATTCAGAACAGGAGAATACAGGATCAAAGCAGATTGAGATTCTTGGTTAATCCCATTTCGTGTGGGTTTAAAACAAAAAAGCCGGCAAATGCCGGCTTTTTTGTTCGATTAAAAAGTACTATTACTTCAAAGAACCGGACAACTCAGCACCCGCTTTGAATTTAACCACTTTTTTTGCAGCAATTTTAATTTTCTGCTTGGTTTTTGGATTCAAACCGGTGCGAGCAGCACGCTCAGAGATGCTCCAAGAACCGAAACCTACCAAAGCTACACGGTCACCGCCGCGAAGAGCTCCAGAAGTAGCATCGATGAATGCATCAAGTGCTTTTTTGCTGTCAGCTTTTGACAAGCCTGAGCCATTTGCCATGGCCTCAATCAATTCTGCTTTGTTCATTGTGAAATGATTTAAAGAGTTAATAATGAGTTTTGTTGAAACAAATTTATGGGCAGGTATGACTTATGCAAGTGTAACCCTTGCAAAATCAGGTATTTTGTTAATAAGTTGAGGGTTTTGTTAATAAGTCGGGGCTGATTTTGGCTCAAGTCGCAGGCATTTCCATTCAAACGTCACAGAAATCAGTAGAGATAAGCCATTCAGACACCTGCGCAAAACAGAGTGTAAATTACTGTTGGCTTTCCTTGTTGATTTCTACAATAAAGACAAACATCGAACGACAAAACGAGTAGGCATGATGGCAGAACTTTTGATTGATTTGGCAGTTGATTTGCCTTTAGATTTAATCTAAGGGCTGCCAGCCCACCACCTGATGGCGCAAGCCCCTTAAAAATGAGGCCGCATCCATGGCACCTTTGCCGGCGGGCTGTAGTTTCAACAGCTCCAGTTCTCCATCTGCAAATGGCAACTTGAATGCATTTGGAGCAGAATCGGAACCGACGGGTTTTGCTTCTTTTATTTTAATTTCTATCAAATCTCCGTTGCTCAATTGAAGGCGAAGGGCTGAACCCGGTATGGGGTTAAAAGCGCGCACCCAACGATCGGCTTGGGTTATGGTCATTTCGGGCAATAAGTGGGCATGATGTCGTTGGATTTTTGGAGCTTCTAGTCGACCTGATACCGGCATATCTTGTTGAGCGCGTGGCTTAAGTTCTCCTCTAGCCAACCCTTCTAAGGTTTTTTCCAGCAGAAGGGGTGCCGCCTCCATCAACTTGGTGTACAAGCTACCGCCCGTTTCGCGCTCCTCAATCGGTATGGATTGTTGCAGCAATACATCTCCGGTATCGATTTCATGTTTGAGTCGAAACGTGGTGAGGCCCGTTTCCTTCAGACCATGGGCAATGGCCCATTGAATCGGAGCTGCGCCTCTGAGTTGAGGCAGCAAGGATGCGTGTACATTTAGTGTGCCCTGGGCAGGCATATTCCAAACCACTTCGGGCAGCATGCGAAAGGCAACCACCACAAACAAATCTGCATTCAAGTGTTGAAGGTGCTCAATAAATTCAGGCGATTTGAGTCGTTCGGGTTGCAGCAAAGGCAATCCGTGTTCCCGGGCATATAAGGCTACGGCCGATGCCGAGATTTGTTTTCCACGGCCGGCAGGCTTATCGGGGGCGGTAACTACTGCCAACAGTTCCGTTTCTTTTTGCAGCATTTGCAGGCATGGCACAGCGAATTCAGGACTACCCATGAACACTACCTTCCATTTTTTAACATCCGTATTCATACCTTCCAAATTCACATCAAAGGTAGGATTTTCAATTCAGGGTCGGGGTGATTTGACCTGGTTTTAAGACTCGTCGTGCCTTGATTTTATATTTACAGACGGTAAATGCCTCGAGGCGCTGGCGGGCGGGATTGAACGGGGTAGCCCGGAGGCCGGCTTGGATGCTGCCCCCGAGCTGCGCAGGCGACCTTGGGAGCCCGCGCAAAGCCGGTGGGCAGCCCAAGCCGGCTGAGGACTACCCGTGAAAGCCCGGGAACCCGCCCAAAAACATCCAACCAAACCTTAAAAAACTAGTTTCCCTGAGCCGGATGCGCGCGCGCCACCACCACTGAAATTTCAACCCGAGCACCGCGGGGAAGCTGCGCCACAGCCACGGTTTCGCGGGCCGGAAAATCCGAATTAAACCGCCGCGCATAGGCCGTATTTACGGTGCCAAAATCGTCCATATCCAACAAAAAAATACTCGTCTTTACGATGTCTCCCCAGCTTGCCCCTGCCGCCTTCAACAGCGCATCAATGTTGTTGAGCACCTGTTCAATTTCCATGTCAATGTTTTCATTTTTCATGGAGCCTGTTGCAGGATCTAGGGCAATTTGTCCGGAAAAAAACCACAGATTACCGAAGCCAACTCCTTGACTATAAGGACCAATAGCTTGTGGAGCCTGTGCTGTGTGTAAAATTTGCTTCATCGTTGATTGAGATTGATTCTGTGCCGATAGCCCGAAAAAACAGGCCAAGGAGAGGGGAATTAAATACTGTAATTTAGACATACATTTTTGGGTTCAGTGAAGAAACGGAGGGCTTCCCATCCGCCCTCTCTACCTACTCCACTGTGCTTCATACCGCCAAAGGGGGTTCGTAAATCGCGCACCATCCAGCAGTTTACCCAGACAATTCCGGTATTGAGTCGTTCGCTCATGCGGTGCGCCCTACCCAGGTCGTTGGTCCACAGTTGTGCGGCGAGGCCGTAAGCACTGTCGTTGGCCAAGGCCAAGGCTTCAGCTTCATCTCGGAAAGGTTGCAAAGTCACCAAGGGACCGAACACTTCTTCTTGATTGATTCTACAGGCTGGCCCTAACCCTTCGAAAACCGTAGGCCTCATAAAATAGCCCTTGGCGTTGGTCGAGGGCAAGGACAGGGGTTCATCGCCGCAGAGCATTGTACCTCCTTCGTCCAAGGCCAGTTGACGGTAATTCAGTACTTTTTGCAGGTGGTGTTCTGAAACCAAAGCTCCCATAAAGGAATTCGGGTCTTCAGGTGCTCCGACGTTCAACTGCTTTACCCGCGCGACAAAGGCATCTCGGAAGGATTCATATATGTTTTCCTGTATGAAAATTCGACTTCCACAAAGACAAATTTCGCCTTGATTGGTGAAGGAAGAGCGTACGGCACTGTCGAGCGCCTTTTCCATATCGGCATCATCAAAAATAATGTTGGGATTTTTCCCGCCCATTTCCAAGCTTAGCTTTTTAAACATAGGCGCGGCTACCGAGGCGATGGCTTTTCCGGTGGCCGTTCCCCCGGTGAAGGAGATGGCTGCCAATTGGGGGTGGGCCACAAGCGGTCCGCCCACTTCGGGTCCGGTACCATGCAGGATATTGAGAACTCCATCGGGCAAACCGGCCTCGCGCGCAATTTGTCCTAGAACAAAAGCGGTGTAGGGCGTAATTTCTGAAGGTTTTGCAACCACGGTATTTCCGGCGGCCAGCGCCGGGGCAATTTTCCAAGTAAACAAATACAGAGGGAGATTCCAGGGAGAAATGCATCCAACGACACCCAAGGGCTTACGCAGTGTCAGATTCAGCAGACCTTCCTGCATGGGGTGCGCTTCCGATTGCTGGTGCTGAATGGCCGTGGCAAAAAACTCAAGATTGCGCGCGGCGCGCGGAATATCTACCTTTCGTGTTAACCATAGGGGTTTTCCACTATCGCGGGATTCCATTTGGGCCAACTCCTCTTGCCGATTCCGAAGCAATTCTGCCATTTTGAGCAAAGGTGCGGCGCGCTGTTCGGCGGGCAATCCCGCCCAAGCGGGGAATGCGGCAGCTGCGGCTGTTACGGCGGCTTCCACTTCGGCCTGTGAGCCCAAGGGCAAGCGGGCATAGGGTCTTCCAGTGGCAGGCTCGACCACATCCATGTGTTGATTTCCTGTCCAATCTTTTCCGTTAATAAAATGCTTAATTTCCTCCATATGCTGTGGCGAAAGGTATTGAATATGCTGCACAGTGAAAAATTTTTTTCGGTGGTCAGTTTCATTTTTGGGGCGGTAGCCGGGCTTTCAGCATTAGTCCGCGGTGGCCGAGCGTGGTGGCAGCGGGCTGCGGTGGCTCCTCACGTCGCCTCCTCGCCGCGCGCCACCAGACGCCGGCCCCCTTGCGGGCTAAAGCTTCAATCCCTACCGCTGACTCATACCCAAATCGCCGACACCCAATTTACTTATATTGTTGATTTTTAATTGTTTAAAACGATTAATTGTTGTTTTTCTGTAAAAAAGTATCTTTGAGCAAATTAGAAAACATGAAAAAACTCATTTTAGTAGCAGGCATAGCAGGCGTGTTGTTTGCGTGTGCAGAAGAGAAGACAGCCAAAGAAATACTTATGGATGGTACATGGAATGCGGAGAGTATTACCTACAATGGGATTGAGTTGGTAGACAGCTTATTGACCAATGGAACGATGGTATTTACGGAGAATCAAGTTATTTCGGATTCGGATCAGCAGGAGCCTGACACGGCATCTTATTCATTGCAGAACAATGATACCGAGATGTTGATAGCAACGGGATCTACCACTCTGCGGTTTCAAATTGAGGAGTTGAAACAGAATTCGGTTCGGTTGAATTCTATGGAGAGTTCTGACACCCTGAATTATCATTTGGTGCGTTAAGGGTTGGAACGGCGGCAGAATTACGATCTCCGTTTTTTTGGGGGGCATTCTTGGGAAAGGGCCCCTTTAGGGTTTGAAAAAGAGCAATACGTTTGCATCCGAACCAAAAAATGGCTGGATGTCATTGAAAAGGAAACCAATAAATTGAGAGCACTTCGAGATTGAATTGGATTGGGCTTTCCAAAATCTCTTTTTACTCTCTGGTGTAAAGGGCTGATATGCCGCACCAACCCAGTCTCATACCCGAAATTCCCGCCTATCTTTTTATCAAAGTTGCCTTTGAAAAAAGAAGGCATTTCTGAGACTCCCCAGATGAGTTAAGCTTCGCCATTTGGCGAATCTAGAACTCAAAACAAACTTCACGTCATAAACTAACCCGAAGTGTTCCTCGCCACCCCAATACGTGACGAAGCAAAAAAGAACGTTTCACCAGTGAACTACAAAGATACCCAAGTTCTTACCTAGTTTCAAGGGCAAAATTGATTTTTTTTTGAAAATTCTGTCGAATGGATTATTTCAAACCCATTGTCAAGAACAATACGTTTGACCAGTAATCATCAATTGATTATTGGTTTTATTTTGACTCAAACATAATTGGGGATCGCCAAGTCCTATAAAGAGTAAGGACTGGAAATATAAACCAACAGGCATTTGCAAGGAGTACCCGGCCGATTTCAGGTGAGGCGTGGGGTCCAGTAAATTCTTCAAAGAGGATGATAGTAACATTCGTTATTAGCATGGACGCCCAAACGATGGCTCCGAAGCGAATCCAATTTTTACCTTTCCAGAATGCATATAGAGCAAAGCCATAAAACGGTCCAAAGAAAAGAACGTCTATCCAAATAGTGGCTTGCCACCAAGGTGGTCTGGCGATTAATAAAGGGTCAAAATTAAAACCGTACCAATGAATTAAATCAACCATAAAAGGTGGAGGCCAGAGGGGGTACCCTGAAACTCCAGGTTCTTTTACGGTTAATTGTTCTAGGTCGATCATGTAAACGACCACAAGGAAATTAACCAAATAAAAAACCCACAGAATAAAATCGAGCGGGCGCTGGTGTAAAGGTTTCAAAGCCAATTAATTAAGCCAGTCTTTCATTCTCCTCAGAAGCAAGTTCTGTGTCAACCAATATCCGACCACAGTGTTCGCATTGATTGATTCGTTTGCGTAGGGCAATATCGAGAATGCGTTGAGGAGGGAGCGTATTGAAACAGCCACCGCAAGAATCTCGATCGATGTGAACTACGGCCAATCCATTTACTGCATTTCCACGAATACGCTTATATGCATTTAAATACCGTTCTTCGATTTGAGCTTCAAACGCCTGAGATTTTTGCAACAAGGCTTCTTCATCTTTTTGAGTTTCGGCTACAATTGCATCGAGTTCTTCTCGTTTCAGGTCTAAATTTGCTTGACGCTCGGCGCGTTTTTCTTCGAAAGAGGCTAATTCTTCTTTTAGTCCTTCGATGCGTGCATTGAATTCTCTGATGCGTTTCTCTGCAAGTTGAATCTCGAGCGATTGATATTCAATTTCTTTTGACAGAGAATCAAATTCACGGTTATTACGAACATTTCCTTGTTGCTGCTCGTACTTAGAAATCAGCATTGCTGATTCCTTCATTAAATTTTTCTTTGCTGAGATTTCGGACTCCATCGCTAAAATCTCTTCGCTTTTTCGAGCGATTTTAGCGTTTAGGCCTTCTACTTCATCTTCCAAATCATTTACTTCGAGGGGTAGTTCGCCTCTAAGTGTACGAATTTGATCGATTTTAGAATCCATAATTTGAAGGTCGAAAAGTGCACGCAGTTTTTCGTCCACACTCATTTCCGACAGGGATTTTTGGGATTTAGCGCTTGCAGCAGATTTGGCCATATCAGTAATAATTTACAGGATTTGTATTTACCTGTGATATAAGGGTGGCAAAGTTAGGAAATTTTTCTTTCAAAAGAGAGGAAAGATGCTCGGCCACATGATGCTCCGTTTCATAATGACCGGCATCGATGCACATTAATTTTCCTAAGGCGTCAAAGTACTCATGATATTTCAGGTCGGCGGTAAGGAAGGCATCGGCTCCCGCACGAATGGCATCGTTTAATAAGAAACTACCAGCGCCTCCGCACAAAGCGAGGTGCTGAATACTTGATTTGGTTGGTGCTGTAAATTTCAAATGTTGAGCGGAAAGTACCTCTTTTAACCTTGCCAAAAAATCTTGAACCGGGACTGGGCTAGGAAAGGATCCTATTAGTCCGCTGCCAACTTCTTGATGGAAATTCTCCAATTGAATTACATCATAGGCGACTTCTTCATATGGGTGAGCATTTTTTGCAGCTTGGAGGACTTGGTTCAATTTCCAAGATTCCACCAAAACTTCAATTTTATTTTCATTTACGATGCTTCGTTGGTTGGCATTCCCCGAATGGGGGTTGGCGAGGCTGTTGGGTGTAAAACTGCCGGTTCCGTTGGTTAAGAAAGAGCATTCGCTGTAGTTACCTATTTGTCCTGCACCTGCCTCAAACATCGCTCTTTCAACTTGTTCAGTTTCCTTCTTGGGAGAATAAATTACCAGTTTACATAGGTGGCCCTTCATGGGGCGTAAAATTCGAAGATTTTCAAGGCCAATTCGTTGGGCCAGTGCTTGGTTAATTCCATTGTGCAAAACATTGTCTAAATTGGTATGAATTGCATAGAGGGAAATATTAGATCGAATGGCTTGAATAATGGCTATTTCGGTGTAATGCTCTTCGGTCAATCGCTTCATTCCTTTAAAAAGAATGGGGTGGTGAGCAATGACGAGGTCACAGCCCAATTGACGGGCCTCTTCAATTACCTCTGGCGTACAATCCAGACTAATTAATGCCTTATTGCATGTTTTGCCCAATTTGACAATCCAACCGCTGTTGTCATAGCTTTCTTGGAGTGAAGGTGGTGCTAATTCTTCTAAAAAATTGATTATTAATTGGCTTTCCACGGGGTATCTTTTTGGTTCAGGATTTCAACTATTTTTTCTCGCGAATAACCACGCATTAAGGCGAGTCTCAAATGGGCGTGTGGTTTTAAGCAGGTACTCCATTTGTTGTCTTCCTTGAGGAGAGCATCCAGTTCTGCATCTGGGAAATTAACTTGGTTTAGTGCTTTGCAAATGGATTTCGCCTGATTTTTCGCTGTCGCATTTTTTAGTTTTCTTTTCCAATTTGATTGGTCGGATTTAACCAAGTTGGGATCAGGGGCTGGGGGTACGAAAAAATTGGGGGAGCTGGTTTGAACGAAGGTCCATGATTCACCCTTTTTGCCGCCCATCCAGTGGGCTGGTAGAACAATGGTATCGTTCAGAAGTTGCCATTCCCAATTGGCTTCTACGATTGAGCTTCCTTTCCAGTTCCACCGGTGTTTTTTCCAAACTGGTTGGGGCAAAAAATGAGTGGGATCGCCCCCTTTTATTCCTATTTCTGGCAGTATTGTATAGGCTGGGTTCCATACCTTAGCACTTCCGTCTCCATAAAACTCCAAGTGAACTTTTCCGTTAAGTTGTTTCCAGGTCCCCTGTGCCAGATCCACGAAATAGGTATTGGGGCTGGGGGAAAGCAAATTTAAACCCAAACAGAGGTAAAGCAGCATCAAGCACTCACCTTATAAATTTCCAGGTAGGCTTTCCAATTCCACAGGAAGAGAGCGATGATTTCAGTCAACTCTTTCATTACCTTAGGATTTGGAGAATTCAGTTTTTGGAAATGTTCGGTTTGATAATCGTTGAGTTCATACTTTTTGAATATGGCCATACCCATGCTGAACACCAAGTTTTTTTGAGTTTTATTTAGGTTACGAAGGAAGTCCATGTAATCCACTAAAATGGAGTCTGCTGTTTCTGGGTCTGCGCCGAGGGATTGGGTAATTTGAGGAATGAGGACCTGTTTAAAGGCATCTGCATCTTCCGGACTAAAATAGGTTTCAAGATTCAGTAGATTTCCAGCAAAAACGATGTAGCGGAACCACAAGTTTGAATCTGCTTCAATGTGTGGAGATTTTGCGAACTCCATTTCCTCATTCAACAGCTCGGCTATAATCGGGAACCCTTCGGCTGTTGATTCGGTAATAATTCGCACATAATCCGGGGCGATTTCAGTGATGGTTTTTTTCTTTTTACCAAAAAGTTTTGAAAACATGGTATTGCAATTTCAGGGTTCTGTCAACTAAAATGAAAGCGTTCTTTTGCCATATCTCGGATTTGGCTCCCGATAGCAAGGGCCGCGGTGGCGGCAGGTGAAGGAGCATTGAGTACATGGATGCTATTGTGGCCATAAGCCAACACAAAATCATCCAGCATTTCTCCATCGGGTCCTAGGGCCATAGCTCGAACTCCGGCACGTCCCGGAGCGAGGTCGGTCAAGGTCAAATCAGGAATTAGGCGTTGTAGGGTTTTTAGAAATCGGCGTTTACTAAATGCTCGGCGGTATTCATCTAAACCGAACTTCCAGTGTTTGGCGAACAACCGCCAGGTTCCTGAATACGATAAAGCGTCTAAGGAATCGGCCAGGTTGAAGTCGGTTTTTCCGTACCCTTCGCGCTTAAACGTAAAAACAGCATTAGGTCCACATTCAACTCCCCCAAGAGCCATCCGGGTAAAATGGACTCCGAGGAAAGGAAAGGCTGGATTTGGTACGGGGTAAATAAGGTGCTTCACCTTGTGTTCTGCATGGTGTGCCAATTCGTAATAATCTCCGCGAAATCCAACAATGCGCATTTGCGGTTGGAGTCTATCTTTTTTTGCCAACCGATCGGATTGCAAACCTGCACAATAGACAGTGTAGCGTGTTAAAAAGCGTCCTTTATTTGTTTCAAGGATTTGAATATCGCCATCTTGCCGTATATCCTTTACTTCTGTATTTAGCTGTATTACCGACTGAGGCTGGATGTCGGTTAGCAGCTTGGCCATGGTTTCGGTTGCCCCTCGGAAATCAATAATGCCGGTACAACTTACTCGAACTGCAGCTAAACCGCGGCAGTGGGGTTCTATTTCTCGAATTTCGTCGGGGCCAATTTTAGAAATTCCCTCAATGCCATTTTCGATGCCCCGATTGTATATTCCATCCAATCTTGATAATTCTTCGGTGTCGGTAGCAACAATAATCTTTCCACAGACATCGTGAGCAATGCGATGTTCCTTTGCGAATTCAACAAGTTCTCTGCGTCCTTGAACGCAATTTTTAGCCTTTAATGATCCGGGCTTATAATAAATACCCGAGTGAATGACTCCTGAATTGTTGCCGGTTTGATGGTCAGCTAAAGCGGGCATTTTTTCAAGCAATACCAATCTTAGATGTGGATAGGCTTGCTGCAAGCGGTACGCAGTAGCGGCTCCGACAATACCTCCACCAACAATAGCTACATCGAATGTAGTTTCCATACCTTCAAAAGTACAATTTCTATGGTTCAAGAAAACAAAACTAAGTAAGGGAGATTAGTAATCGCGGCCAAGGAGAAAGTCTGCAAAGTGTTGAAAAAACAGTTTTTCCTTTGGCTGCAGGTTTAATTCATTCAAGGCCTGAATAGCATTGTTTTTATGGTTCAAGGCAAGTTGCATTGATTTTTCTTGAAGCTTTAGCTGCTGAAACAAAGTAAGGGTGGCTGTTACCCGTTCGTTATCAGGGAGGGTATCGAAGGACTTTAGTTTCTGAGGTTGTTCTTGATGGGTTTGAATCCAGAGCCAGGTTTTTTTTCTAGAGCGCACATCTCCTCCGGGTTGTTTTCCTGTCATTGAAGGGTCCCCGAACGCATCGAGCCAATCGTCTTTGAGTTGGAAAGCGATTCCCAGCTGTTCTCCAAATCGGTACAATGGCTCGGCTTGATTTTGAGACCAGCCGGCACACAAAGCTCCTGCCTCGAGTGAAAAACCGAGCAAAACAGCTGTTTTTAGCCGAATCATTTCTATGTATTCTTGAGGGAATACGTGTTCGCGGCATTCGAAATCCATATCCAATTGCTGTCCCTCGCACACTTCAGCGGCAGTTTGGTTAAATCGATTTAAGAGGATTTTAATTGCTGGTTCCGGGCTTTTTGCCAGGTGCATATACGCTTCAACCAACATCCTATCTCCACATAGAACACCTGCAGAAAGTCCATTCCGCTCATGCAATGTGGGTTGCCCTCTTCTCAAGGGAGCTTTATCCATAATGTCATCATGGACCAGGGAAAAATTGTGAAACCATTCTATGGCTAGAGCGGCGCCCATTGCCTTGTGAAAATCTGTTCCGCAGGCCTCTGCTGATGCTAGGCAAACGATTGGTCTAAGCCTTTTTCCGCCCAAATTCATGAAATAGTCAATGGGCTCATACAGCGAACTTGGCAGATGCTGTGCAACTGAATCCAAACGTAAGGCCTCTTCAAAAGGCTGTCGCCAGCGTTCAAACGAAAGATTTTCCATAGGTTAAAAACGGCGACGCGGTCAAAATGTTTGGTTCGGGCTATTGAATTCTGAGTTCAGCAATTAAGCGGTGTGCGCCGCCCAGCTGCTCGATGCAGAATAACACATATCTAATATCAACAGAGATGGTACGTTTGTACCTGGGGTCGAAGACCAAATCTCCGGCCATTCCTTCCCAATTGCCATCGAATGCGATACCTATTAAACGGCCTTTTCCGTCAATAACTGGACTACCTGAATTTCCACCGGTGATGTCATTGTTGGACAAAAAGTTAACGGGCAAATTGCCATTTGCATCCGCATAACGACCGAACTTTTTGGATTTAAGGAGATTAACCAATCGAAGGGGCAAATCAAATTCTGCATCACTTGGGACATATTTTTCCAATAAGCCCGTGTGATCTGTAAGGACATCGTAAGCAATAGCGTCCTTCGTGGAATACCCTTCAATTTGCCCGTAGGTTAACCTTAACGTACTATTGGCATCTGGATACCATACCCGTTCCGGCTGATAGGCCATTAGGGCCTTCATCCAGACCTTCATAAGTTCTGCCTCTTCTGCTCGATACGCTTCGGCCTTAACTCTTGTTTCAGACATGCGTTGTTGGTAGGACTGTGCCAACTGAAATCCCGGGTCCTTTTCAGCTGTTTTGGCACTTGGACTATTCAAAAAGCTCTGCCATTTTTCTGGATTACCTAAAAAAGATTCATTGTAAAGGAAATCAGCCAGAGCCAAATAGGGGTCGGCTTGATTTTTACGCATGATTTTTACCGCCTGTTTTTCTGTTAACCAAGACGGCCAAGCTGCTTCAGGAACGGATGCAGTGTAGGCCTGAAGTAAGGCAGCCAGCACCTTTTTATATGTTGCCGCTGTTTTTTCTTCAAACACTACCGACTCCTTAAGTTTTGTTGTTGCGCTTTGAATCTTTGACGCGTCCTTTTCTTTTAAGGCTGCCATTAACGGGCTGATTGCTGAGCCCCGTTGAATGATTGGATTTAGGCTAAATCCGATGCGCAAATAGGCCTCGAGAGTAAATGTAGAGCTTGCTTTTTCATTTAAGCTTTGTAGCTTCCCTCGCACTTCATCATATGCTTGGTATGAACTGTATTTAGCCCATTGTTGAAATTTATTTTCTTCTTCTGCCCGTTTAAACCAAATGGAGGTGTCTTTCATAGCAGTGGTAACGCCGAGGTAGTATTTTTCTGCGTTGGCAAATCGGGCTTGAGTTGATGCAAGGGCTAATTTAACCGTAATGCTGCCTGCCATATCTTTTTCCATTACCCGAAGCATTTTCCCAAACATAAAATTAAGAACGGGGTACTCATTTATCACCTTTTGTTTGAGGGTAGACAATGGTAAATACCGAGAGGTTCTTGCCGGGAAGCCCATCACCATACTAAAGTCTCCCGCTTTAATTCCGTCGAGGGAAATGGGCAAGTAATTTTTTGGGGAATAGGGAACATTATCAGCGCTGTACGGCGCGGGCTCATTGTTTGAATTGGCATAAATTCTAAAGACGGAGAAATCGCCTGTTTGTCTTGGCCACATCCAATTGTCGGTATCGCCACCGAACTTACCTATAGAGGCTGGTGGGGTTCCGACAAAACGGATATCGTTAAACGTTTGATAAACCCAGAGTAGGTATTGATTTCCGTAATAGATTGGAGTAATTTTCGCCGTGTATTTTCCTGAGGCCTCCACTTCTTCAATTAATCTTTTTTGGGCTTCCTCTGGATTTGGGGAATAGGTAATTCGGGTTGTAACATCTTCTACCCGCACCAAAAACGTCACAAATAGGCCTTTAACGGGAAGTTCTTCTTTGAATGAAGTTGCCCAATAGCCAGAATCCAAGTAATTGTGTTCAGGGGTTGATAGTCCTGCTATGGCATCGTATCCGCAATGGTGGTTTGTAAATACCAAACCTTGAGAGGAAACCACTTCGCCGGTACAAAAGCCTCCAAAGTGAACAATAGCATCTTTAAGGCTAGCGCGGTTCAGATTATAAATATCATCGGCCGACAGGGTGCAGCCCAGCTTTTCCATGTTTTGGATAAACCGTTTCACATCCATGGGAAGCCACATGCCCTCGTTTGAGAATCCATTCAGGAAAATAGAAAGGGAGAAAACAAGAATTAGGGTCGCCTTTCGGACAAATGAGAATTGGAGCATAGTCGCTAATTTGATTTGTTTACAGCAGAACTTTACATCTGTGCTCAAATTTAGGGCCGAAAGTTCGTTTGGCCAAAAAGAAATGAAATGGAGCAGGATCTCAACTAAATTAAAGCGGTCAAAATTAAAAAACAGACCATTTTGGGGTTGAGGGGTTTGCGGGCCGGATGGAACGGGGTAGCCCGTACGGGGGGAGGCATAATGGGCGCGTGTTGGGAAGAGCGACCTTGGGAGCTACTTCCCAACCGCTGCCCATATGCCTACCCACGGCGGACTACCCGAGACAGCCGGTCACCCGCCCAAAAAACATGTAAGAAAACGGATTAAATCGGCGGGGAGAATTATCTTTGAGGAAAGATTTGATATGCCACGATATTTGATTCATGCCAGCATAATGCCATTGGAAGCGTTGCTGGATCCGCAGGGAAAGGCCGTAGAACGGGGCTTGCATGCGTTGGGATTGGAGGCAGCAGAGCAGGTTCGCGTTGGGAAGCAAATTCGGTTTCAGGTAGAGGCCGAATCGGAAACGGCGGCGGAAGCCATGGCTGAGAAGGCGTGTACTTCGCTGTTAGCGAATGCGGTAATGGAATATTATGTATTCCGTGTAGAGCCCTGTTGATTGGCGTACTCTTGCCGTAATGAGGCTGCCAAGCTTGTCAATTCCTCGTCGTTAGCTCGTTGTCCGGGCCTGTGTAAATTCATGTCTTCCATCTGATTTGAAGGAATTAAATGAATGTGAACATGTGGAACTTCGAAGCCTGCGATTGCCCAACCTATGCGTTTGGATTTAAGTTGATTGCGGAGTAAAGAGCCGACCTGATGTGCAAAGGCCGTTAATTGAGCAAAATCTTCAGGTACCATATCTTGGACATTATCTACTTCTGTCTTTGGGATGACCAATGTATGGCCTTGATTTCGGGGGTAGATGTCTAAAATTGCTATGAACTTAGATGATTCGGCGACGACATGGCAGGGGATTTCGCCCTGAATCATTCGGGTGAAAATGCTAGGCATCAGGCATTAATAGAGATGACTTCAAATTGCATTAGGCCACCGGGAGCGGATATGTCGGCGATTTCGCCGACTGTTTTGCCGAGCAAGCCTTTGCCAATGGGAGAATCTACAGAAATCTTTGCTGCCTTCAAATCTGCTTCCCGTTCGGACACAATTTGGTAAGTCATTTCCATTTTGGTTTTTAGGTTGCGGATTTTAACTCTAGAGAGCAGATAAACTTTCGAGTTATCCATTTGACCTTCCTCAATAATTCGGGCGTTATCGATGGTTTGTTGAAGTTTAGAAATGCGCAGTTCGAGCATTCCTTGAGCCTCGCGTGCTGCGTCGTATTCGGCATTTTCGGACAAATCTCCTTTGTCGCGTGCTTCCGCTATCTGAGCTGAGATTTTAGGTCGTTCTTTGACTAAATCTTCGAGTTCAGTTTTCAGTTTTTGATATCCTTCTTTAGTTAAATACGTATATGCCATAACACATGGATTAAAAAAGAAACAGAAAGCCCGGAGGCTTTCTGTTTGAACGAAAATACGAAAAAAGATAGATTATAGCAAGAGGTGAACGCCGAAGGTGTGTACACCGCTAAAGTTGTAGGTAGCTCTGAAGGAGTAATCTACGCCGATTTTTGTACGGCCTTCCTTTTTGAGAGGGCTTTCAAAAGAGAAGCCTGCGGATGGACCTGTAAACGCATTTAGGAGTTCCGCTTCCACCCCTTCGCGTTCTCCAAAGATTCCGCTTTCGAAAGCATATCCTCCGCGGATTTGAAGCATGGAATTCAAATCGTACTCGAGTCCGAGTAAGAATTGATCTTTCGTAAAGCTATTGGTCGTGAAGTTAAAGGCCGTCGTGATTTTATGTTTTTCCCCTAGGTATTGAACGTAAGCCAGACCGATGTTCATCAGTGCGGGCATTTCATATTCAGCAGAACGTTGTTGTTGAGAAACTGGTGCTCCAAAGATTGGACTTTCGTTTTTAACTGTTAGCCCATCTCCCGTAGCGATCATGCGGGGGCCGATGTTTTTCAGTGTAATTCCAAAATGAAGATTGTCTTCTCCATAACCTGGGGCCGTCTTTTTCTTTTGGCCAATGCTGGTTTTATAAATAATTCCGGCATCAATGGCGAAACCAGCGGCCGAGACATTGGCGATGGCTTGGTTGATTAATCGAACAGTTACTCCACCATGGATTGATTTCGAAAACGATTTGGCATAGGAAAGTCCAAGGTTCAGATTGTTCACACTGTAAACTGATCCGGTGCCTTCGGGCTGTTCGGTGGTCGTTTCTTGGATATCACCAGAACCTAAACTTGTAACAGAAATACCCAGAACGCCCCGGTTTTTACCTAAATTTTGAGCAAGGCCAAAAGCGTTAATTCCAATGTCAGAACCGGCAAGCCAGCGGGTGTGGGTGAATAGCAATTCAGTTCTATCTGTAAAGGCAAGGCCGGCCACATTTAGAAATTCAGATTCAAGACCTCGACCGATGGCGGTATTGGAATTTGCCCAGCCTGAGCTTCTGGCCCAGGGATTGATTAGCAAATCGGTACTGCCGGCACTGCCGGCGCGATCTTCATTGCCCGCGAACAAACTCATGCCAGAAAATGCGAGGATGAGAGTTAGGAATCTGCTGGCTTTCATTGATTTATGCAAAAATGATTTCATTGTACTTCGGTTCTAGTCGTCAGAAGGAATCAAGATCAATTGGGCGCATAACACCGTACCATTTAACGATGCGTTCGCCAATTCCTGGGGCCTTGATGTGGAAAAGATAAAGACCGCTGGCCACCGGGATATTGGCATAGTTTTTCATATCCCAATCCAAGGACGTAATGCTGCTAGTCCCTTTTTCTAAACGGCGAACTAGAGTACCATTGAGGGCATAAATAGTAACCGTACAGTTGTCTGGAAGGTTAACGATTTTCACCCGGCTATCCACTTGACTGGTTTCATAGTTGCTTGCGGCATAATACGGATTGGGAACAACCTGGATTAAATCTAATGCAGCTCGTGCAGCGGAATTATCGCCTATGGTTGGGGTCAACTTATCCATGGAGAAGTTATACATTGGTCGGTTGTTGTTTGAAGGATTAGCAACCGAATGCACTCCGCTAAGACCAGTTTGGTACCGTTTTGTAACGCGAAGACTTAGACGGATATCGCTGCTGAGCCAATTGGTTCCTTTGGCATGGTAAGGAATACCTGCCCATGCGCAGCTTCTCCACAGGTTACGCTGAATGCTAGAAGGGATAACACTTCGAGGCAGTCCTGCATTATCTAGGAGGTACCCTTTCATTGTTTCACCTGCATCGTAGCCAGGCATAGATGCAAAGGGTTGTTCAAGAGGGTTGGCTCCAAAGACATACAAATAATGTTTACCTGCGGCGAGGAAATCACCAAAGTTTGAGATTACCCCTTCCAAGGTTGTAAAATCAACCACCGAAGGATTGAACATCATATCTCGGCCGTTGTTTCCTGCCAGGTATGAATCTTCTCCAAAAGCGAGATTCAATCGTTGGCCAGTTTCCACGTCGATAGCATACCCTGGGAACCAAGAATAGCCCCACTCGGAAATGTAGTTAGCGGCATCTGGATTTGTGCTGCTGCCTGAGCCGACTGTAGCAAACTTGCCGTCTTTATCTACAGAAGGGCTGTGGCGTAGAGATAACTTTTCAGGTGCCGTGGTTAAACTTGGATGTTTGTAAGCCAGAGCGGAGAAATCTTGAGTTTCAAGAACTGGGCATCTGGTCCATTTAGAGCGGTCAGTAGTAAGAACTACATCAATCGAAGGCAAAATATTAGGCATTCTGGCCGCGGTGATAACCCTGCCCTCGATGCTTACGATTGCACCGGAAGCGAGCTGATGCGCGGGCAATTGATTTTGATCGTCGTCCTGATAAATGCTGGCTGAGCTTGTCAACATATACGGAACGATACCGCCGCCGCCAAAGAACGAAATATTGCGTTCGAAGGAAGCGTCTGGATCCATCCATAGCAATTGAGTAGAACCACCCACGACCAATTCAATAAAATTTGAATTCCATTGAGGGTCTTGTTCTGAGTCGGTACTACCTGAGCGAACCCAGTTTGCTGGATTCCCTGTATTTTGGTCACCAAAGAACCCTAACCAATTGTTGCCGGGCTGCGAATTTGTGGTGGTAGCGGAAATAAATCCATTTTCAATTTCACGGCGATCGAAAAGCACTCCATTGATTACAGTGTAGGCTGGACCGGGATTGGTCACCTGATTTAGGGTTATAGAAAACCCTAAGAAAGGATCCATACCTGGAATGTCACGGCGGTCGTACATGATTTGTTCGTAGGGTGTAGACATATCCTTTTCTGAAAGGGCTACGGTATCGCCAAATGGACTTCCGGGTTCCAACAGCACCCAGCGGGCGTTTGGATTGATGGTGCCATCTGCTCCAGAGGCATTATCAATTACACGCAGTTGATAATTGCCTCCCCGAACTTTAAGTGGGTCAATCACCTTTACATTTACGGGTCCCATGCCGTAATCGTAGACCAATGTATCTGCGCGGTGATTTGGAGAGTTAAGGATTCTTTCTTCTGTTTCTTGGGTCAATTTAAGATCGTTACCGCCGTTACCGCGACCTTCAACCCGGACGATTTGTGGTCCTGAGCCATAAAGCGCATTCAATACTGTTCCATTCAGTTCGGGAACAGGAATATGCGGGATTGCAGTAGTAACTTTAATGTTGCGGCGGCCTAAGAAAAATGGTTCCTTTTGACCGTCCAACTGAAGAGGATCATTTGGATCAAAATTCCTGTAATTGTTGTATCCATAAGCCAGAGCCATGTAGTAATATTTCTTGTGGTTCACCAATCGTTTATCACCGATGGCGAATTGGTCCTCCTTCAAATTAAAGGAGTGAATAATTCCTTCATTGCTGCCATTGACTTTCACCTTAGGCACAGAGAAACCAAGTTCCTCATCGAATTCAAAATTGACGATTCGGCCGATTGGATTTCCATTTCCATCAAAGTCTCGAATATCGCATTGGGCTACCAATCTAGCTTTGGTGTTACCATCATCAGCGAAGATATCGGATGCTGTAATTGTTGGATCTTTCAGCTGATAAATCATATATCCCTGGAAACGAATCATTCGATCGTTGAAGATTGAATCAATTTTATTTCCCAGGTTAATTGTTGTTTGAATAGGATAGCTTGGGTTTGAATTAAAACCAAATTGGGTCCCTACGACATTGCCATTGCCATCGAACAACTGAATGGTGGTATCGGCAGCTACTCCGTTAATTGGTGTAGAGTTGAACACAAACAGTGTGTCTCCGTTGGTAATAATTAACCTAGACCAAGCGGGTGAGAAAACGACAGTGTCTTTGGTTACGGGAGTTGTCTTGAGTTCAAATTCAGGAATGAAATAATTTAACTCTTCGTACTCTTCCAAATAGTTGTTTGAGGTCGCCTTGTTTGTAACAAACAGTACTAATTCCCTGTCTAATTCCTGAACATTCAAATCTGGGGCATCGGGTCCATTTAATACTCTAAAGCAATTTTCGAACAAGGATTGAGCCTTTTGGTCAGCACTAAGTACTTTGATTACGGATTCGTAAGGATCTCCTGTAGAGGTTCTTGCCCAAACTACTCCAATGGTAATATCGTTTACCAGACCGGGTTTTAAGGTAAAAGGCCCAGCTGATTGCATAAAGCGTCGGTCGCCCGGGGTATTGGGAGCAGCACCGGTATTTTGTTCTCTCCAATCAAAACCTGGGTCTATACCTTTAGTACCCCAATTGAACGGATCTGAGTCTCCGGGGAACATAAAATCCGCAATAATATTTGTTGATCCATTTCCTGGTGTTGGATATCCATCCCCGCCGTACACCATTCGTGTGTTGTCAAGCCAGAAACCCCGGAGGTAATTGTAATAGTTGGGTGCGGTGCTGGGGTCACGGGTTGGGCCGGTGCCGGGATTATTGTAATATACATATCTCCGCATTCCAAAACGTTCGTTATCGGCGATGGTGTCATTGAATCCAAGTCCATTTATAGCGAAAGCGCTGCTAAACCTAGTTGTGTCAGTAAGATTTGAAATATCCAAGGGGTTGAACACTTCGGCGACACCATTTGAGTCAAGGTAAGGTCCTTCGAAGAAATCGACTCCGATTGCGGGTGGATTGCTTCCATACCCAAGTTGGCCGCTGAAATTTTCATCGTTGGCATCTCCATTGTACATAAATCCGAATCCACGTTCAACATCACAGCCGGTATAATCGTCGTTGGCGCCACCGATATCCGAGTCGATATTTACCCCAAAGTAGCATGAGGACAAAGTTGTTGTACCGCGGTTGATTAATTCGTAGTTATAGAAGGTCATGTTGTTGATTTCATCGTTTGTATTGAAACCAAAACCTTGTGCACGAATTTCCATACCGATGGGATCTCCTTGAGATTCACCGTGAATATTTCCTTTATCGTTGAATACCCACCACAGCGTAAAATCGCCGTATAAGAATGCAGAGCGGTCGGAGGAACAATCCACATTGTTATCGAGGTCATAGAATGGATAATCGCAATCCTCGTATCTGTAGACTCCATCGCCGTTGGCATCGTAAAATGGGGCAAGGAGGGATTGCATATTAAGGTGTTGTCCATCGGCTTGCACTATTGGATTACCTGGCCATTTCATAATAACCTCTGGTATCTGATATCCTTCGCAGCTTGGGTCGTCGGGATCTATGCAATTGCAGAGACGGAATTGTTCAACCTGAGAGCGTGAGATTGCCCAAAGTTGATCGTATAAATCGCAGGTTTCTGCATCGATTTCGGCGGTACCTAAAACATCCAAGGGGCCGGTATAATAATCAACACCACCGGAGCGGTAACGTTGAGCTGCTACGCGTAGGGTTTGGGTATTGGCATCGCGTCCTCCGATAATAAGCGTTCCCACGTACATGGAGTGGCGGCCAGATCCTTTGGGGATTTCATATCGGGCATTTTGTACCAAATCCCACCACATATCTCCACCGGAGTGAATTAAAGCGCGAACGTTATTTACATTTAATTCGGCAGAGGCTGAGGGGGGCAAACAATCTGCGGCCAGTTTTTTGTCGGGTCCGGGGGAGGATTTTCCTCCATTTGCGTTTCCTCCAACCTTATATGCATAAGATGGAAGGGATAAACCAACGGCAAGGAGGAAGACAAAAGCAGTTCGAACCTTATTCATATAAGTAGAATTTAGAAAGCGATACTTCAACATAGTTCTATCGATCAGAAGTTCAAGATGGCTCCAATCCGCATGCGGCGTGGAAGGCTAAAATTACGGGGGTCATTTACTTTCAGGTTGTACATATCGCGGAAGGCGACAGGATCAATCTGACCATTAATGAAAGGCTGGAATTGGGGTGCTGTCAAATAGCCATCGTCGTCTGCATTTCCAGTAGCGGCATAGACTCCAATTGTATTTTGAATGTCGAATACATTCAGCACCTGTAAGTAGATATTAAGCGTTGATTTTTTCCGGCTATCGTTGTCTTTACCGTCTTTCTTTTTACCCCAGAAAATATTGATGTCTTTATCTACCATTAAGTCAACACCAAATTCCCAAGGCAAGCGATTTCCGTTGATAGAACCTTCTAGAGAAGCTTGGCCACCGCCGGACAGCAATTGGGTACCTGTAAAATTAGATTGTCCACTGTAAGGCACACCTGAACCTCCGCGTAGGGTTGCACTGGCGCCGAAGTTTTGAAGTAAGAATTTGAGGGATTGGGGTCCGTTGTATTTGTTCGGGCCCTTTTCTTCTCCACCGAAGCGGTAAATTAAGAATGCCGTGAACAGGTGTCGGCGGTCATAATTTGTAGGTACGGTAGTTCTTAGGTTTGGTTGTCCTGAGTTCACCAAATTCAATGCTGAGGTATTGTCTGAGCCGGTACCGTCGGCGAATTGAAGCGTGTAAGTAGCTGTCAATTTCAGGTTTCCTGTGCGGCGAAGTTCATACTCGAACGTTACCCCTTTTACAGTACCAAAGTCAATATTATCCCAGCCGCCATACGTTCTAGGATACGCTTCATTCACTCGAACTAGGGCGATCATATCACGCAATTCGCGATAAAATGCTGAAATTTTGAGGGCGCTAGAAGGAGTAAGCAATTGGCGGAAGCCTAAAGAGAAATCCGTTGTACGTTCAGGGCGTAAACTTGGATTATTAAAGAAAGTGCCTCCTGAATTGTAGGACGCATTATCCCAAAAGAAGTAATCTAGGGGATTTAGGCGCACGGCGCCTGAGGGGCGTTGAGTAAGTACGTCGTAATAGGCAGTAAATCCAACCTTGTCTGAGATTGGGAAGCTAAATGAAACCCGAGGCATGATATTGATTTGTGGATCATAATCTCGGAAGGCACCAGATGGGGTAAATCCGGGGCTTTGTATGTCATCAGAGGCATCAACCAAAAAGGGTTGAACTCGACCTGATGCAGTACGCAATAAAGCAGGGTCGTTAATTACTTCTCCATTTGCGTTGTACCACACATTATCGTTTCTATATCCCAAAATAGATGTTGGATTTTGACGATCGTTTACGTAAACCACGTAATCGCTTCCAATATTGCCTGGGTGTGTTATGCTATTTCCGTTTAACTCGGTAACCTCGGCAGCGCTGCGTGTGCGGTACAACGAGAATCGATCGGCAAGCACGGACTGGTTGGCATCAAACCGATCTACACGGACACCTACGTTGAAGATAATGTCTTTGAATGAGAACTTATCAGAAATATATCCGGCGAGATAAATGGGTTGGAACGAACCGATGGGGCGGGTAAAGTTCCCGTACTGATCTTTTGCCGTAAAGAAGTCATCAAAGGTTACATTTTGGGTAGTTCTATTGCCATAAACATCATATCCCCAATATGTAACTAGATTATTTCCTTGATTAAGAAGCTCATCTGCGCTAAACATATTGAGGCGGAACGTTGATGGGTCAAGTTCGTCAACATCGATGGTTTCGAGACCATCGGCTGAAAGGCCCAATTGTTGGCGTAAATTCCAATCAAAAAAGGCTTGTCCAACTCCGAACTTATAACCGGTTTCAGCGGTACGCTGTTCATTTTCGCGGTATAGTGCGGGGTAATTAATAGTATCTTTAAATACTCCAGTAACCGGGTCGTAAACAGGAGCTGGCGCGGCGGTATCGATTACGCCTAAGTGTTGGTTTGCCAGCTGCCAACCCAAACGCCATAAGCCAACGGGGGCCAGGCTATAAAAATTATCGTTTCGTTGTTCAAATTCAAAGCCAAGTTGAAAGTCATGGTTTCCTATGGTAGCAGAACCTTGCCCAACCACCCTAAATTGGTTGTTATCTGAAATGCTATATCCATTGAATTGTGTTCCGGGATGCGACCATAGGTTATAAATACTACGGGGGGATTGGCCGTTCAATAGAGCACCGCCTTGTTGAATATTTGGCAAATTGTTGTACACTCCGAATGGGTTATCAAACAGAGTAAAATATTGGCTAGTAATGGCGGAGGACGTTGGATTCAAAGATCCGGGCTGATAGGTAACCAGCGTATCAACGAAACCTCCGAATAGGTATCCTGACATATTGGTTTTGGGATCTAAACCATAACTTGGATATACGGGAGCTCTGAAGGTTTCAAAGCGACCTACGTATCCATAGTTAAAGAAATTGTCTTTATGCAAGGCATCTTGGGAGGTACTTGAGCCTTTTAGATAGTCCACTTGAAGTGACACCAGTGCATTGCGTAAACCTTTGTTGGATGAATCGGTAGGATTTGCGAAACGGTGGGTAATTCGGCCCCAAGCGTTCCAAGTAAAATCGGAAGATTGGCCATTGTTTTCCCAGTTGAAAAGGGAGGATGTGTACGTTCCACCGTCTCTACCGCCTCTAGCTTGTCCCAAGTTTACAAAACCTCCTGCTGTAATGATGGTTCGTTCAGAGGCGAGGACGTCGAATTTACCTTGAATATTTAAAGAAGAACTAGCTACATTTTGACGAGACCGGATGGTTTCGAAGTCGTTTTGACGTAGAAACTCGGCGTTCAAAAGGGCTCCGGTTCCTGTTTCAGAAAGGCGAATCGGGTTTTGTTGAATATTTTGGAGGACATCTGGTTTAACGCGCCAAATTTTCCCTGCGACAGGTGAAGGATCGCCGCTATATCCACCTTCCACTGTACCTAAGAAGCCAACAACGGGGACTTTCACACCTTCTCGATTTTTCTTTTTGATTAGAGGTCCACCTACAGCTCCGCTGAAAAGATGATTTTGAAAATTATCCAAAAACTGAGAGGTGCGGCCTTCTACAGTACCGAACCACTTATTTGAAATGCCGCGGGTTGTCAATAAGATGATACCCCCTGTAGCATCGCCAAAAGCGGCAGGGACTCCCCCAAGAATAACTTGGGTTTCTTCAACGGCTTGTTGAGGAAGATTTGCCGATCCCCCTCTAATTTTAACTCCATCGATAAAAATGGTGGCCCCGGAGCGAGCGCCGCGAATATTTCCAATTTCACCATCTCGGCTAAACACCCCACCAACGGTAGTAACTGCTGAAAGGGGGCTTCGTCCTGGCAGTTTTAAAATATCTTCTCTCCGTATGGTAGTGCGGACCATTGTTTCATCGCGTTTGATGAGAGGGACTGTCTCTTCCACAAAATCATACCCTTCAACAACGATAGTTTCAGACCGCAATTGAGCATCTACAAACGTAATGTTTCCGCCTGATTCAACCGTAATTCCTTTTGTCAGTTTATTAAAGCCCATGGCCGAGAAAACCAATTGGTATTTTCCGGCAGGAACGGCTTTCATCCAATAGGTTCCGTTCATATCGGTGGAGGCTCCCCGTACTTGAACGGCATCTTTCATAAGAACGACATTGGCAAACGGCAAGGGTTCTCCTTTATCGTCCTTAACTACACCTTTCAATTCACCTGTTGAACCTTGGGCTACACTGGTTCCATGAAATGAAACCAGAAGTAATAATAGCGGAAGTAATTTTTTAATCATATTCCTATATCCTATAAGGCAGGCACAGCCCGTCCTAAATTTAGTGTGGGTAAAAGTAGATATTTAAGGGCTTTTAACAATACCTTCATCTATTAATCATGTAAAAAATATTCAAGTTAGTGCATGGGGCGGTTCATAATTGCTTGATAAATAATAGCATCCCTTCCTTTGAATGCCCCACTTTTTATCCAATTGGATGAAGTTTTTCTTTCCGGCTCAGAGCCAGTTGGCACTGCCTTATTTATACTTGGTGCCTCGTCAGTATCGTAATTGAATGGGACTATTTCTTCGAATTCTGTCCACGAGTTTGAATTCTGACCCGTCAACTTCCTTTCGCCGAAGAAATCAGGGGCAGGAACGTGCGGTTCGGGTATTGAAGTTGGAATTGGTTTCGGCTTAGGGTTTGGCTGATTTTGAGGCCTACTGGTTTTTGAGGAGTTCTTTTTCGCGCCAGTATATGCCCTAAACAGCCAATACAGCACGACGCCTATTAACCCTATCCATTGTTGAATTTCCATTTTGAAAAACGTTTCAAGTAAATTTACATTTAAATCCTCTAAAACTCAAATAACTTTGAGCGAATTAGGTTAATCTGTCTGGATTTTGCTGTAAGAAATTTGCCCATGCATTGCCCTTTTTCTTTCCTCCAATGGCCTTATTTTTGATTTTGGGAGGGAGTTCTACCGGTCCTGAGCTGCGGTAGGCATGACAAATGGCTACACCAAGTGCATCTGTTGCGTCTTCGGTCAATCCCATAGGCAAATCGCCTACTAGATGTTTTAACATGATTGCCAACTGTTCTTTTGAAGCACCACCTCTTCCTGTAATGGCTTGTTTTACTTCTCTTGGTGCATATTCAAATACTGGTAATTGGCGGGAAAGTGCGGCGGCAATAATAACTCCCTGGGCTCGGCCGAGCTTTAGCATTGATTGTACATTTTTCCCAAAGAATGGGGCTTCAATGGCAAGTTCATTCGGATTATGCAGCTCGATAAGATTTAAAATATACTGATGAATATCAAGCAAGCGCTCAAAATGTTGCCTTTTGGTATCTAGTTTAAATTGTCCGATTTCAATTGGGTTGGGCTGTTGATTTGCCTTGGCCTCTAAAATGGCATATCCCATAATGGTGGTGCCGGGGTCAATGCCAAGTATGCGCTGCGTGGGAGTCACAAAAAAGGTTTTGGTTACTTTTAGCCGATTGAAAGCTGTAGGCAAATATACTTTACCCCATGGGCTTTTCCTATTAAAAGGGATTCTGGCTCTCCTTTCTTTTGGTTATTTACTTTATATGCTTGAGGGGTTCCCATGGAATCGTTGGCCCGAGATAGAATGGGGTTGGTTTATTGGTCTGCTGATATTGGCTCCCCTAAATTGGAGCTTAGAAGTGTTGAAATGGAGGAGTTTGTCAACAGATTCAATCAAAATCAAGTATTCAGAATGGTTCAAGGTGTTTTTGGCCGGGATGGCAACGTCTTTATTTTCTCCTAACAGGACTGGAGAGGCCATTGGTCGGATTTTGTCCTTGCCGCACGGTTTGCGTTGGGCCTTAGGCACATCGGCTATTTTGGGGAATTTGGCTCAACTTTGCATTACTCTATTAATTGGGGCCATTGCTTGGGAATATTGGCTTCCTTTTGACTTTTTCCCGGAAGAAATAATAGAGTTCCGGTGGGGTTTTCGATTTCTTTTTGGCGGCTTGTTGTTGTTTTTCATTATTCGAATCCCTTTCGTTCTGTTGCGTATGCATCGATGGGCTCCGAAGCGCTGGAGGGCGCAGCTAAAAAAATCAAGCAGAGGTATTCATCCCCAAAAATGGGTAAAAGGATTGTGTTGGGCCCTAGCTCGCTACTGTATATTTTTAGTTCAATGGTGGATTGGCCTGAACGCCCTAGGGGCTAATTTTTCGCTTTTTCATGTAGTGCCATCTGTAGCCTTAGTATTTTTCGGAAATGCCCTTATCCCTACTTTTGCGTTAAGTGAATTGACTTCCCGTGGCTCATTATCCATATTGTTTCTTGGGGGAATTGGAGTAGATCCCCCAACTGCATTTATGGTATCCTCTTTACTTTGGATAATCAACATTGCATTACCGGCAACGCCAGGCTTTTTCTTTTTATTGAAAAATCCAAACCAGCTATGACGATTGTACTTCTGCTTTTAGTGCTATGGACTGGATGGTTGTGGATTTTACATCTTGGGAACAAACGATTGCGACAACATTGGGGAAATCTACTTTCGAATTCAAAACCAACATCCAGCATTGAAGCCACATGGATTATACCGTTCCGAAATGAATCCCATAACATTCAACACCTGTTTTTACCACTTGAACCAAAACGACAAGCCAACTTTTTATGGATTAATGATGGATCCACCGATTCTAGCCTAGAATTATTGCAACAAACATCTGCTCGGCTGAGCCATAGCGATGGAAAAGGAAAGAAAGCTGCTTTGATGGTAGGGTGGGAAAAGTCAGACACAGAATGGTGCATTCATTCCGATGCTGATGTAAAATGGTCGGCAGAAGATATGAGTTACTGGCTTCGAATTTTGAGTGCCGTCGATAGCTCGACCGTAGCTGTATTTGGTTTGCCTTCCATTCAAGGCCATGCAATGGATATGGAAGATTATAGAGCAGCCATGTACACGGCTGCCGGCATGGCTGGGTGGGGTCTGCCTTTTTTAGGAAGTGGGGCGGCGTTGGCTGTTCGAAAAAACAAATTGGAGCCGCCCCACCGCAGATGGCTTGGCCCTGGAAGTTCTGGAGATGATGTTTTTTTGCTTCATGCCATCGAAGCGGAATATGGGCGGGAATCCATCAAAACTCTACCCTACCCTAACCTTAGTGTGATTGGTGCCGCGAACCTGAAATCGGCATTGGCGCAGCGACTACGCTGGGCCGGAAAATCAATCCAATACAGACAGCCCTCTGCCATTGCGGTTTCTGTTTGGATTTTTGGGTGGCATAGTACCGGATTACTTCTCCTAGCTTGGCCCGGCTCACTATGGCCCAAATTTTTATTGATTTTAGGAAAAGTCGCATTGGATGCATTGGGTTCTGGTGGTTCGAAAAAAGCCATAAAATCCCGCATTTTATTGTCATTGTTTTATTGGCTATACATTCCGCTACTTCCATTTATTTCTTGGCTGGCCTTGCCTTGGCGAGAGGCGAAGAAAGTTTGGTAACTTGCACAGGTCATTTAGGTACATGAGTTCACCCACCCGCATCGCTTTCAATGCTTGGATAAAACAGCCTTTTGGGGTAATTTCTGCCGCCTATTTATTGTTGTTAACCCTACTTGCATTGTTTGCGCCTTGGGTAAGCAATGATTCCACCCCGAATGCCAATCGGCAATGTTTGCCGTGTAGGCTTGCCGAACCTGGCCGGAACATTGATTTTGCTCTTATTCAAAGGAATAAACCCAAAGTTGGAAATTTATTTGATGGTCAATCGGATGTTGGTCCTTCAATTCCCTTTGATAGCAAACAGGTCTTTTCAAATGGCACACTATTTACTTTTCAGGGATATTCTGGAAGCAACAAAGAGTGGATTAACAAAGACGAAAGGTATACAATCAAAGAGCGCACATTCATCTTAGGTACTGACCCCTTAGGCCGTGATGTTTGGAGTAGGCTTATACTTGGGGGGCGTATTTCATTGGGAATCGGTTGGCTGTCTGTATTGGTTGCGCTTTTTGTAGGAATTTCAATTGGAGCGGCGGCGGGCTTTTTTGGGGGAAAAATTGATTCCTTTTTGAGTTTTTTTATCAACTTAACCTGGTCAATACCCACGCTGCTTCTTGTGATGGCAATCACTATAGCCCTGGGTAAAGGCTGGCTGCCAACTTTTATTGCCGTTGGATTATCCACTTGGGTAGAAATTGCTCGAGTAACGCGAGCAGAAATTATGGGATTAAAGCAACGGGATTTTGCCTTAGCAGGAAGAATCCTTGGGGTGCCCGCAATGCGATTGATTTGGAAGCATATTTTACCGGGGTTGCGAGGGCCTTTAATGGTGGTTTCGGCATCCAACTTTGCTGGAGCCGTATTGATTGAAAGCGGCTTAAGCTTTTTGGGATTAGGAATACAGCCTCCTGCCCCAACCTGGGGCAACATGATGGAGAGTCACCGGCATTTTCTAATTTCAGGACATATACACTTGATTTTGATACCTGGACTCGCCATTTTATCGGTGGTTTTATCTTTTATAGTACTTGGTGATAGCATAAAGAAATCGCTAAAAACTGCCTAACCTTCAGTTGATTCCAACTTTCGGATTGTTGGCAAATTTGAGGTTCAGACCAAGATATTTATTCATTAAAACTTGTGAGAGGGCTTTGCTTATTGGGAAAGGGTTGGACCTTTTCGATTGCATCCAATACCTTTACATCCTAACCAGTACCTTGGCAGGATGTCGCCCATTAAAACCATTAAACCGAGAGCTTTCCAAGGACACCTCACTGCCAACCCCAAAACCTATCCTCTTTACTCCCCAACATAAAAAGGCTGATATGCCACACCAACCCCGTCTCATACCCGAAATTCCCGCTTCCCATTTCATCAAAGTTGCCTCCAATGCAAACAGGAAGCATTTCTGAGACTCCCCATATGAATCCAGACAAGCCTTTCAGCTCATCCAAAACTCACAACAAACTTCACGTCATAAAATAACCCGAAGTGTTCCTCGCCACCCCAATACGTGACGAAGCAAATAAAGAACGTTTCACCAGTGAACTTCAAAGATACCCACCTTTTTACACAGTTTCAAGGGCAAAGGCTACATTTTTTACCGGTTGCAACCAGATTTTTTCGTCCTAAAGCCGCTGAGCGGCCTTATTTGCTACGCCAACATACATTGTACTAAAGCCGAATTATCAAGATACAATTCCTTAACACCTACCCACCCGGCTCCTGACTTGTCCACTTTAGTGCAACAATTGCCGCAAAGGAAGTTGCAAAAAGAACTGAGGGGGAGGACGGCAAATTTTCTATTCAAAATCCTACAAGGTATTCTACGATAATGTCACCTACAATAATGCCACCCCTACGGGGTTTTGATGGTCTGAGCTCCAATACGTTCTACAATAATGCCACCCCTACGGGGTTCTGGTGTCCTGAGCTCCAATCTGTTCTAATTTGGTCTTATTAATAGGCCTCTAAGACTTCGGTCATGCAATCCATAGAGGGCAGGTGCTATTAGCTTGTCCACTTTAGTACAACAAATGCCGCAGGACAGGAAATGCAATTCCATGATAATAATTAAGTTATAAAATAACCCAAAAAATGGTGAACAAGTCAGGATACATTGTACTAAAGCCGAATTATCAACATACACCTACCCACCCGGCTCTTTTAGCAGGTCGCCCGCGGCAGGGATTGAACCAGGTTGCCCGCAAGGGGGGCCTGGAGCTGCCCGCGTGGCGCGGAGGCGACTTTAGGAGCCACCGCAAGCCCGCTGGGCAGCCCAGTGGCCACCGCGGACAACCGGTGAAAGCCCGTAGCCGCCCCAATAAATCAGATTAATTCCAACATCATGTTGCGGCGCAGTCCTTGGGTGTTGAACCAGGACGACTAAAAAACCGCAGCCAGCCAACAAACAATAAAAAAATTAGGCCGTATGTGATGAATACGTAGGTGTAGGAATGATTGAAGGCATAAAAGGCCGAACTGGAATAGCGCTGCATGAACATCAATCCTGTAAGGCGAAACAGATTGCTGGCTTGCACCAGAAGTACGCCCACAGGCAAAAACCAGGCTTTTTGACGAAGGCGACCGGGGAAAAGTACAATCAACAAAGAAAAAATGACCGTGGCCGGTATGGCCAGGCAATGGTCTTCAATGGCTAAGCCGCGTGTGCCTTCCAGATAAATGACTATGCCCTCTTGCCGAACCTGTTCTTCTCCAACGGCCTGTGCGACCATGCCCAGGAAGTCCACATTGAGTTTTCCCATCCACACATTAAAGGCATTGCGGGCAGCATTTATTTCAGGGATTAGATACGTTATGGCAACGTAGCCTTTCCACAGGCCATAAGACAAGGCCATGCGAGCCATAAAACCAAGGGGATGCGTCCCGTCTTTAATGGCATTCAGGCTTCCCGATTTAAGCATCGGTAAAATTAAATGCGTTGGAAAAAGACCAAAATAAAGGAGCCAAATGCCACGACCCCAAAAATCAACAGTCGATAGTCGATTTTATAAAAAGTGGAATTCTTGTAGACGGATGGAGCCGACCCGACAAATCCAAAACTCAGGGCTACAGAGGTGAGTATAGAGCCCAGAGCCGTTAAAGATGCCCACCAAAAAAACAAATGATCGGTATTTCTGCGGCCTAAAAAATACGCCATCACAGCGAGAATTAGGGTGGGAAATGCAAGATGCCAAAATGCAAACTTAGACTTACCTCCATGGGTTTGAAGTAGAGAAGCGCTATTAGAAAACTGCAGAACTTCAGGCCCCAAAAACAAAACTGGGATCAAGGAAAGTGAAAACCCTATTAAAAAAAAGACCAGGGAAAACTCAATTGGAACCCCCATATAGACCAGAAAGTCAGCAACCACACCTGTTTTATTGAACGCGCTGGCTAAAAATGCTCCAGGCCAAGTGAAGGAAAAAAGCCGAATTGAAAAAATGACTGAGCGTAGCGGATGGTTGGTGGAACGGAGATCTCGAGTTGCAAGAGTCAAAGCGCCGGCCAAAATCGGTAAACCCAATAGGGCCGCCATGAAATAAAATATGGCTCCAGATTTTGTCCAATTTCGTTCATTCTCGATGGAAATATCCAAATCTCCCCACACAAAACTTGGATTCAAGTCCAAAGCTTGCAGGGTAACCAGAGAGCATACTGACCAAAGCCAACTGCCTACTGCAAATGCCAAAACAACTGACATAAAGGCATTAAGCCGAGCATTCATCCATTTTGTTTTACCTGCAAATGTAATCAATCTGAAAAAACTCTTTCCCCCCGCTCAAAACCAATCCCCTTTCTATCAATTTATTAAATTTGTGGTTTAATCGACTCGATTTTATCATGAACATCATAATTCCCATGGCCGGAATGGGTAAGCGCATGCGGCCTCATACTTTAACCATCCCGAAACCCCTTATTCCTATTGCAGGGAAACCCATAGTTCAACGCTTGGTGGAAGACATTGCCAGAGTTTGCCCAGATAAAATCGACCACATTGTTTTTGTTACGGGACATTTTGGAGAAGAAGTAGAGCAAAAACTGATTCAAGCCGCAGAAAAAGTAGGAGCTACAGGACACATTCGCTATCAGGAAGAGGCCTTGGGAACTGCCCATGCCGTGTATTGTGGTCAAGAGTTTTTAAACGGACCCACCGTGATTGCCTTTGCCGATACGCTCTTTTCTGCCGACTTTAAAATGAACACCCAGCAAGAAGGCATCATTTGGGTAAAAGACGTGGAAGATCCTTCTGCCTTTGGAGTCGTAACTCTAGATTCTGAAGGATATATCAATGGGATGGTCGAAAAACCCAGCACCTTCGTTTCCAATTTAGCCATCATCGGCATTTATTTTGTGAAAAACGGCAATGGCCTTAAATCAAAAATTGAGCACCTGCTGAACAACAATCTGAAAACAAAAGGAGAATTCCAGCTGACCGATGCCCTGGAATCGATGCGGACAGAGGGCGCTCGTTGGTCAACCGGAGCCGTTAACGAATGGCTGGATTGTGGGAATAAAGATGCCACCGTATATACAAATCAACGCATTCTGGAATTAAATCAATCTCGAGAAAATTTAATTTCCGGGAAGGCTGAAATCATCCAGTCTGTCATTATTGAACCCTGCTTTATTGGGCCGGGTGTACGCATTGAAAATTCGGTGGTCGGCCCCCATGTTTCCATTGGCGCGAACACTACCGTACTCAATTCCATCCTGAAAAACAGCATAGTTCAAGAACATTCAACCATTCAAGATACCCTGCTTCAAGATTCCATGGTTGGAAACCATGCCTCACTGCGTTCAGAGCCCTGCCGCTATTCCCTTGGAGATTACTCTACGCATGAAGGGTAAACGGTTCTTGTTGCTGTTCTGTTTCGCCATTGTTCCCAGCATTTGGGCTCAAGAAACAGAGGCTAGAGTAGCCTTTAAGCAGGCATTCTACACCGCCACAACGCAAAAAATAATCCAAAACAATAAAAAGGCCTTAGAGCTTTTTATCGACCTCTGTGCTAAATATCCTGAAGAGGCCGGCCCTGCTCATGAAGTCGCACAGCTGCTGGCTGAAAAAAATCCCGAAATGGCCTTGCCTTTTGCTCAACAAGCCCTTCGCCTGCAGCCCAAAGAACCTTGGTTTCATTACTCGGTAATTGGACTTTTAGATAAATTAAATAAAAAAGAGGAGGCTGCCGCGCTTAAAATGGGCTTGTTCAACCTGAATAAAGACTTCGAACAAGCGGTCGAAGCCGCCAATTGGTGGATTGAGAGCAACAACCGCAAGCAGCTGTCGAAGTGGATTGCTCAATTTATTCAACAACCAGAATACCAATCGGAAGCCATACGGGTGGAACTTGCCCAATACCGCAAGCTCAACAATCCTAAAAAATACCTCAAAGCCGTTCAAAAGCTCTACGCCAAATTCCCAAACGAAGCGGTGGTATTGGGTTCCATGGCTGAGGCTCAAGGGCAGCTGAAGAATTGGAAAGAAGCAGAAGGCCTGTACCGGCAACTTGCCCAGGAACATCCCAATGACATAAAGGTGCATTTTGCTTTGGCTCAAGCCCTCGAATCTCAGGGATTGTTGGATTCGGCCCAGGCCTCGCTCGGTCGAGGCTTTCTACACCCTGCCGTTCCACTTTCCGTTAAAATCCAAGTGCTGCAATCCCTTCTAAACTCCTCAGAAAAAAAGCCACACCGACAAAAACAGGCACTGCATTTAAGCCGAATCCTTCAGATGGAACATGGGGCAGAGCCCTCTACCTATTCCCTATTGGGCGACATTTACGCCAACGAAGGCCTCCTCGATACTGCAATTTTGTGGTATCGCCGCCATGTTGAGGCGGCGCCTCCCAACCAAACCGTATTTTATCAATTGGTGCGGTTGGAATTATCGAAAGGCCAATGGAAGCAAGCATTGAAAACCGCAGAAAAAATGGCCTCCCTGTATCCGGCCAATGCCATCTCTTACCTCTATTTTGGCACAGCACTGAATAAAAACAGCCAATTCGAAACCGCCCTTGAACAACTTAAAAACGGAGAATCCTACATTCCCGCTTCTGAAATCAATTGGAGGCTCCTCTTATTGTATGAAAAGGCCATTTCGTATGCCGAATTGCATAAATACGACAGAGCGAAAATTGAAATTGGTAGAGGGCAAGATTTGGTTCAGTTCAATGGTCCATTGGCCCTATTGCACATATACCTGATGCTGCATGAGGGCGCTGCGGAATCAGAAATACAGGCGGCACTGAACCTGTATTCAGAACGAGAAGGCGAAACTGAGGCCGTTAAAGCCGCCCGATATCTGCTCCAAGCAAAAAAGCTAAGTGCAGAGCAAGTACGGGAATCTTTAAACGATGCCCTGAAAACCAGCGGACCCGATGCTGTCGCTTTGGAATGGATTGGCGATGCCTTTCGGCATCTGGGCATGACCGAACAGGCCAAGTTAGCCTACATGAAAGCTTTGGAATTAAATCCAATTCTAATTGGGCATCTGCAAGATAAAGTATCATCTTTGTCTGAAATTCCATGAAGATGTTCCGGGGCTTTTGGCTATTGGTAATGGTTGGTTTTGGCTGCGTGGCTCCAAAGGCTCGTAAGCCATTGCAAGAGCTGAACCAGGCAAACCTTGCCGTTCAAAAGCAATTTGATTCGCTGTTGAGCAATCAACCCGATTGGCAGTGGATGGAAGCGAAATTCAACGCCGACATTCTGGTCGGAGATGAGCGCTTTTCGGCCAAAGGTCGACTTCGCATGCGCAACGACAGCTTAATCTGGCTGTCCATAAAGCCTGACATCGCCATCATCGAAGTATTTCGCATCATCATCGTTAATGATACCGCGCAGGTGCTCGATTTGCTGAATAAAAAGTATTACTCGGGCTCCGTTCGGCAAGCCACCTCATGGTTAGGTCCGGAAAGTGGCTTGGCCGAGCTGCAAAACATCATTTGGGGCTACCCCTTTTTAATTCATTCCAAAGAGAAATTTTCTTCCTATTTGGCCGACAAGGAAACCGTATTAAGCACCTTCGGCAGTCTGGAGGAGCCCTCCTTGCCCAATATTGATGGGCAGCGCTTGCGCTTTTTCGGCTTGGGTCGGTTGAGCGAAAGCCTGATTGTTCGTGCTGCGGAACAGCAACGCATTCGAATGGAATTCACGGGCTACCATCCCATCGAAAAACAATTGTGGCCGGGGAAAATCGAAATTTCTACGCGGGCCAACGCCAAAGACATTCGCATCAGCTTAGACATGCAGCGCGTGCAATTGCAGGGGCCGCTCGATTTCCCCTTCACCGTGCCCGACGCCTATCCGCGCTTCAATTTAAGTCAATTCGGGGGGAAATAATTTTTATTTTTTTGGAGGGCGGCTATTCCGGCTTTCGTGGGTAGTACGCGTTGCGGCGGCCGCGGCAGCAGTGGGTGCAGCGTGGCTCCCAAGGTCGCCCGCTCCACCCACGCTGCCGGGGCCTCCGCCACTGCGCGCTACCCTACTCAATCCGGGCCGCACAGCACCTTAATGGTATCAATACCATAGAACGGGGATTAAACCATTACGCCTAAATTAGGCGATAAAAAGAATAGACCAGCCGATTTTAAAATACGTTGATTTGTAGCTCTTTAATCAAAATAAAGACCTAAAAATACCGGAAAACCGAATTATTTTTGCCTCAAAACGACATTTTTTTAATTGTTTTGGGTGATTATTTTTTGGAATGAATTGCTTATTCGTTTGATTTCTAATTAATTAGATAATTCGGCTATCCTGAATTTAATTTTCAGTTCAAACAGCTGCTCTTTCCAGAGGCTGACTTTCGAATACATTTGTTGTGTCCTAAGCCATTGAAAGAACCCAATTCATTCATATTAAAGGACATTTTAATTTTAAACCACTTAAATGTGGCAGTTACCGCTATGAAAAAATGTGCATTCATAGGGCTTATTTTCGTATGGAATGTGGCTCTTTTTGGACAAGCCGGACTCATTTATAAACCCTCCTCTTCCGTTTTTGGAAAAAGTGTGTTGGATCCCAATGGAGATGGGTATGTTTCTACCACTTCCGCGGGATACAGCTCTACCAACGATGGTCCAAGTTATTCAGAACACACTTGGATTCCATTGCCCACCATGGAAAATGAGCCGCACAGCGATTTGGTCACCGGAGCCAATGGGGGTCATACCGATATCGTCAACAATGGCACAGGCCAATCGGTATATGTGTTGGTGAAAACCATTGGAGGAGTCGATTACTTAATGGTGCGTTTCCGTATTGGTAAGGCCTCTACCGCCTCGAAAGGCTATTCATTGTTGATTGATACAGACGGAAATTTTGGGACTGTCGTTGGCAACAACCCCGGTTTTGAAAAGGAAGTGGTGTTGGAAACGGGAACCCGTGTTGGGGTATACACCCACAATGGAAGCTCAACCACTCAAGATCAGTCCTATGACATTAATCAATACCACCACCGAGCCATTGCCGCCAGTTCCACCAATGGAGATGCCGATTATTTTTACGATTACTTTGTGCCACTATCATCGTTAAACTGCACCACCGCAGTTCGAATTGTGGGCACCACCATCACTTCTGCCCAGAGCGGCATTTCAGGTACCGTATCTGACTTCAACGGCATTGACGATAAAAAATACGGAAACGATCGATTGACCTTATTTAAGGCCATGATCAATTCATTCCCAACCGGGGTCACCTTAAATGACCTTAAAACCGCTGCATACACCTTCCCTCCCATGAAATTCCCTGCGCCAACGGTAAACGATGGCTTAACTACATCAAGCACCAGCATAAGTGGAACCAGTACCGAGCCCAATGGCACAGTTGTAGAAGTGTATAAGAACGGGTCAACCGTGCTGGGAAAAGCAACGGTCAGCTCAAATGCATATACCCTTTCCGGAGTTTCTGGCTTAAGTCAGGGAGATAAAATTAACGCCCGTACGCTTTTTCATTACAGAAGCACAAACGCATCATCCAGTGGAACAACCTTAACTGTGGGAGATTCAACAGGCCTGAGGGTGGGAATGCCCCTTTCGTTTGTTTCGGGTACCGGGGTATTTGCCAGCGGAACCACCATTTCCTCCATAACCAACGGCACCACCGCCATTCTAAGCGCAACCCCAACAACACCATTGTCCTCTGCAACAATTACAGGCAGCAACAAAACCGCGTCGGATACATCGAATACGGTGGTGGTATTTGCGGCGGCGGCTTGCTATACAGCTCCACCTACAAATTTAGTAAGAGGTGATACGGCCAACCCCCCAAAATATATGGTAAAAGGCAAGTATGCCAACGCTGACGGTTCGTCAATTCCAAACAACACAACTGTTTTAATTCGATTGTTTAGGCAGGCTGAGGGATCCGGACAGTTCATAGAACTTACATCACACGCTAACTACCCAGCTCCTAGATATGTCCAAACAGATGGAACATGGGCCTTTGTCACCATTCTCAGCAATCAGGAACTTAATGATGCTGCAATTTATGCAACGGCGACTTTAAATGGATGTCAATCAACCTACTCATCGGGTCTTTTAAAAACATCGGGAGGGCCACAATTAACAACCGCCCCAACCATCTTAACTACAACTGTTCTTGAATCAGCGACGGTATCTAGGACCATTTCCATTCAAAACAACGCTGCAAGTACAGCCATTTTATACTTATATAAGAGTGGCGTTCTAATTGACTCAACATCATCATGGATAGCCTCAGGAGGAACAGGAACCATCACTTACACTGGTTTTGCTGATGGGGATGTCTTAATTTCTCGGGCTAGATCAAGTAGCGCAAACACTTATTTGTCAAATAATTCAAATTCCGTTATAGTAACCAAAAGCACAGTCCAAACAACACCACCTATAATTACTGGCACGTACTTAAATGGAGGCACTAGCGTATCGGGAACCTGCGCTGAAATCGGTGGAACTGAAATCAAGGTATATAAAAATGGAGCCATCCTTGGCACCACCACCCTGTCGGCCTTTGGCACCTGGACTTTAACCGGAATCACATTGGCTACGAACGATGTCATCACCGCTTATGCAACTGCCCCAGGGAAAACATTAAGCGCAGTATCCAACTCAGTTACAGTCCAAGCCTCTGCTCCAGCAGCGCCCACCATTACCAACTCCTATTTAGCTGGCGGAGATACCATTACCGGAACCTCTGCAGCCTCCCAAGTAGTAATTGTTTACATTGATGGTTCACCTGTAGATACCGTTACCGCCAACGGAAGCGGAAATTGGATTTCAATCGGATTAAAGCCAAAAAAAGAACTATACAAGGGTGCCGTACTGCATGCTACTGTATTAACAAATGGCATTGAAAGCCCCATATCCAACACAAAAACAGTGGGTGGAGTTGACAGCTATTCCATAGAAATTCGATCGGCTGGTGCCCTCCTCCACGAACCCAACATCAATCTGACTTCGGGCATCGATTTTCAAGTGGAAATTCGGGCCCTGAATCTACCGGAATACACGTCTGCGGCATCTGCCTCTAGCAGTGGCACTACCATTACTGTCGCTAGCGTTACAGGATTGGATACCGGTATGGTGGTAAAAGTGAGCGCAGGAACCGGCAGCTTTTTGCCGGGGACCAAAGTGGTGAGCATTAATGTGGGTAATAACACCTTCGTGGTTTCAAAGACACCCACAACAGCGCTATCTTCGGCTACAGTAAAAGGAGCAAAAGTGTTAAGTGGGTACACCAGCCCTGTAAACCTAAGCTCCACCAAACCTATCCTATTGTTTACCGGCGCAGGCCAATCCTTCGTTTCCGGCCACCTTGGTTACAATGGTTTGCCCAACAACGATACTGTAACCGTGGCTCTAGGAGGAAATGGCTCCGGAATCCCTCTGCGCGTTACCAACCCTGATGATCCAACCGCCTTTGGAGAAACCACCATCGCCCTACTTACTCCCTGCTATTGGAAGGGGCGGAGTACTGGAACCCCGCTGGACGACAAAGGCCACAACAAAGGAGACAACTGGGTGAATAACATTAGCGGCGGTACCTCCTTTGGGAAAGTGCCCAGAACCGGATCGGATGTAAAATTTGCCAACGATGTGGTTGAAGATATGGCATTGGAAAGCAGCTACAGTTGGGGAACACTTGATTTCAATAATGCCGGCACTAACAATAGCAAACACGTTATTCTAGGCAACTACGACTTAACATTGAAAGCCGTGGCCGACCGCGACACCAACATCATTAAAACCACCGGTACCGGCAAACTGATTATGCAAGTAGAAAAAGGTGGAACCACGACCTTTCATGTGGGCAACAAACGCTACAACCCTCTTACCATTACCAACAACGGAGTTGAAGCCGACAATTTTAAGGTACTGGTGCGCGATGAAATGTACGCCAATGGCAGCAGCGGCACCCTCTCTGACTTGAAACGCGTGAAAAAGACCTGGGATATTTCCAGAAATTATACCAATTCTGGAACAGGGGTTAACCTCACCTTCACCTGGCTTTCCGACGGAAGCAGCAATGGAGAAGAAAGCCAAATCATTGCCGCCGCCGACATGGCCTTGTTCCACCACAACGGAAGCGTTTGGATTGAAGAAATGGCCTGTGGAACCGCTACCGTGAACAACGGTTTACGCACGGTTACCGCCACTGGCTATATGGGTACGTTTTCACCCTTTGGCATTGGAGATGAAAACCAGCCCCTACCCATCGAACTCTTAGATTTTTCAGCCGATTGCCAAAGCGGATACCCTACATTTGAATGGACTACCGCCACAGAAACCAACAACAGCCATTTTAATCTTCAGCAGTCCAGCAACCTGGAAACATGGACCAACGTCGCTCAAATCACTGGAGCCGGATTTAGCTCAACCCCTAAGTCCTACACCCACAACTACAGCGCGTTTTCTCCGTCTAAAGGCCTCTATTTCCGATTGAAACAAACCGACTTTGACGGAAAATCCGAATCCTTTGATCCCATTCAATTGGGCTCTTGCCTGGGACTAATCCAAACCGATGTGAATGTGTGGCCAAACCCTGCATCCGATCAGTTGGAAATCAGTGGTTTTGATCCGGGATCTATGGCATCCGTAGTAAATGCTTTAGGACAGGAAGTGGCAAAACTGAACATTGCCTCCGAATTGCCAACCCTCTTAAAGGCCTCCGATCTTCCATCGGGCATGTATGCCATTGTAGGACAAAAGAACGGACAGCCCATGCAGTTGAAGTGGGTTCGCAAATAACCCGCTATTCGGCTACTGAGGTGGCAGCCAAAACAATGGTCTGAAGGGCTCGAACAACATGAAATTCTGGCTCACCGCCCAATGCATGCTTTAGCTCAGTTAAGTTCAAGTTCTTGTTTTGGTAAGCAATGCTCAACCAACTGCGCTGTTCGGGAGTAATAAATAAATCGCCTTCGTTCATTTGCCCGGAAGCCACTGCCTTTGCTAAATGGTTCCAAATGGTAGATTCTACAAAACCGCGCTCGGCCGCAATTTCAGCGATGCTTTTGCCCGCTTGGTACAACTTCAAGCTTTCTACCACCGTGTTGCCCTTTTCAGCCTTACTTTTAGGCGATTGTTTTTCCCCAGCCTTATTCCCCGCTGCCATTTCTGCAGCCATGGCTTTCCTCCATTCCGGCTGCACAATGGCATGCAACCGTTGAGGATCTGGTGCAGTACCATTCAATATGGTTTCAACAATGTAGCGGCAGCGCTGCATGTTTCGAATTTGGGCAAACAGCACTTGATCCAGTGATTCAGCCTCATTCAATACTTTTTTAAATCCCTTTTTGGGATGTTGAATGGCTTTAAAAATTTCCGTGTTGGCCTCAATCAAGGGGGGTAAAAAATACCCTTCCGCTGCAGAAAGCCGATCCAACAAGGCAGGACTTATTCCCTGCAAGGAAAGGGTTCTAAGCTGCTGCTGAAAGCGTTCGGCCACCTCCTGAAGCGGATACAGTTTCTCCAACAATCGGCTTCCTAAAGCATAAGATTCAGACAAGGCTGCCTCTTCGCAGGCTTCTCGAAAATCCCGTATTTCACGAATGCAGCCCAACAGTGAATAGGAACCCATGGCTAAATGCAATGCATAGGCCGTAGAAGCCTCCGTAAACATGCTGACCAATTGCTGAGCATCCGGTCGGTTCGACTCAAACTCGGTCAATATTTTGGGTACGGCAATGCCCTTGTTCGGAAAGGGAGAAAGCAATACCAATCCATCCAATCCGGTTAAGCGCGACAAAGCCACATAGCTCTGTCCGGAAGCAAAAATATTCTGAACGTCCAAAATGGCTTTTTCGAAGGTCAATCCCTGGCTTTTGTGGATGGTGATGGCCCAAGCCAAACGCAAGGGAAATTGAGAAAAACTACCAATGACCTCTTCCTTGATGGAACCGGAAGCCGATTCAACGCTATAGCGAATGTTCTCCCACAAATAGGGCTCTACTTGCAACCGCTGCCCATCTTCCGTTTTTACAAACACCTTGTCTTCAGATAAAGAATACACCCGAGCCAGCTTTCCATTGTAGTACCTTCCCTCTCCACTCAAGTCGTTTTTTATAAACATGACCTGAGCTCCTTCTTTCAAAATCAAATTTTCCTCACAGGGATACATGCTTTCCGGAAATTCGCCCTTGATGTAGGCCGGATACCGAAATGGTTCTTCCGGAATCGCCCGCAATTCCTGCTCGTTCATGCGCGCCGCCATCCAGTTGTGGGTGGTTAGGGTAATGTACGATTCGGAATAATCCGGGCTGAACTCAGAGGTATATTTCTGATTCAATCGAGCAATATCCTCGGTGGTCGGTTGATTGTACCGAAGCCGATTTAACAGAGACACAAACTCCGGATCTGTTTGCCTGTATATTTTATTCAATTCAATATGAACCGGGGGCTGTTCTTGTAAGGCGTGCGCCTGAAAAAAATAGAGCCCATCCGGATAATAACCTCGGAGTACTTCCCACTCTTCATCTTTAATGACGGGAGGCAACTGCATTAAGTCTCCAATAAAAAGCACCTGCAGGCCCCCGAAAGGCTGTCTGCTTTTACGCACCCACCTCAGTACCGCATCGATGGCATCAAGGGTGTCAGCACGAAGCATACTTACCTCATCAATCACCAATAAATCGGCACTTCGAATGGCTTTTCGTTTAACAGCAGCCAGCCGAATTCTACGGGTTAAGGTAGATTGAGTTTCAAATGCATGCGCCCCATAAACCACCATATCGCGTTGAGCTGGAATAAATGCACTGAGGGGCAATTGAAATTGGGAATGAAGGGTTACACCTCCGGCATTAAGAGCAGCGATTCCCGTGGGGGCTGTAATCAATAAGGGTTTGGGCGGATTGGCTTTTATCCGGTGCAAAAAAGTAGTCTTGCCTGTTCCCGCCTTTCCGGTTAAGAAAACATGCCGTCCTGTTTGATTTAAAAAATATTCCGCTATTCTGGCAGGATCTTCCGTCCCTGTAATCATCGACATAATTTTTAATAATCCATACTTCCCTTAGCTTCAAAGGTAGCCAATTCAAACCTGACTTGCCAGAAATAAACTCGCTTAAGGCTGTCCAAAATGCAAGGGATGTTTCCAACCTTGCATTTGAATGATAAAGGGCTGCCCATTATTCAGGGTGGAAATTTCAAAACGCAGTTGCTGCTTTACTTCACTGCGGCAAGGGTCTTCTCCCCGACCAAGAATTCTTAATGGAATTTGGGGCGGCATGGATTTCATCATAGATCCATTCCAAATCAACTCTACAGCGACATTCCCGCAGCCTCCGGCCCGGTGCACATCCACCACCAAGCATCGTCCGTCCAAATAAGCCGAATCTATGCGTAGGGGGAAACCGGGCATTTTGAACAGCTCGTTATCCATTAACCATCCACTTCCACACGAAGGCTTCCGGCCAGATGAAGCAGGAGGCAGGTTGGAGGCTGTTTCCTTTGAGGTTGTACAGCTCCCCAAAAAAAAGAAAAGGATGAGGGGTAGAAACCAAGGCAATGTTCTCATAATTCAAAGGAATCTGAACTTAGCTTAAGCCAATTCAACGCTGATTTGTGGTAAATTAAAGCTTGGTCGTCCTCAGAAAGCCCCATTTGATCCAAGTATGCCCCAATTTCAAGATCGCCTAAAGGAAATGGATAATCAGACCCTAGCATCATTTTTTCTGGACCAATCTGTTCTAAAATATAGCGCGTCAAATCGGCATCGTGGGTGATTGAATCAACCCAAAACCGACCGAAGGATTCCCGGGGATTTACATTGTTGTCAATAGCAACCAAATCGGGACGGCATTGGAATCCATGTTCCAGGCGACCAATGGTTGGAATAAAGGTCCCGCCGGCATGCGCAAAACATACCCTCAACTGTGGCAAGCGTTCAAATACTCCGCTAAAAACCATGCTGGCTGCAGCCCGAGCCGTTTCGGCAGGCATTCCCACCAGCCAAGGCAACCAATATTTGCTCATATGTTCCTGGCCCATCATATTCCAGGGATGCACCAAAACCGCCAAATCCAATTCGGCACAGGCCTCAAAAATAGGGAAGATGCGGTCATCGCCCAGATTGATGTCATTGATGTTGGACCCAATCTGTATTCCCGGCAGAGCAAGCTCTTCTTTTAACCTGCGCAGCTCTTCAATAGCCAACGTGGTATCCTGCATAGGCAAGGTTCCCAAACCGATGTAGTGTTTGGGGTATCTTGCCTGTATTCCGGCCAAATGATCATTCAAAAATTGAGCAACACGTAAAGTATGTTTCGGCTTTGCCCAGTAACTAAACATGACAGGAACGGTACACACCACTTGAACTTGGGTTGAATACCTGGCATATTCATCGATTCGAAGTTCTGGATTCCAACAGTTTTCTTGTATTTCCCTGAAAAATGTTTCATCCTTCATCATTCGGGCAGCCCCCTTTTTATGATGATGCAAACGAATAAATCCTCCGTAGCCAAATTCAGCTGCAAAATCAGGAATATGCTCCGGCAACAAATGGGTATGCATATCAATTTTCAGCATGAACAAAGATAGACATTTTGAGCCGGGTAAGGCCATTGCCCTACATTGTCTTAACCTCAATCTGTGTTGAAGAATACGCTTCCATCCACACTACTTCAAGCATTATGAAGCATCGAAGCTACAAACAAAGTGCTTTCTCTATCTTCGCAGTATGCAGAAATTAGTTTTAGCCCTATTCATATTCAGTGTAGGAGCGATATCTGGTCAAACACCTGCCATGAACGCCCATTCCGCCAACCGAATTTGGATAGCCAATACCACCGTTCATTCTGAGCCTGGAATTAGCAATACGGGAATCGATGTTTTAATAAAAGATGGCATTATTGAATACGTTGGCTATTCCCCTTCAGACACCTTGAATTGCCTGAAAATTGATGGTCGGGGGCGGCATGTCTATGCCGCTTTTATACACCCCTACTTCAGTCCTGGAATTGAGCTGCCAGAAAAAGTAGATGCACCGGGACCCAACCCCGAGTCGGAAAAAGAAGTGTTGGACTTATGGCCCAACGATGCGGTACACCCTGAACGATGGTCATGGGAGGCCTGGTTTCCCTCAAAAGAAACGGTAGATGCATGGATGAAAGAGGGCATTGGATATGTTGTTCCCACCCTAACAGATGGACTTATTCAAGGCAGCTTTCCCGCGGTCTCTTTATACGGTCCAAACCAACGCCCCTTGCCCATTAAACTCCATTCAGCCATCGGTTTTTCTTTTGATAAAGGACGCTCTGTGCAAGATTACCCAAGTTCCTTACCCGGAGCTGCAGCCCTGCTTCGCCAATTCATAGTGGATGCCAATTATGCAGAAAAACACCCTAAATACATTAAATACCGTCGCTCACTCGATGCTTATCTAACCTTAAAAAATCTTCCCCATTTTGTTCAATCCCCCTCAGCATGGGATATCCCACTTTGGAAACAGCTTTTCCCCAACCAAAACTTGGTTTTTGTGGAACACGGAGAAGCTTACCGCTTAAGCAGTACCGATTTAAAAAAAGGCGACCGCTTGCTTTTGTCCTGCCGACTTCCTAGCCTACCTGAAGTCCGAGACCCCCTACTCATCGAAAAATCAGATGTCATTCAATTGAAGGAATGGGAGCTATTTCCCTCCCTCCCAAAACTATTGAACCAACAGGGTATTGAAATTGCTCTTAATCCAGGGGAAAATCCGGAAGCCTTTAGGAAGGCCTGCGGTATATTTTTGCAAAACGGGTTCGACGAGGACAAACTGCTGGAGTCCCTCACCACTAGGCCGGCTGAATGGCTTGGACTTGAAGATCAAATCGGAAAAATTGAAAAAGGGTTTCGGGCAGGCCTCATCATTACAGCAAATGCGTTGGGCAACCCCGATGGCCTTCAGGTTGAAGCTCTAATTCTAGAGGGAGAACTCAAACGGACGTCCGCGTCCTTAAACCGAATACACCTGCAGATGAATCCTGAAGACCCAACTTCAGACTCTCTGGCCTTTGATTTTTTTGAACAGGAAGGCAAACGTTGGATTGAAATTGAGGGGAAAAAGTATGACCCAGAACGTGAGTCAGCTGGGGCCCTTATTTTCAAATGGGGAACCACACAACAATACATGTATTTCCCAATCTGGCAGTCCGGAAAAACAACCCAAACCATACATTTAACATTTATCGATTCTGCCGGAGGAACATCCGTACGGCGCTTTTCCGTCCAGCACCTAAGTCCAATTAAAGAAAATATGGACTTGGCTTCCTTTCCCACTAAAGTTTCTATCGATAGGTACTTCCCCATGCATGCCTTTGGATACTCTGGTGACGATAGCCCCACCCAAACCGATGTAGTAATCCGATCTGCAACCGTATGGACAGGTCATCCTGCCGCAACGATTGAAGCAGATGTGTACCTAAAAAAAGGCAAAATCTCTGCTATTGGCAAAGAGCTTAAAGTGCCAGCTGGAACCCTTGAAATTGAAGCTACAGGAAAGCACCTTACCGCAGGAATCATTGATGAACACTCTCACATCGCCTTGCGTCAGGGAGTCAATGAATCGGGGTCGGCCATTTCGTCTGAAGTGCGAATGAGTGATGGCCTTCGGCCCGATGACCCTGCCGTTTATCGGCAATTGGCTTCCGGGGTAACTTCAGCTCAACTGCTTCATGGCTCGGCCAATCCCATCGGCGGGCAATCGGCCATTGTACGCATGAAATGGGGCGCTTCACCATCTGAAATGCTCTTCCCAAATGCCCCCGGATTCATAAAATTTGCCCTGGGTGAAAATGTAAAACAAGCCAATTGGGGCGAACGCTTTACCGTACGCTATCCACAAACCCGACTTGGAGTAAAAACCTTTATTCAAGAACAATTTTTAAGGGCACAAAACCCGATACCCGGACCTGTTTCCCTCAGGTATGAAGTCCTAAAAGAAATTTTAGCAGGAAAGCGCAACATTACTTGCCATTCCTATGTGGCCAGTGAAATACTGATGTTGATGCATCTGGCCGATTCCCTTGGCTTTAAAGTCCGAACCTTTACCCATGTGTTGGAAGGATATAAAGTAGCGAAGGAATTGGCAAAGCATGGAGCGGCAGGATCTACATTTTCAGATTGGTGGGCATACAAAGCCGAGGTGAACGATGCCATTCCCTACAATGCTACATTGATGCATAAAGCCGGTGTATTAACCGCATTAAATTCCGACGATGAAGCCATGGGGACCAGACTAAACCTAGAAGCGGCTAAAATGGTTCGATATGGTGGCGTTTCGGAAGCAGAGGCCTGGAATATGGTGACATTAAACCCCGCGAAAATGCTGGGTATCGACCAACGCGTAGGAAGCATTGAAATTGGTAAGGATGCAGATGTCGTCCTTTGGAATGGTCACCCTATGCTCTCGGCATCGGTACCAGAGATAACCTGGATTGAAGGCATAGACTATTATTCCAAAGAACGGCACCAACGTATGATTCAACGGAATAACGCAGAAAAAAAACGATTGATTCCTTTCATTTTAAATGCCATTTCAAAAGGTGAAAAGCCAACAGAACCCGCCTTCAAATCCTTTAAAACATACCATTGTGAAGACCTTAATCCTTAGCCTTTTCTTTTCGGCTTCTGCTTTGGCACAGGGGTCGTTTGCCATTAAAAATGCCACTCTTCACCTTGGAAATGGGAAGGTTATTGAACAAGGATTGTTGCATGTTCATGAAGGAAAAATCGCTGCCGTTGTAGATGCCAAATCGAATGGATCATACACGCTTGCGCCGGATATTCCTGTTTTGGATGGACAAGGGTGGAATGTGTTTCCCGGCCTGATTTTAATGAATACCATTGTTGGTCTGACGGAAATTGATGCGGTACGAGCCACCCTCGATTTTGATGAAGTTGGCCGATTCACTCCAGAGGTGGAAGGACATGTAGCTTTCAATGCGGCCTCTTCCATTCTGCCAACCTTGCGTCAAAATGGTGTATTGTTTGCCGAAGTCAGCCCCCGAAATGGATTGATTGCCGGAAGCTCATCCGTTCTGCGCCTAGACGGCAAAGCCTGGCCCCAAGCACTTTTAGCAAAAAACCGAGGAATGCACATGCATTGGCCAAGAATTAACCGTGAATCTGCAGAACTAAAAAATGACCTTCTTTCCTTATTGGAACAAGCAAAAGCCGGAAGAACAGGACAACAATATCAAGCCTTACGCCGTGTGATTCTCGGAGATGAACCCATCATGCTTCACATCAATTCAGCCTCTGAATGGCAAGATGCTATGGATTTTTTTAGACCATGGCCCAGTATAAAATTGATTGTATTGGAATGCCGTGATTGCGAACTAATTGCCAAAGAATTAAACTCTCAAAATCAGCCCTTTATCGCCAGTAGAATCTGGGAACTGCCTCCATTTGCCCACTCCGATCCTTCGCAACGCTATGCAAGCATTCGGGCCTTGGATTCTGCCGGCCTTATTTTAGCGCTGGATTATGAGGGAGATATGGAAGCCATGGGTGGCCGAAATTTGGGCTTTATGGCAGGTACACTACAGCGAGCAGGATTCAGCCCAAATGAAATTTTACACCTCATCACCTTAAATCCCGCCAAAATTTTAGGCATTGATGACCAAGTCGGCAGCCTTGAAATAGGTAAAGAAGCGAGCTTCTTTGCTTGTCAGGGAAGCCCCTTAGAGGCACTCCATTTTAAACTGCTGCACCTTTGGTCGCAAGGAATTGAAATCCCTTTGGAAGGAAGGCAAGAAAGCTTGAAGCATGAATTTGAATCAAAATAACCTCAATGCCATTTTAGCTTTAGGTAGAACAGCAGCTGAGCGCGTCCTTGACATTTATAAGCAGGACTTTTCTGTACATATAAAGGCCGACGATAGTCCATTAACATTGGCAGACCAAGACGCCGATCGTATTTTTCAAGAAGGACTGGCTCCCTTTGGCTTACCCATCATTTCAGAGGAAAGCCCGATCGACCTAAAACAAAATTTTTCAACCTGTTGGGTTGTGGACCCCATAGACGGAACAAAAGAATTTGTGGCACGAAATGGCATGTTCACACTAAATGTAGCTTTGGTCGATCAAGGAATACCCATATTGGGCTTGCTTATTGCTCCCGCATACCAAGGTCGGGAGTCGGGAGCTTGGTTGGGTGGCCCCAATCTGGGATTGTGGCATTGGAGCATGGATGAAGATTGGGTCTGGCATCCTGATTTAGCTCAAGTGAAGCAAGAACTGCCTGGAGACTCTGTACGCATGGTCGGAAGCCGTTCCGATTTCCGTGAACATTTAGACACTTGGAAACAGCATTATGCAGAAAACCAAAACTTGGAATTACTAAAAGTAGGCAGCAGCTTAAAATTCACCTTTATTGCCAAGGGGAAAGCCGATTTTTATCCTCGAAGTCATAATCTAAGCGCATGGGATATCGCCGCCGGTCATGCCTTGGTGTTGGGCGGTGGGGGGCGAATGCTGCAATTGGACAACCAAGAGCCTTTGATTTATAAATTGCCAGATATAGTAATGCCCGGATTTTTGGCTGAGGCGAAAAAAGCTAAACGATAAAATGTATATTTGAGTACCAACTTAACACCCTATGAATAGACTGATTCTTTTCATCTCTTTAATATTGGGTTTTTCTGCCCAAGTTCAAGCTCAATGTCCGGGTTGTTCCCCCAATACAGTTTTATGTCAGGGCAGCAATGGTCCCTGCCCTAACACTATGGACACGGCCACTTCGGGGCTAGCCTATGAAGATACTATGACTTTTTATCTGCCTAAACAAGTAGATGCCACTCAGCAGTCGGGCGGGCTCTTTAGTTGGGTAGATTTTTTGAAGTTTGAGATTTTGAGCATTAGCGGATTGCCGTTTGGCATAAATTGGGAATGCAATACCAGCAATTGCACCTATTTCCCCAGCCAATTCCCAAATGGCACATTTGCTTGCATCCGGTTCTGCGGTACGCCCTTAGCCACTCCCGGAACATATACCTTAACCATCGACACCAAAGGAACTGTTCAAACTCCGTTTGGTGCTCAATCGGGGAATGAAATTTTCACCATAGATCTAGTCGTTTTACCCCCCGTGGGCGGGAATAGCGGGTTTAGTTTTTCTCCTTCCACCGGCTGCGCACCACTAACAGTACAATTTACAAATCAAAATCCATCAAACGGATACCAACCCGGCCCTAACAATCTAGGATATCAGTATACTTGGGACTTTGGGAACGGCCTAACTAGTACCGCTGAACAACCTGCTCCTATAGTTTATGGAATCGGGGGTAATTATTCCATTTCGTATCAGGCTATCATTGATACTTTACCCTTCTTTCTACAATCTCTTACCGTAAATACAGTAAATTGCACCGATATCCCTTTCTTTGGAGATCACCCTGATTTATACCTGCGTGTTCTGGATGCCGGAGGAAACCTACTTTTAACCACCAACAGCAATCAGGTGAATTTTCCCCCCGGAAGTTCACCACATACTTGGAACATCAATTTACCTGTCTTGAATGGCCCATTGGCTATTGAAATAATGGATTCAGACGGAGGTTTATACGGAAACGATGACAACTGCTACAACGATCAAACGGGCGGATACATCATTCCACTAAATACGCCTTCCGCCCAACAATACAATGTTCCGGTGGTTCAGAGTTTCAATCAAAATGGTCTGTCATTTTCGTATGTGATGCAAAAAACCGCCTTTGTTGTTCAAAGTAGCGACACCCTGGTGGTTAACCCCACTCCGCCGTTTAGCCTCTTGTCGGTTTCCCCAGGTACAACCTCCTGTCAACGAGATTCTGTAAGGCTGGAAGTATATCCGGGTTTTGCCTATGAATGGTATTGGAATGACACCATACTTGTGAGCAATATAGGCTCGGCATATTACGCAAAAAACCCAGGAAACTACAAGGTAAAAATCATTGACCCTGCCACAGGCTGTTACACTTGGAGCGGAGATACCAATTTAATTTTCCACCCTACTACACCGCCTGGCTTTCCCAATGTAGGTATTTCGTATTCAAATGGAATTTTGAGCTCCAATTTAAGCGGCACGTACACGTACCAATGGATTTTCTGGAATGGGACTTCCTGGTTGCCGATTGCTCCTCCGTTGGGAAGTGTTGCTACATTAAATCCATCTCAAAGCGGTAATTATGCCTTAATTGCGACAAATTCCTTTGGTTGTGGAGACACTTCAAATGTAATCACCGTGGGAGATGCCGGCATGGACTCTTGGGTTCAAAACCATGTAGTGGTATTTCCCAATCCCGCAGGCCGTGAATTGCACATCCGTTGGCCATCAGGGCTTAGCGGCACATATGAAGTTCAAATCCATGATTTGTCTGGTCGCCTCATGAAATCGTGGACAGAGGACATTAGCATCGACCACCAAAGTTCATTTACCATCGATTTGCCTTCTGGAAGTTATATGCTAAGCGGCAGAGGGCTAAGTGGAAATTGGATTAAACGGATTGTCGTTAAGTAAGCCTCTAGATTCAGCTCTGAAAAGTGCCTAGGGATGAAACATCACGGGCACTGCAACCACAGTATATGCTTTAAAAAAGTAAGGAAGGGGGTTCTGCCTCGGACTTTAAAATAAAGCTAAAAACCAACTAGAGCACTGAATCATTTTGGGGATTAAGGGGCGTTCATTTTTTTGAAGAGGGTTGGGTAAGGAATTTAAGGGTGTCAGAAGAATTATTCCCCTTTTGGGACTTCAGTTTACTCCAACAGCGATTTCCTGAAGGCCATGCTTTGGCATACCAGAAAAAAGGTTGCCTCGCGCCCTTCGGGTCGCCAATCTTTTCCTACCATTTAATGGAATCTTGAAAATTAATTTGATCCCCTCCCCCTCTTTTCCTCTCCTCCTCAAATCCCCTTCCAATTTCCCCTCCTAAAAAAGGATGAATTTGCCAGTTCATCCAGTCTCATTCCCATGCTCCCGCTTCCTGCACCAGCAAAGTTGCCCTTGCACGATTCAGAAAGCTTTTCTGAGACTCCCCAAGGCGAACCTGGTTCCGTTTTTCAACTTCCCCAAATTCCCGTAGTTCACTCCAAAAAGTGCCCTAACTGTTCTTCGCCACCCCAAATACGTAACGAAGCTCTTCTTTTTAACGTTTCATCGATGAACTTCAAATTTACGCGAGGATTTTCAAAGTTTCAAGGGGAAAGGCCATTTTAATGTGTGAACGAACTCAGAAGTGAAAGGCATAAAATCTTTGGATTGCTTTCTACACAGCCACTCCAAGCACATTAACGCTTTTGAAAAAAATGCTCAAGTATTTTTTTAACAAAGAAATAGAGCTAGTAATTTAAGCCGAAAGCTTCATGTGAACCACTGTGCATTGATTTGGTCTGGCATAAAACGACTTGTTTTCGAGAATCCAATTAAACGCCGAATACGTTCCAGAGTAGCTTAACTACTGTAAAGGCGCCGATGCATAGAATCATGACCAAGGAAAGGTTCCTGAATCCGGATTGAGGTATATAGGTAAGGATTTTTCTTCCCAAAAAGGAACCTATAAAACCCACAGCCAACAGCAAGGGTACATACTTTAAATCATGGCCATGAATAAAGCCATTTTTATAGTAAACCACGGTTCGTGATGCATCTATCATTAGGTCTATCACCGCTGAAGTCGCAACAAAGGCACTTTTTTCTAAGTTAAATGCAGCCATGGTAAGTCCCCGTATGGCCCCGCCTGTGCCCAGCAATCCTGCTGAAAATCCCGAAAATGCTCCTCCGATAAATGAATTTTGAAGAGTAGGCCGAATAAAATCTGATTTTCGAATTAGAAAAAAGACGCTAAATAAAACCAAAAAAACGGCTAAAAAAGCCTCTAAAAAAAGGGGTGCAATGTGTTTCGCCAGGTATCCGCCCAACAACACAAAAACGACAGAGGGAAGCCCAATGCTCAAAATTAAACGAACATTCAAGCCCTGCTTAAATAAAAAAATTTTACTGATGTTGCTGGACAAATGAAATACAGCGGTAATCCCCAACACCGACTGAAAATCAAAATAGAAATTAGCCATAGGAACAAAAAATACGGAGGACCCGAATCCTCCGATGGTTCCAATTATCTCAGCAACCAAAGCCAAAAGGATAAACACAAAACTCAAGTTGCCCATGCCATCTGTTCAAATTGCGAGTACTTGCAAGGTAATAAAATAGTTGGGGAGCACTTCTGTTCTATGAACACTTTAGATGACAATCGGGTAAAAATCTCTTTTCCTCTTTGGCCTCCCTAATAAACATTGTATATTTGAACAAACAAACACCCATATGAAATCATTTTTCCTCTCCATTTTCTCTATAGGCTTTTGCTTTTCGTTGGCAACAGCTCAGACAAAAACGATTGCGTATCAGGAATTGCCTGATGCCATGGGCAATGCCACTGGATCAGGTATGTTTTTTGGAGCTACCATGGATTCAGATACCATTACAGTAACCTTCGGAGGCATTTTTGATCGCTGGTTGGCCTTGGGATTTGGCAACTCCATGAGCCCCACCGATGCGCTGGTTTTTTCTGAAGGGAAATCAGGCGCCAGCCATGCTCAAGATTGGTTTGATTATTACAACAGCAATGGAAGCATTTCAGGTGTAAACAAAGACGCATCTCAAGATTGGATAATCATTTCCAGTAATATTTTAGGAGGAGTTCGTGCCGTTACCGCCAAACGGGCCTTAAATACCGGCGATAATAACGATGCGGCTTTATCATTTAGTGATGCTACTTTACGCCTGGTTTGGGCAAAAGGCGCCTCTGCTTCCTACACCCTGAACAACCATGGTCCTTCCAACCGCGCCTATGGCATCAATCTTCCTTGGCAATCGACTACAGGAATTGAAGAGGGTGAAGTGGCCTACAACTGGACTCAACAAAACCGCCGCATCGAAATTCAAATGCCGGTTTCTGCCGCTTTAGAAGTAGAAGTCACCGACCTTCAAGGAAAGCAAGTGTACAGCTCCAAGCAGGTTCAGCGCTTTGAATTGAACGATGTGCAGCCTGGCATCTACGTGTTAAGCATTGGCATGAATGGCAAATTCAGCTCATCCAAAATACTTCTACACTAAAAACATGATTAAGCAGTGGGGCCCAATTAGGGCCCTTTTTTTTGTCCTTATTTCATGCTGGGGAATGCAGCTGCGGGCTCAATCTCCATTTTTTGACTACTGCCGCGAAGGGAAGATTGAGGCGGCTACCTCTTGGATTGCAACGCATCCAGAGGCCATTAATCAAGTGTCAGAATCTGGATTTTCTCCCCTGATTTTAGCGGTGTACCGAGGCCAAGATGCCATGGTGGATTGGCTGATTCATAATGGCGCAGATCTGAACTATGTGAGCCCTGAGGGCACGGCCCTAATGGGAGCCGTGTATAAAGGTCAACAACGGTTGATTCAGCACCTCTTGACCAAAGGAGCGAATCCAAACCTCAGCAACGCCCTTGGGCAAACGGCGCTTATGTTGGCGGCACAGACGGAACAACCGGAGGTAATGCAACGGTTAATCGAAGCTGGGGCTCAACCAGAGCAACAAAATGCGGCGGGAAAAACAGCTGCTGATTTTGCTCGCATTTCAAACTGTATGCCTTGCCTGCAGGTTTTGGAAAAGAAACGTTAAGCCCTTGAAGGAAAATGAGACAAGGACGAATCGACGCGGCCGCGGCCGGGATGGAGCCGGCACCGAACCGCTACCTACCCTGTTCAGCCTGCGCCTTTTGGGGGCGACCAACGGAAGCCACAAAAAGCGCAACAGGCTGACTGGGTTGGAAAGGTGAGGTACAGGTGACAGCCCGATAAGCCGCCCCAAAAAAAACCCTATTTTTGAGCCATAAAAATCCAAACCCATGGGCCGTAGTTTTGAAAAACGAAAACATAAAATATTTGGTCGGAATGCCAAAATTTCTAAGCTGTTTACCAAGTATGGCAAGGAAATTTCAATGGCAGTAAAGGCGGGCGGTGCTGAGCCTGCAAGCAATACCCGCTTGCGGACGGTGGTGCAAAATGCCAAGGCAGATAACATGCCTAAAGACCGGATTGAAGCCGCCATTCAACGTGCTTCAAGCAAGCAGGATGCTGATTTTCAAGAGGTTGTATATGAGGGATACGGACCCCACGGAATTGCCATTGTGGTAGAAACGGCAACAGATAACCCCACCCGAACCGTAGCAAACGTTCGTATGTATTTTAATCGGGCCGGAGGCAACTTGGGCACCAGCGGAAGTTTGGACTTTTTATTTCAGCGGAAAGGGGTATTTAAAATTGCGGCAGAAGGGCAAAATCCCGAAGACCTTGAGCTGGAATTGATTGATTTTGGCGCCGAAGAAGTGGTGCTGGATGAAGACATGATTTATATTTACACTCCCTTCGAGGAGTTTGGAACCATGCAGCAGGGCCTTGAATCGAAAGGAATTGTTGTTTTAAATGCCTCTACAGAACGGATTCCTGTTACCACCACCGAGTTGAATGCAGAACAACAAGAAGAAATTGGGAAGTTAATAGAACGCTTTGAAGAGGATGATGATGTAACCGCAGTGTTTCATAATCTGGGTTAAGGAAAAAAGGCTCTCTGTGGGCCCTGTGGGGTTGTCTTCTCAAACCCTTCTCTTGGCACGTAATCGTAGCCTTCAATTTGCTCGGCCGAGTTATACCGAACGGCAAGCCGAATAGGCCAACCAGGCAAGCATGGCCGTGCCAACCACCAATGACTCTGGATCTATGTCAAATCTGGCATCGTGGACCGAGAAGGCATGTTCTCCATTTGCTGAGGCTGTTCCAAGCCGGAAATACACCAAAGGAGCCACAGGGGCATACCAGGCAAAATCATCGGCGGTCATTCGGATGGGCAATTCCCGGCTGTTTTGAGGTCCCAGCAATTCGGCTGCCTTTGAGCTGGCCCAAGCTGTCCATTCCACTGAATTGACCAAAGGCGGGTAGCCAGAACGAATGTCAATGTGCGTTTGAGTTCCAAATTCAACATCCAAATCAACAGCAAGCTTTTGAAGGGCCTGATGCGCAAGGTTGCGGCGTTCCGGCGTCAGGCAACGTAGGGTCCCTTTTAATTCAACCTGAGCCGGAATTACATTCGTACTTCCCAAACCCTGAAACCAGCCGATGGAGGCCACTATCGGTTCTTCGGGAGTTGACATCGTTTCGCCCAAGGCATACACGCGACTGACCAAAGCAGAAGCTGCCGCTAGGGCATTTTCGTTTTGCCGCATCAGGGCCGCATGCCCGCCCCGGCCTTGCACCGAAATCCAAAGTTCATCCGTAGAGGCCATGTAGGGCCCGGGGCGAAAACCCACGGCGCCAACCTGCATTTCTGGAAAAACATGCATTCCGATAAGCACATCAGGGCGGTGTTCAGCAAACAAGCCCTGTTCCAGCATCATTTTACCTCCGCCCGGCAGCTGCTCTTCCGCAGGCTGAAATACCGCTAAAACATCGCCCTGCCACTCTTCCTTCAGGTTGCTGAGTAGATGCATTGCCCCCAATAAACAAGCCGTATGTACATCGTGGCCGCAGGCATGCATGCGACCTGCATGTTTAGAAGCATAAGATGCCTGGGTTTTTTCTTCAATGGGAAGGGCATCCAATTCGGCCCGAATTCCAACCCTACGGCCTGAACCCGGCCGCCCTGTTTTACTGACCAAAAGGCCATGGTGGCTTTGCCAAGTTTGAATTTCCCAGCCTGTGGGAAGATACGACAGTACCTTTTCTTTGGTTCGCTCCTCTTGAAAAGACAGTTCAGGGTCGGCATGAATGGCTTCTCGCCATGCCTTTACTTGAGGCAGTAACGCATGTGCAGCAACAAGAAAATCCGATGGATTCATTTTCCAATCAGGTATTTGATGGAAATGACAGCTAAAATCAATCCGAAAATTCGTTTTAGCATTAATTGATCCAATTTAATAGCCAATGAAGAACCTAAAAAGCTACCACCAATAAAGCCAAGTGCAATAATCAAAGCAAAGGAAATATTGACATTTCCACCTTTATGGTAATTCATTACCGATAAAAAGGCGCCAACCGGAATGAGTAAGGTGGCCAGACTGGTACCTTGAGCCTGATGTTGGGAAAGCCCCAACAGCAGCACAAGTGACGGAACGATAACTATGCCTCCTCCAATCCCGGCTAAGCCACTCAATGCGCCGGCCAAAATCCCGATGCCCAGTAAAATTAAAACAGTTAATATGTCCATTGGTGTCTTCATTTTATTTTTTCACCATTAGAATTTGGTGGAGGTTGGATTGGTTGTTCCGTAAAATATAGCTGCCGGAAGGCAAATGCGCGGGGAGAGGCAAAAACGAATCTGAGCTGAGAACGGTCCATTCGGCGTGGATTCTCCCCTGAGCGTCGCTGAACAGGTATGTGCCGGGGCTAGCATCCTTCAGATAAAACCCGGTTTGACTTGGGTTTGGAAATACCGAAATGTTTGGGTTAGATTCACCTATAGATTGGATGGGGAAGCGGCAGACGAACAGCCGTCCATTTTTTGCTCCGGCAAGAATAGAACCATCGGGAAGCAGAGTTCCAGAACTAAGGGTGCTGAAGGAAAACGGGGCGGGGAGCATCAAGCTGTCTTGAGCCGATTTTATACCTCCAGTTCCCAACAGCCAGTATTCTCCCTCGCGAATCAGCATAGCATTCCATTCTTCATAACCGGAACGCTGGGCCTGCCACGTTGCTCCGGAATCGGCAGATTGCAACAGTTCTCCATTAAATCCACAGGCCAATAGTTCATTGGCAGGAGTTGATTTTATATCGGTGAGCGTATTGGGAGAGTCTTGAACTACTAGGTTCCAAACTTCTCCATCAGAACTCTTGAGAATCACCCCATCGGAGCCTACGGCCCAAGCTACACCTTGATTGTCGGTGGTTACGGCAAGCAACCAAGAATTGGTAATGGGTTGGGGACTTTGCCAGTTGATTCCATCGTCATCGGAAAAAAAGCAACGGCCATTTAAGCCCACGGCCACAAGTCGGCCATTGGGCAATGCACACCAATCCATAATCCAATCGTTGCGACCAAATGAAACGGCTTGCCATGTCGTTCCTGCATCGGTGCTGCGTAGGCCCTTGCCTTCATACCCGCAGCTCAACAAATTTCCGAGTGGCGTTTTTGCTATGGCATATTGCAGTCCTAGGTCTGAACGCTGAATTTCTGTCCATGTGATTCCAGCATCGAAGCTGCTGTAAATTCGAGCGGTAGAGGTGTTTCCTGATACAGCAAATAAGCTGTCCTGACTTAGTGCATATACGTCTTGAATGGGTTCCGGACTTTCGACCGAAAGCGATTCCCAGGACTGAGCAAAGCCAGAACCCAGCAGAAATAGGAAGAAAACGATCAGCCAACTGCTGTTTTTACAGGATTGAATTGGAATGCATTTCATGTTTAACATTGAGCAGCGCAAAAAAACACGTCCTCCGTTGAACTCGGACTCTGGGCCGGAAAATTAAATTTTAAGAGCATGGAAAAGATATGGTCCATAGGTCAAAAGTACGCTTGTTTTCTTAAACTACCGTTGAATTGCAGCTGGAGTTTGAGGCAAACCTGTCAACCTTAATGTTGGCCTTGTTGATGCTCCTGCTTACCTCTGGGCACGTTGCGGTAAAAATCTCCACTTTCGTAGCCACGATTCGCCCGCGGCAGGGATTGAACACGGTTGCCCGCAAGGGTGGCGGAGCCTGGCCCGCGCGGCGCGGAGGCGACTTTAGGAGCCACCGCAAGCCCGCTGGGCCAGCTTTCGCCAACCGCGGACAACCGGTGAAAGCCCGGCTGCCGCCCAAGCCTCATCCTACATTTTACTCCGAATTAACCTCAAATCAATCGTTGAGCACCATGATTTTAATGCGGGCAGCCTGCCCCTCAATTTCAATCTGGTAAAGCCCTGCAGACACATTCGCCCATTCCATGCGGCCCTTGTCGGAAACCTTGCCCCGGGCAACCTGCCGGCCCTGAGCATCGTACATTTGCCAATTCAAATTGCTGCCCTCAAGTCCCCAAACCTGCACAAACCGATGCGCCGGATTGGGATACAAGCGCAAGGCCTGCCCCTGATTTGAAATCACCGACAAATCCAGCTGCAGCGGCTCTGACATCGCCGAACAACCGTATTCATTGCTCACCAAAACCTGGTATATGCCGTTTTGATTTACATTCAGACTGGACGCCGTTTCTCCGGGAATCTCTTGTCCGCCCTGATACCACTGATAACTGGCAAAATTGCCGTTCAGCAAAATCTGCCCATTTGAATACGACAGCACCGGCTGAGGCTTGGGCCAAACGGTTACCGAACCTTGCCAAGTTCCACTGCCGTAGGCGTTGCTGGCCTGAAATTGAATGGGATAAGCCCCCGCAGCCATGTATTGAACCACGGGATTTTGCAGCGGAGAACTTCCGGGCGTTCCGCCCAGAAATGTCCAAGTCCAGGACGTTGGATTGAATAAGGACAAATCGGTTAAAAACAGGCTGTCTTCCGCACACACGCTTTCCGCGCTTTGACTGGCCAGCGCCTGGGGCGCAATTTGCGGTGGACCACTGCAAATGCCCGTCAACCGAATGTTATCCAGCCATATGTTGTTTCCTCCATTGTTTTGCACCACGAATGCAATGCGCAAATCGGGGTAGCCATCAAAGGCAGATAAATCGAGGGTGTTGCAGTTGGGCCCAATGCTGGAGGCGGCACACCATTCTGTGGCACTCTGAGGCAAGAAATTATTGGTCAACAAACTGCCGGTAGCAAAAACCCCTTGCCCGTTTTCTGCAATGCGCAGCAGCCGATGTGGAAAGGTCTGTCCCCCATCGGTACTCAATGACACCCAAAGCGAATCGCGAACGGTTGACACCCGGCGGCGGTGCGCATGCTCAAAGCTGAGCTGCAAACCGGTATGTTGGGCCGCATTTACAGAAAATGAAATCAGGCTATCCAACTGTCCCGCCATGTTTTGATGCTGAAAAATGGGCATATATACGGCGGTATTTCCGGGTTGAGTACCATTGGAAGGGCCTTGCAGCCAGGTGTTTTGCTGATCGGGATTCCCAATGCTCCAGCCCAGCTGGTTTAGGGTTCCGCCTTCAAAGGTCTCAAACATCAGGTTTTCCGTTCCGGTGTTGATGACCTGAGCAAAGCCGGTTTGCACCAGTGAATCGCTGCCAAAGGGATTGTAGGCCACTAAAATCACATCGTACGAGCCAAAACCGGGGTACAGCACCGTAGGCGATGAGGCCGTAGAGGTTGCGGGATTGCCACCGGGGAAATACCACCGAACGCTGTCCACCTGCCCCAAACTGGTTTGGGTAAACGAAATGGGCGTACCGGGGCAAACCCCATTGTTTTGGGCATTGAACGCGGCCACCGGCGGCTGATTGGGCACGCAGTTGTAGGTTTGCACCTGCAGAATTCCCTTGTATAAATTGAGGCGACCTTGGCTGCTGGTAATTCCGGCCATGGAGCCGATGGAATCAACGCCCAGCAGCAAATACTGCCGCATTTGCAAGGCCAGCGCTGCCGGATTGGCTTTGTAGTTTTGAATGAACAAGGGGCAAGCGGCGGCATAATACAGGGCAATGGCTCCCGCCACATGGGGAGTGGCCATGGACGTGCCGGTCAGGTTGCTGTAGTTGTTGGTGGGTACGGTGTTGTAGATGCTGGTTCCGGGGGCGCCCAGATCCATGTGTATGGGGCCATAGCCGGCGCCTGAATTTTTAGTGTCGGTCCGGGTGGTATTGGTCACGGCCACCATGTATGAGCTTGGGCAAGTGGTGGGAATGTCGCCCACCACATCCACATTCACGCCTTGATTGGGACCGGCTCCGGCATTTAAAATGCCCAGCGTACCCAGCGTGTCATAAAAAGCGCACCAGATGGGATAATTTGCGGCGTTGCCATTATCCACCCCGAAAGAGGCGTTGGTGGAAACCACAAAAGCCCCTTGTTGTCCTCCGGTTTGGTCGTAGCGTTCGCGCATGCTCGCAGCGTAGGCATAGGCCGCCACAACGGTAGCTTCATTCCCTGAACTTCCTTGAATCGGCATCCAGCGGGCATTCCAGTTTACTCCTGAAACGCCAATTCCGTTGTTTCCTTGTGCGGCCACAATGCCGGCCACATGCGTACCGTGCTGACCACTGCTGATGCTGCCGTTGTTGTTGTAGGCATTCCAGCCGTTCACATCGTCAATGTACCCATTGCCATCGTCATCAATGCCGTTTCCGGGGATTTCAAAGCGGTTTTTAAATAGAGTTGGAGCCAAATCGGGGTGCGAAATCTGAAAACTGCCATCCACAATGGCAACAACTAGAGTATCTCCGGTTTGAGTCAGACCGCCGGTGGTAATGTTCCAGGCCAGTTCAGCGTCAATGTCAGCGCCCGGCGTTCCTCCTCCCTGACCTGTGTTGTTTAATGACCATTGTTGGGCAGAATAAGAGGCATCGTTGGGGGCGGCGCGCAATTCCATGGTATGGTTGAACTGGGCCAACGCCACGGCCGGACAACTCTTGGCTGCTGCCAAGGCCGTTTGAGGCGGCACGGAACTGGGATAGCTCAGAACATATACCCGATACCGTTCGCTGGCCGTGTACAGCAGCTCGGAAGCAAAGGGCAAATCCGCTTGCACATCGGTCGGAGTGCGATTGGGTTTCAGCAGCAGCAAAAGTTCTCCCTGGCGAATATTGGCTTCCGTTCCAGATTGCGCGGAAAGCAGGCCTGCCGTGCAGAAGAATAGCAAAAAAAGATAGCGCATACAGGTAAATTCTGCAGGGGAAGATACGACAAAAAGAGGGCTAATGCAGGGCGGTTCCCTGTTAATTTTTTGGAAAAGGGGCGGCGAAATCAAGCTGAAATCAGGGTTGTTTTGGGCGGCAGGCGGGCTTTCTCGGGTAGTCCGCGTTGGCCGGGCGGGCTGCCTGCGGGCTGCGGTGGCTCCTAAAGTCGCCTCCTCGCCGCGCGGCAGCATCCGCCGGCCCACTTGCGGGCAACCCGTTCAATCCCTGCCGCGGGCGAATCGAAATTTCAGGGTTTTAGTTGAAAAAATGTCTCTTTGAAGAGACATTTTTACCGTCTGGGTTTTAAGCGGTGTGGTCTTGAAGGGAATGTATTTAATAAAAAACCGTCTTAGCGTTGACCAGGCTTCTTTGCGCCCTTTGAGCCGACATGGAGTTCTTTGTGGTAAAGAAAAAAACAAGGCACAACGGGCAAAATGAGTGTTGCATAACTTGCTGAAATGGCTGCCAGATTAAATTTTTCTTTAGAGGAGCTTGGACCGTTATTTTGGATAAAATCAATGATTTGACTTTCTTTACGACTAAGCGTTTGAGCTAAATTGGCTAAGGATTACAGTGTTTTTGGCTCAAATTCATGTTTTTTTGAGCTAAATGTGGGTTTACAATGAGCTAAATCCTCAGAAAACCGCCTTAGTTTTGACCAGGCCCCTTTGCGTCCTTTGAGCCGACACGCCGCCCGCGGCAGGGATTGAACCGGGTTGCCCGCAAGGGGGGCGGGACGGCGGCCGCGCGGCGAGGAGGCGACCTTGGGAGCCACCGCAGCCCGCTGGCAGCCCTCCCGCCCACCGCGGACAACCGGTGAAAGCCCGTCCGCCGCCCTACTCCCATCCAAACCCAATACGCCCTCCCCAATGTTTAGGCATGTCCCAAAAGTCCAATGCCCATGGTACAAACCCAAAACCAAACCAATTCTCGAACGAAATCTCCAAACCGACTGCCCAACTCCGCCTAAACCCATTCTTCCCTTCCAATCAATGGCTCCGGCAAACCAGCTTCAAGGCCCACCATGCACGACCTTCCACCACCTTTCCCCTTGTTTCAATACATACAAGCCGGCCGGCAGGGACTGCAATCCCCGCAATTGCCCGTTTTCACTGCGGCGCAATACTTGGCCACTGCCGGAATACAGCACGCAAGGTTCTAAAGGCTCGGGCGCCTTCAGCTCGCTGCCAAATGGATTGGGATAGGGCCCCACTTCGCCGAACTCAGGCATGAGCGACAACGGCTCGGGCGGAGTGGCCTCGGCATCGGAACAGACCGCTCCCAAGCCCTCTCGAAAACGCCAGGTGGCCGGGGCATCGAACTCAAAAGCCTGCCGCGGATACCCATAGGCCGGCCAAGGAATGGACGGTTGCCAATACGGCGGAGCCGTTTGACGGTAATACGATGTATCAGCCAACCCTTCGGTTTGCGGCGGCTGACACCCCCCACGAATGTTGTTGCCAAACAAAAAATGCTGGGTTCCATTTAAGGAAAAGGCGCCCTTCAAAAAGCCGGTGTTGGTGGTGGTGTTGCCCACAAAATGCTGCCGAATGCTCACCGGATTCCCCGCCGTTACATAAATTCCCCAACCATTTACCCGATTCCGGAAAAATACGTTGTCAGGCCCCGCCGGCCCCCAATAATGATCTACCATGATCATCTCCAATTCATTCCCCTCTATTAGGTTTGCAAAGGGATAATGGCCATGTATGGAAACATCTGCCGAATAGTCGCTGATGGCCTCAGAGCGATTGACTTCCACCGAATGGTTGTAGGCCAACACATTTCCATTGGCACCATGCTTTACCGACATGGCATGCCTAAGCCGCCTGAACCGGTTGTTTTCAATCAAACAGGAGGTGGAATGGCTGTTCAGGGTGATGCCATAGCCGCGCGTACCGCTGCCGTCAAACACCTCGGCATCATGAAAATAAGAGTGACGGATGCTAATGTGACTGGAATAATCAATCAACACGTGCGAGCCCTTGGATTTTTCACTCTCCAGGCCCTGCACCAAGGCATCGGCCACCCGATTGAATCGAATGTGCTTGCCGGGCGCGGTTTGACTAAAATCGGTGCGGAAAATGCGAAAACAAAACAAGCCTATTCCTTGACGCATCAGCAGCGGCCGAGCCTGGGGCGACAAGGCCGAATCAGGAACAAAGCGGAATCCCTCTTCCAAAAATACGGTGTCGCCAAGCACCTGCACGATGCGGCTAATGTGCCCTACGCTAAAGGTGGCCCAACTGGCTGGATTCGAATCCCAATCTCCATTTTCTTGATGCAGTTCGGTATACCGCCCGGGTCTGAATCCACTGGTGTCGGCCACCCGAAACCAAGTTTGCCGCAAGGTGGGCAATTCCAACACATCCCTCAATGGCCCTCCGGTGGTTCCTGAGGCGCTGAACAAATCATGGCCTCCACCGGGCTGAAAGCGAATGCGGCTTGCCGAGCCAAATCCTTCTACAATCATGCTGTCGTACAACACGACCGCCGAAGAAAGCCGAAATTCTCCGGTATCAATTAATATGCGCAATGGCCGGCCCCTCATTCCCTGGGGGATGTTGCCCCATGCTGCGTCGTCGTTCAGGGTATCGTTGGGAATGCCCCCAAGTTCGGTCAATTTCAGGGTTGGAATTCCGGTGGTATCCCAAAAGCGGGCTCCGGCCAGATGCCAGTCGTAGTGGTACTCGGGGGGTAAGACTTGAGCCCGGAGCCCCGAAATGCTCAACACAAAAACCAGGGCACAGACCAACCATCCAGACAGGCAAACAGGACCGCGCTGATTTTTCATGGTCCAATTCCCGGCGGCGGACTTCCCTAGCATGGAATCCGCACTAGCTTCAGCCAACAACCAATCTGCCCAGCCCCTCAAGACTCTTCCGAAAAATAAAGTTTGTAATAGTATTTCCCTTTTTCCTCATCAAAGCCCCGCTCAATAAAATCCTTGTTGCCATGCACATACACATGGAAGTTTTTATCAAGCTTTATTACAGAACGCATAAACTTGCCGTGCTGCTTCACTACCGTGTCTTGTTCAATATTTACCCGATTCGGCAATTCGGTTTCCCGTTCTTCTTCAAAGGCTACTTTATAGTCCATGAAGGCCTCTTGCAGTTGTGAATTGTGAATGACTTCGCGGCCAAATTCTTCCACATCAAACACGGGGTTGGAACTTAAGTAGCGCGAGGTTTGATCTAAAAAGGCCATTTGTTCGGTCCGTTCCACTTTGTTTTCGGTGGACAATACATCTTCGGAAAAGCCTTTGATTAAGTCCATCACTTGCCGGGTGGCTTGTTGGGCATTGGAGTGTGGATTTAAGCTTAAAAAGCCTTGCAGCCAATACTTGATTTCGGCATTCTTGTCGGCCACGATGGCTTTAAACCCGCGCTCTTCGTCGGGAATAAACAGGGCTCCCTTGTCGGGGCGTTTGCCTGAAAGGCCTTTCATCCATTTCAATTCCCATGACTCGGCCTGGTCGTTCAAGGCCAAAATGGATTCTTCGGTTTCGGCCTTAAACAAGCCAATTCCGGGTTGACCTTCGGTTACATTATCGAAAAAAGCCAGAATAAAAACCCCTTTTCGGGTGGTGTATCCGGGGGCGGTATCAGCCAGGCGCTGCGCCAATTTTTTGCCATAATCGTGCAAGGCATCGGGTTCTTCCAGTATGGCTTGCAACATATCGTGCAAAGATGCAGAGGCCTCGCTTTCATCGGGGCGGTACCAGGTGGCCTGTGGCAAATCGCCCAACAGGTATTTTAAAAATTCAGGAGATTCTGCTCCTTGGGGCGGATAGGTCAATGCCGGAGCAGAAACGGTGGGTGCCTGCACATCTCCTTGTGGAATCCGGTGTATTGAAAGTGCACGCAAGCGCGCCAATTGGTACCAGCTCATAGCTAAATTTTAAGGTAAAGGTAGCGCATGAGGGGGATTTTCAAGGCCAAATCAACACCTACATGCTTCTTTTTTGGGGCGGCTTTTCGGGCTTTCGGCCTTAGTCCGCGGCCGTAAGCTACGGCCCCAGCGGCTTTACTGTGGCTCCCAAGGTCGCCTCCGCAGCGCGCGGGCCCGAAGCTTCCGCCCTTGCGGGCTAAGGCTTTCAATCCCGGCCGCAAGGCCTCCTCAACCCCTTACCGAATCAAATTGATTTGACCGTGGTAGGTAACAAATTTGTTCTCCAACGATCGCACCACAATTTTATATACATACACCCCAACCGGTACCGGTTCTCCGTTCAATCGACCATCCCAACCGGCATTGATTTTTCCATACGATGACCAAATGGAGTTCCCCCAACGGTCAAAAATGTCGTAATCAATTTCCACAATGCCATCTCCAACCACCTTGAATAGTTCATTCAAACCGTTTTCATTGGGAGTAAAGGTATTGGGAATGTACACCGAAAATGGAGGCCGAATTTTAACCTGACCATAGGCAACGTCGGTACATCCTTTGTCGGTAAAGGCGGTAATTTGAACGGTGTACAAACCGGTATCGCGGTATTGATAAACAAATTCATTGGCGGAGGAACTGCTGCCATCGCCCATTTCCCAAATTACATTGACATGGCCGCTGCTGGCGTCGGTGAAGGTAACCAGAGGTTTATCTAAGGAGGTAACGGCAGGATTGATGAGCATGCCGGCTACAGGCAAGGGCCATACCCTGATGTATCCGGGGGCAGATGCGGAATCAACACAACCCAAGGCCGAGGTTGCAATTAAACCTACAGAATAGGTCCCCGGGTTGGGATACGTATGCGAGAAACTGGAAGAATTGCCGGAATTCCCATCGCCTAAGAACCATTGATAGGAGGCAATTTGCCCACTGCTAATGGTGCTGTTGCTTTGAAATTGAACTGTTAATGGCTGACAACCCTCGTTCGGACTGGCAGAAAAAGCCACTACAGGTAATGGATGTACCACAATGGTAACAGAATCAACCACACTGGGCACAGTGCAGCCATCAGAGGCAGTTACAATGTAGGTGGTGGTTTGATTGGGAGTCACGGTATGGGGGCCCGGACCGGAAGGCAGCCCGTTGCTCCATGTCAGTATTCCATTTCCATTCCCCCCTTGAAACTGAGCCCCTACCGTGCTTGAATATCCAAAACATACGGCATCGTCGGGACTGGCTTGTACCTGAAGCGCCGGACTAACAATAACGCTAGCATTTGCGGGCAAGGCTACACAGCCGTTGGCATCAACCACTTGAACGGTCAGACTTAAATTCCCTGTGGCCGACAAGGGAATGGACAACGTGGCAGCTCCGGTATGCCAAATTTGATTAAAGGGCGCCGTACCTCCGGTGATTTGCACGGTGGCCGTAGAGGTTTGCCCAAAACACAAATTCGTTGGTGCCTGAATGTTGGCTACCGGCACCGGATAAATACTAAGGGTATCGAATATCGTATCGGAGCAGCCAAATACGTTGGTCACCTTCAGCTCAATCGGATAGGTCCCCGGCTGGGCATAGGTATGGCTTGGGTTTTGTTGATTCCCTGTACCTCCATCACCAAAAGTCCAATTCCATTGGGAAGGGAAAAACGTGGCTGAACCCGAAAACTGAGCCGGTTGGGCATTAAGGCAGACTGGGTTCAAGGACATGCTGCCCACTGGTTTCGGCCGAATCACCACTTCAATGGAATCGTAGTTGGTAACATTGTTGCAGGTGGCCTGCAAACGAATTATAAACCGACCATGCTGATTGAAATAATACACCAAGCTGTCCGAGCCCGGCAAGGAATCCACTACTACCCCATTGCTGTCGCTGATGGACCAATCTTGACTGCAAACCAGACCTACAGAAGTATTGTTCCACAATAAAATGGAATCGCCCTGACAAATGACCGTATCTGAAACTGAAAACTGAGGAACGTTGTTGCAGTTAAAACAAATAATGTCGCTGTTGGGCACCAACGAAATGGGAGCCGGATTCGGTGATGCCGATAAAATAGAAATGGCGTTGTATGAGGGACTTTGAGTGCCGCTGGACAGATTGGGCGTCAGCATGGTTGGAGTTGGATTGTTGCTGTACGGACAATTGGCCAATCCCCCTACACTATCCACCTTCACAAACATGGGGTCAAAGTATTGGGCGCCAAACCCTTGGGTGGAGGCCGATACCAGAAAGCCTCCATCTTGGGTTTCCTGTATACCCCAGCCTTTGTCTAAGCTATTGCTGCCATAGGTTTTACTCCACAAGCGATTTCCTAATGCATCGTACACATTGAACAACACATCGGCTCCGCCATTCCCCCAGGTGGTGGTGTAGCCGCTCTGTAAAATGAGGTTGTTGGAGGTATAATTCACAAAGTGAGACCGGTCGTCCCCGGCCCCTTGCATTACACGAGCCCATTGCAATACTCCCGTAGCACCGGCCAAACGCATCAGCATTAAATCGTTTCCTTGGCCCATGCTGCTGGTGGTAGCAGAAATAATCAAATCTCCATTGGGAGTAACCTTCCCTGCCAAATCCCAATCAACACCATCGTTGCTCGACATACCATAGCTGCGGGTCCAAATGGGGTTGCCCAGGCTGTTTAAGCGAGCGGCAAAAACGTCCTGACCGCCATACGGCCCAAAGTATTGACCGGCAATAAAAATATCTCCCCCGGGCAAGGCCTCTACATAATTCACCCAAGCGTCGGTCAATCCTACATTGCGTTGCCAAAGCGGAGTACCGGCAGCATTGGTTTTAAGAATAAATCCCGTTCTTGGACTACCCCAAAAACCACCCATCAAAAAGCCTCCATCGGGGGTTTCATCGGTAGCTAGGCCAAAGTCGTCGTTTCCGGTTCCAAAGGTTCTGGACCATTGCAATTGCCCTTGAGGATTTAACCGAACCAACCAGGCATCGTAATTGCCTGCTCCCCACGACCGAGCCAATCCGGCGATAATGTAGCCTCCATTGCTGGTTTGACGAACAAATTTTCCTCCTTCCTCATCTGGCCCTCCATAGCGGTAATACCATTGTGTGGCTCCGCATTCATCCACCTTCATCACATACAAATCGCACATGCCATGGCCGCCCGTTCCATCATCCTGACCTGTTCCAATAAACCCTTTATCATTGGTTTCTGAAAAGGCCAATCCGAAATTCAATCCCGGAATTTTTTCTACCCGTAAAAAGGTGGTAATGTTGTTGGCTTGGGCTTCCAATCGAAGCATCGCCGTGCAAGCCAATCCGACGATAAGAAAAAAACGACCCATCATGGATTGGAAATTAAAATGGTTTTAATCTCCGGCTCAGGATACCCAACTTTCTGAACAATAGCATACCTCAAAAATGAATCCTGAGTCCACCGGCTTTCTACCGCATCAAAATTGGCTGTACTATTGATTCGGTCAATGACCAAATTCTGAACGGTATCGTTGGTAAAATACTCTTTGAATTTCAACCCTAAAAATGGGCAGTGCAGGGCGCCGTGATCGATTTCAATGTGGACATGCTTCAGCGTCGCCTGTTGTGCATAGGCTGAGTGCGCTGAAAAACCCATCATTAAAAGCATTAGGAAACGAAAGAGCATACGAAGAAATTTAACTTAGAAGAGAGAGTAAAGATAGGCCAAAACCAACAATAATTCAACCTAATAATGAATTAATTAAGCGTTAAATCTTACGTGCATCATTGGAACGCAATAGGGCTGAAAATTAAATGCGGAATTCACACATGCCTACCTAAAAATGAACTCTGCGAACGCGGGAAACACCCGCCAGTCAAGCTCCCAATTTTCGCTATTTAGAGATTCCAGACATGCTTCTTTTTACAGCATGTTGGGGGGCGAGATTGCCCAAACCAACAGGGGAATTTTATTTCCCGGAACGCATCAAATCTTGAATTTCTTCGGCCTCGATGGGAATGGTGGCCATCAAATCTTCAATGCCATTTTCGGTTATTAAAATGTCGTTCTCTAGCCTTACCCCAATTCCTTCTTCAGGGATGTAAATTCCCGGTTCAACCGTAAATACCATGCCGGCTTGCATGGGCTCGTGAAAATAACCCACGTCATGCACATCGATCCCTAAAAAGTGGCTTGTTCCGTGCATAAAATATTTTTTGTAGGCGGGGGCATTGCTGCTTTGATTCCGAACCTCAGCCGAAGTAATTAAACCCAATTCCAACAGCTCCTCTTGCATGGCCAAGCCAACTGAAGCGTTGTATTCACTGAAGGTCATTCCCGGGCGCAACAGGCCTATGGCATGGCGCTGAACCCGCAAAACGGCGTTGTACACCTGAAGCTGCCTTGGGCTAAAACTACCGGAAACCGGAATAACCCGGGTTAAGTCGGACGCATAATTGGCATAATCTGCACCAATATCAAGCAGCAGGGCATCTCCACTTTGACATTGCCTGTTGTTTTCGGTGTAGTGAAGAACACAGGCCGAGCCACCTGAGGCGATAATGGGCGTGTAGGCAAAGCCGTTGGATCTCAATCGAATAAATTCATGCCAAAGCTCGGCCTCAATTTCATACTCCCAAATGCCGGGGCGCACGACCGATAACAATCGGCGAAATCCCGATTCAGTAATGGAGCAGGCCTGGCGCATCTGCTCAATTTCGATCGGATGTTTAATGCTGCGCTGGCGGTACAATAAGGGCGCTAAACGGCGGTACTGATGCAGGGGGTATTCTTCCTTGCAGCGCAGCATAAATCGGTCTTCCCGAGTTTGCACTTCTGCTGCTGCCCGAATGTGTTCGTTTCTATTTAAGTACACGGTTTCTGCTTCTGCCATTAAGGCCCGGAACACCGATTTGAAATCCTGATTCCACATAACCGTAGCAACTCCGGTTCTGGAATAGGCCTCTTCTTTGGTCAATTTGGCGCCTTCCCAAACGGCAATGTGGGGATTGGTTTCGCGCAAAAACAAAATTTCCCGATGGGCAGGATTGGAAGCCCCCGGAAAAAGAATCAGGGTGGTTTCCTCCTGATCTACACCCGACAAATAAAACAAATCTGAATTTTGTTTAAAGCCCATACTGCCATCGGCATTGCTGGGCATGATGTCGTTGGAGACCAAAACGGCCATGCTTGCAGCAGGCAAGGAATCCGCAAGTTTTTTTCGATTTTCAATAAAAAGCAAAGGGTCAATGGCGGCGTACTTCATACCTTCAAAGGTAAGCCTTTGAGCGATATTCCCCAAGTTTGAGAGCCCTTAAATCTTCTTCAAAATGGCATCCCAAAGGCCCAAGCGAACTTCCAATGCACCCTCTGCCGCACGTTCGGCCTGAGCCATCTTTTCAGGATCACCCGCACACAACAATTCAACCATTTTGTGCGACAAATAGCTGTGGTGGTCGCCATCCACTTCAATGTGGCGCTCCAAATAATACAGGTACCAGGAAAAGGCTCCTGCAGAGGCCTCGTTCATTTCCTGCACCATCGAGGTAAACATGCCGGGAATCAAATCCTCACGCCCCCAGGTGAAGGCCGCAGCCACTTCATGAGGCCGATCGGCCCGAATGATTTCAAAGGTGTACGACAAAAACGCAGGAACCCCATCCGGAAGCTGAGCATAGGTTTCTGGAGCCTGCCCTTGATGTACTTGCTTCAAAAAATCCTTTAACACAGAGGTGTTGGCCCCCGCCTGATCCATGGCTTTTAAATACAATTCAAAATGGCTGATGTAGCCTCCGCCGGGCATTTCATCGCTTTCCTCGCCCCGAACAATTTCATTGATTAAAAACCGAACTTCAGGGTCTCCAACAGGCATCCATGGAATTTGGGTGCAGGTTAAGCGGGTTTGCAAATAGGTCAACAGCGACATAAAATCCCAAACGGCATACACGTGGTGTTCCATAAACAGGCGCAAGGCCTCTGGCCGGTTCAATTCTACATACAAGGGATGCGTCTTTAAGGCTTGTTTTAGTTCCTGCATGCGCAGGCTCGATGCAACTTCCATGGGCAATGTTTGAGCGTCAAAAGTACTTTTCAATGAAACACCAACCCCAAAAAGAAAGGGAATTTAACTTAATGGATTGGGTTTGATATGAATTAAACCGCAAGGGGTATTAAAAAGTTCAGCATCTTTGGAATCCGAATTTTATTTTTCATGGAATTAGCCCTTGCCCCCTACGATTATTTTTTGCTGGACACTTGGGATCGGGCAGAAATCTACCGGTTTTTTCGTCCCTACCAAGATCCATTTTTCCAAGTGACGGCTCCGTTGCGCATCACAGGAGCCAAAAAGCGCTGCACAGAACGCAAGGATTCGTTTTTTCTCTATTACCTTTTCCACAGCCTAAAGGTGGTGCAGCAGGAAACCGCATTTTGCCTTCGGTTTGACCCTGACCATTCGGACAGACTGCGCAGATATAAGTTTGTGCATGCAGGATGTACCATTGCTCAGGAAGATGGAACGTTTCGGTTTGGCGTTTTCCCCTTTCATGAAGACGAAGCCGCATTTATGGAGGCCGGCAAGGAGCAATTGGCTAAGCCTGCCGGCCAAGGATTGTCTCCGAACGATGCCCGCAGCGACATGGTTTTTTACAGCGTTTTGCCCTGGCTGTCCTTCACCGGATTTAAAAATGCGCACCACCACATTGAAATGGATCACTTTCCCCGCATGGTAACCGGCAAACCCTACCAACAAGGCAAAGATTGGTATATGCCCCTATCCATCGAAGTGCACCATGCCCTGGCCGACGGCCGTCATGTCGCCGCCGTTTTCAACGGCCTACAGGAAATATTGGGCACGTATTGAACCACCAAAAGACCATCCCGAATCGGGAACAAAACGGAAAACAAATCCGGGTGTGCTTTAGCCGCCCGGGTGAATTCCAAAAGCCCTTGGGTTTCTTCATCGGTGTGCAGGTCGGCATGTACCACTTTCCCACTCCACAAAACATTGTCGGCCACAATCCAGCCTCCCGATTTCATGCGTGGAAGCACTAAATTCAAATAATTCAAGTAGTTTTCTTTGTCGGCATCGATAAACACCAAATCCCAGATTTCGTCCAATTCAGGAATGATTTCTAAGGCATTCCCCCAGTGCAAATGAATCCGATCGCTCAGGCCGGATTCATCCATATAGCCTTGCACCCTTTTTTTAAGTTCATCGTTCACATCAATGCTGTGCAGTTCAGCATCCTTCGGCATGGCCATGCCCATACACAGGGCAGAATATCCGGTAAATGTTCCAATTTCCAATATCCGAGATGGGCGTATCATTCGAACGATGGCTTGCAAAACACTGCCCTGTTGATGGCCGCTAAGCATGCGCGGCATCAATACTTCTTGCCAGGTTTCCCGGCCAATTTTTTGAAGCAGAGGGTGTTCATCGGTTCCGGCCGATTCCGCATAGCGGGAAATATCCTCAGGTAAAAAGTCCATAGCTTAGTTTTTATCTGGATAATAATAGCATTCGCTCCGCTGATTTTCGGCAAACAACAGCTCTGCCGTTTCAACGATATGGGTTGGCGTTAAGGCCTGCAAGCGGTGAAATATGGTGGCTAATGTTTCAACCTCATCGTGCAATAAAATAGAGCGGGCAACGATGTGGAGTAAATTCCCGGCATTTTCATTGGACAAGGCCAATTGCCCCATGATTTGTTGTATGGCCTTGTGCCACTGCATACTTCCCAAAGGTTGCTTGGTCAGGCGCTGCAATTCTTTTAATATGAGGCTTCGCGTTCGCTGCATTTTAGCGGGTTCGGTGGCCCAGAGTACCGACCAGCTTCCGCTCATTCGGTAGGGTGTGTAGTTGGATTCCAATAGGTAGGTGATGCCGTACTTTTCTCGGATTCCCATGTTCAGGCGCGAAGACATGGCCGGACCGCCAAGTATATTATTCAGTACCGATACCGGCAGCCGCTGTTCTGAAAGTACATCGGGCCCAAGCCCGCCCAATATTCCATAGGCAGAATGATTGCTGCGCAATTCTCGGCGCTGAAATGGAGCTACTGTCAGGGGCTTTTCAGGCCGAGGCAGGGGTGCTTTTACCCCCGATGGCAGTTCATAAAACAGGGCATACACCCAGCGTTCTAAAATTTTCCGTTGAAAACGGCCTACCAAAACCAACACCATGTTCTCTGCCGTATAGCACCGGCCATGCCAGTCCAACAAATCCTTTCGTGTCAGTCTATTTAACGCTTGCTCTTCGCCCAAAATGGGAATAGAGAGGGGGTGCCCGGCAAACAATTCGGCATCAAACCACTCTCCCAATTCGTCGGGAGCATCGTCTTTGCTGGACTGAATTTCATCGAGTACTACGGCCTTTTCCTTATCCATTTCTTTTTCCGGAAAACTAGGCCGAATCACCATATCGGCCAACAATTCCAAGGCTCGGTAGGTATGCGGTTGCAGGAAGGTTGCGTAATAAAAAGTCTGCTCTTTGGTGGTATAGGCATTTAAGTCGCCGCCCACATCGTCCATGCGCGTAAGAATGTGGTGGGCTTTTCGTTTTTGAGTGCCCTTAAACAGCATGTGTTCGGTAAAATGGGCGATTCCTGCGGGGAAGTCGGGAGATTCATTCACCGTTCCGGCATCGACCATTACTCCGGCCGAGGCCACGGGGCTTCGGGTTTCAATCCAAGCCACCCGCAATCCATTGGGCAAGGTAAATCGGTGAAGGGGCCAATCTTGAACACTAGGCATAGGCACGAAGGTACGTGGAAAAATAAAGTCGAACTGAGATGCCCTTTATTTCTCTGGAGCAAGTCCAGGCATTTATGAATTCCCGGTTGATTTTCAGCACCCTACAACGGCAGGCATTTACTATGAAAAGATACAATTTTTGAGCTGGCTTGCGGCAGGGATTGAACAAGGTTGCCCGCAAGTTGGGCTGCGGCTGGCGCGCCGTGGCGAGGAGGCGACGTCAGGAGCCACCGCAGCCCGGCAGCGCCCCGCAGCCCAACGCGGACTACCTGTGAAAGCCCGGCTGCCGCCCCAAAAATTCCACTGACTTAAAAAAACAGGGATTTCAAATGCGCCAGCGCCTGCGGTATGCCCTCTGAAGCGCCCATTTGCAGGTGATGCAAGCTCGGCCGATGCAAGCCGGCTTTGCCCGGATCTACCAAGACCAGCGGCCGATCGTTCGGCAATTCGAACAGCAGCCCAGCGGCAGGATACACCTGCAAGCTGCTGCCCACCACCAGCATGGCATCGGCCATTTGAACCAGGTTCTGAGCCTCTGAAATGGCCGGAACGAGTTCTCCAAACCACACAATGTTGGGCCTCAGCTTTCGGCCATCGGGCAGGCAGCTGCTGCTGTTTAAATCGCCCTCAATGTCAATAATGCTGGGGCGGGCCTCCATGGTACGGGCCTGATCAATCCGCCCGTGCAAATGCAATACTTTGCTGCTGCCCGCGCGCTCATGCAGGTTATCGACATTTTGCGTGATGATTTGAAGGTCCCAATCGGATTCGGCCGGTACCAGCGCAAGGTGACCGGCATTCGGCTGAGCCTGTGCAATACCCCGGCGCCGTTCATTGTAAAATTGATGGACCAAATCCGGCTGCCGCTCAAAAGCCTCGGGGGTGGCTACATCTTCCACCCGATGCCCTGCCCATAACCCATCGCTGCCGCGAAAGGTGGGAATTCCACTTTCGGCCGACATGCCGGCTCCCGTGAATACAATCAATTTCGGTTTGGCGTTCAATGCAATTCGGGCGTTTGGTTCCAAGCATTCAAAATGGCCAATTCCACCTCCTCAGAATCCCAAACCTGCTCGATATCGGGCCGATTCATTACCTGTTTCATGATGCCATCTTGCAATTCTCCCCGGCGCAAAGCCTCCCGGTACGGCCGGTGCGAAAACGTAACCATAGAATACAAGGGCTGCCATTTTTCAGGATGGGCCGCCGCAAATCGACCTTCTATTTTCTTTTGCAGCAAAAACATGGGATCGGCGGTTTTGTCGCGCATTTCGATAAAATTGCGCAGAGCCAGCTCCGAAATGGCTACCCCATCGGGCTGACGCTGAGCCGCATAGCTGCTAAACAAACCCTCAAAACTTCCCCCTTGTTCCTTCCAGGCGGCATTCAGCAAACTGCAATCTTCAAAACCGGCATTCATGCCTTGCCCGTAAAAGGGTACTACGGCATGGGCGGCATCGCCCAAAATCAGCACTTCATCCATGTAATTCCAGGGTTTACAGCGCACCGTTACCAAGGAAGAGGCCGGATTGGTGTTCCATTGCTGCACCAAATCAGGCATCAATGGAACAATGTCAGGAAATGTGGCCTGGAAAAAATCCAACACTTTTTCATCGGTATCTAAAGATTCGAAAGAGCCTTCGCCCTGCATGGGATAGAACAAGGTGCAGGTAAACGATCCATCCGGATTGGGCAAGGCAATGAGCATAAAGTCTTTGCGGGGCCAAATGTGCAGGGTTTCCTTTTCCATTTTAAAGCCACCCTTTTCATCGGGATAAATGCTGAGCTCCTTGTATCCATGCTCAATGTAAAACTGATGGTAATCAAAGCGGTCGTTCATCATCAAGGCTTGCCGAATGGCCGAAAAGGCCCCGTCTGTTCCAATCAGCCTGTCGTAGCGAACGGTACGCTGCCCGCTGTTGACCGCATCAAAATGCAATTCCTTTTGCTTAAAATCAACCGAGGTGCATCTCCATTCAAAATGAAAACGGGCCTTCCCCGTTCTGTCGGCCGCTTCCAGCAGCAAGCGATTCAATGCTCCGCGGCTCACCGAGTAAATGGCCTGCCCTTCGTCGCCATAAGGCTGGTAGCGCAACGGTCCTGAAACATCATGCATGGTACGCTTGTACATGGGAATAGCAATTTCGCGCACCGCATCCGCCAGGCCAACATCGCTCAAGGCCTTCCATCCGCGGTCGGACAGGGCCAAATTGATGGATCTTCCTTGGTATAAAGTCGCGGCACGCAAATCGGGCCTACGCTCAAAAACATCTACGGAAAGTCCGGCTTGCGCCGCATACAGCGCTTGCAGTGAGCCCACTAGGCCCGCGCCAATTATGGTAATATCTGACATGGTACAAAGGTACGATTTAGATGGGGAAGCTGTCGGTTTTTTTGGAAGATTACCGGAAGTTCAAAGGCTGAAATGGGGATTTTTTGGGGCGGCAAACGGGCTTTCGCCGGTAGCCCAGAAACCAGGGTAGGTGTGGCCAGCGGGCTTGCGGTGGCTCCCAAGGTCGCCTCCGCGCCTCGCGGCCACTACCGCCCCCGGCTTCTGTGCTACCCTGGCTCAATCCCTGCCGCGGTGCCCCAAGTTCCACATTCCCTTCAAACCCATGCAGGTCAATTTCTTAGAACTAGAATCAATCCGGCACTACCACCAAACGACTGCGGCCAAGCACATTCCCGGATTCTCCGTACACCGTCACCAAAAATACGCCGGCTGCATCAAGTGGCATGGACAATGCTTGGTCCACAACTCCATGGAACTGCTGAGCCTCCCTGAGCAATACACGGCCCTGAAGGTCGGTCCATTCTACCAGATATGAACCCGATTCCAGCGCGCTAAAATTCAAATGCAGGGATTGGCCTTTTCTCGATGGATTTGGCCAAATGCGCATTCCCTGAAATTCTGGTTCGGTTTGAATTCCAGTGGCCGAAACCACTTCGCCCATGCAATACAGGGTGACCGAGGGAGCTCCGCCTCCGGAATGCATCTGAGCCGCCCAACCATGTTGCCCCAATGGCAACCCGGCTTTCAAGCGTACAAAGAGCGTGAGCGGTTGGCCCACCACCACTCCCCCCTGGGTACTCAAACTTAGGCTGTTTGAGAAATTCAATCCATCCGACGACAACTCGAAGGCGGTAGATGCAGCCACACTTACTGTTCCAGTCAATAGGTTGCCCCCAGTTAACTGATAGGATTGTGCAGCGGAAGGGCCTGCACCCAACACATAACTAAATCCGGAAAGGCTGTCGGGATTTAGAATCAGATAAGGGGCTTGAGGTGTTGTAAACGGCTGGGGATTATCGCTGGCCGTAGAGGTGTTGAATTCAAAACCGGGCTGGCAATATTCGTATCCCCGTACATAATACGTGGTTCCGGGTTGCAATCCTGTTACGGTAACTGTATTGGCCGAATTGCCGGCAAATATACATTGCTGTCCCGCCCCTGAATAAACCGTGTTAGGACTGGGAAGCGCACCCGCGGCCGGAGGCACAAATGAATTAATTTGATGAATGTACACGACGCGGCCACTTCCATTTCCGCTGGTCCAGGTGATTTGAGCCGATGTGCTGTTCGGATTCGGAATCTGAAATTGAGCCACCTGAAGGGTTGGTGGCAAACAGGAATTTCCTCCGGACAAGGTACTAAACGAAATCGGATTGGTGTTGCCGCTGCCGGTGGCATAAATGGTGTCGGGAGCACAGTATTCATAGGCTCGAACGTAATAGGTCGTCCCGGCGGTCAATCCGCTCACGGCAATCGGGCCGGAACCGCCGCCCGCGAAAATGCACTGCTGTCCCGCACCGGAATACACGGGATTGGCGCTGGGCAAGGCTCCGTTGCTGGGAGCCACAAAGCTGTTTTGGGTGTTGATGTACAGCACCCGACCGGCTCCGTTTCCATTGGTCCAAGAAATGGTGGCCGTTGTTCCTGTCAGCGAACCGGCCTGTAGGTTTAAGGTTTGGGTGGTGGGGGCGGTGCAGGGTGGGGGCGGAGGATTGGTTGTGGTAAACGAAATCGGATTGGTG
>CAIKAF010000007.1 GCA_903825395.1 uncultured Flavobacteriales bacterium
AAGAGAAGATTCTCCGTGACCGAATCAATATCCCTGACGGGTTGCTCCTCAGCAGAGCCCGTTTCCGTTTCTTGATTGGCAAAATGAAATTAAACACAAATTTGTATATTTAAACCCTGTCCTAAAAATGGGGTGGTTACAATTCCTTATGCTTGCTAATTCAAAAAAGAGGTATATTTGAATGACAAATCATTCACTAAGAATAAAAAATAAGCTTTATGACTGATAAGTCATTCAAAGAGTGGGCTTCAAAGAGCGACAAGGCATTGGCTGAGTACATTGGCGTATTTGTAAGGCACCATCGTGTGGAGCAGAATAAAACGCAGGCTGAACTGGCAACAGCAGCCGGAATCAGTCGATCTACACTAAGTTTGTTAGAGCGTGGTGAACCGGTTACTGTAACTACCCTTATTCAGGTATTGAGGATTCTAGAACAACTATCCGTGCTGGGTGTTTTTGAAGTTAGGGAAACAATAAGCCCATTGGCACTGGCAAAACTACAAAAGCAAAAACGCCAACGGGCACGAAGTAAATCAGGGAAAGACGAAAACAAAGGGGCAACAGATTGGTAAATGATGAAGGTAGCAGAAGTAAAAATATGGGGGAAGTTGGTAGGTGCCGTAGCATGGGACGCAGAAAATGAGTTGGCTACTTTTGAATACGATCCCAAATTCAAGCAATTAGGTTGGGATTTGGCTCCGCTAAAAATGCCTGTTTCTGATAATCGGAATCGGTTTTCATTTCCTGAACTCCGAAAGGATAAAAACTCAGCATACGATACCTTCAAAGGTTTATCCGGTTTGTTGGCCGATGCCTTACCCGATAAATACGGAAATCAGTTGATTAATCTTTGGCTGGCACAACAAGGTCGGCCACAGGATAGCATGAATCCGGTTGAAATGCTGTGCTTCATAGGCACTCGGGGCATGGGTGCCCTGGAATTTGAGCCTGCTGTACTCAAGGAAAATAAAAGAACATTTTCTATTGAAATGGATAGCCTGGTAGCTACAGCACAAAAGATGCTCGACCAACGTGAAGCGTTTACAACTAATCTCAATAAAGACGAAGAACAAGCTGTATTGGAGATTTTGAAGATAGGTACATCTGCCGGTGGTGCTCGTCCGAAGGCGCTCATTGCATGGAATGAAAAAACAGGAGAGGTAAAATCAGGGCAAACCAAAGCACCAAAGGGATTCGAGCATTGGCTTATCAAGCTCGATGGGGTAAGCGATATACAGTTGGGCAGCAGCAATGGCTACGGCAGAGTAGAAATGGCCTACTACAATATGGCAAAGGCATGCGGTATCGAAATGATGCCATCACGTTTATTGGAAGAAAACGGAAGGGCACATTTTGTGACCAAACGTTTTGACCGGGAAGGCAGTGAAACAAAGCATCATATACAAACTTTTTGTGCCTTGAAGCATTTCGACTTCAACCTGGTTCGTAGTTTCAGCTATGAGCAACTCTTTCAGTGCATGCGGGAGTTGAAACTTACTTATGCGGATGCTGAGCAAATGTTCAGAAGAATGGTTTTTAACGTGATTGCAAAGAATTGCGATGACCATACCAAGAATTTTTCCTTTTTGTTAAAACAAGGCGGCAAATGGGAGCTCGCCCCGGCATACGATGTGTGTCACGCGTACCGACCGGGTAGCGAATGGGTAAGTCAGCATGCATTAAGCATCAATGGCAAGAGAAAAGATATTACAAAAGCAGATTTATTGGTAATTGGGGAATCCGTTCGCTGTAAAAAAGCGTCAGAGATAATAGATGAGATCAACGGCAAGGTCAATCAATGGAAAAGGTTTGCAGATGAGGTAAACGTGCAACCAACCCTACGTGATGAAATAGCCAACACCCTTCTAAACCTTTAGTAGGCGAAAAAAGACCTTCGGGCAAGGCATTGTCTGGATTCCCAACCCCACCCGGCATCTACATGTTTTACCCGACCTGCTGCGATGCGCTTAAAAAGGCTAATTTAGAGCAGAAAATGCCAAGAAATTTGGGTGTTCGACGATTTGAAAATAAAAGGCATCATTAAACCACTACAGCTACATGCAGCAACGTTCCATACGCATCAATAAATTCATCAGCGAAAGCGGCTTTTGTTCCCGGCGCGAAGCCGACCGGTTTATTGAACGAGGGCTGGTACTCCTCAACGGACGCAAAGCCAATACAGGCGATCAGGTAAAAGCCGGCGATACCGTTCGGGTGAATGGACAAAAACTGGAACCCTTCCAAGACGAGGATGTTGTTTTTATTGCACTGAATAAACCCGTTGGGGTAACCTCAACCACCGAAGACAATGTGCACAACAACATTGTACAATTTGTAAACCACAGCAAACGTGTTTTCCCCATCGGTCGCTTGGATAAAGAATCGCAAGGTCTCATTTTCCTGACCAACAATGGCGATTTGGTGAACAAGATTTTACGGGCAGGAAATAAACACGAAAAGGAATACCTGGTAACGGTGAACAAACCCCTAACCCAAAGTGCAATTACCGGCATGGCAAATGGTGTTTCTATGCTGGGCGTTACCACCAAAAAGTGTAAGGTGGTGCAGGAAGGGGTAACGACGTTTAGGATTGTGTTGGTACAAGGGCTAAACCGACAGATTCGCAGGATGTGCGAGCATTACGGATATGAAGTGGTGAAACTGGAACGGGTGCGCATTATGCACATTGATTTGAAAGGCTTGCCGGTTGGAGATTGGAGGGATTTAACGGAAAACGAAATGAAGGTCATGTACAGCATGCTGGAAGATTCATCGGGGGTAGTTGAAACAAAACCAAAGTCCAAGCAACCCGCTAAAAAAGGCAAACCCTCGAACCTCAAAACACCCGGCTCAAAAAAATCCATTCCGGGTCATTCATCCAATTTTAACCGGAGCACAAAGGGCAAAGCCCCACGCAGATCAGGTAGGAGCTGAAACAGCCCAGACGTGTAGCTCTTTGTGGTCCGTTTGGGTAAGCAGAACAGCGCAGCGAATACGTTTTTCGTTTTGGGCTCTTTCAGCGCAATTTTTGGCCCTTTTTGGCCCCTTTTTTAGCGTCGGGTTGGCGCATAGCGTTTTGTCAACTTTTTACTTGGCTTGCTGAATTGCGCTTAAAAAGACAATTTAAATCCGAAAGTTGGATTCACAAGGGTGGTTAAAAGAAATTTCGTTAGCCTGCATTATTGGGCAATAGTTCAACGTTGAAGCAATAAGAACAAATTAGGCATTTTTTCATTACTTTTAAATACTAAAACTACCATGTCAATGCTAATAAAAAGAACAAATAACAATGAAATAACCATTACGGTTTCCTCATCGGTTGATAGTTTTGGGCTTCAACGGCTTATCGACTACGTGAAATACCTTGAGGCAACAGCTAAAAGTAAGGCAAAGCAGTCTGACGTTGATAAACTTGCTGACGAAGTGAACGATGCTTGGTGGACTAAAAACCGGAAACGCTTTATCAAGTGAGAGTGATCGTTGACGCCAACATAGTTTTCAGCGGTATTCTTAACTCCAACGGGAAAATCGGCGACTTACTTATCAACTCGGAAAAGCATTTTGACTTTATTGCACCAGACTTTTTAAGAAGCGAAATTTATAAGCATTATCAACGACTTAGCAAAATATCAGGTTTGAAAATTGACCAAATTAGAGAGGCTGAATTTCAAATATGCAAGGACATGAAATTTATTTCGGAAGAACAAATCAAAGAAGCAACTTGGATTGCCGCGGTGAAACTTGTTGCTGATATTGACCCGAAAGACACTCACTATGTTGCTTACTCAAAACATTTTAGATGTAAAATTTGGAGTGGCGACAAAAAACTCATAAAAGGACTTGCAAAAAAAGGATTTACAAAATTTGTTACAACCGAAGAGCTATTTTCAATACGACAAAAATGATGAATGGCGCGAAATTGATGTGCTTCCATTCGGCTTGCTCCCTGCCACTTTGGGCTTTTTGTTACCTTTGTGCATAGTTGTTTTTTCATGCAAGACGTTCCATTAAGTACCCGCCCATTAGACACCGACCGGATATCGTTCGAGGATTTTCGCGCCGAGGTGTTGCACGATTACCGCATAGCCCACGAAAGTCGGCAAACCAGTTTGTTGGGTCGGCGTGAGGTGTTGACCGGCAAAGCCAAGTTTGGCATTTTTGGCGACGGCAAGGAATTGCCTCAAATTGCCATGGCCAAGGTGTTTAAGCCCGGCGATTTTCGTTCCGGATACTACCGCGACCAAACCTTTATGATGGCCGCCGGATTGTTGACGGTGCGGCAGTTTTTTGCTCAACTGTATGCCCACCCCGATCTTGAAGCCGAACCGATGACCGGAGGCCGGCAAATGAATGGACACTATGCCACCCGGTGGATTCAGCCCAACGGCAGCTGGATGGCCCAAACGGAACAAAAAAATTCTTCGGCCGATATTTCTCCTACAGCCGGTCAAATGCCCCGACTTCTTGGTCTGGCCTTGGCCTCGAAAGTGTATCGAAATCAATCGGAATTGCATCATTTAACCGCGTTCTCACACCAAGGGAACGAGGTGGCCTTTGGCAGCATTGGCGATGCCTCAACTTCAGAAGGTTTATTTTGGGAAACCATGAATGCCGCTTCTGTGATGCAGGTGCCCATGGCCATTTCGGTCTGGGATGATGGATATGGCATCTCGGTACCCAAGGAATTTCAAACCACCAAGGGCTCTATTTCAAAGGCGCTGTCCGGCTTTGAAAAAAATGAAGACGGCCCTGGATTTATCATTAAAAAAGCCCGGGCCTGGAATTATCCGGAACTGATTGAAGCCTATCAAACCGGAATTGCCATGTGCCGCAAAGACCATTTGCCGGTGTTGTTCCACATTGAAGAATGCACGCAGCCACAAGGACATTCTACCAGCGGAAGCCATGAACGGTATAAGGATAAGAAACGGCTTCAGTGGGAAGAAAAATTTGATGGATTGCGGCAATTCGCCAAATGGATCATTAAAAATGGCCTGGCCGATGAAGCAGAATTGCAGGAAATCGAAGAGGCCGCTATACAGCACGTTAAAGAAGAGAAGAATGCTGCCTGGCAGGCCTATCAAGCAGAAATTTTAACCGAAAAGGCCGAATTGCTTGAGCTGTTGTCTCAGATGAATGCCCCAGATGAACGGGCTCAAGAATGGATTCAACACATACAGCAGGCGAGCAGCCCCATGCGCAAGGATTTAATTGGTCCGGCCCGCAGGCTGGCCACCCACCTGCGCTTGCAACGCCACGGTTTTTATTCCACATTGCAGAATTGGCTGTTGGAACAAAAGCGACGGAATTACGACCGCTACAACGGAATGTTGTACGATGAATCGGGGGCGAGTCCGCTTCGGGTGCCGCAGGTTGAACCCGTTTATACAGAAGAATCACCTGTGGTGGACGGCCGAATTGTATTGAGGGATAATTTTGATGCCCTGTTGACCAATGATCCTCGTTTTATTGCCTTTGGTGAAGATGTGGGAAAAATTGGAGGCGTGAATCAAACCTTTGAAGGACTTCAGGAAAAGTTTGGTGAAGGCCGGGTATTTGACACCGGAATTCGGGAGGCCACCATTGCCGGACAAGGCATCGGAATGGCCATGCGGGGATTAAGGCCCTATGCTGAAATTCAATACTTGGATTACCTGTTGTATTGCCTGCAAATTCTGAGCGACGATGCAGCTACGGTGCAGTACCGAACCAAAGGCGGACAAAAAGCTCCGGTGATAATCGGTACCCGTGGACATCGGTTGGAGGGGATTTGGCATTCCGGTTCTCCCATGGGAGCTATTGTGCACGCGGTTCGCGGGATGCACGTGTGTGTGCCCAGAAATATGGTGCAGGCCGCCGGAATGTACAATACCTTATTTAAGGGCGAAGATCCGGCCATTGTAGTTGAACCTTTGAATGGATACCGCTTGAAGGAACGCCGCCCTGAAAATATGGGAGAATTTACTGTAGCGCTGGGACAGCCCGAAATTCTTCGAGAGGGGAATAGCATCAGCATAGTAACCTATGGCTCTTCCTGCCGAATCGCCCTTGAAGCCGCGGAATTGTTGAGTGGCATGGGGGTGGATGCTGAAGTGGTAGATGTGCAAACTCTGTTGCCCTTTGACCTGAATCATAAAACAGTAGAATCGCTGCAAAAAACAGGTCGGATTCTGTTTTTGGACGAAGATGTGCCCGGAGGCGCCTCGGCCTTTATGATGCAGCAAGTGCTGGAAGAGCAGGGAGGATATATGTATTTGGATGTGGCCCCGGCGACCTTGACGGCCCAGCCGCACCGTCCGGCCTATGGAACAGATGGCGACTATTTTTCAAAACCCGGAGTGGAAGATGTGGTGGAAAAGGTGCTGGAAATGATGCATGAAGTAAATCCGAATTTGTTTCCGCAAGCCTAATGGCTATGACAAGAACCACAGAGGCTGGAATGGGTAGAACCGGTTTGGAGGACTGGTCAACTGTTGATGTATTGCAGGCCATAAATGCCGAAGACAAAACGGTGGCACAGGCTGTTGAACGGGCAATTCCTGCCATGATTCCCCTGGCCGATGTGTTTGCGGACTGCCTTAGAACCCATCATCGGGTGTTTTATATTGGAGCAGGAACCAGCGGCCGACTTGGTGTTGTGGACGCATCTGAATTGCCACCCACGTATGGGTTGGAATTTGATCGGGTGGTCGGCATCATGGCCGGTGGAGATTCTGCCATTCGCAAGGCCGTAGAATTTGCGGAAGACGATACCGAGCAGGCCTGGTTGGATTTGTTGGGGCAGGGTGCTAAGGCCGGAGATTTGGTCATTGGAATTGCCGCATCGGGTTCGACGCCCTATGTGGTTTCAGGAATTAAACGGGCTCGACAAGAGGGCTTGAGAACCGGAGGAATTACCATGAATGAAGGATCGGCGTTGGCATTGGCTGCGGAGTTCCCCGTTGAAATTGTGGTAGGCCCGGAATTTGTTCGCGGCAGCACGCGCATGAAATCAGGAACGGCTCAGAAAATGGCCTTGAACATGCTAAGCACTACCGCCATGATTCGATTGGGAAGGGTGAAAGGAGAAAAAATGGTGGATATGCAATTGACCAACCATAAATTGTGGCAGCGCGCCGAGGATATGGTTGTGGAAGAAACCGGAGTTTCGGCCGAAGTGGCTCGGCAGGCCTTGGAGAAATGGGGCAGTGTTCGGCGTGCGGTAGAAGGCCTTCAGGCAGGGAAGGCGAAATCCTAAACCTTGCAGAATTAATACGTAATTACAATTTGTCCATGTCCATTTCGGATGCCGGTTTGCATGGAAGCATTGCTGAGGGTTCCGGTGTAACCTGAGCCTCCACCGCCTGAAGCAGCAATGTTGGTTCCTACCGATTGGTATCCACCGCCACCGCCGCCATAATAACCACCGCCACCGCCGCCGGCTGTTGCATCGGTTCCAGGGAAACCGTTTCCTCCTTGGCCCCAAGAACCAGCCGAGCCGCTGCCGGATGATGGAGAAGAGCCACCACCTTGACCGCCACTGCTCGGAGTTCCACCCCCACCACCATAGGCAAATGCGCCTCCATTATTAACCGTTCCTGCCGAATTTCCCGACAAGCCACCGCCCTCTCCTGCATTTGTGAAATTGAAATTCCCTGAATACAGAGCACAGCGCCCGCCGCCACCGCCAGCTACGATGATTCTGTCATTCAAAGTGGTGCCGCCCAATCTGACATCGGTTCCTCCACCGCCACCCCCACTTGTGGACATACTTGAATGTCCAGCCCCGCCACCATTCCAACCTCCGCTTGGATTTCCTCCTTGTCCCCCGACAAATAAATATAAATCTTGTCCTGGGTTTACAGCTAAATCCCCTTTCGCATACCCCCCTGCCGCTCCGGAGTTGCCACCCTGTGCTCCCCAGCATTCCAATGTTACACTGCTGACGCAGGTGGCGGGAACCGTCCAACTTTGTTGACCGCCCGTGTAATTGAACGTAACCTGATTTTGGCCCGGAGCTGGGCAATTGGTGACGGTAATGGATTGAGTAGAACTATCGGTACAGCCGTTGAGATCGGTGACCACCAATTTCACCGAATTCACACCGGTTGAAGAATAGGTAACCGAAGGATTTGCCGAGGTTGATGTGGCGGGGCTTCCATTTTGGAAGGTCCATGCATATTGCAGTCCGGTGCTGCTGGCAGAAAAGACAGCAGCTTGATTGGTAATGGGCTGGGCGGGATTGACGCTAAAGGTTGGATCGGGATTGGCGGCCAGGTAGTTCATAGAAACCAAAGGGGCAGTGCCGCAAAAATTAGAGGCTTCGACAGAAATGCTTCCTGAACCGGAACCAAAGTCAATGCTAACCAAGGTGTCGCCTTGGCCGGATTGGATGCTGGCTCCACCTGTAGCTGTCCAGGTGTACTGCGTGGCACCGGGAACGGCAGATACATAAAACGATACGCCCGTTTGTTGAGCGCATACCTGATTGGGGCCTTGGATGGAGCTGGGTGCAGAGGGGGCAGAAGAACAGGCGCAGGAAAAGGCTTTCCAGCCGGTGGAGTGGTACACTTCCATGCATTCGGTGCTGGTATTGTAAATCATTAAACCTGCTGCGGGGTTCGAAATTCCGTTGCGTTGAGCCGTAGTAAGCCGGGGCAGCAGAACTCCGCCGGTGCTGGATTTCACCTCAAGCGTTGCTGAAGGATCGGCCGGGGTATTGGAACCGATGGTAACCCCTTGAGCGAATAATTTTGGTGGAAAATTCAGAACTAAGGCAATCAGGAGAAATCCTGAGTTTCGGAAGCCGCTGTAGCTGAAGAGCAAAGGAAGAATACGCATAAAATAAGGTCGATGTATTTCAAGGCGTGAAGATAGGCAGAAATGCCGGTTGAAAAACGCTTAAGGATTGAGGCCGCGGCAGGGATGGAAGTAGGTAGCCCGCATCGGTGGAGCCGTAGGCGGCGCGAGGTGGAGGGGGCGACCTTGGGAGCCACCCGGAACCCGCTGCCGGCACGGCTGCACCGGAGGACTACCTCTGACAGCCCGTTTGCCGCCCAAAAAAATCACATAAAAACACCGTACATCAGCCGTCCAATGGAAAAATAGAGCAGCAGGCCAATGATGTCGTTCATGGTGGTGATGAAGGGGCCGGTGGCTAAGGCGGGATCGACGCTGAAGCGGTTCAGCGTGAGTGGAATGAAGGTGCCCAGGACGGAAGAGCAAACGATGACAGCAACCATAGCGGTGCTTACGGTAAGGGCCAATTCAGCGGATTCTCGACTGAAAAAATAACTGTACAGCAAAATGACCAAGGCACAGACAAAGCCATTGATCAGCCCTATGCTTAATTCCTTGAAAAACTTGTTCCATAGGCGGCCGTGCTGAAGATTGCCGCTGGCTATGCCTTGCACCACGATGGCCGAGCTTTGGACTCCGGCGTTGCCGCCCATGGCTGCTACCAGCGGAATAAAAAAAGCCATTTCAGGGTGCAATTGAATTTCAGTTTCGTAGCGGCCAATCACTTGTGCCCCCATGATTCCGCCAAACAAACCCACCAACAGCCAGGGCAATCGGGCGCGGGTAAGAATGGCGATGCTGTCGTCGGCTTCTACATCTTCAGACAGACCGGCCTGCAATTGGTAATCTTTTTCGGCTTCTTCTTGAATGACGTCCACCACATCATCGATGGTAATTCTGCCCAGCAGTTTCAGGTTGGCGTCCACTACCGGCAAGGCAACCAGGTCGTATTTTTGCATGGTTTGAGCCACCTTTTCCTTGCTGGAATTTACATTGACGTACACCACCTCGTCTAGAATAATATCGCTCAGGGGTTGGCTGTCGGGAGCCAGCAGAATGCGTTTTAAGGGCAGAATTCCTTTCAGTTGGTTGTCGTTGTTCACCACATACACGGTGTACACATTATCAATGTCTTGAGCCTGGTTTCTAATTTCATTAAAAATGGTAACCCGATCCCAATTTTCATTGATTTGGACCAATTCTTTGGCCATGAGACCGCCGGCGGAATCTTCATCGTAGCGCAGCAAATCTTCGATGTCTGAGGCCAGTTCCCGGTCTTGGATTTCTGCCAGAATTTCGCGTTGCCGTTCTTGGGGAAGGTCTGCCAGGATATCTGCCGCATCGTCGGAATCGATGTGTTCAGAGAATTGGTCGGCGATTTCTTTGGAGGAAATTTGTTCCAGGAACTTTTCCCTGAAATCTTCGTCCAACTCGGTTAGGACATCAGCGGCGAGGCTGTCTTCGAGCTGATGGTACAGCAGAAGGGCATCTTGGGCCGCGAGGTCTTCCATAATGCCCGCCAAATCGCTGGGGTGTAAGCCCTCGATGCTTGTGGATAAAGCCTCGGTATTGCCTGTTTGAAGGCATGTTGACACATGTTCCAGGAAATCGGGCGTCAGTTCCATGAGCGGTGAGGTTTATTGGTTCATAGCCCGTGCGGCGTCCATATATTGAGGTACAGAAATTTGTTCAGCCCTTAAACTAAGTAAGGGTGGGGGGAACGATTGCTGGGCCAAAGGTAGTCCTGACAGCGCGTTTTTCAAAGTTTTTCTTCGTTGATTGAAGGCCATTTTAACCACAGATTTGAAGGCGTGCAAAGGCAAGTCATCGTGGTACGTCTGTGGGCGCCGTACAAAGCGAACCACGGCCGAGTCCACCTTGGGAGGAGGATTAAAGGCATTGGGAGGAAGCGTGAACAGCAGTTCGGTGGAATAAAATGCCTGAGTTAACACCGAGGTAATGCCGTAGGTTTTTGAGCCATGTGGGGCACAAAGGCGCTGGGCCACTTCTTTTTGGAACATGCCTACCATAACCGGAAATTGCTGCTGATGATCGAGCAGTTTAAAAACGATTTCAGTAGAGATGTTGTAGGGAAAATTGCCCACCAGCGCGAACTGTTGAGTGCCGGGTGGGGATTGTTTCAAGAAATCGCCGAACAACCAATGGATGTGATTTCCGGCAAAGGTTTGCTCCAATCTTTCGTGCAAATCGCGGTCGATTTCAGAAACCCATAGCTCTCTTTTTAGGGAAAGTAGCACTTTTGTAAGGGCGCCTTCTCCGGGGCCAACCTCCCAGATGTCGCCTTCTGGCCACACTTCGGCTATTGCCAGAACCGTTTTTTCGATGGCAGATGCATCCAGCAAAAAATGCTGACCAAATTGTTTTTTATGTTGGTGATTCTTTTGAGCGGGCATGTGCCACGAAGGTAGGGAATATGGTGGCAATCTTTACCTTTGTAGCCATAGCTTGAATAAAATGAATGAAATGCCAGTGGCGGGAACAGAACAGATTGAAAATGGGGAGTCGCTTGCACTAAACCACCAATTGGCTTTTTAAGAATTCAAGTCCTTTAATATTGAACACATATATAGATACACAGAATACATGGAAATAAATCAACTTCAGGATATTTGCAACCAGGTCAGGCGAGATATAGTTCGCATGGTTCATGGGGTTCAATCGGGGCACCCGGGTGGGTCGCTTGGCTGCACCGAATTTTTAGTGAGTTTGTATTTTAACCGATTGAGGCATCGGGCTCCTATTTTTTCGATGGATGGCTTGGGAGAAGATTTGTTTTTCCTCTCCAACGGGCATATTTCTCCGGTGTTCTATTCTGTGTTGGCCCGTTCGGGTTATTTTGAAGAGGCAGAATTGGCGAGTTTTAGAAAAATAAATTCAAGATTGCAGGGGCATCCAACTACGGCCGAGCATTTGCCTGGAGTGCGCATTGCTTCGGGCTCATTGGGTCAGGGCTTAAGTGTGGGAATTGGTGCGGCTTTAGCCAAAAAGCAAAATGGAGATCCGTATTTGGTGTACACCTTGCATGGAGATGGAGAGCTTCAAGAAGGGCAAATTTGGGAAGCTGTGATGTATGCTGCTGCCAATCAGGTTGACAACCTGATTGCTACCGTAGATTGGAATGGCCAACAGATTGATGGTTCAACCAAAGAAGTCTGCGATTTGGGCAATTTGCCGGCCAAATTTCAAGCCTTTGGTTGGGAAGTTGTTCATGTTGAGCAAGGGAATTCTGTAGAAGCTATTTTAAATGGACTGGAAGACTGTGTTTCAAAAACGGGACAGGGAAAGCCAGTGGTTCTTCTTTTGAATACCATCATGGGTCATGGAGTAGATTTTATGATGGGTAGTCATGCCTGGCATGGCATAGCGCCCAATGACGAGCAATTGGCCTCGGCCCTGGCCCAAAATCCTGAAACCTTGGAAGATTATTAACGTATGAGCAGCATTTTAAATCAATTTCCGTTCACGGAGAAAAAAGATACCCGTTCCGGTTTTGGAGCCGCGCTAACTAAACTGGGCGAGACCAATCCGAAGGTGGTGGCATTGACTGCTGATTTGGCAGGCTCTTTAAAAATGAATGAATTTGCCAAGCAATTTCCAGACCGGTTTTATCAGATTGGAATTGCCGAAGCCAATATGATGGGCATTGCCGCAGGAATGACCATTGGAGGATTAATACCTTTTACGGGTACATTCGCCAATTTTTCTACCGGCAGGGTGTACGATCAAATACGTCAGTCCATTGCGTATTCTCAGAAAAATGTAAAAATCTGTGCCAGTCATGCCGGATTGACCTTGGGCGAGGATGGAGCTACCCACCAGATTTTGGAGGACATTGGCATGATGCGGATGTTGCCCAACATGACTGTAATTTGCCCGGCAGATTACAATGAAACCTACGCAGCTACCCTGGCAATTGCTGAACATGATGGTCCTGTGTATCTTCGGTTTGGCCGACCTTCTTGGCCTGTATTTATGGATCAAACCCGCTTTCCATTTGTGTTGGGAAAAGCGAATGTTTTGGTGGAAGGAAGCGATGTAACCATAATAGCTACAGGCCATATGGTATGGAAAGCCATAGAAGCCGCTGAAATACTTCGGGAACGGGGGGTGCATGCGGAGGTAATCAATATACATACCATTAAGCCCTTGGACGAAGAGGCCGTTTTGGCTTCGGTGCAAAAGACAGGCTGTGTGGTTACAGCAGAAGAGCACAATATGTTTGGAGGATTGGGTGAAGCAGTGGCCCGGGTTTTAAGTTTAAATTATCCCGCACCTCAGGAGTTTATCGCTGTAAATGATACCTTTGGGGAAAGCGGAACTCCAACCGAATTGCTAACCAAATATGGTTTGGATACGCCTCAAATGGTGGCTGCAGCTGAAACCGCAGTTCGCCGTAAGACTACAAAGTAAGTATGGAATACAATTCTCAGCGCCCCCGAATCAAACTTCCTGAATATGGTCGAGCCATTCAATCGATGGTGAATGAAGTACTTCAAATTGAGGATCGGGAAAAACGATTGAAGGCCGCCACCAACCTGATTCAGGTGATGAGCACCATTAATCCAACCACGAAGGAATTAAAGGAAACCGAAGAAATTCAGCAGAAGCTTTGGGATCATCTATTTATTATGTCTGATTTTGCGTTGGATGTAGATAGTCCGTATCCCATGCCCGATCCAAACCATGCCGAAAAACGCCCGGAGCGCCTTGCGTATCCAAAACCGGGATTGGCCAAAAAACATTATGGTCGGTTTATTTTGGAGTTTATTGAAAAGGCGAAAGAAATGGAGGCGGGCCCTACCCGCGATGCCTTTTTGGAAGTCTTGGGCAATTTGATGAAAAAGGCCTATTTGCAATACAATCAAGGCACGGTTACTGAAGAATTGTTGCGGGAACATTTGATAGAGCTTTCAGGTGGAGTTCTTTCATTTCCAGAAGGTTTGCGTTTTCGCCCTTCTGCTGAATTGATGGCAGGTATTCCTTTGGCGGGAAGTGTTCAGCGCAGTACAGCCCCGCGCAAGAAAAAGAAAAAGAAACCCACGGGATTTCGGCCGGCAGCCCGTCCCGGATCTAATCGATAAATCATGGCAGGACAAACGTTTATTGTTCAGGGAGGCAACTCTTTAAAAGGGTCAATTACTCCTCAAGGAGCTAAAAATGAAGCTCTTCAAATTCTGTGTGCGGTGGTAGCCACTGCCGAAGAAGTGGTGGTAGAAAACGTGCCCGAAATACATGATGTATTGCGGTTGATTGACATTTTGGCCGACATGGGCGTACAGGTTTCAAAAAAAGAAAAGGGCGTCTATTCGTTTACGGCAAGCCATATCGATTTTGAATACCTAGAGTCGGACGCCTTTATTGCTTCGGCCGGAAAACTTCGGGGTAGCATCATGCTGATGGGGGCTTTGCTGGGGCGGTTTGGAAAAGGATTTATTCCCAGACCAGGGGGAGATAAAATTGGCAGAAGGCATTTGGACACCCATTTTATTGGCTTGATGGAGCTGGGAGGAGTAATAGAAGCCGACCCGCGCCGATTTTTATACCACGGCAGCACCAAGGGGTTAAAAGGGAAGTTCATCCACATGGAAGAAATTTCAGTGACCGGCACGGCCAATGTAGTATTGGCTGCGGTGTTTGCGGAAGGCACGACCCAAATTTACAATGCCGCCTGTGAGCCTTATGTACAGCAGCTGTGTCAGATGTTGGCGCGAATGGGGGCCAAGATTGAAGGCATTGGATCAAACTTGTTGGTAATCCATGGGGTTAAAGAACTGAAGGGCACGACCCACCGCATCTTGCCCGATATGATTGAGGTAGGAAGTTTCATTGGGTTGGCCGCTATGACTCAATCGGAAATAACCATAAAAAATGTAGGCCTTCCTCATTTGGGAATTATCCCAAGGATTTTTGAAAAATTGGGGATTATTCTGGTGAAAAATGGAGATGATTTGATTGTTCCCCAACAGAAAAGCTACGAAATTGACACCTTTATGGAAGGGGGCATTTTGACCATTTACGATGCTCCCTGGCCCGGGTTTACTCCTGATTTGATTTCTGTATTGCTGGTAACCGCCATTCAAGCCAAGGGAAGCATTCTGATTCATCAGAAAATGTTTGAAAGCAGGTTGTTTTTTACCGACAAACTCATTGATATGGGGGCTCAAATTATCTTGTGCGACCCGCACAGGGCTACCGTAATTGGGTTAGACCGTAAGCATCCCTTGCGTGGCATTGAGATGTCGTCGCCGGATATTCGTGCGGGCGTAGCCTTGTTGATTGCAGCGTTATCGGCCGAGGGAAGCAGCAAAATTCACAACATTGAACAGATAGATCGGGGGTATGAAGCGATAGATCAACGTTTGAATGCACTGGGTGCAAAAATTCAACGGATTTAATCGGGCATGCTTTTTGTTCATTCGTCATAAAACAATCAAATGATTTACCGCTTGAAACGTTCTAATTTAATGCTCCTGTTGTTGGCCGTTACCGCCATTTGCGGTGGGTTCCTATTGCGCGATGCTCCTGTACAAGACGTTGGTTTGCAATTGGGCAATAAAGCGCCTGAAATAAAAATGGCCAATCCCGACGGGCAGGAATTGAAATTGTCGGATTTGAAAGGCTATGTGGTATTGATTGATTTTTGGGCTTCGTGGTGTGGGCCGTGTCGCAGAGAGAATCCTTTTGTAGTAAAGGCCTATCAAACCTTTAAGGATAAAAAATTTGTGAATGGCAAAAAGGGTTTTGTCATCTTCAATGTATCCTTAGATCAAAACAAGGCTGCTTGGGTTGAAGCCATTCGCAAAGATGGACTGGAATGGAAATGGCATGTTTCAGATTTAAAATACTGGAACAATGCTGCAGCTCGGCAATATGGAATCAATTCGATTCCCGCCAATGTGTTGATTGATGGGAATGGAATAATAGTTGCCAAAAATTTGCGTGGACCAGCCTTAGAGCAACAACTGACGGCATTGCAGAAACCCTAATCGTTCAAGCAGGAAGACCGACAATTTGTCACCTTTTTTGCTTCTGGCAAACCCTTTGATGCATGCGTTGGAAAAATTTAAGTTTAAGCCGTATGAAATCATCCACCGGTAAAGGGAAAAAGAAAGGAGGGGCATCCGCCGCAGAATCTACCGAAGAGCACCCATCAGCGATGTCTGATTCAACCTCAGGGCAACAGGAATCCACTGCAGAGGTCGAGGTGAATTGGGAGCAGAAATTAAAGGATTCAGAATACAAATACCTTCAGCTGTATGCTGAATTTGATAATTTCAGGAAGCGTACCGCGAAGGAGAGGCAAGAGCTGATTCAAACAGCTGCAGCTCCTGTATTTAGGGCCATTTTGCCAAGTTTGGATAACCTTGAACGGGCATTGAAAAACATGCGTGACTCTGGTGCCCGGGAAGAAGACATTAAAGGCATTGAATTGATTCAGCAGCAATTGTTGCGTGATTTGGCTGAACGAGGATTGGAAGCCATGGATGTGGTAGGTCAGGATTTTAATCCAGATGAGCATGAAGCCATTACTCAGGTGCCGGGTGGGCCTGAAATGAAAAATAAAATTATTGACGTGTTGGAAAAAGGCTACACCATTCATGGCAAAATTGTACGGTTTGCCCGCGTCGTTGTTGGCAGCTAAGTCAAAAAGAAACCATGGCAAAACGAGATTATTACGACATACTTGGTGTAAGTAAGACCGCATCTGCGGAAGAAATTAAAAAGGCCTACCGCAAATTGGCCATTCAATTTCATCCGGATAAAAACCCGGGCAACGCGGAAGCGGAAGAAAAATTCAAGGAGGCTGCCGAGGCCTATGAGGTGCTCTCAAACCAAGAGAAGCGCCAAAATTACGACCGCTTTGGCCATGCAGGCCCACAGATGGGCGGTGGGGGCTTTGGAGGTGGAATGGACATCAATGATATTTTCGAGCAGTTTGGAGATATTTTTGGAGGTGCCTTTGGGGGGAGTTTTGGCGGGTCAAGAGGTGGTGGACAGCGTGGAGGTCAGCGCGGAACCAACATTCGGATTAAACTTAAATTAAGTCTGGAAGAAATTTCAGAGGGAGTAACCAAAAAAATAAAAGTCAACAAATATTCCTCTTGTTCAACCTGCCATGGCAGCGGAGCAAAGGCGGGAACCCAACCCCGAACCTGTTCAACCTGTCAGGGCAGTGGGCAAGTAACCCAAGTTACCAACACCTTTCTTGGTCAAATGCGAACAGCGAGTGTCTGCCCCAGCTGTCAAGGACAAGGCAGCATTGTAACCGATAAATGCACATCGTGTAGGGGCGAGGGGATTGAGCGGGGTGAAGAGGTCATTGAGGTTCGAATTCCGGCCGGCGTTGAGGAAGACATGCAGTTGAATATGCGGGGTAAAGGCAATGCTGGGCAGCGCAATGCTCCTGCCGGAGATTTATTGATTGTGATTGAGGAGGAAGAGCATCCCATCTTTAAGCGGGACGGGCAACATATTTTTTACGACCTGTATTTGAATATTGCCGATGCTGCTTTGGGTACCTCGGTGGAAATTCCAACCTTAAGTGGGAAAGCCCGAGTAAAAATTGATGAAGGAACTCAGTCGGGTAAAACCCTGAGATTGAGAGGGAAGGGCCTGCCTTCAGTCAATAGCGGACAACGGGGTGATATGTTTGCTACCATCAACGTATGGACACCTCAAAATCTGAGCAATGAAGAACGTAAAATGCTGGAGAGTTTGCGGGGAAGTGCCAATTTTGAACCCAATCCGGATAAAAAGGACAAAGGCTTTTTCGACCGGATGCGGGAATTCTTCCGTTGAATTTACCATTGGAACTCCCCCTTCCTAATGTGGTGTATTCAGAGGGGGCAATTATTGAATTACATTAAAATGAACCTCAGCACCCGCTGAATCACCATCTTGTGCATAGGCCCAGACTTCCATATGATATTCCCCTGGGGTAGCCGAAGCTGGAATTGGAATATCGCGGTGAATATCCACACTAGTTCCCGAGGTGGGAGATTCAAATGAATATTCCCATGCCAGTGAATCACTGCCATGAATGTCAATCGTATATTTTGTCAATTCGGAGTTGGAATGGATACCAAAATCACAGTGGATGTCATCGCCGATGGAAAACGTTTGACCGGAGCCGGGCTCGTGCAAATCTACATGAAAGGCATGTTCATCGGAGCAGCTAAATAGCGCCATTGCAGCCATGCAACCAAACAGAAGGAACTGAGTTTTTTTCATAATTAATGATTTAATGAAGCTAAATTAAGGCATTTCCTGCAAAATTGCAACAATGTTGCAAAAAATTAAAATTTGCTTTACCCAAATCTTCATTGCATGAAATTTAGCGGATTTACCTGGTTTAAATGGGATTGGAATGCCTTCCAATCTAAGACTTAGATTAATGTATTAAAACAGCATAAAAACAGATTAGGTTTTGGGTGCAATTGCCCTTACCTTTCCCCTTAAATTTACCGGTATGGTTATGCGCAGTTTGATCGTATTCTTTTTGCTTTTTACATTAGGCTTAAGCGCCCAACTTCCCACGGGTTGGTATCCGGCCGGCAGCAATTGGAAAAACTACCGCATCGAATTGAAGGCCAAGGAGGGTAGAAAAGGGGGCTCAGCGGCCCGATTGGACTGTTTAAAAGATACTGTGAACGGGTATGGCTCCTTGATGCAGGATTTTTTGCCCGGGGAGTATTTGGGGAAGCGCATTCGGATTGGTGCATGGGTAAAAACCCAGGACGTTGAGCAATGGGCGGGAGTTTGGGTTCAGGTGGCGAAAGATACCGATGAAAAGCCCCTGTGTTTTGACAATATGGCAGACCGACCCATTTCAGGGAGTACCGATTGGACCAAGTACGAATTGGTGGTGGATGTTCCCTGGGAAGCAAAGGTGATTTTAATGGGCGGCATTTTAAATGGAAAGGGCAGCATGTGGCTGGATGATTTTAGCGTGGAGGTGGTAGATCGAACTACTCCAACCACAGGCCGGGGCAACAACTACTTCTTACCCTTGGAGAAACCCACCAATTTATCGCTGGACTAATCCTTCTATCGTTCCCAGAGGTCTTCCTCAAAGTTTCGAAGGTCTTTTTTAATCTCTTCGCTTTCAAGCAGTATGTCTAGGCCTTGAGCAAAATCGGCCAATTCACGGTCAAACACATTGTCTTTTTTATAAATCATGGAATGGAACATTCTGTTTCTGAACAGGTCTTGGTAACTCATGGGGCTGGCCAAGTTGCCCGGATTGTAGCAGTGATACGAGTTCAGAATGGGTTCAACATCGCTAAACTTCATCCAAAAGGCATTTGCCAATCCTTCTTGTTCGCCGCTAATGGGGTCGGTTTGCAGCAGCACCAATCCAAGTCCTAAAATGCGGAAGTCCAATTGGCTGCGTTGCCGGTCGAAAAACCATTCTTCCTTCAGTTGGAAATACCGAATGGAAATGGGGTCAAATGGGTTGGAAATGGCGGTAGGTTTTTCCAGGTATGGAGGCTCGGGCGAAGCCAGCATAAAGGTGTCTGTTTTTAGCCAGATGTTGGACATTTCTGTGGGCGTCAATGGTTCGCTGAACGCATCGTCTCGGTAGGCAGGAATGCCGTTTTCCATGGCCAATTTCAACGCTTTCCACAGAGGTATTTGCCGTGCGGCACCCGGCATTTCGCTAATCAGAGGCAGGTTCATTTTTTGTCGAACATCGACAAAGCGCCAATACCTTCCTGCCCACATGACATCGGCTTGCCTCAAGAACTGCCGACCTGAAGGTTGAGATTGGATTGAATCTTCTTGCCAGGCATGGTCGCCGCTGTAGCTCAACTCTTGGGCGTTAAATATGGACATTGGGAAAAAAAGAGCAATAAGGACGTAGCGCATGGCGATGGGATTTGAATACAGAACGTGCCGGCATCTAGTTTTTGTATATTCATCGCTCTATTTTAGTAATCCCGCAGATTCTTTCGGCTATCTTTACTCTATGAACAAATTCAAATGGAAGCCTATCATGACTTGTTGAGAAGCATCTTGGCCAACGGGGTTCGTAAAGAAGATCGAACAGGCACAGGAACAATCAGTTTGTTTGGTTACCAAACCCGGTATGCCTTGTCGGAGGGATTTCCCTTGGTAACCACCAAAAAAATCCATCTTCCATCGGTGATTCATGAATTGCTTTGGTTTATTCGGGGCGACACCAATATTGGGTATTTAAAGGAGCATGGTGTTCGAATTTGGGATGAGTGGGCCGATGAAAATGGCAATCTGGGTCCGGTATATGGGGCTCAATGGCGCAACTGGAAAGGCAGCGATGGCCAAACAGTAGATCAACTTATGCAGGTGGTGCATCAATTGAAGCAGCAACCGGATTCCAGGCGCATCATCATTAGTGCTTGGAATGTGGCTGAAATACCGAAAATGAAACTACCTCCCTGTCATGCTTTCTTTCAGTTTTATGTAGCTGAGGGAGCGCTTTCATGTCAGCTGTATCAGCGCAGTGCCGATGCCTTTCTTGGAGTGCCCTTCAACATCGCCTCGTATGCCCTGTTGACGCACATGTTGGCCCAAGTTTGTGGTTTGCGCGTAGGGGATTTTGTGCATACGCTGGGCGACGCCCATGTGTATTTAAACCATCTGGAACAGGTTGAATTGCAATTAAGTCGGGCGCATTTTCCTTTGCCTTCCTTGCAGTTGAACCCCCATGTTCAGGATATTCTAGATTTCAAGTATTCGGATATAGAGGTTTTAAATTACCAACATCATCCGGCCATAAAGGCTTCTGTAGCGGTATGAGTCAACGAATTACGGCTGTTGTAGCTGCCGATTTGTCGGGGGCCATTGGTAAGCGAGGGGGCTTGCCTTGGCATTTGCCCGATGATTTGCGTTTTTTTATGCGCTACACCACGGGCAAGCCTGTTTTGATGGGTAGGAAAACCTTTGATAGCATAGGGTGCAAGCCGCTAAAGAATAGATTGAATTTGGTGTTGAGCACCAGGCCCATCGATGTGGATGGAATAGAGTGGGTGAGCACAGTAGAGCAGGCCTTGCAGCGGAGTCGAGATGAACCGGAATTGATTGTTGCAGGGGGTGCCGGAATCTATGCCCTGCTGGAGCCGCTGATCACCGATGTCCGTATGACTCGAATTCATACCCGGATTCATGAAGCGGATACGTTTTTCCCCATTTCCCTTCCGGGTGGGGGCTGGACCTTAATGGAACGGGAACTGCACGGTATGGACGAGCGGCATGCCTATGAATTTGATTTTGAATGGTGGTCACGTTCCACCCCATTGGGTTAAATATGCATACACTGAATAGGAAAGAGAAGTTGTTTTTTGTGTTGGGCGGGTTTTTTCTAACCAATGCCATTGTGGCAGAATTGATTGGAGGGAAATTAATACAGATTTCTGCGTTTACTTTTTTGGGAATGGAATGGGGCCCATGGCCTTTGAGTGTTGGAATTTTACCCTGGCCGGTGGTTTTTCTAACCACAGATTTAATCAATGAGTATTATGGTAAAAAGGGGGTACGGCAAATTTCATTTTTAACGGCCGGATTGATTGTGTATTCTTTCTTGCTCTTGTTTATAACCGGAGGTATGCCTGCTGTGGATTTTTCGCCGGTGGACAATGCTACATACCAGCGGGTTTTCCTTCAATCTCAATGGATAATGGTGGGGAGCCTGATTGCTTTTTTGGTTTCTCAGTTTTTAGATGTGTGGATTTTTACCCGCATTCGGGCCCGAACCGGGAAGCGATTTATTTGGCTTCGTGCAACGGGCTCCACCTTGGTTTCGCAGGGAATCGATACCTTCTTGGTTCAAGGGGTTGCCTTTTATTTGCCCGGGAAAATTAGTTTGGCGGAATGGATGAGCATTGCCTCAAACTCCTATGTTATAAAGTTGGGAATTGCCTTAGCCATTACGCCGTTGCTGTACTTGGGGCATGCGCTGATTGACAGGTATTTGCAAAAAGAGGGATAAAAGCAGCATTTTTATTTCCCAATCAACTGGGATTTTGCTGTTGGGTGGAAAAAATCAGAGTTGTTGTGTATTTTTAAACCATGAAAAGCGCGCTTATTTATCTGATTTTCTTTTTGCCAGGCCTTTTGAGGGCTCAGGGCGTCCTGATTGGCAGCGGTCAGCCCTCTCAACCTGCTTCTTCTGCAGCCTTAGAGGTTCGGGCTCAGTATCAGGGGTTCCTGCCTCCAAGATTAACCTCAGCTCAACGCGATTCCATTGCAAACCCTGTAGTGGGGTTGACCATATTCAATACCGATTTGGATTGCCTTGAATTTTTCACTCAAAATTTAGGTTGGCAGGCGCCCTGCATTAAGCCGCCTACGGTTTCTACTCAACCTTCCACTTCCGTTGCTGCGTTTGGATTTTTTGCCAATGGAACGGTGGTTTCTGATGGGGGCTCTGTCATTACCCAGCGGGGTTTTTGTTACAGTACATCTGCGCCTCCTACACTTTCTGATTCGGTAGTTCTGATTTCGGGTGGGGTAGGGACAATGGGACCAAGTCCTATTTTGAATCTGCAGAGCAATACCACGTATTATTTGAGGGCATTTGCCAGCAACATCATGGGAACCACCTATGGGGCTACAGATACCATAGCCACGCCTCAGCCCACCTATGTTACCTTTTCAGTTCCCGGGCAAAGTTCGTGGACGGCATCGGCGGCCTTGGTTAAAGTACTGGCTGTTGGAGGTGGAGGTGGCGGAGGTGGGAACGATGGTCCTGCGGGAGGAGGTGGAGGCAGTGGAGGAGCCCTGACTGCCAGCTTGGTGCTTGTTCCGGGGCAAACCTATACCGTAGCGGTTGGAGGGGGAGGACAGGGTGCGAATTCTTCTTGTCCTGGTCCAAATGGATTTGGTGGCGCGGGTGGAGTAAATGGGGGCGGAGTTGGCGGCAATGCGGGAACTCAGCCTTGTAGCGGCGGAGGTGGAGGCGGAGGCGGCTGGTCGGGCATTCTGGCTGGTAACACTTATTTGGTGGTGGCCGGAGGTGGAGCCGGAGGAGGAGGAAGCAATGAAGGTACGGCCAACAATGTGGCCGCGCCCGGTGGTGGAAATCAGCCCAATGGAAATACGGGAAGCCTTAATGGTGGAGCCGGAGCAAATTATAGTGGGGACGGTGGTGGAGGCGGCGGAGGCGGTGGTGGTTATTGGGGCGGAAATGGTCAAACAAACCTAACCAACAACGGTTCGGGAAGCGGTGGAGCCCAGTACATTGCCAGTGGAATTTTGGGGGCTCAATGGAATGGCAATTCAGGCGGTACCGAATCCAATGGAGGGTTTGGGGCGGCTCCGGTTTCGGTACCGGTGGCTGTCAATTTTAATTACGGCAACAATGCCGGAGGGGGTGGTCAGGGTGGCTTATCGGCCAGTGGCTCTCCGGGGTCAGCAGGGGTTGTGATTGTCGCCTATTAACTCGAAGTTCAAGCGTATGTGCCGCTGTAGGTCTTGATTCGCTTTGCGGTAGGGATTGAAGCAGGTTGCCCGCAAAGCAGGCCTAGTGCTGCCCGCCAGGCGCGGAGGCGACTTTAGGAGCCCACGCAAGCCGGCTGGGCAGCTCTGGGGCGGCTGCGGACAACCGCTGAAAGCCCGCAACCGCCCCCCAAAATAAAAACCTACTACTTCAAATAATGAATGGCGGATGCGGAGGAAAAATGAAGGGTGGCCGCCCGCCAACTGCTAACCAGCATACCGATGGACAGCACAAGAGTTAGAATGAGCGCCAAATCGGACATTAAAATTCGGATGGGGAAGGGTTCGCCCAGCGCATTCATGGGAAAAAATCCCCATTTAATTTGTGCGCCCAGCACCAAGAATCCTAAGGTTAAGCCAATGCCAGAGCCCAACAGCGTAATCCATGCTCCCACCCAAGCGAACAGCTGCCGAGCCTGTTTGAAATCAATTCCCAAGGCCCACAGCAAGGTCACATCTTTCCGCTTTTCAACGGCCAGCAGCGTTTGCACTGAGGCCAGATTGAAACTGGCTACCAATAAAATAAACCCAACAATGATTAAAACTGCCATTTTTTCAGATTTAAGAATTTGATAAATGGAGCTATGTTGTTGTTCTCTGCTTTTCAGCGTCCATGCCGACCCTAAAATCTGTTCTATATTCGAAATCCATTCGGCTTCATCAATTCCCTGTTTTGGGTATAAATACAGAGCTGTAATTCGGTCGCCGGCTCCGGTAAGTTCTTGAATGTCATCGAGGCGACCGACAATTAAGGCTGAATTAAGTTCGTCTTGCAGGTAAAAAAAGCCCTGAACATAGGGTTGCATTTCGCGGAAGGGGTTCAGTGGGTCAATGCCACCCGATTTTGGACAATGCAATTGCAGAGATTTTAATGAATGTCCAGATTCAAATTCAAGTAAATAGGCCAAACCCTCTGCCATGGCAATTTGGCCAGGGTCGAGTCCGTTTACAGGCGCTTCTCCTTGCCAGGGAAGATTGCTCATGCCTGAAGCTTTAAAATACAGCGAATCGGTACCGCGGATGCGGCATACCCGTTGTTGTTGCCCGTATGAAGCTAAGGCGCTTTCCTCCACCACCCGAACAATGCAATCGGTTTCGGGGATGGCTTTTAGGGCTTGAAGGGTTGTTGGATTGATTTCAATGCGTTTTCCTGTGCTGGGCTCGGCCAGTAAAGGGGGGCTTAGAGTAGAGAAAACATCCGTAATTTTTCCTTCCAGTCCGTTGAACGCCGAGAGTAAAATAAGCAGCGAAGCCGTAACCACAGCGATGGCTGTAATGGACAGCCAGGTGATTAAGTGAACCACGTTTTTATTTTGCTTGGACCAAAGGTATCTCCAGGCAATTTGGAAAGAAAAGAGCAATCGAACCACAGTACAAAGATGCTATTTTGCCGAAATAGTTCGTATGCCGTACCTTCGCAGCGCCATGTGGATTCAATTTGCCTCATTTTTAATGCGCAACCGTTGGCCCATCTTACTGGGGGTCATGGTTTTGGTTGGTTTAGCCGCTTGGCAGGCCCGTGGGATTAAAATGAGTTATGAGCCTGCTAAAGTGTTGCCGGATAGCGATTCGGCCATGGTTCAGTACCAAGAATTTTTAGGATTATTTGGAGAGCAAGCCAATGTGGTGGTTTTGGCGGTTGAGCATCCCAATTTTTTTTCTCCTAAAGCAATAACTGCATGGGATAGCCTTGAGTCCCGCTTGAATCGGGTAGAAAAAATTGAATGGACACTTTCACCCAGAAGCCTTTGGAAATTGAGGTATGCCAATCAGCGTTTTGAAATTCAATCGGCAGGCGTAAAACCCATGTCGATGTCCGATTTAGATAGTTTGCCATTTTATCGGGAAGTCCTTTGGAATGTGGAGAAATCCATATTTGTCATGTTTGTTGGTCTGGATGAAGAGGTCATTCATACGGCGCGCAGAGAGGCCATTGTTTTTGAGTTGAAGCGCATTGTTGAGCAGTATCAGGCAGAGCAGGCCTTGCCGGTACACATCAGCGGGCTTCCCTACATTCGAACAGAGACCATTCGGGCATCAGCCGCCGAGATAAAACTATTTGTATTGTTGGCAGCCTTAGTTACCTCTTTGGTGCTGCTGTTCTTTTTCCGATCGCTCCGGGCCATAGCGGTTCCGCTGGTGGTGGTTGGGTTTGGAGTGGTAATTTCAGGCGCAGCCTTGAATATTCTTGGCTATAAAATAACCTCATTAATTGGACTGATTCCGCCCTTATTAATTGTAATTGGCGTGCCGAATGCCGTTTATATGATTACCAAATACCACCAAGAGTTTGCTCGGCACCGGAATCAAATGAAATCGCTAACACGGATGGTATTTAAAACGGGGAAGGCGATTTTCTTAACCAATCTAACAACAGCAGTTGGTTTTGGTACGCTGGCCATAACAAAATCAGAATTGCTGGTGCAATTTGGATTGGTGGCCTTTATCAGCATCATGGGATTGTTTGTTCTTTCAATTGTATTGACCCCTATTATTTTTAGTTTTTTACCCGAGCCTAAACCTAGGCATTTGAAGCATTTGGAGCGAAAAGGGGCTGTAGTGTTAACCTCATTTTTACAAAGTACCACTGAGCGCAGAAGGACCTGGGTTTTTGGGATTGCAATTTTGGTGTTTTGCTTTGGAGTGTTGGGGATGAGTCGGATTGAACCCAGTGGTAAAGTTTCAGATGACATGCCTGTTCAATCCAAATCGTATCAGGATTTGCAGTTTTTTGAACGGCATTTTGAAGGAGTGATGCCCTTTGAGGTTATGGTAAAAACCAACGAATCTGGAGCCATTTTGCGCAGCCGTGGTTTATGGAGGAACATCAATGCCTTGCAGGACAGCCTTACCGGATTAAAGGGGTTGTCTAGATCTGTTTCGGTGATTGAGCTTATAAAATATGCCAATCAAAGCATGTACAATGGAGCGCCGGAACAGTATGATTTGCCCAATTCTTTTGATGCATCACGGCTTCGGGCATCGATGGCCTCCTCAAAGCTTGGCTCGGGTGAATTGCTGAACGACTATTTGGATTCCAGCCGTAGGGTCATCCGAATTCGTGCCAGAATGGCGGATATGGGTACTCCGGAATTGAATGCCTTAACCCGAAAAGCAGAAGGGCTGGCTCAAGCCATTTTTGAAGATGAGGATGTTCAGGTTTACTTTACCGGCGCTGCCGTTGTGCTTATGAAATCAGCCGATTATTTAATTCGGAATTTATTGGTTAGCCTTCTTACGGCCATATTAATTATTTCGATGTTAATGGCCACGCTGTTTAGATCCTTTAAAATGGTGTTTATTTCAATGGTGCCTAACTTACTGCCCTTATTCTTTACGGCTGGAGTTATGGGTTGGGCTGGAATTCCATTGAAGGCATCCAACTGCTTGGTTTTTGGGGTGGCTTTTGGAATTTCAGTGGACGACACCATCCATTTTTTATCCAGGTACCGGCAATTGCTGGCTACCACACAAGGGAATATTAAAGATGCGGTCTTACTTACCTTAAATGAAACGGGCTTAAGTATGGCCTACACTTCCATCATATTGTTTTTTGGATTCTCTATCTTTATGGCCTCAGATTTCGGAGGAACAGTAGCTTTGGGAATGCTGGTTAGTTTAACCTTATTGGTGGCCATGTTTACCAACTTAACCGTATTGCCGGCCTTGCTTATGGGCTTGCACAAGGAGGCCAAAGAATTGCCGTTTATCGAAGAACCTGACGAAGAAGAAACAGAAGATTCACAGTTATGAAAGGAATTATTCTTGCCGGGGGGAGTGGAACCCGCTTGTATCCGATAACGCTTGGCATTAGCAAGCAATTGATGCCGGTATACGATAAGCCCATGATTTATTATCCGATGTCGGTACTGATGATGGCGGGAATTCGGGATATATTGATTATTTCTACCCCCGAAGACCAAGCCGGCTTTAAACGCCTGCTGGGCGATGGCACCCGGCTGGGTTGTACCTTTACCTATGCCATTCAGGAAGTACCCAATGGGTTGGCTCAGGCTTTTGTTATTGGGGCCGATTTTATAGGAAACGATTCGGTCGCTCTAGTTTTGGGCGATAATATTTTTCATGGCAGCGGATTGTGGTCTCAGCTAAAAACCCTTTCGCCCGGCGATGGCGGTTTGGTGTTTGCCTATCACGTAACCGATCCTCAGCGCTATGGCGTGGTTGAATTTGATGCGCAAGGGAATGTGCTTTCCATCGAAGAAAAGCCCAGTCATCCCAAAAGCAGTTATGCCGTTCCGGGACTGTACTTTTACGACAATCAGGTGGTTGAAATCGCCAAAGAGCTGAAACCCAGCCCTCGTGGCGAATACGAGATTACCGATGTGAACCTGGAGTACCTGCGCCGGGGTAAATTGAAAGTTCAAAAATTGGAACGGGGAACCGCTTGGCTAGACACCGGTACCTTCGCTTCTATGATGCAGGCTTCACAGTACGTTCAGGTTATTGAAGAACGGCAAGGACTTAAGATTGGCTGCATTGAAGAAATTGCCTGGAGAATGGGATTTATTACGCACAATCAACTGATGGAATTGGCCGCACCTTTGGAAAAAAGCGGCTATGGAAGCTATTTAAAACGACTTATATGAGCAAAACAACCATATTATTGACCGGAGGTGCCGGATTTATCGGGAGCAATATGGCCGAGAAATTGGCTCAAAACCCCGACAATCAAGTGGTGGTAGTAGATAACTTTCGTACTGGGAATCCAGATAAGTTGCCCTCCACTCAACTGTATCCAAATCTTCGATTCATTAAGGCCGATGTCAATGAATTCAGAGATATTTCCGGAGTATTTTATGCCTATCATTTTGATTTTGTATTTCATTATGCCGCTTTGGTTGGAGTGAAACGAACCCTCAACAACCCCGTTTCTGTGCTGCGCGATATTCGAGGCATTGAGAATATTCTTGAATTGTCAAAAAATACGGGGGTTTCACGGGTGTTTTTTAGCTCCTCTTCTGAAGTGTACGGAGAACCGGTAGAGTTCCCTCAAAATGAAAAAACCACGCCCCTCAATTCCCGCTTACCCTATGCTGTGGTTAAAAACATTGGGGAATCCTTCCTACGTTCTTATCAGCAAGAGTACGGATTGGATTATACTATTTTTCGTTTTTTCAACACCTATGGACCAAAGCAAAGTCCTGATTTCGTCATGAGCCGATTCCTGCGGCAGGCCCTACGCAATGAGCCCATTACCATTTATGGCGAGGGCGATCAAACCCGTACATTTTGCTTCATTCAAGATAATATTGATGCCTGCTATCAAGCGTTTGTTACCAATTCGTACATCAACGACGTGGTAAACGTGGGGGGCAACAATGAAATTACAATTTTAGAGTTGGCTCAAACCATTTTGTCCATTACCAAATCCAGCAGTGAAATTCATCATTTGCCTCCCTTGGAAGAGGGCGATATGACTCGACGCCTGCCAGACACCACAAAGATGGATTCCTTGTTGAGCCGGTCCCGAATTTCGTTGGAAGAAGGCATACGGCGGGTACTGGAAAATCCCCGATTCCTGAACGTATGATGCGAAGCCTTGCGCTATGTTGCATGTTTATGGTTTGGGCCTACAGCCAAGCACAGTCTTGGCCATGGCCAATGCATGCTGTCCAATCTTCTACATTGCCTGTCGATGAGCCAACCTTAAAGTCTGGTCCGGCTTACATCAATGCCTCAGAAACGGAAGGAGGATTGCTTCGATTTTGGCCTTTATCCATGCCGGGTCAATCTTCAGACACGTCTATTTCTTATGCCATAGCTGTGTTTGATACTTTGGTTGGCCCTTTTACCCCCGGCGCTTCAGCATCCACGCTGACCGATGCGCACATCGATTCCTTGGGCATATTGATGCAGCACAGCAAAACCAGTCAACAACCTACCCGCTGGACCATTGAATTTCTTTCGTTGAATGGGCAAGGCTATCCTTCCGGTTCAACTTGGTTCAGCGACACCATGGAATGGAACTCTTCGATGGCTCCACAAGCCCAACGGATTTGGGTGCCCATCAACGCGGCTCCTTCTCCCGGACAGCCTTGGGCGGTGCGGGTTTCGGTATTGAACTTGGGCCTTGGAGATACCCTTCAGCTCGCGGGCCGTCACCCCATTAAAGATACCTGCGGAACACGCATACAGGCCGATACGTCAGAATTTTATCCCCAATCGTTCGCGTATTGGCAGGGATATAATTTGTTGATTCCAACTCCTGCCGGGGGCGATTTTTTTACCGATTGCAATTCCAATGGACAATTGGACAGCAGCGACGGCGCCAATCCCATTCAAACCTGGGATATGGCATTGGCTATAACGGCTTCGGGGCTTTCTACGCCCATTAATCAAGTTCAGCAATCAACTTTGGCATTTCCGAATCCCTGCTCAGCAACAATCAGTTTGGGCTTGCCTGCTGCCGCATGGCATATTTATGATGCATTTGGGCGTGAATTGTTGAAGGGCTTTGGCCTTGCAAGCATCGCTTGCCAGTCCTTACCACCCGGGTGCTATACCTTGGTGGTACAAAAAGAAAATTACATAGGTAGAGAAAAAGTATGCGTGCATTAATTCTTACTGCAATGGTTGCGCTGAACCTGGCTTCAGCATCGGCTCAAGCAATCAAATGGCCAATCTCCACCTCGTACAGAGCCTGGGCTGGCACTTCTTTTCCGGGACTGAAGGCAACTACAGATACCTTAAACGTTCAGATATTAAGCGATAGCCTGACCTTGTACGGCTCACCCAACGGCGGGTATATGTCGGGCAACAGTGGGTATGGAGAATACGCCAAGCTGCAGGAATTCGATATTGATTCTGCATGCGGAGTAGAAGGCTTCGTGTTTTGGTTCGCCAAAAAGGCGCTGAACAGCACGGTTGCAGATAGCTCAAGAGCCATCTTGGCTTGGTACGATATGGACAGCGTTACCACTGTTCCCGACAGCGGAAGGCTTATGCCCAAAACCTTGCTAAAAACCGATACCGTTCTGCTGTCCAACATCGATACTTCTTCGGTATTTGACGGCTCCGTTTACCTGTGGCAACCCGGTTCTGATTTGGCCATCCGGAATTTTGCCGCCGGACTTATTTTGGATTTGCTGCATCCTTCAGATACGCTAGCTCTGTGGTCCACCTTTGCCGGGAACCAGGGCAAGCAAACCTGGGAGTTTTATTTAAATACTTGGACTCCAATGCATTACAATTGGGGGATTGACGTGCGATTTAGCATATTGGCCCTGATTGACCGCTATGCTGGTTTGCCGGAAACCCAAGCCAATGCAGTCCGTATTTTCCCGAATCCAGGTCAAAATTTCATTCAAATGCGCCTTCCGTCATCGCTGGAACAGGGGGGCTATATGCTGTTAGACAATCGGGGTAAAATTGTTGCAGAGCAGCGGTTTAGCGGGCCTTCAAGCACTGAAATTGAAATTAACACAACAAATTTGATTTCAGGCAGTTATGTTTTGATTGTGTTGGAAAACAATCGGCCTGTATTTAGCAGTCGCTGGGTAAAATTGTGATTTTTTTTGGGCGGGTTTCGGGCTTTCAGAGCTTGTCCGCGGTGGCCGGAAGGCTTGCCCAGCGGGCTTGCGGTGGCTCCTAAAGTCGCCTCCGCGCCACGCGGGCCAGGCTCCGGCCCCCTTGCGGGCAAGCTTCTTCAATCCCGCCCGCAGCCGCCTCTTGGCTAAATTCCCCTCAAAAATCTAAAACCTAAGCCCCAATTTTCCTACTTTTAAGATTCTATTCATTGAATGTTTTTGAATTATGCCCGTAGAAAAGTTATTTCGAGATGACCCATTTCCCTCATTAAGTCAGGCTCGCCACGACGGATTGCTCGCAATGGGAGGTTCGCTATCTCCTCAACGTCTTTCTACCGCTTACCGACTGGGTATTTTTCCTTGGTTTAGTAAAGGTTCTCCTATTTTGTGGTGGAGTCCAGACCCCAGATTTGTACTGTTCCCCAAGGAATTAAAGGTGTCTAAGTCCATGCGCCAATGTCAGCGCAAAGGGACCTTTAGGGTGACCTACAATACTGCATTTCAAGAGGTGATTCAACAATGCGCTCAAATTCCAAGGGCCGATCAAGACGGTACCTGGATTTTACCTGAAATGCAGGAAGCCTACCTTCGGCTTTTCCAGCAAAATCAGGCCATGAGTGTTGAAGTTTGGGAGGGCGAAAACTTGGTGGGGGGTCTGTATGGAGTAAAGGTAGGTCGTGTTTTTTCTGGGGAAAGCATGTTCAGTAAGGCCAGCAATTCCTCAAAATTGGCCTTAATAGAATTGGTTCAAACCGGAGCATTCGATTTGATTGATTGTCAAATCCATTCTGAACATTTAGCCAGCCTTGGAGCCCGTGAAATACCCCGTTCTGAATTTTTAAGCTACCTTCCATCCTAGGTCGCTTCCAAGCCAGCACACGAATTCTATGGATTGGCTAAAAGCTGTTGTTCAGTCCTTTGTAAATTCAACCCAAAGGGTTACTTTTGCCCCCTGTCTATACGATTAAACTGATTCGATACACATGAAGGATTTGATGATGTACATGATTCCTGCCCTAGGTTTGGTAGGTATTTTGGTGATGGCGATTAAATACGCCTGGGTTGCCAAGCAGGATGCTGGCGACGAAAACATGCAAAAGCTGGCTGGCTATATAGCCAAAGGAGCCATTGCTTTTTTACGTGCCGAATGGAAATTGCTGGGCTATTTTGCTGTAATTGCAGCTGTGGTTCTTGCATGGTCTGGCACCATGACGGAAAACTCACACTGGGTAATTTCCATTTCTTTTTTAATTGGCGCCGTTTTTAGTGCCCTTGCTGGGTACATCGGAATGAAAGTGGCCACCATGGCCAATGTGCGTACAACTCAGGCAGCTCGGACCTCGTTGGCCAAAGCCTTGAATGTTTCCTTTACCGGCGGTGCTGTTATGGGGCTTGGAGTGGCCGGACTGGCCGTGTTGGGCTTAGGCAGCTTGTTTATTGTTTTTTATCAAATGTTTAGTGTAGGAACCGATGCCGCTTTTGATGCTCATAACATGGAAGTGGCCTTGGAAGTATTGGCTGGGTTTTCATTGGGTGCCGAGTCGATTGCCTTGTTTGCGCGCGTAGGTGGTGGTATTTATACCAAAGCAGCTGACGTTGGAGCTGATTTGGTTGGAAAAGTGGAAGCCGGAATTCCGGAAGACGATGTTCGAAACCCTGCTACCATTGCAGATAATGTGGGTGATAATGTGGGAGATGTTGCGGGCATGGGAGCGGATTTGTTTGGTTCTTATGTGGCTACAATTCTTGCTACGATGGTTTTGGGTCGCGAGGTGTTGGTGGCCGATCAGGTGGGTGGACTTTCCCTGATTTTACTTCCCATGATCATTGCAGGAATGGGTTTGATTTTTTCTATTGTTGGAACAGTGTTTGTTCGAATTTCAAACGAAAATAGCTCCGTACAAAAGGCTCTAAACATGGGCAATTGGGCATCGATGATTTTCACTTTAATTGGCTCTTACTTTTTGATTAATTGGTTGGTTCCTAACGAAACATTGGTTTTGCGCGGCACTGAATTTACCAGAGATGGCATTTTTGGAGCCGTTCTGCTGGGCCTGATTGTGGGTGCTTTAATGAGCATGGTGACAGAATTCTACACAGCTATGGGCAAGCGACCTGTTATGTCTATTGTGCGTCAGTCCTCTACCGGCCATGCAACCAACATCATTGGAGGTCTGGCTGTAGGAATGGAATCAACAGTGTTGCCCATTATTATTTTGGCTGCAGGTATTTTCGGAGCATTTGAGTTGGCTGGTTTATACGGAGTTGCTATCGCAGCAGCAGGAATGATGGCCACCACAGCCATGCAATTGGCTATTGATGCCTTCGGACCCATTGCCGATAATGCGGGTGGTATTGCTGAAATGAGTGGTTTGCCAGCTGAAGTTCGCGAACGTACCGATAACCTAGATGCAGTTGGAAACACAACAGCCGCTTCGGGTAAAGGTTTTGCTATCGCCTCTGCTGCCCTGACATCTCTAGCTCTATTCGCTGCTTTTGTAGGTATAGCTGGCATCGATGCCATTGATATTTACAAGGCAAATGTACTCGCCGGATTGTTTGTAGGGGCTATGATTCCTTTTATCTTCTCTGCTCTTGCCATTGCTGCCGTTGGTCGTGCCGCCATGGATATGGTAAATGAAGTACGTAGGCAGTTCCGCGAAATTCCAGGAATTATGGAATACAAAGCAGAACCAGAATACGAAAAGTGCGTTGAAATTTCTACTCGGGCGAGCTTGCGCGAGATGGTTGCTCCCGGCGCCATAGCTTTGCTCGTTCCCATTGTGGTTGGATTTATCTTTGGCCCTGAAGTGTTGGGTGGGCTTCTTGCCGGTGTTACCGTTTCGGGTGTTTTGATGGGAATGTTCCAGAACAATGCCGGCGGAGCTTGGGATAATGCCAAGAAAAGTTTTGAAAAAGGGGTTGAAATTAACGGAGAAACCTATTACAAAGGATCTGACCCGCACAAGGCTGCTGTAACAGGCGACACAGTCGGCGATCCCTTCAAAGACACTTCTGGTCCTTCCATGAATATCCTTATCAAATTGATGTCTATCGTGGCTTTGATTATCGCCCCCCACATTAAAGGCGTGGGTGGAGCTGGTTCTTCTTCCTCTTCCGTTCCTTCCTTGTCTTCTCTTGACCAGAAAATGAGTTACTCTATAGGTTTAGATATTTCTAAAAATGTCGCAGGGGCTGGTTTGCAATTGGATATCAAGGCCATGACAAAAGGCCTTGAGGATGGAATAAACCCAGATGCTGTTCCAATGTTGACCGAAGAAGAGATGGCGGCTGCATTTGAGGAATTTCAAGCCCAAATGATGGCGAAGCAGGCCCAACAATCCGAGGCAAGTGCTGCGGCTACTGTTGCCGAGGGTCAGGAATTTATGGCTGCCGAAAGCAAAAAGCCAGGAATGCAAAAAACGGCTTCAGGCATGTTATATGAAGTGAAGGTTATGGGTAAAGGCCCTAAACCAACCGCGACCGATGAAGTTTCTGTGAATTACACCGGTTCTTTGATTGATGGCACTGTATTCGACAGCAATGAGGGACGCGATCCCGCGTCTTTTCCATTGAATGGAGTTATTCCCGGCTGGACTGAAGGCTTGCAGCTAATGCCTGTAGGTTCTACATTCCGATTTATTATTCCTGCGGATTTGGCGTATGGAAATACTCCGCCTCCCGGTTCTCCAATCCAACCCGGATCTGTATTGGTCTTCGAGGTAGAACTTTTAAATATCAATAAATAAACAGTTAATATTCCCCTAATCCTCCTTAAATTTCACCTTTATGAAGAAGTTGTTGTTCCTTTCGGGTTTGTCCCTTATGTTTTTTGCCTGTTCAACATCCTCTTCAGGTGAAGCTGAAGTGAAGGATCTCAATTCCCTTGAGCTTAAGGTCTCCTATGCCGCAGGCTTGGATATGGGAGCAAACCTTAGAAATCTGGATTTTGGGGTAGATAAGAATGCCTTGATTCAAGGCATCATTGATGGGCTCGACACCTCTCGTAAGCCTCTGTTAACTCGAGAAGAAATGGAGGCTGCATTTAATGAAATTCAAATGCAAATGCAGGCGAAAAGCCAGAAAAAATCAGAAGAGGCCGCGGCGGGCAACGTTGCTAAGGGCGCTGCGTTTTTGGCAGAAGAGGCTAAAAAGCCAGGAATGCAAAAAACAGCCTCTGGAATGGTTTATGAAGTGTTGGTGATGGGCAAAGGGCCTAAACCCAGCGCTGAAAATACAGTTTCTGTAAACTATGAAGGAACCCTTATTGATGGTACTGTTTTCGACAGCAGCTTTGAGCGTGGCCAGCCGGCTACGTTCCCACTGAATGGAGTTATTCGCGGTTGGACTGAAGGCTTGCAGTTAATGCCCGTTGGCTCTACTTTCCGATTTATTATTCCAGCAGATTTGGCCTATGGAACGAATCCTCCTCCCGGTTCTCCCATTCAACCCGGATCTACCCTTGTTTTTAAGGTGGAATTGCTGAACATTGAAAAATCGAATCCAGAACCAGCTCGATAAATCATTAAAGTTTAATCTCATGCGGTACACGTTTTTCTCTGGACTTATTATTCTTAGTATTGTAGCTTGTCAGCCTAAACCAGCCAACGAAGCTCCTACTGTTACTTATGAATATTTTGGAGACAGCATTTCCATAGAATCGGCGGCAACAGATGCAGCAGTTTTAGACAGCCTATCGGTTCGCGATTCCATTGAGCTTACGATGGTTTCTACCATTCAGGCCGTATGTCAGGCCAAAGGCTGCTGGATGGATGTGCAATTGGGGAATAACCTCATGACCGTTAAATTCTGGGATTATGGATTTTTCGTGCCTCTTGATGCCGCCGGAAATAAAGTGTATATGAAGGGTTGGGCCAAAAAAACAGAGAATTCTGTAGAATGGCTCAAACACAAAGCGCAGGATGCCGGGGCACCACAAGATTCCATCGACCTAATTACCGAGCCTACCTACGGGTATGATTTTATGGCAACGGGGGTGGTTATTGAAAAGCCAATCGCTGAAAAGAAGTAATATTTTCAGCTTAGGCATAGCTGTCAGTTCTTTACCACACAGGCCGCCTAAGGGGCCTAGAACACGTTTGATATACCACATCCCCTCTGCGCCCTTTGCGCCGACATTGTGCCCTTTGCGGTATAAAGGACCTCAAGGCCAAGCGGCCATTTTTTAACACAAAGACCACAAATGGAGCCGCAAAGGTTCGCAAAGGTTCGCAAAGGAGACTCGAACATGCTCGTTGCACGATGGAATCAACCTGGTGTGGGTGAATCAAGGGCTAAAAATGCAGGGGATTTCAGTTTTTAGACCGGCAACAATCGCCCATCTTTTTCAAAAATGGGAACCACAGGCGCAATGTCTTCCGTTAGGCAATAGACCACATCTTCCTCCAATTCTAGATTCTTTAAGCGTGTTCGATGGGAACTTTGCCTTAGGTACTCCATTCGATTTGCTTCAGCGATTTCAGCGATTTGCATGCACATCAGTACGGCATCGGCATCCAAATCCAGCTCAAAGCCATGCTGAAGCAAACGTCTCGATGCATCTCCGCAAAACAAACTGTCTTCCAGGTTCACCCTTCCTTTCCAGCCGGCACAAATAAACAGCACGGATTCGTTCCTCTGAACTAAAAAATCAACTACAGCCGAAATATTCACGTAGGCTCCTGTGATTAGGCCGCTGTTCTTACGTGCTGCCTCTATGGCTTGGGTGCCATTGGTTGTTGACAATACCAGTTCTTTTCCTTTCAGGAAGCTTGATTTGGCAATCATATCTAGTGGTGAGTTCCCCAAATCAAATCCATCCACGCACTGACCTCCACGTTCTGCGGCCCAAACCCGTTGCTCATGTTTAGGAAACAATTCGAATTTTTCCAAACCGGCAATCGGTCGAACGGCATTTACACCATGGTACAAGGCTGTTGCAATAGCGCTTGTAGCACGAAACACATCTACGACGACAACGATTGCATCTCCGTCCGCATACCTAGGGTATAAATCTGGACTCAGGCAAATGTTTACTTTCGGAGCCAAGTATCGGTTTAAATAAATGGTAATTTAACGACTTCAGCCTCAAGAGCTTTTCCTCTTACCTCAATCCATATCCGAGTTCCAGGACTGGAATTGTTTAGGGTTACATATCCCATGCCAATGGCCTTTTCCAATGTTGGGCTTTGAGTTCCGCTGCGTACTTCTCCAATGGGTTCTCCTGAGCTATTTTGAATGGGGTAACCATGCCTTGGAATTCCCCGATCTAACATTGAAAAGCCAACCAATTTTTTCTGCAATCCTTCCGCTTTTTGTTCTTTTAAATGCGCTGAATTCACAAAATTGGTATCCAATTTAGTAATCCAGCCCAATCCAGCCTCCAAAGGACTGGTACCGTCGTCAATATCGTTCCCATACAAGCAGAATCCCATTTCCATTCTAAGCGTGTCACGGGCTCCAAGTCCAGCAGGAATAAGTCCAACGTTGCTGCCCGCTTCCAAAATGGCATCCCAAAGGGTTGTGGCATCTTCATTGCTAATGTACAATTCAAATCCGCCCGCACCGGTATAGCCTGTATTGGAAATGATGACATCTGAAATCCCCGCCAGACTTCCAATTTTAAACGTATAGTATGGAATTTGGCTCAGGTCCGTTTCGGTGAGTCCTTGCAATACCTCTATGGCTTTTGGTCCTTGAACAGCAAGCAATGAAATTGAATCAGATCGGTTTTCCATTTCGGCTCCGAAATCTTCATTTAAGGCCTTAAGTCTATCCCAATCTTTTTCAATGTTGGATGCATTAACCACCAACATATAGCGATCTTCATCCATTTGATATACCAGTAAATCATCCACAATCCCACCTTGGTCGTTGGGCAGGCATGAATATTGAATTTTTCCCGGACTCAATTTGCTGACATCGTTGGATGTGGCAAATTGAAGAAGATCAAAAGCCTGAGGGCCAGAAATGAAAAATTCTCCCATATGGGAAACATCAAACATGCCCGCTTTTTGACGCACAGAATGGTGTTCTGCTAGGAGTCCAGAGTACTGCAAGGGCATTTCATATCCGGCGAAGGCTACCATTTTTGCACCCAAGTCCAGGTGCTTTTCCTTTAAGGCTGTGGATTTCATGTTCTTTTTTTAACGAGGTAAAGATACGCACATTCCCCACTTTTCATCGGGAAGCGGGCACTTATGAAACATAGATATTGAGTCAGGAATCATGGATGTTAGGCCATCCCTTGTGGGCCTCCAAATGGAAACGGAAAGTTTGGACCTTCATTTCCTTCGGCGTTCGGATTCTTGATTTCACCAAAGGATTGTTCATACCGGGCAATATTATCCCTGAGTGCAATTAGCAATCGTTTGCTGTGCTCCGGGGTCATAATTATTCTGGAACGAACTTTCCCTTTGGGCATACCCGGCATTACATTCACGAAGTCAAGTACAAACTCGCTGGGAGAATGCGCAATGATAGCCAAATTGGCATAAATTCCTCCTGCCACATCTTCTGGCAGCTCAATGTTCAATTGATTTTCTGAATCTGTTGGTTGATTTTGCATAAATCAAAGGTAGGTAGTGGGAATCAATTTAATTGGCAGGGCCGAAAGATATTTCGCTCTTTCGGATTAAATTGACTCTGAATACGATTCGAGCACTTCCCAGGTATGGTCACCCAGCAATTGAATTTTGGCCAAACACTCCGGCTTACTCAGGCTGCGACCCCATTCTTCGGGAGAAATCATAGATACCAAATGGCTGCCATTGTCACGTTGGTAAAAAAAATAAACTTGACCAATTACCGGCTCAAACGATAAACCGGCCTGGTAGATTTTGTAGGAAACATCGACTCTGGCTTGAAGCATTTTTGCTTGTTTGGCCAGTAGGTCCATTTGTTCGTACAGTTGTTTCATCTGCCGTTGGGTTTGCTGCTCCATGGCCGTAATGGACCGACCTTGCAGCTTACCTTTATCTTCCGGACGAATTACGGCACCGCCAACGGTATGGGCATAGGGTAAGAAGGCCGGATTTTCTGCAACAGCATCCGGATCTATAGGATTTACAAACTCAACTTTTTTTTCGGCAGATGACTCCATATGTGTAAACAACAAGCCAAAGCCAAGATGGTTCTACTAACCCAATTTGAGCAATCAAATTGGGCTTTGGAATTTGAAATTATTGCCGCTTGAAAATAGAGATGAAGCCTTGTTTGGTGATATCTCTTTTCTCACTCCGCAAAATGAAATGGTAAACCCCAGTAGTCAACTCTGTTCCATCTTGGTGTAAACCTCTAAAGCAAGCGATGCAATCTTCATCAGGAATTCCACCTTCTTGAACCGTAGTGTTTTGGGTTTTGAAGACAAGAGTCCCCCAGCGGTTGTACACAAACAGTTCGTAATCGACACAAATATTGAATTCAACGGACAAATCTTCAATTTGGACTTGGTCGTTTCCTTGAATTTCGGGGTTAAGAACCAAAACTGTAGGGAAGTCGAAGTCATCGGGGGCACCTTTGATTTCAATTACTTTGGTTGTATCGTGCCGGCATCCGAATGCATCCGTAATGCTTAGAACTACAGGGATATTCCCTTCGGTGCTGTCGGCATAAAAGTGTTCAAAATTAGGTACAAAATAATCCGCACCGGGAGTTTGATCAATGTTCCATTGGTAATTGTAGGGTTGTTCTCCTTTGGTGGTTTGATCTGTAAATTGATTGATCCAGTAGCAATAGGGTTCAGAATCAAAATCAGCTACAGGAAGTTCAAGCACATTGAAGGTCCCGGTTGTGGTATCTAAACAGCCTTTTTCTGTCGCGATGTAAAGTACCACACTGTACGAACCGACTTCTGGAAATACATGATTGAAATTCTCGTTGGTATCGTTGTACAGAATATTTGAGGGAGAACTAATGTACCAATCGTAATTGGTTATCGTAGAAGGGGCATTGACTGTTGACAGGTTGTCGGTAAACAGAGTTTCTTTGAAGCAGAAATCAGAGGTATTGGCCCAAGCATAGTTGGCATTGGGCTTGGGGTGAACCGTGATTAAGTTTGGAATGGTTACAGTGGTATCGCAACCTCGGTTAGTAATGGCGGTTAAGGTCACCGAGAATGTTCCATCTCCCATGTAGGTGTAAGTTGGTAAGACACCCGTTGTTGTTCCACCATCTCCCATAGTCCAATTCCAAACGGATACTGTATCGGGTCCGGGTACATACGTGCTATTAAGCATATCAACTGTGAGAGGCTGACAACCCTGCAGAGGATCTGCAGAAAAATCAATAACGGGGCGAGGATTAACACGCACCGGAAGAGTCACCGTATCAACGCAACCGTTGTTGGTTATTACCGCTAGGGTTGCTGTGTAGTCTCCCCAACCCGGGAAAATTTGCGAAGGATTGGTTTGGGTGCTGCTTCCAACTCCGGTATTGAAAACCCAAGCGTTGCCTGTAACAGAATCAGGGTTTAATACCATACTTAGGTTGATAAAATTGGTTGCATCGCCAGAACATGCTGAATCAACAGCAAAATTTGCAACCGGATTTGGATATACGGTTACCGGATACATTACTGTGTCTGGACAGTTGTTTGCTGTCAGGATAATTAATTGGGCATTGTACGTGCCAGGATTCACATACATGTGGTCAAAAATCAGGGTGTCATTCAGCAAAGTACCATCTCCCAAATTCCACAGTCTGGATGTAATGGTATCACCGTCCGCAAAAGAGGTGTCGGCGAAGGGTGTAACTAATCCTTCACAAAACTCCGAATAGGTGAAATCCGCTACGGGAGTCCCTACAGTCAAATAGGGTTGAGTAATGGTATCTGTACACCCCAATGAATCGGTTACTACCAATTGAATGTCGTAGTAGCCAGGTTGGGGAAATGTGAATTGAGGGTTTGTATCGACGGATGCTCCAACTTGAAACCCTGTCGTATCTAAAAAATTCCATGCGTGAGAAATAATAGTATTCCCTGCCCAGTTTCCATTTGAGCCCAAACTATCGATGGTAGCTAGACTTGTAAACGTTTGAGTTAGCCCACAAGGCCCGGGAAGAGACAGATTGGATTCAGGACGAGGAAAAACAGTTACAGGCAAGGTGATGGTGTCGCGGCAGCCAGCGCTAGAAATTGCAATTTGAGTCACATTATACGTGCCGGGGCCGGGGAATAAGTGTGTTGGATTTTGTGCACTATCTTGAAATGCAGGACTTCCATCTCCATAATCCCAAGCCCATTTGGTGATTTGTCCATTCAAAGCATACGAAGTGTCGCTCATCAGCGATTTGTCTTCGCACAAAAATACATTGTCAAAACCTGCAAAAGCAGTAATGGGGTTTACCACAGCTGTCAAGGTGGCGGTGCAACCTGAGGCAGAAGTAATTACACAGTTAAGACTTTGCCCTTGTTGAGGGTTTGTAACTACAACAGTGGGGCCCGTAACGCCATTGCTCCATTGATAGGATGAAAATCCTGGGGGAGCCACCAATACAGCATTGGTATCACCTTGACAATAGCGGATGTCGATTTGCAACGGCGCACAATCGGCAACCAGATATCCATATCCATAATGCCCTCCCAACGAGCAATCCCCTGTTTTTGCTTGGATGGTTACGGTTTGACCAACATAATTTGCTAAGCTAACACCAACTCGAGCCCAGTTTCTCCAAACCCCTCCTGAAAAGGATTGAAAGCCTGGAATCCCGTTGCCGGCTGCCACCTGGTAATAGGTGCAAGGAATAACTTGGCCAAAAGGATCTATAACTTGTAGTTCAAACCTTGGCTGTTGAGTAGCAGAGTGCCCGGGATCTTCCATGACAACCGCAAATTCATAAATGAAAAGTGAGTTTTGGATCGTTACATTAAGGGAGTATTCCAATGCTTCTGCCTGAGCTCCCGTGCTGGAGTTACCTAGACGGGCAGATCGGGTAAAGCCAGTCGGCACAGTCTGTAGAGCAGGAACGATTGGGTCTGTACCTGGATTCATAATGGTATGACGACCAGGAACAATTCCAACGTTTGGCAAATTGATGGGGCAGCATGTTCCAGTATATCCACCCCAGTTTGTGAAATCACCCATGGCAAAATTTGCGTTCGGGCAATCTTGGTTTAATTGAGCCTTAGATTCAATAAAAAATAGGAGTGAAACGGTAGCAAAGAGAATCCGTTTAATCATAGTTTGGTGGTTAAAAGTCAAAAACATGTGGATATTAAACCACATTCTGCAACTAAATTTTGGGTTAAATTTACGTTCTTTGGGTTTAATCTGCAAACGTATTGATGCCTTTAACATTGGCCTACTTTGATTTTAATAAACTAATGCTTGAAATAGGATGATATCGTCAAGGTTTTCGGGTATTAGGAATGCTCAATTTGAAATTGAGAATCAAACTCGGTGCACCTGATTAGTACCTTTTCCAATTTTTTAGGTACCTTCGATAGCCCAAAATACTAATTTAACACAAGGGCTGTTAGCTCAGTTGGTTTAGAGCGCTACCTTGACAGGGTAGAGGTCACTGGTTCGAATCCAGTACAGCTCACTGGTCCTTTTTAAATTATGTGCCGGATTGCTTTTCTTATTTTCTGTTTTCCATTTTGCTTTGCTGGCATGGTGAAGAGTCAGTCTGCGCTGACACCAATGGAACAAATTGATTCTATTTCCAACGAGCTTGCTTCCGGGTCTTGGAATCTTTCAGGGGTCTTAATGAGTAAAGGGTTGGTGTATCGCTTAAGGAATCTGCCGTTTAATGAAAATGGGAATGGTTTTTCGACCGAGTCGGTTCCGGCTTTAGATTCCCTAGCCGATTTTTTACGGTTGAATCCGAGTATTGAACTTTCTGTTTCTGTTCACTTTGCAAGCTCAGACCCCTCGGACTTGATAAAACAAGATCGTGTACGTGCCAATGCAATTTTGAAATATATTTCCCTACGCCGAATCAATTCCAAACGACTTAAGATCGCTGCAGGCGGAACAAAGAAGCCGTTGTATCCGGATGGCTTAATCGATTTGGTGCAGTCGCCCGATCTTAAGGCATTGTACATGAGTTTAAATTCCAGAGTTGATTTTGAAATTACAGCAAACTTGAATTAGACATCGCTTTTGTTTGGAATTAAAAATTTAAAACGATACCTTTGCATCCCCTTATATCTCTAAGCGTATGTATGCGATTGTGAAAATAGCTGGTCAACAGTTTAAAGTTGAAGAGAATCAAGAAATCTTCGTTCATCGACTAGCGGCCGAAGAAGGTTCAACAGTTGAAGTGAACGATGTTTTATTGATTGATAAAAACGGCTCTGTTCAAGTTGGTGCTCCTACCATTGAAGGTGCTGCTGTCAGCCTACAAGTTCTTTCTCATGTTAAAGGAGATAAGGTGCTTGTGTTTAAAAAGAAGCGTCGCAAAGGGTATCAAAAAATGAATGGCCACCGGCAGGCCTTTACCAAAGTTAAAGTGGCCGGAATTCGTATCTAATCCAAATCTATTCATCATGGCACATAAAAAAGGTGTAGGTAGTTCAAAAAACGGACGTGAATCAGAAAGCAAGCGATTGGGCGTTAAAATTTTTGGCGGTCAGTCTGCCGTAGCAGGAAACATTTTAGTTCGCCAGCGCGGAACACGTCATCATGCAGGTTTAAATGTCGGTCTTGGAAAAGACCACACCCTTTTCGCCTTGGTGGACGGAACGGTTTCTTTCCGTAAACGCCGTGATAACAAATCGTATGTTTCTGTTATTCCCAACGAATAAGTCGGAAGGTATATCGTTTTTATTAACAGCTTCCCTTAGGAAGCTGTTTTTGTTTCAGCTTAGATTGAGTTGGCTTCACTATTTTTATAAAAAAATTGCTTTATGCTACGTTTAGCAGATTTACGGGAAAACCCCGAAGCTTGGATTCTTCGATTGAAAAAGCGTGGACTGGATGCTGAAGGCCTAGTTAACCATGTTTTGCAATTGGACCGGCAACATCGTGAGGTTCTTCAAAAAAAAGAACTTCAACAAGCAGAGTTGAATTCCCTGTCAAAACAAATTGGGGAGTTTATTCGCGAAGGGAATCAAGACCAAGCTGAAGCTGCAAAACAAAAAACAGCAAGTCTTAAAGGGGAAATCCCCGCCCTTGCTAAGCAAGCCGAAAGTTTGGAGGCTGAAATACGCTCTTGCTTATTGGGTATTCCGAATGCCCCTCATGCCTCTGTTCCCGCTGGACTGGATGCCAGTTCGAATGAAGTTGTTCGAGTGCATGAGGCAGCTCGGTCCATTTGGGAAAAGGCTGAACCCCATTGGGATTTGGTGGCAAAAAAGAAATGGATTGATTTTGAAGCCGGAGTGAAAGTGACCGGCGCTGGCTTTCCAGTGTATTGGGCGGGAGCTGCTCGCCTGCAAAGAGCTTTAATCCAATACTTTCTTGATTTTAATACAAAAAGGGGCTACACTGAGGTGCAAGTGCCATTCATGGTGAATGAAGATTCTGGATTTGGAACGGGGCAGTTGCCAGATAAGGAAGGGCAAATGTACCATGTGCCTGAAGATGGTTTTTATTTGATTCCAACGGCTGAAGTACCTGTCACTAATTTATTTAGAGATACCATCCTTGATGAATCTGCGCTGCCCGTAAAATGCACCGCTTATTCTCCATGTTTTCGACGTGAAGCAGGTTCGTATGGTAAGGATGTTCGCGGTTTGAATCGCTTGCACCAGTTTGACAAAGTAGAAATAGTCCAAATTTGTCATCCGAAAGACTCATATGATGCATTGGAGGGCATGGTTTTGCATGTAGAAGACTTGATAAAATCGCTGGAATTGCCATATCGATTACTAAAGTTGTGTGGTGGAGATATGGGTTTCGCTTCTGCATTAACCTATGATTTTGAAGTGTACTCAGGGGCTCAGCAACGTTGGTTGGAGGTGAGTAGTGTTTCAAACTTTGAAACATTTCAAGCCAATCGACTGATGTTGCGCTTCCGGGGATCGGAGGGCAAACCTCAGTTGGCACATACCCTAAACGGGAGCTCTCTTGCCCTGCCTAGGATTTTGGCTGCTATTTTAGAGCACCACCAAGTGGAAGAGGGCGTGCGGGTTCCAGCAGTTCTTCGCCCGTATACGGGTTTTGATGTCTTAAAATAATCGAATCCGGTCCGCGTTTCCAATGTATGAAAATTGAACCTCGTTTATTGCGGCACATCGGATGGTTTACCTCCATTGGTTTTCAGTCGGCTCATAAAGCCGGAATTGTATTTTCCCTTGGATTAACCTTATTCGTTTTAACAGCATCGCCCCTTGCAGCCCAAACCGATCAAGAGGTCCAAGTGGCTCAGGTTTATTTAGAGCAGGGAGAATTGGAAAAGGCCCAAACCTTTTTTGAACGGTTTTACCAACAAAGACCCGACAGGCATTCGTATTTCACAATCTTGGTTCAAATATATATCGCATTAGAAAAGATTAAAGAGGCAGAGGCGCTATTGGAAAAGCACCATAAGAAGTATCCTGAAATTCCTGAGGTATTGAGTGCATACATAGACTTCCATTTGAGGTTTGGACAGCCCAAACTGGGGGAAAAGGCCATGAAACAGTGGAATCGAAACATGCCTAGCGATTTTCGGTTGGTAGAGGAACTCGCCAACCTTCTATCCCTTAAAGCCCATGGAACATTGGCCATTCAAGTGGTTGAAGATTGGCAAAAGCGGAATGGGATCAACCCACTGGCTCTGTACAAGTTGGTTGATTTTTATGTTTCTGATAATCAGCCGGAAAAGGCGGCAAATCAACTTATTCAACTTCTTAAGGTCTCTGTTTCTTATTATGAGGGGGTTAAGACCCGTTTGGTTAATTTACTGTCAGAAGAGGCGGATGCTCCTGTCAATATGGCAATTAAACAGGCTTTTGTTGCTGAATTGCAAAAGAATCCGGATGAAATGGAGTTGGCTTCTCTCCTGATGTGGGTATTTATTCATGAAACTAATTTTTCTCAGGCCCTCATTCATGCCAAGGCCATAGACCAACGCAGCGGCTCAGAGGGCCGTGTTGTACTTGATCTTGGAATGATATGCCAAGAGCAACAGGCATATCAGGCGGCCAATTCATGCTTTTCATTCGTGGCGAGTCTAGGTGAACAAAGTCCTTACTATATTGAAGCCCGAACAGCAGAAGTTCAAAACATGGAAGATTGGCTGCGCTGGGACGGCCGATTAAGTGGGGAACAATTGCTTCAACTGAGTCAGGCATATCAAGCCACCTTAAGGGTGTTGCCTTCCGGTCCCAATTCGGCACAACTCAAGGTCCGTTACGCCAGGCTGTTGGCGTTTGACTTAAATAAGCAGGAAGAAGCTATAGCTCTCCTTAATACAGCAATGAATGAATTTAGGGCGGGAAGTATTGAGGAGGCACGAGCCAAAATCGCATTGGCCGATATCCTTATTGCAACAGGTGATTTGTGGGAACCAAGTCTTTTGTATGGTCAGGTGGAAAAGGCCTTACCAAATACACCGGAAGGACACGAAGCCAAATGGGGCAATACGCGGCTGTCTTTTTTTAGAGCTGAATTCCCATGGGCTCAAACTCAGGCTAAGGTTTTAAAAGCCAGTACAACCAAGCACATTGCCAATGATGCTTTGGGCTTGTCTTTGCTCATGAATGATTTATTGGCAGAAGATTCAAATGTGGCGGCATTGGCGACGTATGCCAGAGCCGATTGTGCTTTTTATTCGCGAAATATGGATCGAGCGGTATCCATCTTGGATTCTTTGGAAACCACGCTGAAATTTGGCCCTATTCTAACTGCATCTAGATGGATTAGGTATCAAATTTTAGAACGGCAAGGTCAGATTGAGGGGGCAATAGAAGTACTTAAGATTTTAATAAAAAATGATCCTGAAAGCCTTTTGGTGGATGACGCATTGTTGGCAATGGCACGCATGTATGAAAACCAACTGAAGCAAGTGGACAAGGCAATGGAGGCGTACCGAACTTTGCTCTTGGAGCATTCGGGAAGTTTACACAACCAAACGGCTAGAATTCGGTATCGGGTTTTGAAAAGTCAAGGTTCAGTTGCGCCCTAAACGCCTCTTCGTTTTGTTCAAAGAAACGCGTCAGAATCCGAGGGAAACCATAGGAATCTCTCATTTCAGGTGAAATCCATTCCACTTGGTGTAGAGCATCGGATTCAGTTTTAAACAGGAATACCCTTGCCCGAATTTCCCGGTGGGATAGCAGGTGCACAGGAAGTTCAAAGGTCCGGTAAGCGCTTAAGCTTAATCCAGGAAAAATGGGTTCAAATATTTGTATATCAGATGGTTCGGGAGTTTCGATGGATGGGAGTTCCCATAAATTCGCCCAGATTCCTTCATTGCCTCTTTTTTGGATGGCAAACTTGCCATTTTTCCAAGCCCATGCGAATGAGAGATGTAGAATGCGTTTTGCCGGTTTACTTTTTTTAATTGGAAAATCGGTGGGTCGTCCGGATTGAGTAGCTAAACAATGGGCTTGTATGGGGCAAACAGAGCATGAAGGAGATTTTGGCAAACAAATTAGGGCACCTAACTCCATAATCGCCTGGTTAAAAATTGCCGGCTCAGAAGGTTGCATGCAGGCATCTAACCAAATTTGAATTTCATTTAGAGCAACTTTTGATTCAATTGGCTCTTGAATTTGGAGGCAGCGGGAAACGACTCGTTTAACATTTCCGTCCACAACCGGATGGGGTAGGTTAAAGGCAAACGATGCAATGGCGGCTGCGGTATATGGGCCGATTCCCGGCAAGGCCAACAATTCTTGGTATGAGGCAGGGAAGTTCCCATTGTAGCGGTGCTGCACTTCTTTCGCTGTTTTGAGTAGAGATTTTGCTCGAGAGTAATATCCAAGGCCTTGCCACAGGCGAAAAACCTCATCCTCATGGGCATTTGCTAAGTCATGGACGGTTGGATATTGCTGAGTAAAGGCGTAATAATAGGGTAGGCCTTGATCGACTCTGGTTTGCTGAAGAATCACCTCTGACAGCCAAATAAAATAGGGGTCGGAGGTATGCCTCCAGGGTAAATCTCGGCCTGCAGATTGATACCAGAACTTTAATTTCTGATGAATTTCCATTTTTTTAAGAACTTTTATGCAGAAACAACCGCGATTTAGTGCATCTAAAACTTTGAAGGATAGAAATCTGATTAACTTTGTCAAAGTTATTATCTCTAACCAATACATAACAACATGACCAAAGCTGAAATTGTGAATCAGATCTCAGAGAGTACCGGTGTAGAAAAAGCGGCCGTTCAAGTAACGGTGGAGGCCTTTATGAAATCGGTTAAGGATTCTTTGATAGCAGGCGACCCTGTTTATTTGCGTGGATTTGGCAGCTTCATTATTAAGAAGCGTGCTGAGAAGAAGGGCCGCAACATTTCTAAAAATGCGACCATCGTTATTCCAGCACATAATATTCCCGCCTTTAAACCCGCCAAATCGTTTCAAGGACAGGTGAAAAAGAGTTTGAAATAAGTTTCATGATTTCGAGACTTCCTGAACGACAGAAAGCAGTGCTTATTGCACTGCTTTTCTTATTCATAGGCCTTGGTATTTGGTTCTTGCCTTCCAAGCACCCCGAAGGGTATTTGCAGGCAGTTCAGACAGAAGAAATTGCTAAGGATTTGGAAGCTCAAATTGAAGAAGTGAAGTCGGGATTAAATCCGGAGCAGCAAGTTGAAGCTCAGCGGCTGGAACTGCAGTGGCGTCAATCTAAAGGTCAAGATCGTTCTCTGTTTAGCGATACCTTGATTCGATTTTGGGGGCAAATAAATCCTGCAGTGGCTGCCATTTTTGCTAAAAAAAAGGCGGAGGAATCGGGTGAAGAAGCGGATCTTTTGGATGCAGCTCAGCGGTTTTTAACCGTGGTGTCGGTGATGACTGAAGAGGATAAAAGTTGGGCTGCAGTTGAGGCTGCAGGACTTTTCCGAGAGGTGCTGAGCCGTTCGCCTAAGTTGTTGGAGGCTCGGAGAGGCCTTGGTACGGCTATCGTTGAAGGGGCCGGAGCTCCTATGGAAGGCATAGGAATGCTGACAGAAATTTTGGAAGAATACCCAAACGATGTTGAAACCATTTTACGTTTAGGGCAATTTTCCGTACTTTCGTCCCAGTTTCCAAAAGCTATTGAACGGTTTAAAACAGTTTTAACCATCGATAGTGGTCGAACGGAAGTGTATTTTCTATTGGGAGATGCATTTTTAAAGGCTGGAAATCAAGACAGTGCCAAACTTTATTTTGGCCGTTATCGGGAGCGTTTGCCTTCCGGAATGGCGAAAAGCAGTTTTGATGCCTGGCTTACAGAAACATTAACTACTAACAAATAAACATAGGAATCATGCCTAGTGGAAAAAAACGCAAAAGACATAAGATGAATACGCACAAGCGTAAAAAACGTCTTAGAAAGAACCGACACAAGAAGAAAAAATAATTCGGGTTGCGCCGAATTTGTATGAATTCGGCATACTAAATATAATGTCATGAGCAACGATTTAATTATAAACGTTGCGCCCGAAGAAGTTTCAATTGCTCTGCTTAGAAGTCGTGAGTTAACCGAACTTACGAAAGAAAAGAGCGACTATGCATTTAATGTTGGAGACTATTATTTGGCTCGGGTGAGCCGAATTCAGCCCAATTTAAATGCTGCATTTGTCGATTTAGGTTACGAGAAAGATGCCTTTCTTCATTATCTGGATTTAGGCCCTGAAATACAGTCGCTGAATAAGTTTGTAAAAGAAACCGTGAGCGGGCGCTTAAAAACCGCAAGTTTAAGGTACTTTAAGTTTGTACCTCCTATACGGAAAGAGGGGAAAATTGGAGATGTCCTAAAAGCCGGACAAACCATTCTTGTAAAGGTCATCAAAGAACCAATTTCGCAAAAAGGCCCTCGCCTTAGCTGTGAATTGTCCCTGCCCGGCCGGTACATGGTGTTGGTCCCCTTTGCCGATAAAATTTCAATTTCCAGCAAAATTCGAGAAGCCACCGAGCGCGATCGGCTGAAAAATCTGATGCAGGCTCTACAGCCCGCTAACTTTGGACTTATTATTCGAACTGCTGCTGAAAATCAATCGGCAGAAGATTTGGAAAAAGATTTGAAGGATTTGATGGCCCGCTGGGATGCCGCATTTGAAAAAATTAAAAGCGGTAAAACCCCGGAAAAAGTCTTGGGAGAATTAAGTAGAGCCACCACTTTACTCCGGGATCTGGAGAACAAGAACTTTACGTTCGATTCAATCGTGGTGAACGATGAATCGTATGTAAACCAAATTAGGGACTACATGCGGACCAATTTCCCAGATCGGGAGAAAACCGTACGCTTTTTCAAAGGTAGATTGCCCATTTTTGAGCATTACGGCATCAACCGACAGATTCGCACCTTATTTGGACGTAACGTTCCAATGAAATCTGGAGCCTACCTAATCATTGAGCATACAGAGGCCTTGCATGTTATCGATGTGAACTCTGGTAACTCTGTGCGGTCTGGAAGTTCTCAGGAAGAAACAGCGTTGGCGGTAAATTTAGAGGCCGCCGACGAAATTGCCCGTCAACTCAGATTGAGGGATATGGGGGGCATAATTGTGGTTGACTTTATTGATTTGTACAAGGCAGAAAACAGAAAATTGCTGTTTCAACGCATGCGTGATGCCATGAAAGACGATAAGGCCAAACACAATATATTGCCTCCGTCCAAAATTGGATTGATTCAAATTACGCGTGAGCGTGTACGGCCTCAGATCAACATTGAAACTGCCGAGGCTTGTCCTTCCTGTCAAGGGACAGGAAAAGTGACAGCCAGTGTGAATTTGACCGATGAGATTTCGACTGCGTTTGCTCGAAAAGTTGAAACCAACTCAACCCAGGCATATACCCTTTTGGTGCACCCCTATGTTGAAGCCTATTTGAAAAAAGGCTTATTTACTTCCATCTGGAAAACCTGGAAAAGCAAGTATGGACGTCGGCATCGGTTAGAAGCTAGAACTACATTAGGTATGTTGGAATACCGAATCCTTGATTCTCAAGGCAAAACATTGGAAGATGTATAGGCATTGCGCCCGGGGCTGAACCGGCACCGAAGGCAGTAGCGCTTTAGACCGGTACCGGGCGGAGGCGACCGGAGGAAGCCCCACGCACCGGTTTACCGGGCTTAAGCGCTACAACTGAGGTACAGGTGAAGACCCGTAAAGGCGCCCCAAACATTCCCCGAATCCCTTACCTTTGTGCATGCAATTTTCGGATGTAGCAGGTCAGTCTCACATTAAGCAGCTCTTGATTCGTTCTGCAAAACAAGGGCGAATTCCCCATGCCCAGCTGTTTTCAGGTAAGCATGGGCATGGCACGTTGCCAATGGCCTTGGCCTACATTCAATATTTGTTGTGCGAAGAACCCTCAGAACTCGATTCCTGTGGGCATTGTGCTGCTTGCCGAAAAGTGGCAAAATTGAGTCATCCTGACCTTCATTTTGCTTTTCCATTTGCGGCAAAAGACGACAAGGATATTGCGAAAAATTACTTGGAAGACTTTCGTGAATTTGTTTTGAAATCGCCCTACAGTTCGGTAGGGGGTTGGCAGGAATTTAGTTCCGCCGATACCAAACGACCCACCATTAATTCCGCTACAACCAAGGCCATTTTAACAGAAATGAGTCAAAAACCCTATGAAGGGAAATTGCAGTTTATGCTGCTTTGGTATCCGGAAATGATTACCCATGGAATGGCCAATCGCCTGTTGAAATCGATTGAAGAGCCCCCGCCGAATACGGTATTTTTATTGGTCAGCGAGGAAGAGGGGAAATTGATGCCCACCTTGTTGTCAAGGCTTCAAACCATTGCCTTCCCTAAAGTCAAGGATTTTGATTTGGCCGATTATTTGGGGAATAAAGCCGGACTGGAGTTGGAACAGGTTCGGGAGTTGGTGAATATGGCAGATGGAGATGTAGATCAAGCCCTAAGTTTGGGGAATGCCCAAGAGCAATTGGCGGTATTTTTCCCTTTTTTCAGGGACTGGATGCGTGGGGCCTACATGGCGGCCTTTCATGAATCTGTAGAATTGGCCGAGACCTTTCAAAAATGGGGAAGGACTCAGCAAATGGGATTTTTCCAATATGGTTTATACCTAATTCGAGAGGCCTTGGTGTTTCGCAGTTCCAACAGTTTATCGCGGATTACCGAAATGGAGCGCAGTTGGTTGGAGAAATTTTCAGGCAGCGTAAACCCGGCAGTGGCTGAATCTATAATGGAAGCCTTGGAAAATGGATTGAAGGGCATTTCTGGTAATGCACATCAAAAAACAGAATTTATGGGGGTCACCATTGATATTTATCGTTCCTTTAAGCTTGGAAAACACTAAATTTGAATTTGAATTAAAAACCATGGGATGTTCGAGTTGTGGTACGCAGGAAAAAGGGCAATTGCCCAAGGGGTGCAGGAACAATGGAGCCTGCAGCACAGGTGGTTGTCATAAGCTTAATGTTTTTGATTGGTTGTCGAACATGGAACACCTGGCGGGTGATTCTACGGCTGTTGTAGAGGTTCGTTTTAAGCATACCCGAAAGGAATTTTACTTGAATTCAGATGGGCTTCAATTGGTGCAGGGAGATGCCGTGGCTGTTGAAGCATCACCAGGTCACGATATTGGGGTTGTGTCATTGAGCGGCCCATTGGTCAAAATGCAATTGCAGCGCCTAAAGCAATCAGAGGATGGCCTTAAAAAGGTATTTAGGAAAGCCAGTCCGGCCGATGTAGATCGCTGGAAAGAAGCCATGGATAAAGAGGATCAGTATCGGCTTCAGGCCAGAGAAGTGGCAGCAGGATTGAAGTTGAAAATGAAAATTTCAGATGTGGAATGCCAAGGAGATGGAAGTAAAGCCACCTTTTATTATACCGCTGATGACCGCATTGATTTTCGGGAACTGATTAAAATTTTGGCCCGAGATTTACGGGTGAAAATAGAAATGCGTCAAATAGGTTTGCGGCAAGAGGCCGCCAGGTTGGGTGGCTTAGGTGTGTGTGGACGTGAGTTGTGCTGTTCCTCCTGGCTTCGCGATTTCAGGACGGTAAGCACTGCCGCCGCTCGGTACCAGCAGCTGTCTATAAACCCCCAAAAGTTGGCTGGGCAGTGTGGAAAATTAAAGTGCTGCTTGAATTACGAGTTGGATAGTTATATGGATGCGTTGAAGGGATTTCCCTCCAACAGCATCAAACTGAAAACCAAACAAGGAAATGCGTTTCACCAGAAAACAGATATCTTCAGGAAGGTGATTTATTATTCCTATTCAGAACGTCCGGATGTGTTTTTGCCTTTGCCGCTTTCCAGGGTCATTGAAATAATTGAAATGAATAAGAAGGGCGAAATGCCTGAGAATTTGGAAGACCTGGTTCTGGTTCAGGTCAAAGACGATGCAGCCTTGCCAACCTTCTCGAATGTAATTGAGCAGGATGCCCTGGACCGATTTGATTCCAAAAAGAACAAGCGCAAACCAGGTAGAAAATCGGGCCGCCGCCGACCTCAACGTCCTCAAAAATCTGCTCAAAATGGAATGGAAAATTAGGTCTTTCATCGGGCTTATTCTGCTTTTTTTATTGTGTTCCTGCGATTCGGGAACCTATTTTTCGGAGTTCAGTAAATTGCCTGAATCGGGCTGGCCTCAAAGCAATCAGCCTGAGTTTTTGGTGAACATTGACGATACCAGTCAGGTATTTGATGTTCAGGTGATGTTTCGGCATGCGCCGCAATATCCTTTCCAAAATTTATATCTTTTCATGCACACCACCTTTCCAAGTAATAAGCAAATTACAGATACGCTAACCCTGTTCTTATTTGACGCCGGGGGAAAGCCCCTAGGTTCATGCATGGGTGATTTATGCGATGTTGAATTCAAATATAGAAGCCAGGTTAAATTCCCTGAAAAGGGTGAGTATCGATTCCGGCTAGAACACCGAATGCGAACACCCGATGGAATTCTTCCGCTGGTGATGGATGCCGGATTGCGTCTTCAAAACTCTGTACGGAATGAAAAGTAAGTTGCCCAAATTCGGATTCGTGCCCATAAAATGGGTTTGGTGGCTTGTGTTGAGTCCAATCCTAGCGTTTTTTTTGATTTTGGGTTTGGCTTCGGTGGGACTGTTTGGAGCGCTCCCTGGGTTTGATGAGTTGGAAGATCCCCGGTTTAATTTGGCCAGCGTGATTTATTCCTCCGACGGAGAAGTGTTGGGCAAATATTACATTGAAAACAGAACCAATGTAGATTTTAAGGATTTTCCTCCGCATTTAATATCCGCATTGATTTCCACCGAAGATGAACGGTTTTATGAGCATTCCGGAATTGATGCGGAGGCTCTTGCGCGTGTGGTTAAAGGGATTGCCACCGGCCAATCCAAAGGGGGCGGTTCCACCATTACTCAACAGTTGGCAAAGCTTTTATTTCATAACGAGCGCGGAGGAAAGATTAAAAGGGTTTTGCAAAAGTTTAAAGAATGGGTGATTGCTTTAAAGTTGGAACGCAGTTATACCAAGCAAGAAATTTTAACCTTGTATTTAAACCGTGCGGACTTTGGCCGTCAGGCATTCGGAATTCAATCTGCCGCCAAGATTTACTTTGATAAGCATGTACATGATTTGAGTATCGAAGAAGCTGCTGCTTTGGTGGGAATGCTTAAGGCTCCTGGGAATTATGACCCCGTTAGGAAACCTGAGGCCAATCAAAAGCGCCGAAATGTAGTCTTCGGGCAAATGGTTAAAAATAAGGCCCTTTCACCCGAAAAAGCCGATTCTCTGTCGAAACTGCCTGTGGTAGCCGATTTGACCCAGCTAAAAGAACGGGTCAGAAAATCCGTTTATGGTCAAGGTGAGCTGGCTGGGTATTTTTTAAATGAATTGAAAAAAGATTTAAATGTATGGTGCTCGAATCACATTAATCCAGCCACCGGGAAACCCTATAATTTGTATCGGGATGGGTTAAGGGTGTACACCACTATTGATAGCCGTATGCAGCGGTATGCGGAACAGGCGGTAAAACAACATCTCTCCGAACTTCAAAGGGATTTTTTCCGGCATAAAAAAGGACGAAAAAATGCGCCCTTCTCCGCTCGCTTATCTGACGAACAAGTAAATTCCATTGTTCTTCAGGGAATTAAACGAAGCGACAGATATCGGGCCATGAAAGAGGAAGGGGCTTCAGAAGCTGAAATATCTAGAGCCTTTAATACGCCTGTCGAAATGACTGTATTCAGTTGGGATGGCCCAATTGATACGGTTATGACACCCCGCGATTCAGTGATTTACTACAAGTATTTTTTGCAGAATGGAATGATGAGCATGGATCCGCACACGGGCCATGTAAAAGCCTGGGTTGGGGGAATCGATATTCAACATTTTAAGTACGATCACGTCCGCGCCGGTTCGGAAAGTGAAGATGGTAAAAGCATTGTCCCCGCAGGAGGCAGGCAGGTTGGTTCTACCTTTAAGCCGCTGGTCTATGCTTTGGCTATGGAAGAACGGCGTTCGCCCTGCGATTTGGTTCCCAATACCCGAGTTTGCATTGAAGAGGGTTTGAGTCGCCCGTGGTGCCCCGACAACAGCGGCGACTACAAGGTGAACCGAATGATTACGCTACGGGAGGCCCTAGCCAATTCGGTGAATTATGTTTCTGCTATGTTAATGAAGGAGTATGGCCCGCAGGCCACCATTGATTTGGCTAGAAAACTTGGAATTACGGCACCAATTCCAAATTCCCCCTCCATTTGCCTTGGTACTGCTGATATTTCAGTGTTTGAAATGGTCGGAGCCTTTAGTACGTTTTTCAATGATGGGGTATATTGTAAACCTTTTATGTTGACGCGAATTGAAGATAAAAACGGGAATACGTTGGCTGTTTTTAGTCCAGAACGAAGGGAAGCCCTCAGCGCAGAAACGGCCTTTTTAACGGTACAATTATTGAGAGGTGTAGTGCTTCAAGGAACAGCTCAGCGCCTTCGATATCGCTACAAATTCACCGAACCCATTGCCGGTAAAACAGGAACTACACAGAACAACTCCGATGGCTGGTTTATTGCCGGAACTCCCGATTTGGTAACGGGTGTTTGGACGGGGGCCGAAGACCGCTCTGTCCATTTTGCCAGCACTGCACTCGGTCAGGGTGCAAATATGGCTCTGCCCGTATGGGCCTTGTATATGCGAAAAGTGTACGATGACCGCTCCATCCTTATAAATCGGGGCGATTTTAAACGCCCCGAATCTTTTGCCGATTGGAATTTTGATTGCTCTGAAGAAATTCAAGACCAACTCCAGGAAATGCGCGAAGGAAATACTGAAATCGATTTTGATTGATTATGAATAAAGTTGTAGCCAATGCCCATGCGGCGATTTCCGATGTTCAAGATGGAATGACTTTGATGCTCGGCGGCTTTGGCCTCTGCGGCATTCCTGAAAATTTAATCGCGGCTTTGGTCCAGAAAAATGTGAAAAATCTAACCTGCATTTCAAACAATGCCGGGGTAGATGATTTTGGCATTGGATTGATGCTGCAACAACGGCAGGTAAAAAAAATGATTTCTTCGTATGTGGGAGAAAATGCTGAATTCGAACGGCAATTGCTTTCAGGTGAACTTGAGGTGGAATTAATTCCTCAGGGCACTTTAGCAACCCGATGCATGGCTGCCGGCTATGGAATGCCCGCTGTTTTTACGCCCGCAGGAGTGGGAACAGAAGTGGCAGAAGGCAAAGAAACGCGTGTATTTAATGGGAAAACCTACCTGATGGAGATGGCTTTTGAGGCCGATTTCGCTCTGGTTAAAGCTTGGAAAGGCGATACCCAAGGGAATTTGATTTTCCGGGCAACAGCTCGAAATTTCAATCCCCTAATGGCCATGGCCGGGAAAACAACCATCGCTGAGGTTGAAGAATTGGTTCCGGCCGGAGAACTCGACCCCGATGCCATTCATACGCCAGGTATTTACGTGCACCGGATTTTTCAGGGGAAAGACTATGAAAAACGCATTGAACAACGCACCGTTAAACCCAGATAGGAATTAAACATGCTAAACAAAGAACAAATTGCTCAACGCATTGCGCGCGAACTGCGCAATGGGATGTATGTTAATCTGGGCATCGGAATCCCTACTCTGGTAGCCAATTACGTTCCTGAAGAAATGACCATCGTTCTTCAATCTGAAAATGGATTGCTGGGTATGGGGCCTTTTCCTTTTGATGGAGAAGAAGACCCCGATTTAATCAACGCGGGTAAACAAACCATTACAACCATACCCGGGTCAGTTTTTTTTGATTCAGCCATGAGCTTTGGAATGATCCGTGCCGGTAAGGTAGATCTGACCGTTCTTGGAGCAATGGAAGTGGCCGATAACGGAGATATTGCCAACTGGAAAATCCCCGGAAAAATGGTCAAAGGAATGGGGGGCGCCATGGATTTAGTGGCTTCAGCAAAAAACATCATCGTTGCCATGCAGCACTGCAGCCGCGACGGTAAATCAAAGTTGCTTTCTTCATGTACCTTGCCCATTACCGGTTTAGGTTGCGTTAAAAAGGTGGTTTCTGATTTGGGCGTTTTTGATATCGATCACCGAGGCTTTGTTCTTCTGGAACGAGCCCCCGGAATCTCAGTGGAAACCATTGTGGCCTCAACAGAAGGCCGCCTTTTCGTGCCAGACGAAGTTCCCGAAATGACCTTTTAAGTGCGGCTTTTTCGTTTTTTCCGAACGCATTTGCCCTCCACAATTTCTGAACGTATTGCGCTGGGAATTGGCCTTTTTTTTGCCGGCTGGTATGCCGCCATTTCTTTTGTAAACCACCATTTACTCCGCACCTTCGCGTACGACCTGGGAATTAAAAACCAAGCCATTTGGGATTATGCACATGGCCGCTGGAATCTAAATTCCATAATGGAAGAGCTTCAAGGCAAAATCAATGTGCTGGCCAACCACTTCGAACCGGTATTGGCCCTGTTTTCGCCCCTATATTGGATTTTCGGGCATTATACACTGCTCGTGGTACAATGGTTCGCTATTTTACTCGGAGGTCGAGCCGTCTGGCTTTTGTTCAAAGAACGCCTTCCCAACCAACCTCAACTGGCTCTACTCGGCCTTATCAGTTTCTATTCTTTCTTCGGAATTTTCAGCGCTCTTTCCTTCGATTTCCACACCAATGTGGTTGCCGCTATGCTCGTGCCATGGCTGTTTCTATGCTTTTACCGCCGTCAATTTTTGGCTTTTTTCCTGATTGGACTTGCCATTGTTTTTTCCAAAGAAAATATGGCCCTTTGGCTGATGTTTGTAGGACTTGGTTTGGCGCTACATCACGTTAAACAGGCGCAGCTTCGCAATCGGGCCCTGCTCTTGTCGCTCAGCGCCGGAGTTTGTTTTATGTTGATTATGAAGGTGTTGATGCCAGCTTTTGCCAATGGTCAATTGGAATATCTACACTTTAAATATACAGCTTTGGGTCCCGATATGGGTTCGGCCTTGACCTTTATCCTTAGGCATCCTTTCGATGCCCTGCGCCTATTGTTTGAAAATCACTTGCCCGGCGTTTCTACGTACCGCGACGGCCTGAAGGCATCCACCTGGTGGCTTTTTCTGGCTGCGGGCGGTTGGCTTTGCGTGTTAAGGCCAGCCTTCTTACTGATGCTGATTCCTATTTTTGGACAGAAAATGTTCAGCGATGACCCCAATAAATGGAGTCCCTTTTTTCAATATAGCATTGAATTTCTGCCGGTTATAATTATGGCAGCCATTGAGGCGGTCCGCATACTTTCTAAAACATACTTGCGTTGGACACTGATGCTTGCGCTTGCGCTGGGCAGTGTTTTTTCTGGAATACATAGCCTGTCCATGTACCGTCCGCAAGCGTTTATGCCTCAGGGGATAAAGGTGCTGAAATCAGGGCATTGGACGCGCGAAGTGCCGGTAGAGCGCATAAAATTTGCCCTTAAAAAACACATTCCCGATACGGCATCGGTGGCCGCTTCGAGTGTGCTGGTGCCCCGCCTGGCTATGCGCCGGTCTATTTCAAATTATCCAAGTACAATTCCGGTTCAGTACATTGTGTTGTTGAAAGATGCCATCGAGCCTTATCCCCTGAAGCGGCAGGCACTGGCCGACAGCATTTCACAGCTCATTCAATCGCCCAACTGGCAATGCCTACATCAACAGGATTCTCTGTATATCTTTAAGCGAGTTCAGTGATTTTTTTGGGCGGGTTTCCGGGCTTTCAGAGCTAGTACGCCGCCCGGTTAAGGCAGGCAATCGCCCAAATCTGGCTCCTAAAGTCGCCGATTTGGTCTGTTGCCTGCTACTTAACCGTTCGTGCGCGCTAGCTTCTTCAATCCCGCCCGCAGCCAACCCAATCGTCAAATCGTTTCAGTACACCTAAGCCTAGGTTCTCAACACCTCAATGCGCTTGCTTGAACGGATATACTCTAGACGGTTTTATGGATTTACCCACTTCGCCTCAGCCCAAGTCCCGCTACTGCCCTGAATCTGCACCCAATAAACCCCTGATGGCAAATCTTTTTTTTGCAAGTTCAAAGCCAAAGCTGTTGGCCCCTTAAGTCCTATGCTCCGGTTTTCCCGAATCACTTCCATGCCCGAAGAATTCCGTATCGTAATGCTGACGCTATCGGCTTGCGGGGCCTCTACAATTAACCGCAAAATACCCGACTGAACCGGATTTGGAACAATGCGTAACCCGGTCGAGGCCTGCTGATTCATCAAAACCGAAGCCCGTCCAAAATGCGGTATCCCATAGCCCAACTTTTCATCGGGTTGTAGATATTGGTGGCAGGATTTCAACACAGCCTGTCGAAGTTCATTTGGCGTAGCCTCTTTATGCATCGATAAAAACGATGTCAATGCCCCGGCAAAAATGGGCGCAGAAAATGAAGTGCCATTGGCAGTGCTTATTCCTGCGGCATTCATCACCGTAGAATTTCTCCCCATGGCACAAAGTTCTGGTTTTACGCGACCATCAACGCTGGGCCCTTGACTACTAAATGCAGCATACGAACGATCGGCTTGAACGGCTCCAACGGCAAAAATGGAACGGGCGTCGGCCGGAACACCTACATATTTCCAGGGTTTATTCCCGGAGTTGCCAGCGCTATTTACTATCCAAAGCCCTTTGCTCGCGGCTGTTTCCGCTCCACGGCTCGCCGGTGCCGTTGTTCCATTTAAGGTAAGATAACTGTGCGAAGTAAAGGGAGCATCGTATTCTGTATATCCCAATGAAGCATTTAAAACATTGGCACCCAAACTATCCGCCATTTCGGCTCCCAATACCCAATAGTACTCTTCCATGGGAGTTTCGGCCGCCACATGCTCGGTTTTAAATAAAACATACGATGCGGCAGGCGCTGTGCCTACCATGGCTCCGGGTTGCCATGCGGCCATACAGCTTAATACATAGGTGCCATGCTGAGAATCTTCGTACACATCTCCGTCTTGTTCAACAAAATCCCAATTTCCCAACATTTGACCGTTTGAAAATGCCCGAGAAAAGGCGCCCATACTTTGAACTCCGCTAAACCCTCCATCCAAAACAGCAACCAACATTCCCTGCCCCCAAAAGCCCGAACCATGCAAATAATCGCAGGCAATCATTTGATTTTGGATGCCCGCCTGACCATACACAGAGCCTGAGGCAGCAAAATTTAAATCAAATTCCTGAGTTGAGGCCAAGGTAGGATTGCTAAAGGTGGGCTTACCTTGCTTTTTTAAAATGGAACTGCCCCTGTAAATGCATTCAATCGACGATACAAAGGGCAGTTGGCTTAGCTGATTGATGGATAAGCTATCCGAACATGAAATAAGCTGGCAATTCAGCCAGCGGCTTAGTCCAGCCTCTTTGAAGTTTGAGGAAGTTGCTAAAACCTGATTTCGGTACTCAGCATGAACCGGAAAATCCAGGCTGTCTATGGCGATGCCCTGAGAAAATTTTCGGTCTATCGCCCTAAGGGATAAATAGGAGAGTGGTGACTCCGAACTGTAATTGCAGTTTATGCCTCCTTTGTCCTTAAAAAAAACGGCAAACCTGAATTCTGTGGACTGGGCTCGAAGCACAACCGATAGGCTAAGTAGGATAGAAAGACTAAGGAATGTATTCCAGTAATTTTTGCTCATATTGGTAACCAAATTTAACCCGTTTTAAAATGGGAATCACGCTCCAAGGTTGATCTGGAGGAAGCAAGGCAGAACAATCATTGGGGTCATCTGGATTGGTTACAATGCCAATTACATCGCACCGATAGGCATAAATCAAACCTGTATTTCGGGCATACCGTTCGGCGAAATATTGCTTTTCCAATAAATTCTCATTGTTTCTTTGAATGACCAACGCAGTCGAATCAAACCCTAAAAAGGGAGAATCGATTTCAGCATATTTAAACAATTCAGGAGCAGGTTCAGGAATAAAGGCCCAGCCATCCCAGCTAAGTCCAATTTTCATCGGAAAAACCAATTTGATAAAGGAATTGTTTTCCTCGGTCTTAATTGCTTTCCCTGGAGCTAGACGCGTATGCCAAATGCGGGGAATTCCCCAGTTTTGGGAGGAATCATTGCGTATTTGCCGGGTGATTTTCATGAGTGAATCTCCGCCGGCCCCAGAAATCCAACCATCCATGCGCTCCCGAACTTGGTACCGAAACGTGTCGTTTCTGCCGGCTACGCAATCAATCCAAATCGAATCAACCTGATAAATCCACGTTGCACCCACCCGAATGGGGTACCAATTCCCGGCCTCGGGAGTTCCACTTTCTGACTCATTGCTGCAAGAACCGATGAGGCTAATGGAAACACCAAGCCAAATGAATCGAACCAGCGGCCGAGTAAAGGCATTCATGGCATTAATTTTCATCTTCTTGTTCTCCTAAAATAAATAAGGCTTCCGGACCTTTAATGTAGGTGGTTGGCGTACCTTTATAGGTCGTTACAGGCCCTGTAATACAGACTTGCTTCAGCATCAATTCGGCAGTTAAATCATAGGAGAAATTTTTTATATCACTGGCCCATACCGTAGCGCTGAAAACAGTTTCCGGAAACTTTTTATCTAAATTAATGAAAATATGGCCCTTTCCGCTTTTATGGGCACTAACTACAGTTCCACACACCGTCAAATTTGGCTGCTCTTCCAAATAATAATCCTTAAGCATTTGAGTGTTGATGGCTTTTTTGGGCAATTCACTTTTATCCAAAGGAAGGGTTTCGCCCATTTTGGTGTCGGGCAGCCAAGGCGCCAAAATCACCTTTTTTTCAATGCGGTTTTCCAAGGTGTCCGGCAAATTTTTAAAAAAGTCAAAACCGGTTAACTTTTCTATGGAATCTACAGGAACAGCATACCATTCTACCGGTTCCGGACAAGTGGCATTGGGCATGATAAAACCAATGGCCGACCGCGTTTTAGGATTATAGGCAACCTTCCAATACCGGTCGGGAAGGCTCATTTTATTTACGCTTTGTGGAACCTTAGGCATATCTGGATACAAAAAAGGACCGGTCACAACAAACACATCCGAATTGTGCTGTTGTACAATGTCCCGCAGAAAGGCTTCAAGCCTAGACCATTTCCCCCGATTTAATGCAGCGCGCTGGGGCGACATATTTGAGTAATAATACGAAGCAGCTAGGGCAGACCTTGACCATTTGAAATCGGCCGAAGGAGCCAAATGCCCGCGGTCAAATCCGTATCCCTTGTAAGAAAATCCGCCTTCAGGTTTTGGCGTTTTGGTAAAGTAGTCTTCATCCACAGCACTCCCCGTTTTCACCAAGGGATCCACCATGAATTTATTGGTGCGCCCTTCACTGCCCGATTGAATTTCCTTTAGAATAATGTGAGCCACCCATTTGGCTTGTTCATGTTCTTCATCGTAGGCCAACACAAATCCGGGATGGGATATAAGTTCGGGGTCAGCCGAAGGCCAGCCCATTTCTTGCAGCCGTTCCTGAATGTCGTTCAGCTTGAGCACCTGCAAGGAATCATCAATGGCCAATTCTTGCCGAATCAGCTGCTGCTTTTGCTTCTCCAGTTTTTCGATGACAGCTCTGCTCTGCCCAGAAACAGAAGACAACATCAATACGAAAACGCCCAGCGAAACCAATAATTTTTTCATGCTCAATATTACAAAGATTCGCCGAGATGCCGTTTCTCTTCAGGGCCCTAATTTTGGACTTACATGTTTTTTTGAATCAATGGCTCGCCTACCTTGGCGTATTTATACCTTCGGCTTCGGGCCATTCCGGCATAACCGTCCAATCCATTCGCTACGGCAGCCTGCATCTGTTCCAACCTTAAAAACCCTTCGTCTGAGATGCATTCAGAATCAACCTGCATCCACTCTACTTGAAGTACCACCAAACGCGTCTGATTGGCTTCAATGGCATGTTCTTCAATCGGCTTTAAACCCATTTTTAATGGAGATTCCGCTACCGCCGGACTATCAAATCCGTCAATGTACTCCGCATGCAATCCAACGGCATCAAATTCAGACTCTCCATCGGCAAAAGACGCAGAGGCCAAATGCGCCTGCGGTATCATGGCCTCCGAAACCAGATTTAGTGTGCAGCTCTGCGTACGGAATGCGTTATCATACGAATGCCTAGGTACTGTAAGCGGCCTAAACAAAACGGCAAGCATGGGAGGGTTAGCTCCAACATGCAACACATTAAAAAACAAACCCAAATTTGGCTGCCCATTGGGGTGCACCGTGCCCATTAAAAAAAGAGACCTAGGTCCTGAAATGGCGTTGATGAGTGTTCTCCGATAGGTTGAATCCCACCGTTCAAAGTCATGTGCAGTAAAGAATTCCATTACAGCAATCTTAAAGATCCAAGTCCATTGTCCGGCCGTAGAATTTGCCCAGTCAATCCGGCAGCAGCTTCACTGAGTAAAAACGAACTGAGTCCCGCCAATTCTTCTTCGCTTCCTATGCGTTGCAGTGGGTGGCGTTGCTTGCTATTGTCTTTTTTTTCAGGGCTAGATAACAGCCGTTGTGCCATTGGCGTGTCGGTAATAGAGGGCGCAATGGCATTCACTCGAATTTTTGGGGCCCATTCTGCGGCCAATGAACGGCATAAACCTTCAAGTGCTCCTTTGCTCGCAGCAACCGATGCATGGTAGGGCATTCCGGTGCCAACGGCTACCGTACTGAACAGCACCACAGATCCTGATCCAGAAGCCAAAAGGGCCTTTTCCGCCCGCTGTAATACCCGAACGGCTCCCATTACATTGATATTCCAATCGCTTTGCCAATCATTTGGCCTTAACCCCTTGAAGGGCTTTAAATTGATGGAACCCGGCGCATAAACCAAACCATCAATGTGGTCCGGCAATACCAATTCAGAGGCTTCATCTGCCGCATCAAAGGGAGCCCATTCTCCCGGCCCTTCCCTGCGGCAACGCGTTAAAACCCGATGACCTTCGGCCAGTAAACGATCAGCCAAAGCGGCTGAAATTCCCGAACTACCTCCAATTATTACTATGGTTTTACTCATTTTTTTCTTTAAGGTTGAAACACCTGGCCCTGAATTTTGTTTGATATTGCAATGAATCAATCCGAAAAAAAACCAATACTTGTTGTGGGTGCAGGCATTGCAGGGCTCAGTGCAGCTCTTCGCCTGAGCAAATCCGGACACCAGGTTCAGGTACTCGATCAAAATTGGATGGTGGGCGGTTGCGCCGGAACCTACCTCCGCAAACACCACCTGTATGAATCCGGCGCGACTACATTGGTTGGAATGGAAGAGTTTATGCCCCTGGGAATGATTGTGCGCGAAACCGGGCTTGACATTCAGCCCATTCACCTTGAAATCCCTATGCAAATTCACTTCCCCAACAACCGCATTCTAACCCGTTATGAATCGTTGGACCAATGGATTGATGAGGCTGAAGGTTTCTTTGGTTTCAAACAAGCTGCTTTTTGGAAGCAAGCCTATACACTAGCGGATACAGTATGGAGAGCCAGTACAAAGTACCTGGACTTTCCGCCGGCCAACCTTTCGGAAGCCTTCTCCAGCATGCTTAAGTTTAAACCCGCCGATTGGCAAGTGCTTCGAAAGGCGCTGATTTCTACCAACCAATGGATGAAGAATCAGGGCATGCCCCTTCAAGGAGATTTTGCTGATTTTGTGGATGCTCAATTGCTGATTACGGCCCAAAGCAATGCCCAACAAACCAATGCAGCCTTTGGAGCCGCAGCTCTGGCATACCCTCTTTTCCCAAACTATTACCTTCCCGGAGGAATTGGAAAGTTAGCTCAAGCCATGGCCGATTTGGCCCTGAAGAATGGAGCCCAAATACAGCTTAGAACTGCCGTTCAGTCCATTAAAAAAATAGGCTCTGCCTACGAAATTCAATCAAATGACCAGGTTTGGCATGCCGATCAAGTGGTTTCTGCCATTCCGGTGAACAATCTCATCGACCTGCTGGGGCAGCGGCCGGCTGGAATCCGAGACCTTAGAACGGAATCTTCACTCTGGTCTGCCTTTCAAACCAGTTTCTCCGTTCGCCAAGCACTTCCATTTCAGGCGCTCCACCACCAGCTGCATTGCGAGCGCCCCATTCCTCACCTGGCAGGCAAAACTCTGTTTGTCAGCTTTTCTCACCCCAATGACTCGGAACGGGCCCCCGACGGATCCTTGGTTGTTTCTGTGAGCGCCCACCTTGATCTGTCGAAGCCTTGGAATTCGGAGTATAAGGCGGAAGTAGAAGCTGAAATTCTGATTCAATTGCGCGAACGGGGTTTTCTGGTGGCGCAACCGGACTATGTTCATTCGGCAGCCGTAGGCAGTTGGCAAAAATGGACCGGCCGAGCCTTCGGGGCGGTGGGCGGTTATCCTCAGCTTAACGGACTTAAGCCATGGCAAATGAACAATGCCGCTTCTGGCTGGCCCGGCCTGTGGCTCGCTGGCGATACCGTCTATCCGGGGCAAGGAATTCCAGGCGCCGCCCTTTCAGGTTGGATCGCTGCCAACCGTTGTCTTGCCGCATTGGGTTGATGGATTGGTTTGGGCGGCAGCCGGGCTTTCTCAGGTAGCCCGCAGCTGAAGCCGTCGGGCCAGCGGCTTTGCGTGGGCTCCCAAGGTCGCCTCCGCAGCGCGCGGCCCAGTCGGCTTCAGCATTGCGTTCTACCTTGTTCAATCCCTGCCGCTGTTCCCCAACGCACTCAATGTTAAAACATGGCGCTCTAGCCCCCACCCCCAAAAAAAGTTCCCTCAAGCCCTTGAAACTTTCATTTCGTTCCGGTAAATTTGTAGAACAATCCGATTCTTCTCCCCAAAGACCATAAGTGAAACCGGCACGTTGCCGGACACAATCATGTAAATCATGTACTTATGGTTCGTTTTTTGTTTTCTTTTTTTGCCCTGGCTTTACTCAGTCCGGGTTTGAATTCCACACCTCCCATGCGCTCAGCTCCGCATGAATCGGTTAGAAATCCCATGGATTTGGATGGAATTATCATTGAGCTCAAAGTTGTTTTTGGTCGGCAACGGCCAGAGGGCGAATGCCGAGGTTTTGGCATTTGCGATTTTGTACTCGTCATCAAAGGCGGCATCTCAGCCGAAGGCGGTCGAGTCGGATATGCCTCGGCAAGCCAAACCTCAAATGGCAAACTAAAACTGATCTTCGATCGGCATGCCGGAATGGACAGAGAAACCTACGATGCGTTTTTCTCTAAAGGCCATTTTGTGTTCGAGGTGGAAACGGTTGTCCCCGCAGAGCTATGTAGAAAGCTTGGTTTACCTCAAGGGTACCGGATTCGCCCCGGCAATTATCCCGTTGAACGCAACGGCTCAGCTTTGACGCTCATTCTATGAGGCGGATTATCTTCTTTGGCATGATGGCGGCATTGCCGCCATCATGCCTTCCCTTTTTGGTGGGAGTTCATACACCTAAAATGGTTACAACCGACAATTTGGTACATTGGGCAGACAAACATAAGTGGCCCAGTAAACACATGGGATATCTAGATTCATTGAGCTGGTATTCCACGTTTTATCCCCTACCTCGGCTCCCCTCTGTCATGGTATTCAATGAGGAAGGACTGTTGATGTACCGCCGAAGCCATTCCGATTGCGATAAATCCTTCCTAACCTTTATTCAATCTGGAAATTTGTACCGCCGGTTGCCCATAGATTCTATGCCCTGGGCCACCCGAACCCAAGGCTGGAAATCGCTGGACGGAACGCCCATTCCAATTCCCAACGGAAGGCCATGTGTGGTTTCTTTATGGACCTGCTACACGCCAGGACTTCACCATTGGGTAGATTCAGTTGAAAACCGATTGAACAATAGGCGGGAAGAAAAATGGCAACATTGGATTATCAGCGCAGATTGGGTAGGGTGGAGGCCAGATTAGGTTGGGAACTTCCGCCCCTTTTTCCCGTATGCAGTTCAAAGGATGTACCTGCCTCATGGCCAATCTTAAGATTGCCTTTTCAAATCAAAAAGAAGGACGAGTTTGCAAGGAAGGCCACTGTATTTATGGACCAGATTCGTAAGAAACTCGCCTCCGCAGCGGTACTAATTATCGGATGCAGTTTGGCCTTCAATGCCCAATCTCAACCGGTCACCTCGTCCAAAGCAAGTGAGCATAAATCCCGGATCAGTTTGGCCGCTCAAGGCATACATTCCCTGAATTGGCAGGGCGAATCTGAACAAAAAAACCTGTGGTTGCTCCAAGCTCAAATTGAATCTGCATTGAACTGGAAAAAAGGGCCTTGGGTTTTGTCCTTCCCCATTGATATAGAAGGTCAGGCAGCTTGGATTCCTGATTCTGTGTACTCAATCACCAACGATCGCCTGCAATTGGGAGCAAATTTAGGATGGCACTTGATGGGTCACGATTCCTTGCCCAATGCTCTTCTGTTGGAAACAAAAATAAGATTGGAAACCCGGTGGATGCATAAGTCCTGGATTGAAAAACTGAAGTCATTCTCAAAGGGAAATTCAACAAATTTAGTTCCCCCCGATGAGCCGCATCTACTCAATCCCGGAATCGTGTTTATATCATTTGGTCTCTCTGTCAAGCTTTGGAAAGAACTGCATATTCATGCCGGTTTGGCCGGTGCAAAAATGAATTTTGTGCTTTCTAGGTTTCCAGGATCCGATTCCTTGAATTATCCCGTTTGGGGGATTGAACCACAGGGGCCAAATCCTCATGTATTTTGGGGCTGGAATACTGAATTGGCTTGGCATCACTCAGGAAAATTAGGAGAATCATATGCCCTAAAAGTGGCCATTTTTTCTTTGCCTGAACACCTTCAACACTGGTCGGGAAGAGCCAAGGCAGAAGTCGATTTTCCTTTGTCTAGTGCAGTTTCATTGGGCTATCGAGTGATGTGGAGCTATGAGCCTGCTCAAGTTGCATCACAGCAATGGCAACACACATTTTTTATTCGATTGGGTTGGCCTGCTACATCAAATTAAAGGTCCTTTAAACTTTTGTGTCATATTGGCAGTCCTGCAGGTTGACCTAAGCCATATTTTCTTCTGAAAAAGGAAAAATTGACGCGAATTGCCTTCCTATTGCCTTTGGCATGCATTTCGCTATGGGTTGAGAAAAAATGTTCAATTATGTCAAACTTAAGTATTAAACCATTGGCAGACCGCGTAATCGTGGAGCCAGCAATTGCGGAAGAGAAAACGGCCGGAGGTCTTTACATTCCCGATACGGCCAAGGAAAAACCACAGCGAGGAACCATTGTTGCTGTAGGTGAAGGCAAAAAAGATGAGCCAATGACCTGCAAAGTAGGCGACGTGGTTCTGTACGGCAAGTATGCAGGAACTGAAATTAACCTGCAAGGCAAAGATTATCTCATCATGAGAGAATCTGACATTTTTGCAATTATCTAAACCTTCAAATCGAAATTAAAACAACAAAAAAATGGCAAAGGACATTATGTTTGACATTGACGCTCGGACCAAATTAAAGGTCGGCGTTGACGCATTGGCAAATGCAGTAAAAGTAACTTTGGGTCCCAAAGGCCGCAATGTTATTATTGACAAGAAGTTCGGAGCACCTTCCGTAACCAAAGACGGTGTTAGCGTGGCTCGCGAAATTGAATTGGAAGATCCCATCGAAAATATGGGCGCTCAAATGCTTAAGGAAGTAGCTTCTAAAACAGCCGATATTGCCGGAGATGGAACTACTACAGCTACCGTTTTAGCTCAGGCCATTGTAACAGCCGGACTTAAGCATGTTGCTGCGGGTGCAAATCCAATGGATTTAAAGCGTGGAATCGATAAAGCCGTTGCTAAAGTGGTTGAGAATCTGCGTTCTCAAGCCAAAGCAGTGGGTGGCGATTTCAATAAAATTGAGCAGGTTGCTGCAATTTCTGCCAACTCCGACAGCACCATCGGCAAGCTAATCGCTGAAGCCATGCAGCGTGTAGGTCAAGAGGGTGTAATCACAGTAGAAGAAGCCAAGGGCACCGAAACTGAGGTTAAAGTGGTTGAAGGTATGCAATTTGACCGCGGTTATTTGTCTCCCTATTTCGTGACCAATGCGGAAAAAATGGAGGCTGAATTGGACAATCCTTACATTCTGATTTACGATAAAAAAATCAGTACTATGAAGGATTTGCTTCCCGTTCTGGAAAAAGTAGCCCAAAGTGGTCGGCCATTGTTAATCATTTCTGAAGAAGTGGACGGAGAAGCCTTAGCTACATTGGTGGTAAATAAACTGCGTGGCACCTTGAAAGTGGCTGCCGTTAAAGCCCCTGGCTTTGGTGATCGCCGCAAGGCTATGTTGGAAGACATTGCCGTTCTTACCGGTGGTATAGCCATCAGCGAAGAGCGGGGTTACAAATTGGAGAACGCCGACATTACCTTCCTAGGTCGCGCCGAAAAAGTGGTGATTGATAAAGACAATACCACCGTGATTAACGGAGCCGGTAACAAAGAGGAAATTGATGCCCGTGTCGCTCAAATTAAGGCTCAAATGGAAACCACTACCTCCGATTACGATCGCGAAAAATTGCAGGAACGTTTAGCTAAATTGTCTGGTGGAGTCGCTGTTTTGTATGTCGGCGCTGCTACTGAAGTCGAGATGAAAGAGAAAAAAGACCGTGTTGATGATGCATTGCATGCTACACGCGCTGCCGTTGAAGAAGGTATTGTACCTGGCGGCGGAGTAGCCTACATTCGTGCTATTCAGTCTTTAGATGGCTTTGCCGGAGAAAACGACGATGAAAATTTTGGCTGCAACATCATCCGCCGTTCGTTGGAAGAACCACTACGCCAAATCGTAGCCAACGCCGGTCAAGAAGCCAGCATCGTGATTCAACGCGTGAAGGAAGCCAAAGAAGACGATGGCTACAACGCCCGTACTGAAACGTTCGAGCCGATGATGAAGGCTGGGGTAATTGACCCAGTTAAAGTTAGCCGCGTGGCTTTAGAAAACGCTGCCTCCATTGCCGGTATGTTGCTCACCACCGAGTGCGTCATTGCCGACAAAAAAGAGGAGTCTAAAGCTCCTGCCATGCCTCCCATGGGTGGCGGAATGGATTATTAATCCATTTGAATTTAAACCTGAACAGGGCGGTTCCTCGAACCGCCCTTTTTTTTGCCCTAGATTTAACGGCGCTGTTCCACCAATTTAACCCTATTGGCTTACCTTTATTATCAAATTTATATTTATGATAAATCAGGTCTGCACGGTCATGGTTGGTTTTGGTCTTTTCTTGGGCTCCGCCCTGCTTCAAGCTCAAGGCCTTTAGGATTGCCAAGATCGACTTTAAAATTAGCCCCATTTTTCATTACAAACAGAGAAGATTTGAAGCCCATAATTGCTTGAAATTTGTAGCTTATACGGTTTACAGGAAACTAAAAGGCAGCAAAAGGAAAATCAGATTTTTCTCCGGAAAAGGTGATTTATACCGTACATAGTATTTATGAAATTGAAGCAAAATCACGTAATGATAAAACTTGTAAATGTAGACTGCTCATTTAAAAAGGCAATACCCTCAAATCTTGCATGACTTCCGCTTAAGGTGATGCAGAGACTAGTTTGGGGAATAAATTCTGAAAAGCCTATTCTATAGCATGAAAACTGAATATCTTTGCCCTATGAGTTCAATGGTTAAAATTACCCTGCCCGATGGTTCAGTTCGGGAGTATCCTGTAGGAACCACAGCTATGAACGTAGCGGAGTCCATTAGCCAAGGATTGGCAAGGCAGGTATTGGCGGCAAAAATTAACGGAGAACTAAAAGAAGCCGCCACGCCTTTAAACCACGATGCCGCCGTGCAATTGCTCACCTGGCAGGATGCCGATGGTAAATCTGCCTTTTGGCACTCCAGTGCCCACGTATTGGCGGAAGCTGTTCAAGCATTATACCCGCACGCTTTATTCACCATAGGTCCCGCTGTTGAACAGGGATTCTATTACGATATCGATTTTGGAGATTCTGCCCCTGGAGCCGATGATTTAACCCGAATTGAAGAAAAAATGATGGAATTCGCCCGTCAGGCGAATACGTTTTCGCTGTATCCCATTTCAAAGGCTGATGCTTTGGATTATTACCGGAAAAGGAACAACCCATATAAAGTGGAATTGATTGAAAATCTTGCGGATGGCGAAATAACCTTTTGCGACCAGGGTAGTTTTACTGACCTATGCCGCGGAGGTCATATTCCCGATACCGGATACATTAAAGCCGTTAAATTGCTGAATTTGGCTGGGGCGTATTGGAGGGGAAATGAAAAAAATAAGCAATTGGTCCGAATTTATGGGGTTTCATTTCCCAAGCAAAGCATGTTGAAGGAGCATTTAGAGCTGTTGGAGGAGGCAAAAAAGCGGGACCATCGAAAATTAGGTCAGGAATTGGGCTTGTTTGCTTTCAGTCAACGTGTAGGGAAAGGATTACCCCTATGGCTTCCTAAGGGTGCTGCCCTTCGGGAGCGTCTTGAACAGTTTATGCGCACGGCTCAGCGTAAGGCAGGATACCAGCCCGTAATTACTCCGCACATTGGCAGCAAAGCCTTGTATGAAACAAGCGGGCACTGGGATAAATATGGAGCTGATAGCTTTCAACCCATAGAAACTCCCGAAGAAGGAGAGTTGTTTATGCTCAAACCCATGAACTGCCCACACCATTGTGAAATTTACAAGGCCGAGCCTAGAAGCTACCGAGATTTGCCTCTTCGATTGGCGGAATTTGGTACGGTGTATCGGTATGAACAAAGCGGTGAATTGCATGGATTAACTCGAGTACGCGGTTTTACCCAAGACGATGCCCATATTTTTTGCAGGCCAGATCAGGTTAAAAATGAATTTGTTAAAGTGATTGATCTGGTTTTGTACGTGTTTAAATCGCTGAACTTTTCTGATTACCGCGCTCAGGTGAGTTTGCGTTCAAAAGAAGACAGAAGCAAGTACATTGGGTCAGACGAAAACTGGGAAAAGGCCGAATCGGCCATTGTTGAGGCTGCTGCCGAGCGAGGCCTTACAACCGTGGTAGAGTATGGAGAAGCCGCATTTTACGGCCCAAAGCTTGATTTTATGGTGAAAGATGCCTTGGGCCGCAGCTGGCAGTTGGGAACCATTCAAGTAGATTATAACTTGCCAGAACGATTTGAATTGGAATATACAGGCCAAGACAATCAAAAGCACAGGCCGGTGATGATACATAGGGCGCCTTTTGGCTCTATGGAACGGTTTGTGGCCGTTTTAACCGAGCATTGCGGAGGAAATTTTCCGCTTTGGCTTAGTCCACAGCAGGTTGTTGTGTTGCCAATCAGCGACAAATTCCTAGACTATGCGGAAAAAGTTGCTGATTTATTGAATAATTCCGATATTCGCACCCTCGTTGACCGGCGTACCGAGTCCATAGGCCGAAAAATTCGCGATAACGAAATGCGTAAACTCCCGTTTATGCTGATTGTTGGAGAGAAAGAAGAAGCTGAAGAAAAGGTATCTGTTCGCGAGCATGGAAAAGGTGATTTGGGCTCTATGAATACTCAAGAGTTTAAACAGCTGATTCATGAAGAAATAAGTAGGCAATTGAATCATTAACCTAAAGAGGAAACATTCTGAGACAACGTACTCCATTTAGGCCTCGGCGGCAACAAGTTGAGCCGGAGCATAAAATTAACGACCGAATTCGGGCCCAGCAGGTTCGCTTGGTGGGAGATAACGTTGAAAACGGTGTTTTCCCCCTTAGGGATGCCTTAAGAATGGCCGAGGAACAAGAACTCGATTTGGTGGAAATTGCTCCACAAGCCGAGCCTCCCGTTTGTAAGGTGATTGATTACAAGAAGTTCCTATACGACCAAAAGCGTAGGCAAAAGGAGATTAAAGCCAATGCCTCGAAAGTAATCGTAAAGGAAATTCGCTTCGGCCCTCAAACCGATGACCATGATTTTCAGTTTAAACTGAATCATGCCAAGGGTTTCTTAAATGAGGGCGCTAAAGTGAAAGCCTATGTGTTCTTTAAAGGTCGTTCAATTGTCTTTTCAGAACAGGGAGAGGTTCTTTTACTGAAATTTGCTCAAGAACTTGAGGAGTTTGGTAAAGTAGAAAATCTGCCTACCCTAGAAGGCAAACGAATGACCATGATGATTGGTCCAAAAAAGAAAAAGTAACCACCCTTTGGGGTCTAATTGATACGCCTTATGCCAAAAATGAAGACGAACTCCAGTGCCAAAAAGAGGTTTACCCTTACCGGTACAGGTAAAGTGAAGCGGAAGCATGCCTTCAAGCGTCACATTTTGACCAAAAAATCCACCAAGCGGAAACGCAATTTGACGCATTTCACCTTGGTAGATCCAGCAGATCAATCCAACGTTCGATTGATGCTGTTGAAGTAATTTGTATTTTTTAATCGTTAAACCATATACCGATGCCACGTTCCGTTAACAAAGTAGCCTCAAGAGCCAGGAAAAAGAAAGTCCTGCAGTTGGCCAAAGGATCCTTTGGTCGTAGAAAAAACGTGTGGACGGTTGCTAAAAACTCTGTTGAAAAAGGCCTTGGCTACGCCTACAGAGACCGTAAAACCAAAAAGCGCAATTTCCGTGCTTTGTGGATTCAACGGATTAATGCAGCCGTACGCATGCATGGTATGAGTTATTCCCAATTCATTGGGGCAGTTCACAAAAGTGGATTAGAACTCAGCCGCAAAACATTGGCCGATTTGGCATTGAACAATCCAGAAGCTTTTGCAGCTATCGTTGCTCAAGTGAAAGGGTAATCCAATCTACCAATTGCGTTAGAATCCTCCTTGCGGAGGATTTTTTTTTGCCCATACTCCATTCCTGCTGTTGCTCTTTTAATTTCTACCCTTTAAAGGTTTTGAGGTACCGGCTACTTTGATTAATCGGTTTTAATGTAAGAGGCGCCCGCGGCAGGGATTGACGAGGCAAGCCCGCAAAGGTACCGGCGGAAAGTGGCGCGCGGTGAGGAGGCGACGCGAGGAGCCACCGCAAACCGCTGCCACTCCGTCCGGTAACTGCGGACTTGCCCGGAAAGCCCGCGGCCGCCCCACCCTTTAAATCTGCCATGCGTGACCTTCATCACTCCTAATGCCAAGGATTGGCCCTATCTTTGTAATCAATGCCTACCGGTATTCGAATTTTAAAACGTTGACTATGCATTCGTTTATCATTGAACAATTGTACACGGGCTGCCTCGCTCAAGGAGCCTATTATGTTGAATCTGATGGGGTTGCGGCAATTATAGACCCATTGCGTGATACTCAGGCCTACATCGAAAAAGCTAAGGCAAGAAATGCGCGCATTGCGTATGTTTTAGAAACCCATTTTCATGCTGATTTTGTGTCAGGTCATTTGGATTTGTCGGCTGCAACAGGTGCTCCTATTGTTTTTGGGCCTATGGCTAATCCTGATTTTGATTTTCATGCGGCTGCCGATGCTGAAATTTTACCCCTGGGTAAAGTGAGCTTGAAAGTTCTTCACACTCCTGGGCATACCATGGAATCTACCTGTTATTTGTTGTTGGATGAACATCAACAGCCTCGGGCTTTATTTAGTGGCGATACCTTGTTTATCGGTGATGTGGGTAGGCCAGATTTGGCAGCAAAATCTACCCTAACCAAGGAACAATTGGCTTCCTATTTATTTGATTCACTACGTGATAAAATTATGGTGTTGCCCGATGATGTGGTGGTGTATCCGGCTCATGGTGCCGGTTCTGCCTGTGGGAAAAACTTATCGAAAGAAACTACAGATTCGTTGGGCAATCAAAAGAAAACGAACTACGCATTGAATGCTGAGCTAAGCCGAGAGCAATTTATTGCTGAAGTAACGGAGGGCCTTTTGCCCCCACCTGCCTATTTTCCTGAGAATGTTCGATTGAATAAGCAAGGATATGGAACATTGGAATCGGTAAAAGACAAGGGCTTGCGCGCGTTGAAGCCGGCTGAAGTCGAGGGAATTGCAGGCGATCGGCAGGCGTTGGTTTTAGACACTAGGTCTCCGCAGTCGTTTACTGCAAGTCATATTCCCGGTTCCATTAGCATTGGATTGGATGGGCAATTCGCACCTTGGGTTGGCGCTCTAATCCCAGATATTTTACAGCCTCTAATTTTGGTTACTGATGCAGGTAGGGAAGAAGAAGCCTTAACGCGGTTGGCTCGGGTAGGATACGATGGGGTAATTGGCTATTTGGAGGGAGGTATTGAGGCTTGGGAAAAGGCAGGTTATGAGGTGGATTCCGTTGCCAATATTACTGCGGTGCAGTTGAAGGAGGTGTTAAACCAGGGGATTTCTGTGGTAGATGTGCGTAAGCCGGGTGAATACCTGAGCAGCCATTTGGAGCTTGCTGTTTCTATTCCTTTAGACTATTTGAACGATCATTTGGCTTCGTTTTCCTCCGCAGGTACACACTACCTTCATTGCGCTGGCGGATACAGATCTGTCATTGCGGCTTCTATTTTGAAGAGCAGAGGTATTCACAATTTAGTGAATGTTTTGGGTGGTTTTGCAGCGATAAAAGAAGCCGGAATCCCAGTCAGTCAAGAAGTTTGTCCATCGACCTTAAAATAAATCAGGCATGACGTTTCAAGAAATTATTCAGGGTGATACCCCGGTACTAGTTGATTTTTTTGCCACCTGGTGTCAGCCTTGCCACATGTTGGCCCCTACATTGGAGCAATTAGCAGGTCGGCATGAAGAGGGGCTGCGGATTTTGAAAGTTGACGTAGATAAAAACCCCTCTGCGGCTTCGCACTATCAGGTTACTGGAGTACCGACCTTAATTCTGTTTAAGCAGGGAAAGGCCGTGTGGAGACAAAGTGGAGTCGTACCCTTGAATGCCTTGGAGCAGGCAATCCAGCCGTATTTATGATTGACTGTTTTTCTAACGTAAAATCATGGAATCGGAATCTAGACTGCACTTGGTCCACCGCTGATTTAAGCCAAAACGGTATTTAGGTCTGAAAATGGCCGGGGTTTGAACCCTGCCAATGGAAAAAAACGAATGGGCATATTACTAGATTCATTAGGTCAAACCGACTTTCTTTTGATGCACTGAATTTGGATGTTTAATGGTAAATACGTGTAAGGAATGAACCCACAATTTTGGAATCAAAAATTTGAGCAGCAACCGGAATTCTATGGACGAAAGCCCAACGTATGGTTTCAACAAAATCTAGATGGTTTAAAGGTCGGTACCTTATTGCTTCCTGGAGAAGGGGAGGGTAGAAATGCCCTTTATGCCTTGAGCCGGGGGTGGAACGTGGTGGCTCTAGATCAAAGTGAAGTGGCTCGGCAGCATACATTGTCAGCCGCTGGTTCCTATGCCGCGAAATTAGACTATCAAGTGGTCAATCTAGCCGAAATTACTTTGCCTGAAAATACCTATGATGCGGTGGGATTAATCTACATTCATTTACCACCAAAGGAAAGAATCAATTTTCATCAACAGGTAATTCGGGCCTTAAAACCAGGGGGGACGTTGATTTTAGAGGGGTTTGAACCAAGGCAATTGCCTATGACGTCAGGAGGCCCTAAAGATGAAAGCATGTTGTATACCATTGAACAGATTTCAAAGGAGTTTAATGGGTTAACCATCCGCCATTTAGACTATGCTCAACCGGTATTGGATGAAGGACCTGGACACCGGGGGGCGGCTTTTGTTTTAAGGCTCTTGGCCCAAAAAGAGAACAAGGGTTCCTAACCCTTCTACTTGACCAACAGCTTTTGTTCCTGAAGGTGGTTTCCTTGCTTGAAAATTATTCGGTACAAACCCGCAGGCCAATTGAAGGAGTCAAAAAACAAGGTGTGCTTCCCCGGAGCATAGGTTGAAGCATCCCATGCATGCATGACTCGGCCTAAGATATCCTGAATCTGAATTTCAATTGGATTTGGATTATGTACAAACAGGGGAACAGCGGTTATGCCCGAAGAGGGATTTGGGTATGCCGGCTCTGAAAATGGATTGTCCATTTTTTCCATAATTGTGCTTCCTAAAACATTGAATTTCCATTGACCCTGAGGGGCCGTTAATGGCCGGACCTGTAATTTTCCTGAGTTGGATTGAGCAGATATGTAATAAAACACCTGACTTCCGCCGGCAGTCCAAGGAATGCTTGTTTCCCAAATTTCTGAGGAACCAGGTTGAAGGCTCATAGGTATAGCCTGGTATCCTTGGCTGGTATCTGTGCTGTAATGAAGAATAGCGGAAGCAATGCCACTGCGGTGCATGATTTCTGCTGAAACATTAAAGGGGCCATTGCTCCAGGTATCGTTCAATGGTTGATGCGAAATATATAAGGGATCATTGACTCCAACACTGTGCGTAATGCAGTGAATGGCGCCACTTTGACTGATAATGCGTTGATCCAAATCAGGGTTGGAATTGAAATTATCACAGTCAATACCTACAACCCGATATCCGGGAAGGTGTTCCCGTAAAATTCTTAAACCGGTTGTGTCATATTGTTCCCGATAGGTAGGCACTAAAACAGTTTTATTGATAAAAACGGAATTGGTGTATGTTCTGTAATAGGCTCCATTGTCTGGGTGCAGTCCGGAAGTGCTGGGCGGCATAGGGATGCGTACCAATTGAAATGGACCGCCCCATTTGGTTTGGTACTGACTGAGCAAATACTGAATATTGGCTTCAATTTGAGGCCCGTCTGCTACTCCTTGTGGGTATTCTGCCACCAACAAGGTTTGTTCATCCAGCAATTTCATGTGCATATCAATATGATGTATGCCGTCGTAGGGAAGGTTGGTCATTTTACAATAGGTATTCATTCCCATAAATGCATCGATGGTTAAATCGACCTCAGCCGGACTTTTTCCGGGACTGTAATAGGGGTTGCCGGGTTCATTTTCATCCAGTACCAATTCCGAAGAGAAAAAATGCCCGGAACCATCGCTCATGAAATTTCCTCCTGTATGCACCAAATGGTGTGGGGCAGCATAGGTTTGGTATAAAGGAAGTCCAAGGAGCTGGCTGTAGTGTTCGGAGATGGCATTGTCGCTGGGCCGGGGGCGATTGTAAATCCAATCTACTAGGATTAAATCTCCCACCTTGTCGCGGTACACGGAATTGGCGGCATAATCTCGAATCCAGATTGAATTAAAGGGGACTTCGAGGAATTTCAGGTTCGAACTAATTGGGATGTTATGGGTGTTTAGGTTGGCTTTAACGGCATTGGAGTCTGAACAATGAATAATCACCTTGGTCTCCTGCTGTGCATAGCGAACAATTTCACGCAGCACCGCCGGATAGCTAGTCCAGGTGATAACCAATGCTTGAATTTCTTCCCATTCAGCCATGGTTCTTAGCACGCCATTTGGAGGAGTTGTTATGCCATTTCTAAGGCTCATTTGAGCCTCGAGGTAAGCGGGCATGACCTCTATTTCTCCAGGGGCAAAGCCGCGGGGTAATCCACGGCCTTCTGTCTGTGAAAAGCCGTGTAAGGGGTTCATTATCAGTACAAGGAAATACAATAGGCGGAATTGACTCATGTTCATTGCCATAATGTTGGTTTACTGCATACAATACCGTTTAAAGATATAAAAATAGGCCGTTATGCCTGGATGTTTTTTTTACCGCAAAGGGCTCCACGTCGGCGCAAAGTTCGCAGGGGGAATGCAGTAAAAGCTGGGTGTTCAGGAGTTTGGAGGCTCCTTTGCGAACATTGCGGCTCCTTTTGCGCTTTGCGGTGAAAAATTGGACGTTATGCCTGGATGTTTTTTTTACCACAAAGGGCTCCACGTCGGCGCAAAGTTCGCAGAGGGAATGCAGTAAAAGCTGGGTGTTCAGGAGTTTGGAGGCTCCTTTGCGAACATTGCGGCTCCTTTTGCGCTTTGCGGTGAAAAATTGGACGTTATGCCTAGATTAGATGCTTTAGCAAGGCAGTACCCTACTTGGTTTGTAAGTTGTATATAGAAAAAACAACGGTGGAAATGATTTTATTTAGAATCCATCAAGGTATATTGCGCAGAAGGGCTGTAGCCTCCTCAAGAATTTCAACAGGTTTGGCAAAACAGGCGCGAAGAAGACCTGTATTTCTTCCATCAGCATAAAAGGGACTCATTGGAATCAGAGCAATTCCTTTTTCTTGGCAAAGCCATTCTGCTGCCTCTAAATCGCCATAGCCTTGCAGTCTTTTTGGAACCTTCAACAATTGGAAATAGGTGCCTCGACAAGGCATCAATCCCCATGAGCTGCCTTGCAGTCCTGCGCGAAAGACATCTCGAAGACCTTGGTAAAAAGCACCCAGCTGTTCATGGTGTTCGGGATTCTGCATCATTCGGTGGAAGGTATATTGACTGGCGCTGTGCACAGCAAACACCTGATATTGATGAATTTTTCTAAATTCCTTCATGATGCCAGCTCCGGCCACGGCATAACCCAATTTAAACCCAGTGGCATGATAGGTTTTACCAAAGGAAGAGACAACTATGCTTCTGTGCTTTAATACTGGATCTTGAAGTACGCTGAAGTGTATGTCCCCATCAAAAACGATGTGTTCATACACCTCATCGCTGATGACAAAGGTGCCTGTGGATTGAATCAATTCTCCCAACTGCCGTAGGTCTTCGGAAGAAAGAATGCTTCCACTGGGATTGTGTGGACTATTTATGACAATGGCTTTTAAGCCAATAGAAAGTTCAGCTTCCAGTTCATTCCAGGGAATTTCGAAGCCTTCTCCCTGCAATTGAATGGGAACGGGAATACCTCCGTTCAAACAAATCGCCGGGTGGTATGAATCATAGGCCGGTTCAAAATAAGCTACTCGATCTCCAGGCTGCACAATCGTAGTAAACGCTGTATATAAGGCTTGAGTACCGCCGGCGGTTATGGTGATTTCCTCTTGGGGGCTGGCACAAAAATCATAGCGGTGTTCCAATTGCCTAGCGATGTCTTCCCGTAAGGGTAGGTACCCGGGCATGGGTGCATATTGAAACATTCCCCTTTCGCAGGCTTCATGCAGACCAGCCTGAATTTCAGGCGAAGGAGCAAAGCCGGGGAAGCCTTGTGCTAAATTCAAGGCCCCATGGGTTTGGGCCAAAGCACTCATATGAGTAAAAATGGTAGTGCCAGCTAGGGGCAATTTAGTCTGAATACTTGGGCTCAAGGTGAAAATAACTGATGGTAAAGTTGGCCTATACGGTCTATTCCTTTTAAGGCAATGCTATACTGCTGCACATTTAAACCTTTAAGGTTATAACTTGGCAGAAAGAGGGTTTTGAAACCTAGTTTTTCTGCTTCGTTTATCCGAGATTCAATACGGTTCACCGGTCGAATTTCTCCGGTTAGTCCGACCTCACCGCTAAAAGCTGTTTTCCCCCCTATAGGCTGATCTTCAGCGGAACTTAGAATAGCAGCCATAATGGCTAAGTCTAGCGCAGGGTCTTCAATTCGAATGCCTCCTGTTAAATTTAAAAAGACATCTTTGCTTCCTAAAGAAAATCCACACCGCTTTTCGAGTACGGCCAGCAACATATTTAATCTGCGCAAATCAAATCCTGTGGCTGAGCGTTGAGGGGTCCCATATACAGCAGAGCTCACCAAGGCCTGTGTTTCCAGAACCAGAGGTCGGATGCCTTCCATTACAATTCCATGCGAAGTTCCGGAAAGTTCAAGCGCATGCTCACTGAACAAGGCCCCTGAAGGATCATGTACAGGATGCAATCCCTGTTGATTCATCTCAAAAATCCCAATTTCAGATGCAGGGCCAAACCGATTTTTCTGAGCCCGAAGGATACGAAATACATGATTGCGGTCACCCTCAAACTGAAGCACAACATCAACCATGTGCTCAAGTACTTTAGGCCCGGCAAGCTGCCCATCTTTTGTGATATGACCAATTAATAGAACGGGAGTGCCGGATTCTTTGGCAAACTTCAACAGCATTGAAGCACTTTCTCTGACCTGAGATACGGATCCGGGTGGAGAGTCTAAGGCCTCACTTTGCAAAGTCTGTATGGAATCTACAATTAGGAAATCTGGATTTTCTTTAACCGCGGTGGCAACGATTTGTTCTACCCATGTTTCTGTAAGTAAACGACCATGATTTGTGGCTAGGCTTCCCTCTAGGATGCGGTCTGCCCGGTTTTTAATCTGGGGCGCACTTTCTTCTCCCGAAACATACAGTACTTTTTTGGGATTCATTCCCAAGGTGGTTTGCAGCAATAGGGTGGACTTGCCTATACCGGGCTCGCCTCCGAGTAAAATAAGGGACCCAGGAAATAGGCCTCCGCCTAAAACCCGATCAAATTCCGATAAAGAAGTAGAAAGCCGAGCCTCATTGTCAACGGTTGTAATCTCATCAAAGGATAAGGCTTTTGAAGGGCTTAAGGCATGGGAGCCACCCGAGGGCGGCCGGTGCAGCACTTCCTCCACCAAGGTATTCCAGGACTTACAAGAAACACATTGTCCTGACCATTTGGCATAGGTAGATCCGCAGGATTGGCAAACAAAGGCAACCTTTGGTTTGGCCATGAATTATTGCGGTCCTTCTTCGATTCGAACGAAATCCAGCTGTGTAACAGAACGGTCGGATGAACCGCCTGCATATTCGTTGGTGCTAATAACCAACACATCGTCGTCACACCTATGTATTACGTATTCGGCGGCAATCATTCCTGACCCTGCTCCTGCAATGGTTTGAGTTAGATAATTGATGGTCAAAACTCGGTGAGAAACCTCGGCACGTAAAGTATAGGTTCCTGAATCAGAAACATTGGTGTACGGATTGTAATATTCCACTCCGCCATTGGGATAAAATCTCAATTCAAAGGGAGGGTAGGAGGGGTGCACTTCCCATAGACGCCAACGCCCTAATAATTGTTCTTCGGTATCTCCTAAACAGGAAGATAGCGAAACAGCAACCAAGCCTAAAAGTATAGCGGAAATGCGAATTGGAGAATTGAAAAATCTGCGCATGGAATAGAATTGAACGTACCAAGGGTAAAGGTACATAAAATTATATTGTTTTTTGGCCCTTCTATTGGTCTTTTTCTGAAATGGATTTCAGGATTTGGGTAGTGGATTGGTTGGGAATAAGGGGGACGATAACGATTTCTCCGCCATTTTTCTTGATAAAATCTGCCCCAACAACATCGGTTGCCAAGTAGTCGCCACCTTTCACAAGCACCTGAGGATTTAAATTCCGAATCAGCTCCAAGGGGGTATCTTCTTCAAAAGGAATGACCATGTCCACGACGCGCAGGGCTTCCAATAATTTTTGTCGCTCTTGCAGCGGGCGTATCGGTCTGCTAAGGCCTTTTAACCGCCGTATAGAGTCATCTGAATTTAGACCCACCACCAATTTGTCTCCCAATTTTGAAGCGGCTTCCAACAGGCTGAGGTGGCCGGAATGGAGCAGGTCAAAACAGCCATTGGTAAAGACAATGCGGAGCCCATTCTGTTTCCAAAGATCAATGGTTTCTAGGAATGCCATTTTTTAGTTTTTAAACCGATTTTTTACGTGCTTGGTTGTAAATTGGTGCTACAACAAGACTTATGGAGCCGGCAATCAAAACCAAAAGAGTCTGTGCTGCCCAAATAATCCAACCCAAAGCCAAACCCTGCCCTTGAGGAATACCTCCCAAATGCGGTAAGGCCAAAACAGCGGCTACAATCACCGGAAACGCACCAACTCCGCCGGGAACTAAAATGATGGCAATTGAGCCGGCCGCCATGATGGCCAATGGAGGCAATGGGCCGCTAGAATCAATGTGGGCTAATGCGGGAAAACAGGCCCAGGTCATAAAATAATAAAGTCCCCAAATCCCTAAGGTATATCCCCAAAAGGCCGCCTTTTCCTTCACAAGAACAACCGATTTTAATCCATCCCAAAATCCTTTGGCAATGTCTAGTGCCTTTTTGTAAAATGAGGATAATTTTGGATGTAATCTAAAAAGGAAAAGCAAAACCGCTAAGAGTGCCAGGCCAATACCCACGGCCATCCATAATGGAAATCCGGAGTCGGTCTTTTCTGTTTGACCGCCGCCCGTTGAGGCTAACGCTTCTCGTATGGAATCCAAATACGGAAGTTGAACCAAAAAGGCAGTTATCATGAACAGCAGCAGCATGATTAAATCCACGGCCCGCTCGGCTACCACCGACCCCAAACCTTTATCCATGGGAACTTTTTCGAATCGGTTTAGCATGCCACATCGGGTAATTTCCCCCAACCTCGGTACCAGTAAATTGAAAAAATACATGTTCATAACCGCAAAAAAAGAATTGGCAACGCTGGGATAATATCCATTCACTTTCAACAATAGCCTCCACCGAAGTGCCCTTAGATAATGGCTAACAAGTCCCAAACCAATAGAAAATGCAAGCCAACCATATTCGGCTTCACGCAATGAGGCCTGAAATTGGATTTTGTCTTCAGGCTTCATGCTAATCCAGAACCACACAACAATTCCGATTCCAAGACTTAGAAAAAATAAAATTTTTATGACCTCAATGGTTTTTTTTGTTGAGGTCGATGTTCTTGGTTCGGTTGTCATACGTGCAAAAATACAAGCCTTAGATTAATTCTAGGCCAAAATAAAATTGTCAATTAATCGAGTGGCGCCAGAATAAAAGGCAATCAACACCACCGCTTTGCCTTCATTTGGCCAATCTGTTAGTTGGCGCAACGACTTCTGTTCTGCTAACTCAACATATTCTACCCGAATGGATGGCAAGGTTTGGCAAAAAACCAAAAATTGAGATTTCCAGGTTTCAAACGACATAGTACGATGTACTTCTTGAAGGCGCATTAATTGCTGTGCCACAAAAGAGGCTTGTTGGTGTTCTGCCACACTAAGCCGTCGGTTGCGTGAACTCATGGCCAAACCACTCTCTTCCCGAAGGGTAGGCGCACCTGTAATCTGAAGGGCAGGGAAGTGCTGCCTCCCAAGTTCCTGAACCACCATGAATTGCTGGTAGTCTTTCAGCCCCAAAACAACTTCAGCAGGCTCAATATCCTTAAACAGGCGATACAGCACATTGGCTACACCTTGAAAATGACCCGGCCGAAACGCCCCCTCCAATCGCTCTTCCAATTCTCCCAAATCAAAGTGCTCAACTGCAATTCCTTCTGGATATACCTGATTGTATTCAGGCATATATACGGCATCGCAGCAAGCATGTTGCAACATATGTAAGTCAGATTCCGGAGTCTTTGGATACGCTGCTAAATCGCCCGCATGATTAAACTGCAAAGGATTAATGAAAATGGAACTCAAGACGGTTCTGCCTCGGTGCAAAGCCAATTCAATTAAACTCATATGACCGGCATGCAATGCCCCCATAGTGGGAACAAAAGTAATTCCCTTGGCCTGATTGGAAGATTGAGATTTCCAAGCCAATAAATCCTCTCGTTTCGTTATGATTTCCACAGGCGTTGATGCTGATTTTCCTTGTTCTAATGAAAAAAAAATTGGAAAAGGAGTGGCAAAGTAAAGGAAAGGCTTTCAAACCAAGCATTTTTTTCGTTAATTTTGTAATTGAATTCAACCTTCTGGTTTTGGTTGTGATTCCGTTGAATCAACTTCCAGCCGTTACTTTACTTATGGAGAAACGAAAAGTCCTTTTCATTTCACAAGAAATGACCCCTTACCTCGCCACCGGGCGAACGATTTCTGAAATTTCAAGAAGCTTGCCCCAAGCCGTAATGGACCAAGGGTATGAAATTCGGAATTTTATGCCGAGGTTCGGTTGCATTAACGAACGAAGACATCAATTGCACGAAGTGATTCGGCTTTCAGGTATGAATATCGTGGTCAATGATATGGATCAGCCACTCATTATCAAAGTGGCTTCCATACCCGCCGCCCGAACTCAGGTGTATTTTATAGACAATGAAGAGTACTTTAAACGTAAGCACACCACCCAAGACGAAAAGGGAAATTGCTTCGCCGATAACGATGAACGAGCTATTTTTTTCGCCCGAGGTGTTTTCGAAACAGTGAAAAAATTGGGCTGGAGTCCCGATATTATTCATTGCCATGGTTGGATGACCTCATTGGTGCCCGTATATTTGAAAAATCTGTACCACGAAGACCCTCTGTTTCAACATACCAAAGTGGTTCAATCCCTATATTCTACCGATGCTTTCGAGGAAAACCTAAATCCGGAATTCCCCAAAAAAGTGCTGGCAGAAGACATGCGGGAAGAGCAGTTTAACCCTGAAAATACTAGTTACGAAGCCATTATCAAAGAAAGCCTTCGTTATACCGACGCTGTGGTTTCCGGAATTGAAAAGGTGTCAGAATCCCTTCTCGATGCTGTAGATAAAACTGAACATCTAACCCATCTGCGTGTTCAAAACCAAGACTCCCTTCCCGATGCCGTAATAGCCATGTATGAGGATATCCTGGAAAACACCTTCGTAGGGCATTGATCGGATTCCCCTGTATTTTGATATGAGGCTTTACCCCTTTTCTTTCCACTTTGGCATTGCAATTGCCCTCGCTGCTTTGTTGCTCCTGCCCGCATGCGGTACCAATGAGAAGTATGGAATTGATTTGATCCCTCAAGGTTGGAATGACTCTTTACAAATGACCGATACACTTACTGTATCGGCGTTTTGCTCTCCCGATGATACACTGCGAATGGATGGGGTTGAATATGGAATACTCGGTCAATTCGAAGATCCAATTTTTGGAACTACCTCCGCACACCTCTATACCAACTTGTCTGTTGCTTCTCCTGTACAAAGTTACGGGCCTGAACCTGAAATCGACTCCATTGTCCTTTTTCTAAAGTTCGCTGATTATTATGGCCGCAATTCCAAACTACGAAGCCTAATGCGATTTGAAGTATTTGAGGTTCTGTCGGATATGCCGGAACCGCCGGCTGGGGGGTACAACGCCTACAATACTTCGTTCCCCACCGATGCTCAACCTTTGGGCGTACTTGAAACAGCACCCTTGTTTCCAATCGAAGGCACCGAAGGCGCTCTGCTGAAAATCCGCCTAAATCCGAACCTAGGTACTCGATTCCTGCAGGCCGATAGCCTTAATTCATCAAACATTAGAAGCATTTTAAAAGGTCTGAAGGTCCAAGCTACCTTGCTCAGCCCAGGTTCTGGAAACGGAGCATTGATGCGATTTCAATTGAGCTCTACTGTTTCTGGAATCCGCATTTACTACCATACCGCAAATCAAGCCGGGCAAGTGGTCCGAACTACAACCTCTGGTTCAACATCCCTGCACGTAAATGCAGTTACTTACGACCGCACAGCAGCTCAACCTGATTTGATTCAAAAAATTCAAAATCCACAATTCGATTATTCTCAGGCGCCAAATCTTTACATTCAACCACTTCAAGGCATTCGGATTGCCCTGAACATCCCGGGACTGGATTCCCTTAAAAATACAGGTCCCAAAATCGTGAATCGAGCAGAATTGATTATCCCTGTTGCGGAAGAGGCCCCAGAATTTGGACGACCTAGTTCACTCATTCTTTATATGCTCAACGATAAAGGCCAATTCCAGCTGCTGCCCGATGTGCTTTTTGCTGACCAATACAATTTGTCTTTATCTACCTTTTTCGGCGGATTTTACGATGCTGAAAAAAAGGAGTATCGATTCCGAATTACACGGCACATCCATGAAATTTTGAATGGAAGCAATCCCAATAAAACCATTTGGTTGGATTATTCCCTTATCAACAAGTCCAGCAGCCTTCCAAGGGTTGTTTTACGCGGCCCAAAAGACCCTCAAAATAAACTCCGAATTGAATTATCTTTGACCTCAATTCAAGATTAATACCAACAACGAATTATGTGTGGAATTGTAGGCTATCTAGGTCATCAGGCCGCTTACCCAATTTTGATAAAGGGCCTTACCCGATTGGAATACCGTGGTTACGATAGCGCAGGTGTCGCTCTAATAAATAATCATCAAATTTCTTTGTACAAATGCAAAGGAAAGGTCGCTGAACTGGAGGCTTTTGCCGCTCAACACGATGTAGGAGGAAATATTGGAATTGGACATACCCGCTGGGCAACACATGGCGCTCCTAACGATACCAATGCCCATCCCCACTTCTCTCAATCCGAAGATTTGGTGATCATCCACAATGGAATTATTGAAAACCATGCCACTCTTAAAAAGGGCCTTGAAAAGCGAGGATACGTTTTTCGCTCAGAAACCGATACGGAAGTGTTGGCGTATTTAATTGAAGACATCCAAAAGGAAATTGGCACCAATTTGGAGGAATCCGTTCGCCTAGCCCTTAACGAGGTAATCGGAGCATACGCTATTTTGGTGATGCACCGCGACGAACCCCATAAGCTCATTGCTGCTAAAAAAGGTAGCCCCCTAGTTATTGGCATCGGGAAAGATGATTTTTTCATTGCTTCAGATGCTACTCCTATCGTAGAGTATACCCGCAATGTTATTTACCTCGAAGACGAAGAAATTGCCCTAATCCGCTTGGGTCAAGATATTGTAATTCGAACAATAGCAGATAAAGAAATTAAACCCTACATCCACGAACTGCAAATTGAATTGGAGCAGTTAGAAAAAGGAGGGTTTGAACACTTTATGCTTAAGGAAATTCACGAACAGCCCCGCTCTATTTCCGATTCGTTACGGGGCCGGCTAGACTCTTCCACGGGCAGGGTTTCCATGAGTGTTATTCGAGATTTTGAGGCCAAAATTCTTGCCGCCGACCGATTTATTATTGTTGCCTGTGGTACCAGTTGGCATGCAGGTTTGGTGGCTGAATATTTGTTGGAAGATTTTGCTCGCATTCCAGTTGAGGTTGAATACGCATCTGAATTCAGATACCGCAATCCCATCTTAAGTGAAAAAGATATTGTGATTGCCATTTCCCAATCGGGTGAAACGGCCGATACCCTAGCAGCCATTCAACTTGCAAAGCAACGCGGAGCAACCATTCTTGGAATTTGCAATGTGGTCGGTTCAAGTATTCCCCGGGCAAGCCATGGCGGAGCCTATACCCATGCCGGTCCTGAAATCGGTGTGGCTTCAACAAAAGCATTTACCGCTCAGGTCGCGGTCTTAACCCTAATGGCAATTATTATCGGTAAAAAACGAGGCCACCTGAATGAGTCTAAATACAGACAGCTTCTTTTTGAGTTGGAGCGCATTCCTGAATACATTACTCAGGCGCTTACCACCGATGCCCACATTCGAAAACTGGCTGAACGCTTCAAGGATGCTCGGAATTTCTTGTACCTCGGTCGCGGCTATAATTTCCCGGTGGCTCTTGAGGGAGCGCTTAAACTGAAGGAAATCAGCTATATCCATGCGGAGGGCTATCCTGCCGCTGAAATGAAGCATGGACCAATCGCTTTGATTGATGAGGAAATGCCAGTGGTGGTCATTGCCACTCAGGGCGATTCGTACGAGAAAATTGTTTCAAATATTCAGGAGGTCAAGGCCCGCGGAGGTAAAATTATTTCGGTAGTTACCTCCGGAGATATAGAGGTGGCCGCCATAAGCGATTATGTCATCGAGGTTCCCGCCGTTTCCGAGCCGCTGTCGCCCTTGGTCAACTCCATCCCTCTGCAGCTGTTGAGCTACCACATCGCGATTTTGCGCGGCTGCAATGTAGATCAGCCCCGGAATTTGGCGAAATCCGTTACGGTGGAGTAGTGCCGAACGTACAGTTTCTGGTGCCCCTGTGTTTTCAGGGGTTTGAGACACTTTTGGTGATTTAGCTCCTCGCTTCAAAACAGCATTTTCTGCTCGCAAAATTTCCCCCACGCTTCGCAGC
>CAIKAF010000008.1 GCA_903825395.1 uncultured Flavobacteriales bacterium
AAGAGAAGATTCTCCGTGACCGAATCAATATCCCTGACGGGTTGCTCCTCAGCAGAGCCCGTTTCCGTTTCTTGATTGGCAAAATGAAATTAAACACAAATTTGTATATTTAAAACCTGTCCTAAAAATGGGGTGGTTACAGTTGCCCGCAAGGGTGCCGGCGGGAGGTGGCGCGCAACGAGGAGGCGACGTGAGGAGCCACCGCAGTACGCTGCCACCCCGACGGCAACCGCGGACAACCTGAGAAAGCCCGTATCCCGCCCACAAAAAAATAAATCGAAGAATTAATTTTTATTTCCAATGAAGTCGGCTAGCAATTTCATTTTATAAAACAGATTCGTGAAGTGCAAGGCGATGTTTGTGTTTTCGATGTTTTTTAGGCTGCCGTAATGCGTTTTCATGTCGCGCAGTTCGGTGATTTTTGATTCGATATTTTTGAACATCCAATCGGAGGATTTTCCGATATACCGCTTGTTGCGTTGATCAAAAACATGGTGTTTTTCAATTCTTCCTTTTCTAACTTTTGAGAATGGATACTTGTCTTCTAATGCCTTTTCGAATGCCGTGGTTCGCAGCAAGTCCAACAGCGAATCGTAATTCATTTTTTTGGAAATCTGAGCGGTTTTGAAGGCCTTAATATTTCTCTTCAATTCCCTTATTAGTAAATCCTTGTGCGCTGAATTGTACTTGATGGATTTCTTTAAATCCAATAAAATTTCAGCAATCGGTAAAGCGGCTAGCCAAGAAAAATCCATGCGATAAGGGTTAAAGTGTTAACACTTGAAGAGTGATTAATGATTGATTTTTTCCAAACGCGAAAAACCTTAGAATTAAAAATTCTAAGCAGAAATGAAGTGGAAACGGAAATCGGCAGCGCGTTTGTCGATTACAACAGCATCAATTCACAGAACATCAATCAGAAAAAGCCCAACGTGCGGCGACCATCCCAAGTCCCTTTGTTTCCGAAGCAAAAATAGAAAAAAAATAAAAAGATATATCCTTAGTAAAGGTTATGTTCTTTTTTTTCTATTTACAAGGTAAACTCCAAAGAAAATAATGCCCATACCAATGAATACAGATGGGTTTAAATCTTCATTCAATACCCAGCCCCAAATCAAAGCAAACACGGGAATCAGATAGGTTACTGAAGCCGCGAATAAGACAGTGGTTTGTTTAATTAAATAATTGAATACCAAAACAGCAATCCCAGTTCCTATAACACCAAGCAATGCGATATACAGCAGGGAGGCCTGCCTAGCGCTATCGGATTGCAACGCGGTCAGGCTGCCATCTAGAGCTAGAGAAATAAGTGCCGGAAGGCCTACCACGAACAGCGCACCGCCTGAAATAACAACGGCAGGTTGTTGGTTTAGCTTGGATTTAATAATGTTGGTTGAAAATCCGTAGCATATACTACCCAGCAAAGGCATTAAAGCAAAATACAGGGTCGAAATATCGGCATGGATTTTCTTTTGCGAAGCAATTAGGAATATGGTTCCGGCCAGTCCAATTCCAATTCCTAGGGCCCCTTTCCAGCTCACCCGGAGTTTGAAAAAGGCCAAGCCCACCAACAAGGTAAATAGAGGGGCGGTTGAATTAATTATAGCCGCTAAAGAGGAATCAATTCGGGTAATTCCAGCAGCAAAAAGCACTGCCGGTATTCCGCTTCCAATGAAACCGGCTGCAAGAAGCCAAAGCCAAGCTGTATTGTTGATTCCTGACCAATGCCGCAGTAAAAAGGGAAGCAATATGGCCGCTCCAAAAACCATTCGCCAGCGTGCCACTTCAAAGGGGCTAAATGCATCTAAGCCTTTTTTCATTAGAATAAATGAACTTCCCCATGTCATTCCCAACACCAGCAAAACAAAAAACTGAAACGGCCTGTTTTTAAAATCCATAGTGTTGTTTAGGGGGCAAATGTACACCAGAGGTTTGAGGCAATCGAGCCCATAAAAAAATAAAGTTGACTTTTTCTGTCCGAATTTGATGTAGGACTCTTACTATGTGTGTATTGGCTATTTTTGCATGGGGCTTGATTTCCAAGACTTTCCTATTTCATCGTAAATAATTTGCCGCCAAATCTGGTATCCTTGAGCATTCATGTGAAGGCCATCATTCAGAAAAAGAGTAGGGTTGGGTTCACCATCGGTGCTCAGCATAGCTGTTTGGATGTTGATGTAATGCCAGCGGTGGTCTGGAAAGGAATCAATCCGGGCTTTTATTCTTTGGTTGATGCAGTTTTGTTTTTCCAAGTACTGTCGGCTGAGTAAACTGGGTTTAACCGAAATAAACCAAATGGGTATTTTAGGAAGGTGTAGGTTAAGGCTATCGGCCAGCCGCTCAAATTGATGTACAATAGCGTCGATGGTAGAATAGAATAGGGATATATCGTTTTCTCCGCAATAGATAACCAGGCCATTTGGGTTGTGATTGTAGACCAATTCAGGTAGGTAGGTAATTAACTCAGGTAAGGTCGAGCCTCCAAACCCAGTATTGCAAACCGGAAAATCCGGGAAATCCGATGCCAATGTTTTCCAAATTCGAATGCTCGAACTGCCCGTAAAAACGATGCTGTTGGTTGGGCATACTTGCTCTTTTATCGCAAGAATTTGTTGGTTAAATCGGGAGCTGACAGCATGAACCGAGTCAACATACGAACCTGAAATGCTATCTGTCCAAAGGCATTGAGACTTAATGGATGGAGCAAAAAGAAATAGGGCAATCCAGAGTTGAAAAACCAGGTTGATTTTTACCATTTAATTAACCGTCGATTCCCCACTTGTTTCCCATTCTTGCCAATGGCCTGTAAGAAGTACACTCCAGATTTAAGCGTATGAATTTCGGTGAATTTTTGTGGGCTTTTTTCAGAGGCTTCGATGGAATGTATTAAGCGTCCGGTCAAATCCATAATTTGCCAATGACCAACCTGTAAGCCAGGATGCCAGCTGACCGTTAAAACGGAAGAGAATGGGTTGGGATAGGCTTCAAATTCAAAGGTCAAATCTTGAGTTAGGCCCATGTCGTTTAGCGTAATGATTTGAGATGTGGTATCGGCACACCCTTGATGAAATGCGATTAAGGTGACCGTATAGGTTCCTGCTTGAGTATAGCTGTGCGAAGGGTTTTGTTGTGTTGAGCCATTTCCATCGCCAAAATCCCACAAATAGGAAGAGGCACCTTGAGAGGTAGAGTTAAAGTTTAGGGTGTAGCCCTGTGTACTTTGTGTAAAACTGGCAACCACCGAATCTAGGCTAACCACAATAGGAATTCTTGGAGAAATGCAGGGTTTTGCCTGGATTTCCCAATCGTAGCAATAATAGTAGAAATTATTGCCGGCTGATGACCCGGTAATACTGAGTAAACCAGCTGAGGTGTAGGGATAAGAAACATTGGCGTTGTTCCGGTATAGGGCCATATCGCTGCCTCCAAGTCGATAGCCTGTTCCCGGTTGTAAATTGAAATTAAGGGCAATGCGGGATTGGCCAGCCGGAATATTGATGAATCTGGAGTCAAGCAAATTGCCTGCAGCATCCCAAAGCATGATGGTTCTGTTCCCTCCTCCGTTGGCATTTACCCAAACCGAATTTAAGCTAAGGGGTTGAAGCACATTGAAGATTAGATATTGAACCGTGGAGTTGTTGTGATAGCCTCCATTTGCCCCGCTATTAACAGAACCAACATTGAGAACCGGTTGATTTTCGACATGTTCAACCCAAAACGTATCTGTGCTTGTAATGTAAACAGGTAAACTATCGCCAACCAAAATTGGGGTAGAAGCGGAAGGAGCAAGGTACCACCGAATTTCATCGGCAGCGGTGGCGGTGAGTAGAGCAGAATCGGGGACACAGGTGCTCACATTTCCGCCGGAAAGGGGCGCATCCGGGCGGTCGATGCTGATGTAATTTGTTTTAATAATGGAGTCAGAACCTATAAAATTTGTGGCCACCAATTTAACCGAGTATATTCCATCGGTTTGGTAATCGTGCGTTGGATTTTGAAGGGTAGACGTTCCTCCATCCCCAAAATCCCAGGCCCAGGTAACGGCTCCATTGCTGGTTTGATCGTAAAAATGAATCAATCCATCGCAGGAAGTCAAAGAGGTGGCTAAGAAATCAGCACTGGGAGGAGTTGTGGGCATGGTACAGGACCAATTGCAAACAAAACCGGCTTCGGTGACATAGACATCGGAGGTCATTTTCAAAGTAATGGCTCCGGTTGAACTGGTAATGGTTCCCCCATTCGGAAGCGTGGCGCCCGAATATTGACCAATTAAGGGAGCATTCACACTGCTTCCATCATAAATGTAGAGGTAATCATAATTGGCTTCCAAATTAAAGGAGGTAAAGGCAAGGGTTACTGTTGAAGCTCCTGTGGGAGCGATGGTAATTTCAGAGGTCAGGTTGTCGGGATAATTGTTGGCTGGACCGCCTGGATCAAAAAGTGTTCCTGCACATGAAAACTGCGTTTGATTTAGTCCATTTGGATTCATGGTGATGGAGCAGGGTAGTGTTGTATCAAGAACAACAAAGGCAGTTTGAATTACCGTATCCATCCCACAGGCTCCACCGTTGGCAATCAAGCTAACATTGAACGTTCCTAGCGATTGGTAGGTGTGGGTAGGATTAACGGCGGTTGAGGTATTTCCATCTCCGAAATTCCAAATAAAAGAGCCGGCATTGGTACTTGTATTATTGAAATTGACCATCGCCGGAGCTTGGCAAAAGGAGGTCGTTGGAGCCGTAAATCCGGCAATTACAGAGCTATTAAATACGGGCCCTACACCAACCGCATGCCAGGCATTTGTAGTTGCAATCACCTCAGGCGTACATGGGCCGAACAGGTCAATGGCAGATTGGATGGCATAAAATCGTGCATCTTGGTGGTCGCTGTTTGGGCCAAGATAGACCGTCAAATTTCTGAACGCAATTTTTGCAGCGTTGACTACGCCCAATCCATTTACGGAGAAGGCATTCCCAAGGTCATTTGTGCCAGTACCACCTACAGTTAGCAAATAAAACCAATAGTTTTGGACTCCGGAATTGGTGTGAACACCGCCGTTGTCCTGAGTGCCGTTGTAATAAAACGTTCCGCCATAGGTGTCGGGGTCATTGTACGCATTTGGGTTGCTCATGGAACGGATTCCATTTCCATTGGGTGTAGCGTCTTCACCAATGGTCCATTCCAACACATTATTGGCATAGGCGGTAACAGCCATTCCAAAAATATCGCTGAACGATTCATTTAGAGCTCCAGATTCATTTTGGTAAATTAGGCCTGCGGTATTTGTTGTGAGGCCATGAGATACCTCATGAGCGCAGATGTCCAATGCAGTTAGGGGGGTGAATACACTGCCATCTCCGTCTCCATAGGTCATTCGTTGACCATCCCAAAAAGCATTGTTGTAGTTATTGCTGTAATGGATATAAGAGCGAAGCAAAAATCCATTTCCATCAATGCTGTTTCGGTTATGAATCAGCATGAAATAATCGTAAGTCATTTCAGCTCCCCAATGCGCATCTCCGGCATATTGATCTAGGCTGGCATTTACGTTATTCCAAAGGTTGTCTGAATCTGTAAAATCAACGGCCGAGCCATAATTGGTTCCGTTGTTTAAATCAAACGTTTGTATTCCGTTGCCACGGCCCGATTCCCTTAGGCGATAAGTTCCGTTGTTGTAATCTGAAACAATAGGTCGTGTACCGGAATATACCGTTACAGCTGTGCCATTGGAATCTGCGGTATGGATTTTATTCATTTTCCATAGAACTTGGCCTGTTTGGGCATCAACGAAAACATCGTGTCGGCTCAGAGGTTGCACCGCATACACATCCAACTTGTAAGCAAGTTTAAATTCAGAGCTATTGAAATTTGGACTTGCTGGAACATAAACCAATTCAGGTTGTGGATAGTATGTAGCCCCTTGCTGATTTAATTCCCATTTTAGCCTTGATTCTTCTTCTGGAACTTCCCATTTGTACGAATTAGCTTGAATGGATTGGGTAGCTGCTTGAATGGCTTGGAAGGACGAAATGCTTGGGGTTGAGGCTTCAGAAAATTCGGAATACCATTGGCCATTTCCAGAAAAGATAAATCCGTTTTTGACATGCAATCGATAGAAGGCAAATTCAACGGGTACATTATTAATTCGTTGCTGGTACGTGATATGTTCAACTCCCAATTCGTCTTTTTCGTGTTTAATTTCGTGCCAAGAGGCATTTTCGCTGATGATGAGCAATTTATTAAGCAATTTACCTGCTTCAGAGAATGGGCGTTCATGGCCGGACCGAAATTTAAAGAAATCAGGAATAGGGCTTTGGCTTTTAAATCGAAGCAGTTCAGCACCGGTTAGGTATTCTTCGGCTTTAGAACCTTCAAGAATGGTTTGGGCTTGAGGGCTTAACCAAACAAAGGAAAAGAGGATTAAAAGCAAATTGCGAATGAGAGACATACCTTAAAGTATTGAGTTTATTGCACCTATTAAGGCTTTAAAAGTACAAAAAGGATTCTGAAAAACAGAGTTGAACAGATAAAAACTCGGGGCGTATGGGGTCGGGTTGCCCTGAAAAAATCAACTCTATTCTTCTGTGACGTAACCGTCTTTAACGGAGAGCGTTCGGGCAGGGAAGGAGGACAGGAAATTCAGTTCGTGTGTAGCCATCAAAATGGAAGTTCCTGCCTCGCTAATGCTACGAAGTAATTTTAGAATTTCGATGGAGGTTTCTGGGTCGAGGTTTCCTGTGGGTTCATCGGCCAAAATCAATGCAGGTTCATTAAGTAGAGCTCTAGCAATGACCACGCGCTGCTGTTCCCCACCCGAAAGCTCCCAAGGAAACTTAAATCCTTTGGTTTTAAGGCCAACCCAATCAAGAACTTCAGCAATTCTGTAATCCATTTTAGATTTCCCTTTCCATCCTGTAGCTTGAAGTACAAACCTGAGGTTTTCATCGATGCTGCGATCGGAAAGCAACTGAAAATCTTGAAAAACGATGCCAATTTTTCGACGAAGCAATGGCAACTCCTTGGATTTTAAATTGTGCAGGTGAAAGCCCACAACAGAGGCCTGCCCGTCAGCGATGGCCACATCTCCATACAGCATTTTCAGTAAACTGGATTTTCCGCTTCCTGTTTTTCCAATGATATACACAAATTCTGCCGGAAGAATGGAAAAGCTTACATCCCTGAGCACCAGCATATTGCCTTGGTGGATGCTTACCTTAGATGCCTGAACAATAGGGGTGTTACTTACCATATTTCAAAGATATGTTACCAATCCTTCTCAAAAAACAAGGTCTAGAATCATTTTATTAAAAGATGTACGTTAATAAAAGAAACAAAGGTTCAGATAACCAAGGGTTGAGGTTCTTTAGATTTGTCAAAGAAAATTGGTAACATGCAACAAATTCGCCTGCTTTTTGGCTTAATTTTTTTCTCCCTTTGCCTGGTTGGGGGGCTGGAAGCGCAAAAAAGTGTGGGTCAATCTGACCCGGATGCCTTATATAAGGAAGGGTACACGCTTTTTCAAAAACGGCAATTTCAGGCTTCTAAAGTCAAATTACAGGAATATCTGAACCAATCTGCTTCTCAGGTTTTTGCTGCGGATGCTGAATATTATATTGCGGCGGCAGCGACCGAGTTGTTTCAGTTGGAGGCCTTGCATCGATTAAGTTCGTTTATCGACAATTTTCCTGAAAATCCTAAAATCAGCATGGCTTGGTTTCAGCGGGGTAATGTGATGTTCCGCGATCGAAAATTCCAAGATGCAGAACAAAATTTTCTAAAGGCCGATCCCTTTGTTTTAACCAAGCTGCAGTGGTCAGAATTTTACTTTAAACTGGGATATGCTCAGTTTATGAATGGGAAGAATGAAGATGCCTTGGTGGCCTTTGCCAAAACAAAAGACATCGAATCGCCCTACAAAGCCCCGGCCTATTATTATGCAGGCCATATTCATTATGCTGCAGAGCAATGGGAGAGCGCCTTGGGCATGTTTGAACAAATTAAAGACCAAAAGGCCTTTTCTAAGGTAGTTCCTTTGTACATCGCCCAAATATATTATCGTCAACAACGGTATGAAGAATTAGTCGGATATGTAAAGCCATTGGCCGATACCCTTAAAGGGTCAACGGCCTTGGCGGTATTTCGAATGATGGCCGAATCGGAATTTAAAATGGGGCATTACGCCGCAGCCCTGAAATATTACACCATGCTCATTGAAAAGGGTGGGGTTTTAGATCGGGAAGGAAATTACAATATCGGGATAGCTTATTTTGAAGAAAAGGAGTATAAAACTGCCGCCACCTATTTTTCTAAATCTGCAGATCAGGAAGATTCTTTAGCGCAAACGGCCTTCTATTATATGAGCGAATGCTATTTGCAACTGGGTCAAAAAAAACTGGCACTGGATGCGTTACGATTGGCGTATGCCTTGAAGAAGCATCCTCAAATTACCCGCGAAGCCCTATTTCAATTCGCAAAGCTATCTTACGAACTAGGGTACAACCCTTATAATGAGGCAGTAGAGGCTTTAGAGGAGTATTTGGAGGCGTATGACAAGTCTGATTTTGCCGAAGAAGCCAGGCAGCTTATGGTCGAGATTTACCTGTCTTCTAAGAATTACCGGCAAGCCATTGTGGCATTGGATAAAATGCCAAGAAAATCACCTGCCCTTCAATTGGCCTTGCAACGGGTATTGTATTTCCGTGCCATAGAGTTGTTTAATAATTTAGAATTTGATGCATCAATAGCGCATTTTGAAAGGGCTGTAGGCTTAAATTTTGATCCAAATATTACGGCTGAGGCCTTGTTCTGGTGGGGGGATGCGAATTTTAAGCAAGGGAACTTTACCCAAGCCATTCAACAATGGGAGCGCTTTATAAAAACGCCAACAGGTCCAAGCTCTTCAGCATTGCTGCATGTTTATTATAACTTGGGTTACGCCCAATTGAAATTAAAGAAATATGCCCAGGCTTTGACGGAATTCAGGACTTTTTTGGATTCCGAGAAGGGCAAGGCAGAACCCGCTGTTCGGACGGATGCTTTATTGAGGGCCGCCGATTGCTATTTTGCTTTAAAGAAGTTTGAATTTGCTCTTGAATATTATGCAAAGGCAGAGAGCCTACCCAAGTTCCGAAGCGATTACGGCCACTTTCAATGGGGGATGCTTCATGGCTTGACAGGAAATCAGTCCGAAAAAGGCAGAATTTTAGCTGAATTGCTAGAGCTGTTCCCGAAGTCTCCATTGGCTGAAGAAGCCTTGTTTGAACAGGCTGTGGCTCAAATGCGCCTGCAAGAATTAAATACCGCGCGCATTTTGTTTGAACGGGTTCTGGGGGAGTATCCTTCAGGCACGCTGCACGGAAAATCGGCCCTTCAAATCGGCATCATTTATCGGAATCAGGGAGAAGATGATTTGGCCTTGGATTGGTTGAAACGGGTTCTAACAAATTTTCCAGGTACTCCAGAAGCCGCGTTATCGGTTGGATATATTAAAAGCATTTATACCGAATCAGGACAAGTCAATGAATGGTTGAACTTCGCTCAAAATTCAGGTCAGGTAAATGCTAGTCGAGCCGAATTGGATTCCTCAGCATATTTTGCTGTTCAGAATTCAGTGTCTTCAGGAGCATGTCCTAAAATTATTTCAGCCTCTCAGGCCTACTTGGCGGCCTTTCCTAAAGGGTTTTTTGTTCAAGAAGTGGCCCATCACTTGGGAGAATGTTATTATGCCGCTGAAAATGATTCGGCCGCTCTTTCAGCCTTTTCTTTGGTTTTAAATGGACCTAAAGGAGCTTTCACTGAAAATGCTCTGATTAAGGTTGGATACCTATTTCGCCAGGCTAAAGACACCGCCAATGCGCTGCGTACGTACACTTCTTTAGAATCTCTAGCAGCTTCAGCTGAGGTGTTAAAAGACGCTCGGATTCAATTGCTGGATTTGTACTTCGCCGGCCAAAACTGGAGAAAGGCGATTGAATATGCGGATGCCCTTTTGACTTTGGAGAAATTATCTGGTTCTGACCGCGACCGCTTTCTGTTTATAAAAACACGCTCGCATTATCGCCTGGAAGAGTATGAATTGGCGTTGGCCGCCGGAAGAAAAATATCCGCCAATGCGAATACAGAACAGGCCGCAGAAGTAGCTTTTACACTTGCCGATGTTTTGAGAATTAAAAAAGAACTTACCCAAGCTGAACGGGAATTGCGCCAAAATGTCAAAAAAATGAGCAACCATCCATATTGGGTTGCCAAATCGTTAATCCTACTCAGCGATATTTACTTGGAACTGGGAAATTTATCGCAAGCTAAAGCCACCCTGAAGCCTGTTATAGATCACCACGAAGGGGCTGATTTGGTCGCGCTCGCAAAAGAAAGGTATGACCATATTTTAAATATTGAGCAAGAGAAAAATAGGGCTAAAGATGCCCAGCCCGAAGAAATAAATTTAGACCCAAATGCCGAATAATATGTCTATGAAGACACTACGCTTTTTGTTTGCCCCTGCACTTTGGCTCTCAGTTGCCGCTTTAGGTATAGCTCAGCCCGTCTTAGAAAATGAACGGGTCATTTATACTGGATTTGAACCGAGGCTGGCCAATATGGAGAAAATCGAGATTCAACCCGTAATTGTTGATACCCTACGTCTGCCAAAGGAAGGGAAATATGAATTAAACCAAATAAAAATTCCCACGTTTTATATTCCCGACACCTTGGCAGTTCGACGAATGGGGAAGGAACCGCTCGAAAAGTTACAGCGGTTTTATGCCCGAGGTGGATTCGGGAATTACACTACTTTTTTGGGAGATTTAGGTTTTAATAGCGTCCGTAATAAGGCGCATGCATATAGCCTGAATTATCACCACTACTCCATGAACGGGAGCATTTCCGACCGAGGAAATCCTGCCTTAAACCACAACATCTTAAGCGGTCAATATTCCCATTTTTTCAAGCCCTTGACCATACAAGTGCAAGGCGGCTATCATCGACAAGGAATTCACTACTATGGCTTTTCTCCTTTAAATGCAAGTATTAACCAAGATTCCACAGCCCAAGTCTATGTACATGCTCATGCGGGACTAGGGTTAAGTAGTCGACACCGAACAGATTCGATTTTTCCAAATTATACGGCTAACTTAAACTTTAAACACCTAACAGATCGGTATGGCTTTCAAGAAAATCATATTCGGTTTAAAGGAGAACTAAATCATTTTACGGATTTCTTTGCCGCTGAATTTTTTGGATTGAAATCGGTGGTAGATGTTTGGCAGTTTGCAGACCTTTCAACCACTTCCAATGCTCATGTTGTAGATGTTAATCCATACTTGCGATTGGGCAGAAAAAGCTGGAACGTAGAACTTGGGGCAGCATTGGCTGGAGGACAAAACGACAGCAGCGCTTTTTTATACATTTTCCCTCGGATTTCAGGGCATTGGAATATTTTTTCGAAATACATCATCGTGCATGCTTCTTTAGGGGGCAATGTACAACGTGCCGGGTATAGCGAACTTATCCATGAAAATCCCTTTATTCAACGCATTGATTCGCTGGCCACTCAACAAAGGCCGATCGAGTTCCGAGCCGGTGTAAAGGGCGCTTTTTCAAATGATGTTTCATATTCGGCGGGGATTTCGTTTGTCGATCAACGAAATGCAGTTTTTTATTCCGCCGATAGCAGCAAACAGCATAGGCATGGATTTTCTTTGGCCTACGATAATTTGCGCACAACAGAAATATATGCTGGTCTTCATTTCCATCGAGGCGAAAAACTACGGATTGGCTTAGATGCCTCATACCGTATTTTTAGCTTGGATACCTTGCCTCAGGCTTTTCATATGCCCGCCCTTCAAATTCGGGCTTTAGGGGCCTATCAATTGGGAGAAAAAATATTGGCCAAAGCCGATTTGTTCTTTATCGGTAGCCAATTTTCTAATGGGCCCAACGGAACTGTGATAGAATTGGCTCCTACTTTCGATGCTAATTTGGAGGCCGAATATCGTTTGACGAAAGGCCTTTCCTTTTTTGCTCGGTTGAACAACCTAGCCGCCTTTCGATACAATCGATTCTACCGGTATCCAACCATTGGCTTTACTGTTCTTGGGGGCTTGACTTTAAGCTTATAACGCCTTGCAGTTTCCAGAATTAGCCATACCACCTCAACAGCTAAATTTAAGGCTCCTCGAGGATGGGAAATATGAAGTCTGGGACGTTTGGAGAAAGAAATGGATACTACTTAGTCCTGAGGAATGGGTAAGGCAGCAGTTCTTACATTGGTTGGTTGCTGAACATAAGTACCCCTCAGGTCGAATTTTGATAGAAAAAGGGGTGCCCGGTCTTTCCCGTAAGCGACGCTTTGATGCCTTAGTGCTTTCAAAATCAGGATCTGTTTTTATGATTCTAGAGTTTAAGGCACCCGAAGTTCCACTAAATAACGAGGTTTTTTTGCAAATTGCGCATTACAACAGCCAGATTGCAGCTCAATACTTGGCAGTAAGCAATGGTTTGCATACATACATTGCTCAAATTACAGCAGAAAGCAACGAAATTGTTTTTCTGACCAACATCCCTACAGAAACTCGATGAACCATTAATAAATTGTAAACTACCATTCATAGTTTTAAAATTATTACGTACATTTAATTTCCTACCTTTGCAATTGTGAGTACGAATTCAGGGAACCCATGACCGCTCGCTTTTACATAGTAATGCTTTCTATTCTCTCCCTTTGGGGGACATTTTCAGGTATTGCCCAAAGTCAAGAGGTTTTTTTAGAGCTCAAAGGCATTGTAGAAGCAGAAGATGGCCCCATTCGCCTTTACATAGAAGTAGGAGAAAAGGGACAACCCAGGCAATTGGTTAAGCTGAAAAAAGATGGTTCATTTTTTATCGAGCTTGATTTAAACATGGACTATGAGTTTTATGTCCGCGCAGACGGTTATCAACCCCAGCTCGTTAAGTTAAATACCCGCACTTCTGATGAAACGATTGAAGCGGGACTAAAACCCTTGGATTTCAATATTTTCATGGCTAAGATTCCCGAGAAGCTAATGAAGGAAAAGGAGGAAGATGATAAAGAGAATCCCAATCCCGAAGAAATTCAACCGGTAGTTTCGAATGTGGCCTTCAACAAGGAAACAGGTCAGTTTGCTTTTAAAGAAGAGTATATGAAAAGCGTGGAAGGTCAAAAAAAGGCCGCAGAGGAGCGCAAAACACAACAAATCGCACAATATGAAAATCGCTTAGCCGAAAAAGAAGCACTAAAGGAATCAGCGGAAAAAAATAAGGAGGCTGCAGCAGAACGCCAGCGCGCCCAAGAAGAGGCACGACTCAAAGAGAAACAAATACAAGATTCCCTCCTAGCTGTTCGACGAGCAGAACAAGCCAAACGCGATGCCGAACTGGCCGAGGTAGCCCGACAACGAGAACAGGAGGCGAAAAAAGAAAAACAACGGCTTGATTCCATCCAGGCAGCCAACCTAAGGGCCATTGAGGAAAAAAGACTGAGGCAAAAAGATTCTTTAGCCGCCGTTGCAGCAGCCCAAGCAGATAAATTGGAACGAGCCAGATTGGAGGCTCAAAGAATAAAGGATTCAGTTGATAACGCCCGAATTCAAGAACAAGCTCGAATCGATGCCCTAATTGCAGCCAAGGCCGAAGAAAAACGAATTCGTGAAAACATGGAAAGAGCCCGGCAAGATTCTCTAGCTCAAGTAAGGGCCGCTGAGAATTTGGCTCAAAAGAGAAAAGAAGAACAATTGAGAATCGAAGAACAACGGCAACGTGCCATTCAAGATTCTACAGCTTTTGCTCTTCTTCAAAAAAAACAGAATCAAGAGGCCGCTTCTGCCCAACAGCAAAAATTGAAACAAGACTCGATAGCCCTAGCTAAAGAGCGACAGGCTATTGCAGAACGAGAAAAGCAGCGATTCTACGATCAGCAAGCAGCCAAAGAGCGAGACTCCATTTTGCAGGCTCAGGCTGAACAAGCAAAACGAATGGCTGCCGAAAAAAATCGACTTCAAGCATTAGCTAAGGCTCGACAAGATTCAATTGACCAAGTAAAACGCGAGGAACTACGCCGAATTGAAGCCCAACAAGCCCAAGAAGAAAAGGCCGAAAGAGCACGCCAAGATTCCCTAATACAAGAAAGAATTGAGCAAAAACGGAAAGAAGACGAACAACGACGGGTGTTGGCCTTAAAGGCTCAAGCACGCCAAGATTCCCTTGCAAAAGCTATACAACAAAAACGGGAATTGGAATTGCGCGAGGAACAACTAAGAAAAGCAGAAGCCGCCCGCCAAGCCGAAGAAACTCTAAAGGCAAAGAATGCACAGGAAGATCAAAAAATCGACCCAGCTAAAAAACGGATTATAGATAACAACATCCGGATTTTCAAAACAGCCGAAGAACGGTCAGAGGTCGTTTCTACTAGCGAACGAGCCGCCCTCATCAGCAGGCTTGTTGTGACCTTGAAAAAGTACGATATGGAAGAACTTGAGGCTTCAGATGCCTATGGCTTTATCAATTTTGGAGATGGATCTGGAAACATCGAAGTAAGCGAAAAGGAATTCTACCGCTATCGGCGCTTATTTTTCCGCTAGCCCCTCGCCCCGTCTTTAATCCCCATGGCCCCGTACGGACGGACAATCGTCCGTCCAACGTTTTAAAACCCCATGCCCCGTACGGACGGACAATCGTCCGTCCATACGATCCCCGTGGCCCCGTATGTGCGGTTATGAATCCCCATGCCCCCGTATGGACGGTTATGAATCCCCATGGCCCCGTATTAAATCCCCGTGCCCCGTAAGGACGGACAATTGTCCGTCCTACAATCCCCATGCCCCCGTAAGGACGGACAATTGTCCGTCCATACGATCCCCGTGGTCCCGTATTAAATCCCCATGCCCCCGTACGGACGGACAATTGTCCGTCCCCACGTTTTAAATCCCCATGGCCCCGTACGGACGGACAATTGTCCGTCCCTACTTTTTTTTATTACATTTAATCCCTCGACCCCATGAAAAATCCCATTTTTCTAATTATCGCCATAATAGGTGTTGCCCTAAACGGATTTGGTCAATCCGTTGATAATCATACGAATGTAGATGCGTGGGCAACCAAAATGCAAAATTGGATTGTCGAACATCCGGACGATAAATCTGTCCTGATTGATTTGGATAAATTTGGACAGGAGGCTTTACGGAAGAACGACTCCCTTTCAATGATGCATTTCTACCGCCTAAAAAGTCATTATTTCCACTCCATTCAACGCTACCAAGATGCATTGAAATATGCACTCATGGGCGTACAGTTGAACCATAACCTAAACAGTCAACTTCATTTCCAACTGCTGTTGGATGTGGTTTCTAATTATTGGAATTTAGGAGAACACGCTGCGGCTATTCCTTACCTTATTCAAGGTGAAAATAGAATTTCAAACCCTGAAATAAACGAGTTTTCCAAGGCGATTTTTTACAATTTCATGGGGCAATATCATTACAATGAATATGCCAGTGAAACAGCATTAATGTTTTTCAAGAGGGGCGATAGCCTCTTGACCCTTAATCCCGACTTTATTGAACTTCATTTTATTTGGCAACAAAACTTTAAGTCCAATATAGGTCTTTGTTTAATGGATTTAAAGCGGTTTTCGGAAGCAGAAGCAAACTTTAATCTGGCCTATTCTATTTCCAATTCCATCAACAATAAGGCCGCAATGGGCTTTGCCTTAGTCAATAAAGTAATCGCCTCAAGGCATACCTTTCCCGACAGTACATTCGCCCCCATTTTGCAGCGAGCCTTAAATCTTGTGGAGGGAGATGCGGACAACAATTTGAAATTAACGGTTTTAAGAGAATTGGCTAAGGAATATCTAAAGTACAATCAAGCCGATAGCCTCCGAGCAATTTTGCCTAGATTGGAAACCAGTGTCGAATTTATTCCCTCCGGTAAATCTAAAGTTCGCTTTTTATTTTATCTCGCTAAATTTAATCGGTTCCTTGGCGAATCAAAAGCTCTAGATTATTTCGATCGGGCTTTGGCTCTAAACGATAGTCTAGCTCTGAATCCTCAAGGCCAAAATTTGCTGCAGCTGGAACGCCAACGCAATTTAAACCTTCAGGAGCAAGAAGCAAAGAATTTGGCCGAGCTCAAGGCAGAACAACTTCGGAAAAACTTCCGCCTCACTTCGTTTTTTCTAATGGCAGCTGTTGGTTTCCTAATCCTGCTTTTGGGGGTATTAATCGCGCTATTCCAAAAAGATCGACGGTTACGAAAGACCTTAAAAACGCTCCGTTGGCAAAATTCCAATTCCGATACGCTCAACCAACAGCTGCAGCTGTCCATGCAACAAAAAAATCTCCTACTGGGAGCCGTCGCCCACGATCTGCGAAATTTATTGGTGAATGTCAATCAAGTTTCTGAAATGATGATTAAGCGGGAACTGGAAAACAATCCTACGTTTAAAGACAGAATGATTAAATTAATGGAACGCTCCTCTCGACTTGGAATGCATACCATTGAAGATTTAATCGATGGCGTTCAGCCCGAAGGCCGGCAAAGGCTAAGGCTTGAAGCCATTAATCCTGCTGATTTAATCGATTTTATCACAGATTTGCTCTCCTTCAAAGCCGAAAAAAAGGGAATTACCTTGCAAATTAATAAGGAGCCGGGCACAGTGTATTTGTATGCCGATCGAGATAAACTGAATAGGGCATTGATTAATTTACTCGATAATGCCATCAAATTCAGTCCAATAGATGAAGAGGTGCATGTCGGTTTTCATTCTTCCGATGAATTTTTAATTTTCGAAATCACAGACCTAGGTAAAGGTCTGCATCGCAGTCGCTTCACGCAAGGCGAACATCCGTTTACCGATATTGGCGAAGCAGGAACGCTCGGCGAACCAAGCACCGGTCTAGGCCTGTTCATCGTTAGAAAAATTGCCGAATTGCACCTAGGCTCATTCAATTTACGCTCTGAAGAAGGCAAAGGCACAACCGCAACATTGCTAATTTCCCGAAATTTAAGGGCTTAGTGTAGGGCGGCTTACGGGCTTTCACCGGTTGTCCGCGCTGCATGACCAATGGCCCAGCCGCTTTGCGCGGGCTCCCAAGGTCGCCTGCGCAGCTGGCGGGCCCTAGGCCATGCCGCTTGCGGGCAACCGCGTTCAATCCCTGCCGCTCACCCCAAATCGGCCTGTTTTTTAAAATTGATTTATAGTCCAACCCCCACGGGCGTTTTTAAACGCCAATCCCTGTATATGGTCTAAAAATGGATTGTAGGCCTGTTGCTGCGAAATAAACAGCGCCGAAATCGGCCGAATTTCTGAACCATATACGGCAAAATCTAGAGCCGAGGGAGCCGAAAATGAAACATCGGCTTCTGGAAACCAAGCCAACCGAATATATTCCTTATGAGAATAATGGATTCGATTTAACCAAATTTGCAACGGTCCCAGCTCCTTGGGAACAATCCAAATCAAATACTTGAATGGCAATATTTGGGTTGGATGCCGAAAACGATGAAAAGGAATTTGTTGACCCAAAGCTAAACCCTCTAGCTCATCTAAATATGAGCAGGTTTTGCCAGGTAATAATGAAATGGCATTGATACCGGAAACAATCATAACAAGGCAATCTACGAAGAAATTTCGTCCAAAGTACCTTCCTTCATGACCTTGCTCCATGGTTGGCTATTCTATGAAGGTTGTTTTCTTGGTCTATTGTGCAAACAAAAAGCTCAAAAAGGGTTCTCTCCAATTCCATCCCCCTTTAAACAGGGTTAGATTTGTAATTGAAGTCACCATAGGAATGGTAAAATCAAACGACCTTTGTCAAAAATAACCATGCAAATTACCCCAAGCCAAAAAAAATCAGTTCTGTGGATGCTCGTTGGTGGAGCTGCCGGATATGCCTACTATCATTTTGTAGGTTGTTCCTCTGGAACCTGCGCCATTACCAGCAATCCCGTTCTTAGTTCTGTCTGGGGCGCTGCCATGGGCTTTTTTTCCTTTCAATCTTTTTTTAATAAATCATCTAAAAACAAAAAAATGGACATTCAAGAATTTTTACAAAAAGGAGCTAAAATTGTCGATGTAAGAACTCCCGAAGAGTTTTCTATGGGGCACATTGCAGGATCTGTGAACATTCCCTTGCAGGATTTGGTAGCACGATTTTCAGAAGTTGAAAACATGAAAGCGCCCATCATTTTCTGTTGCGCTTCAGGCAACCGTAGCGGACAGGCCACGCACTTTGCTCAAGGACGCAATTTAGATTGTACCAACGGCGGTGGCTGGTCATCGTTAAACCGTTTGGTTTAGTATTTCAGGGCTCAAGGCCTTAAGTGTCATACCCAAACTTTAATGCCACGCAAGCCTTTGCCTGGCTTTTTATACCTTTAACAAAAAATCCACATGCGCACCATATTGCTTATTGCCCTTTCTGTTTCCATTTTTGGAATTTCGTGTTCAGGTCAACCCTCCAATACAAAAGGACTTCCTGAAAAGGCGAGTGCAGAACAGTTTAAAGCCATCATGGATTCGTTATCCGATGAAATTGTGTTGGATGTACGAACCTTAGGTGAGGTTCAAGGCGGTATGATTGAAGGTGCAGTACACATGGATTTCAATACGTCAGACTTTAAACAAAAGGCCTTAACCCTCGACAAACAAAAAACCATTCTGGTGTATTGCCTTTCTGGCGGAAGATCGTCCTCTGCCGCTGCTTATCTGCGTGACAACGGCTATGCCAATGTAGTAGAACTGGGAGGAGGTACCCTTCAATGGAAGAATAAAGGCTATGCCTTGGTTTCACCCAACGCCCCACAGTCCAATGAGCCCAAAGCGAAAGGTATGGGCATGGATGAATTTAATGCTCTAATTCAGAAGAAAAAGTTTGTGCTGGTAGATTTTCAAGCGGTTTGGTGTAAACCTTGCCAAATGATGAAACCAGAAATTCAAAAGCTTTTAAAGAAGTACCCCGAATTGGAATTGATGGATGTGGACGTTGACGAGAATCCCGAAATTGCCAATGCCCTCGAAATTCAAGCGATTCCCAAACTGCATTTCTACAAAAACGGGGAATTAAAAGATGCCAGTATGGGCTTTCAAACCGTCGATCAATTGGAACAAAATTGGTTGAAAGTGCGTTAAATAAATGTGGTTCTGCTGAATTTCAATCCAGGCGTTCGCACATTTTAACCAATGAATAAAAAAACCTTGCTCATTGCCGGCGGCTCAGGATTTCTGGGTAGAGCCGTTACCTCCTTTTTTCAACACCATAATTGGAATGTGGAATGGCTAAGTCGTCATTCTTCCCAGCAATCCGAATCGGCGACTAAAATCTGGTTTTGGAATCCTGCAGAACTACAAATGGATCCGGCAGCCCTGCAATCTGCCGATGCTGTATTGAACCTGGCCGGATTGTCGCTGGCCGACGGACCTTGGAATCAAGCACGGAAACTGGAGTTTGAAAAAAGCCGCTTGCAGGCGGTATTTACACTATCTAAATTTCGCCCCGATCGGTCTGATATTCATTTTATTTCAGCTTCTGCCACAGGTTATTATGGAAGTTATGCGCACCAGGTCCATACGACAGAATCGGATAAGCCCGGAACTGATTTTTTGGCCCAGTTGTGTGAAAAATGGGAGGGGGCTGCTCTTTCCTCGGGCTACTCTCAAATCAGCATTGCCCGAATTGGGGTTGTACTCGCCAAGAATGAAGGGGCCTATCCCCTCATGATTAAACCTGTACGCTGGGGAGCTGGAGCCGGACCCGGCAGCGGCAATCAAGGCCTGTCTTGGATTCATCTCGATGACTTGGTTCGTGGATTTTTTTGGCTGCTTGAAAACCAAATCACAGGCACCTTCAATTTTACCGCTCCGGTCCCGGTTTCAATGAAACATTTTATGCGTGAAGTGGCCAAGCATTATAACAGACCAATTTGGCCAATTCATATTCCTGAATCATTGATTTCTTTTGCCTTGGGCGAAAAGTCGGTGCTAGCTTGTAAAGGGGTGTATGCCGAACCCAAAGCGCTTCTGGAATCTGGATTTTCCTATTCTCAGCCCTCCATCGAAACGGCCATACGCTCTCTATCTTCTTGATTTTAGCGAACTAAATCGCCTAAGTCTTTGAGCCCTCTAAGTTCCCCGTTTTTTGGCGGGGCCTAACCTTAATTTACTTAGAAGATAATTTAATGTTGTTACTTCTTTTCCAGTAAGCGAAGAGGAGGTTTGCTGTGATTTTTGGATGGCAGATTGAATCTCGACCAATAAATTTTGTCCCGCTTCTGTGATGTAAATATCAACCAATCTACGGTCCTTTGCTGAAATTTCCTTTACCACAAATCCTTTTTTTATCAAGCGTTCCACAATTTTCGGAGTATCGCTCATTTTATCCAACATGCGCTCACGCAAATGCAGGGTGCTAATGGCTTTTCCCTGTTGCAGATTTAATACCTGCAGCGCTTGATATTGGGTTAAGGTTAAATCGAACGGAGCCAACAACATCATAAGTTGGTTTTTAATCGCCCCAGAGGTTAACAATACGTTCGAATTCAATCGATCTCGATCGTTTTCGAAGGGAAAGAAATCTAATTCATCTTGTCTCCATTGCTTCATGAAAACAGGGTTTTGGAAGGTTAATTTGCAATAATACAAATTAAACTTTACGTAAACAAAAAATTATTTTAGCGAATTTTTCATTTGATGATTCCCCGATATTTGCCTCGAAATGATTGCTAATTCAACAAATCATCCGGCGCTTAATCGCAACTTAAAAATCAACTATAAGTCCAATGGTTGGAAGCACTGTGCCTGCCGTATTGGGCAAGGTTTGCAACTGATATTTATCTGGATTGCTGGGGTCGGTAAGTGGATTTCCATTTGGATCTTCTTTTACAACCAAAAAGTCTCGGGTTCGAGATTTGAAATTGTAAATATTTTGGATATCCAGATACATGTTCAGCGACCATTTTTTAAAGTACCAAACTTTATCAACCCGAAGATCCAATTGATGGTAGGCCGGAATTCGTTGGCTGTTGAGTTGGTTTACATCTGAAATTCCCATTTGGGTAATGTCCCAAACAGCTTTAATGGATGATGTGACCGTGTCGTACGGGGTGAATGGTTGACCATCAACAAATCGGAAGCGCATGCCCAATTCCCAATTTCGTTTGAATTTATAGCCGGCCGTCAAACTGAGAATATGACGTGCATCCCAAGAAGAGGGAATGTAGTTGCCATTTTTATCACTGAATTCACTTCGAACCAAGGTATAGGCTAAGATGCCATATAAGCCTTTAAAAAGTTTTTGCTGTGCCAGAAACTCCAACCCATATGCTCTGCCTTGAGCGCTGCTGTTGGCCGGAACATTACCTACAACGCCAAAATCAGCCCCCAAATTGGCCAAAGCAACTGAATCACGAAGGGAGAACGGATACCGGTCGTAAATTTTATAAAATCCTTCCAGTGTAATTCGCGTGTTTTCCGTTGGAGCATATTCCAAGCCACCAACAAAATGATCTGCCTGAATGTACTCCAAACCATTGTTCAGATTTCCTAAGCTTCCATCGGGTAGGCCATAGCCTAAAACGGTGTACTGAGGTCGCTGTACAAATCTGCCTACGCTGGCATTAATGGCCCAGTTTTCAATAAAGGAATAAGATATACTCGCTCTTGGACTAATTTGGTTCAAGGGGTTGGCCATGCGTTCATTGAAATCATTGTTCTCAATGCTTAAACCAAAAGATACATTTAGTTTGTCATTGGCTAAGGAACGGCTTACTTGCCCGAACAATCGACCTGAAAAGAGATTTAACCTTGATGAGAAGTCAATGGTGTCAATTCCGGCAAGGGTGTTAACACGGTTGTATGTGCGGTTGGTGAATCGGGCATACAAAAGTCCTGCGCCTACATTAAATTTCCATGATTTAATCCGAAAATCAAATTCATACCTTAGGTTGTTCTCTGCCTCTTGAGAAGCATAGTCCAAAACCAATTTATCGGGTTGATCTTCCTGATTGTCTTGGTATTTTGTGGCGGTATTGTTCAACATACTGCGGCTCAATACCAGGGTATGCCTTCCCCCTTTTTTAGTAATCTCGCGGTAAACCCCGCCCAAGGTATAATTCCATTGTTGGTTTTTAGGAAGTATCCTCAACTGATATCTCTGTTCTACCGTTTCGTTGGCCTGTAAATTCAATCGAAATAAATCAATGGCACCCAAGCCCAGAACGGTTACTTCTCGGCGGGCATCAATGGCGTATTTAAATTTGAATTGCATGTCATAATAGGTCGGTAAAAAAGGCAATTTAAGCGCGGAAAACAGAAATTGAAGGTAGGAGGTTCTAGCTGAAACGATCAGCGATGCTTTTTTCCCAATGGGCCCGTCGGCTGCCAGGGCCGCATCCGAGCTACCAATGGTTCCCCTGAATTTCCATTTTTCTCGGTTTCCATCAATTTGCTTAAATTCCAATACACTGGATAATGCATTACCCCGATTTGCAGGGAAGGCGCTGCTTAAGAAGTCCACTTCACGAATCAAATTGACATTGATTATTCCAACCGGCCCTCCACTTGCCCCTTGGGTTTGAAAGTGGTTAATCAAGGGAACTTCTACTCCATCTAAAAAGAACCTGTTTTCACTTGGAGCTCCTCCACGAATAATGATGTCGTTTCGAAATGCGGGAGTGCTCCCAACCCCTGGAAACGATCGCAAAACATTGCTGATGTCGCGATTTCCGCCTGGGTTTCGCTCAATTTCCGCCAAACCAATTGTCCTTAAACTAACGGGACTTTCCTGCGTTTTGTTAAATGGGGAAGGCTGTAAATTAAATTCCTCCAACTGCCGAGCATCTGGCTCAAGTGCAATGGTTACGGTAGCTACCTGACTTCGAGTCACTAAAATATCCCTATAAATTAACGTTTTGTATCCCACATATGAAATTTTCAGGTTTTGAAATCCGGGCGGCACCTCCAAAATCTCAAACTCTCCCTCCAAATTCGAAGTCACTCCTTTCTCGGTACCTGCTAGCACTATATTGGCCAACGGAATGGATTCGTTGGTGACGGCATCTACAACTTTTCCTTTAATGCCCCCTTGACTTTGGGCATGTAGTGTAGAAATGGAAAGGGTTAAAATGCTCCCTAACGCCATCGATAATGAGATAAAATGTACTTTTAGTGTATGAAATGGATTCATAGTAGAATGGTCTTTGTTGTGCTGCTGTCGCTCAATGTCAGTTTTCATCTTGAGAGCCAAAAAACCTTGCCTGTTCCAAACAGCCAAACCCATGTGTTTGACTTTGCTCGGTTCCTTGACAACGAAGTCAGTCCTGTTAAAGAGAAAATGGATTTTTTTTTCACGGCATTTGGGAGCGCTGATTCTTCAAAATTGGCCGAAGTTGTTGCTGTCCTAAACACGGAAGCGCCCAAATTGTTCTCCACCGTTGGAAATTTGCCTCGAAAACCCGACAACGAGGCCTTGCTAAATACCTACATGGACTTTGCCCGCTTTTGTATGAATTCCAAGTCAACCCTTCGAAAATGGGTGGCTGTTTCTGGCCGATATCAATGGGCAAAACGCCTGGGTAAACCCATACCCGAACTAAGCAAAGCCCCCTATGAGGCGCTGGTGAATTTGAGAAAGGGCTACATCCAAAAAACCAAAGAACTGCTCCAAAAACACAATGAATTTTGTGCAAAACATGGAGCAGAATTTGAATCTTACCCTTCTCACCGCGTATTGGAGATTTTTCAAAATCTTAAATTTGGAGGTGCTTCAGGTACGGTTGTTTTTATTGATGCTGTGGCCTCTCTAAGTCGTTTCGAATCGGGTCAACGGTATGTATTTAACCTTGGTTCAATTGGAGGTTCCAGCACTTCAGGTTTAGATCAGTTTGAAGCATTGAAGGAAAATATAAATTATGGATTGCCAGAAAAAACCTATGCTTGGCAAACCATGGTTGACAAGCAAAATCCTGACCATAAAATTGAAGTCTTGTATTCTGCCCGCTATGCAAAGCCCTCCGCTCCGTTGCTTGTTCTAAGGTATAATTCTCAATCTGCCGAAGTTTCGAAACGCATGCAAATGGAAGTGTATTCTAAAGTTCCGGCCTTTTTAGGCGCTGCTACCCAATAAAAAGGCCGTCCCCAATCAGGAACGGCCATCGCAAACAAACACGCCATCGTTGCGTGATTTACATAACGGCTTTTAAGCCCAATTCAGTAATCCGTTCATCCAAATATTGCCCTGCTGTTAAGTCGGAATATTTCTTTGGATTTGCATCATTTATGCAAGAAGGTAAACAGGTTAAATCCATATTGGAACGGGGATGCAAAAAGAAAGGGGTAGAATACCTGGGCTTCTTCAGTCCTTCGCTGTCCAAATTGATTACCCGGTGTGGAGTAGATTTTAATCTTCCGTTGGTTAACCGCTGCAACATGTCTCCAATATTAATGACAATTTGGTTGGGTTCAGGAGCCACATCGAGCCAGGTTCCGTCTGTTTTTTGAGCTTGAAGCCCGGCGGCACTACCTCCCATCAACAAGGTGATTAGGTTGATATCCTCATGCGCACCAGCCCGCACTGCTCCCACTGGAATTTCATCGGCATGCTCAATGGCGTAATAGTGCAGCAGCCGTAGAATGCTATTCCCATTATGGATTTTATCGTCAAAATAGGTCTCCTCTAAATTTAAATATAAGGCGATGGCAGACAGCAAGTCGCGCCCCGTTTTTTCAAAGGTCCGAAACACCTCCATGGTGATCGATTCAAACTCTGGAAATTGCTCGGGCCAAATGTTGACGGGATATTCATTTTTTATGGGGTCTCCATCCGTAACTTCTTGCCCCACATGATAAAATTCTTTTAAATCTGGAACGGTAAATCCTTTTGCGGTTTCTCGTCCTTTGCGAATAAAGCCACGCTGACCATTGTTGCTTAAGTCCTCATCTTTCCGTTTAATTTCATCTGCCTGACTAAAATACCGTTGGGCCAAGTCGAATAACTTATTCTTAAGCTCCTCTGAAACGCCATGATTTGAGACGATAGCGAAACCAATCTCAGAAAAGGAGTCGCCAAGGTTTTTTATAAATCGCTGTCGAACTACGGGATCCTGACTCAAATAATCCTGATAATCTACCACTCGAATGCTCATATAATTGGTTTTTATTGGTGTGAGTACAAAGCAACGGCTCAATCGAATTGTAAACCATGATAAAAATCATAAGGTAAGGAACAGGAGCAAAACGTCCTCTTTTTTTGCAATTATCCCTTTTATAGAAGAGGTCTAAACTCCAATTTCTGTACCTTCGGATGGTGTCTGAACTATGAAATGTCTTTTCCTCTCCATCGCCCTTCTGCCCAGCGTACTGTTCGGCCAATATGCGGAGCTTAAGTTGTGGGAGAGCGATCAAGAGCCAATTTGTGTTCAAAGCCCGGTTCCCACATTGTCAGATTCCATTTCTGCCGTTAAAAAGGTCCTTTATCCTACATTAATTGGTAGTACAGCAACAGCCTCAACCCTTGGTCTCTATTTTCTTTGGTACAAGGATTATCCCATGGAATCCTTCCATTTTTATGACGATATTCAACAATGGGGCGGCATGGATAAATTGGGGCATTCCGCTAGTGCTTACGGATTGGCCGAAATTATTGCCCTTGGAGCAAAGCCTTTTGGGTATTCCACTAAGGCCGCCAATACCATTGGAGCTGCATCTGCGTTTGGTTTTCTTTCCTGCATTGAAGTTCTAGATGGATTTTCTGCCGGTTGGGGATTCTCACCCTGGGATGCTGCCGCAAATGCTGCCGGGGCAAGTTTATTCTTTTTTCAGCAACAGGCATGGGCCGAGCAGCGCATACGCTTTAAGTTTTCTTGGTGGCCCAGCGGTATTGCTCCCCTAAATCCAGGCTTGCTGGGCGATGGATTTCCCTCAACTCTATTGAAAGATTACAATGCTCAACGCTATTGGTTAAGCCTATCACCCATGTCGTTTTCAAAAAATTCAGATAAAAAGCGGTTTTCTTGGTTGGCCATAGCTCTAGGGTATGGCATTGATGGTTATGTGGGGGCCCGGGCCAACGAAGGGGATTATATGTTTATTCCGCGTACCCTACACCTGTACTTGGCGCCCGATATTCATTGGTCTAAAATTCCCAGTCGGCACAAGTTTTTGCGTGCATTGTTTCATGCCCTAGATTACATTAAACTGCCTGCACCTACTTTGGAATTTGGATGGGGAGACAAAACCGAAATGCGCTTTCACTGGTTGTTTTTTTAAATGGGCATGGCAAATTGGCTTCAACGGTGGTTTAAACAGAGTGAAAAAGACCCTTGGATTATTCAATCTCCTAGTACTCGAACACCTAAAGAAATTGAGGAGTTTAATCTGTGGAGAAGGGGAGGCTTAGCCAAGGAACGGCTTTTTGAACTTGGCCGGGCTTTGGAATTCCACCGCATGGGCATTCATTCTGAATTCAAAATTCACACCTTTAGCGGGCAGGGCGCAGAAGGAATTTTTTTCAATCCCCCAATCCATTGGACGGAATCCGACTCTAGGTATTTTTACGATTGGATTGCCTTTGTTGCCATTGCCCTGGGATATAATGAAGCGCACAGTGAATTCAAAACCAATTGGGTAACGCCCCAAACCGGAAATCGCGAATTTAAATACCTAAAGCCCAATCGTACTCAAAATCCCCAAGATACCATTCCACAATTGTTTGGAAATTTAATCGTAGAGCGCTGCATTGTTTTTGATAAAACAACCTGGGTTAAATTGGTAAGTCAACATTATCAAGGGCGCCCTTACCAAGAAGTCCAGCCCTTTTCTGAGTTTTTAGAACAGCTGCTTTCCTTCCCATTTCAGGAGGACTAACCCTGTATTCTATTTTCTGGGAAAGGAAGCGCCTAAATCTGGCAGATGAGCCGCCTTAAATTTTCCTACTTTTGTGCCCATTGATGAATGTGTGCCATGGCCAATCCTGAAATAGTTAACTCCATTCCCGAATCTGAATTAATTTTAAATTCAGATGGGTCCGTTTACCACTTACGACTACGGCCAGAGCAGCTGGCATCCACCGTCATTCTAGTGGGCGATCCGGGTAGGGTAGAGCAGGTCTCGTCCATGTTTGACCGCGTTGATGAGCGCATCCACCACCGTGAATTCATTACCCATACTGGTGAATATCAAGGGAAAAGATTGAGCTGTGTGGCTACCGGAATTGGAACAGACAATGTGGATATCGTTCTAAATGAATTGGACGCCTTAGTAAATGTGGACCTAGACAGCAGGATGCCCAAAACCAATACCGCATCCTTAGATTTGGTTCGCATTGGTACAACGGGTGCTCTGCATGCCGATATTGATGTAGGTACTTGGATTGCTTCAGAATGGGCCATCGGATTGGATGGACTAATGAATTGGTACGGACATCCAGATTCAGATGAAGCCCTAGAAATGGTTGAAAATTTCATTCGTACTGCAAATTACCCCAATACCTTCGCCAGGCCATACGCAGTGAAGGCATCCAACGATTTGATGAGCCGGCTTCGTTCTCAAACGCTGTCAGGGATTACGCTCACCAGCCCCGGATTTTACGCCCCTCAAGGCCGAAAACTGCGGCTTAATCCGAGCAATTTAGATTTAAACGACCGCATGGCCAGATTTGAATCTCAGGGATTGAGAACAACAAATTTTGAAATGGAAACCAGCGGTTTATATGGCTTGGGATCGGCATTGGGACACCGTTGTGCCAGCATTTGCATGGTCATGGCCAACCGCTCAGAAAAGAAAATAAATCCATCTCCCAAACAATCCATGAGCAATCTTATTGGGTATGTGTTGGATTCCATGACCCAAAAGGCATGAATACCTCAGAACAGCGCTGGCCTGTGATGGAACAATACCTTACCGTTCAGGGGGAAGGTGCAAATTCAGGACGGTCGGCCTACTTTATTCGGCTTGCCGGTTGCGATGTGGGTTGTGTGTGGTGCGATGTAAAAGAATCCTGGCCCACCGATGGATTCCCCCAAAAATCAGCTGCAGAACTTTGTCTTGAAGTGCAAGCCTCGGGAGCAAAATATGTAGTTATTACCGGCGGAGAGCCTTCCATGTACAACCTGGATGATTTGTGTGCGGCTTTTCATACCATGAACCTACAGGTTTGGATTGAAACCAGTGGCTCACATCCCTTTTCAGGGACCTGGGATTGGATCTGCGTCTCACCCAAAAAGTTTAAAGCTCCACGGCCCGATTGGCTTTCTAAAGCCAATGAATTTAAGGTAGTGGTTTTTCATTCTTCAGACTTAACTTGGGCTCAGCAATTTGTACCCCAATTGCCAGCAAATTGCATGCTGTTCCTTCAACCTGAATGGGAGCGAAGGGATAAAATAACCGAGGATATTTTGCGTTTTATACACGATAATCCCCAGTGGCGGTTATCTTTACAAACGCATAAATATGTAGGTATTCCTTGAAAAACACCTGTTTACTTCTTTTACTTCTAGGTCTTTTTTCCTGCCCTAGCTTTTCGCAATCCATTGCTACCCCAAAGTCTGAAAAGGCTTTAAAGCGAGCAGAAGCCGCCTATACAGAGCGGGATTTTGAGGCGATGAAACGCCACCTCAATGAAGCCATAGAATTTGGTCCAAAATATGCCGAAGCCTATTTGTTTAGGGCCGATTGGAATGTCCAGTCCGGTAAGCCGGCCGAGGCTATTCCCGATTTATACGCCGCATACCGGATAGATTCCAAACGCTATGCCCGGGCCATTGCCATTGCCTCTAATGTATGGATGGACTTAGAAAAGCCAGATTCTGCTGTGGCTTGCATTTCGTTGTACTTGAAAACGGCGTCATTGACTCCGGAAAAAATGGCCGAATGGGAAAAGCGCCGGACCGAATTGGAGTTCTCTGCGCAGTTAATGAAAAACCCCATTGTTCTGAATAGCTTTTCTATGGGTGCTGGCGTAAATGAAACCACCGCAGAATACCATCCTTCGTTCACGATTGACGGTTCAAAGATGATTTTCACTGTACGTATGCCGTATAAAGGCGGATGTCCCGGTTTCGGCTCTCGAGAAGAAGAGAATTTTTTTGAAAGCCGTTGGGATGGCCATCAATGGCTGCCACGGCAATTGTTGCCCGGGCGAGTGAATACCCCCTGCAATGAAGGCGCAGGTTGTATTTCGCCCGATGGGAAATTTCTGTTTTTTGCAGCATCTGCCCAATCCGATAATTTCGGCAGCATGGATTTATATGTTTCGGAATTGAAAAACGGCAGCTGGCAGGCCCCAATAAACCTCGGCCCCAACGTGAATGGCCCGCATTGGGAATCTCAACCCAATTTTTCATCCGACGGAAAAACCTTGTATTTCGTCAGCAATCGGCCGGGAGGAATTGGGAAACAAGACATTTGGAAAACCCGCAGGCTTCCCAATGGAACTTGGGCTAAGCCAGAAAATGTTGGCGCTCCCATCAATACGGCGGAAGATGATTTCTCTCCCTTTTTACACGCCAATCAACACACGTTTTATTTCGCATCCAAAGGGCATCCGGGGCTGGGCGGCTCGGACATTTTTGTCACAGAACTGCAACCCAATGGCCAATTTTCAGCACCCCAGAATTTTGGATACCCTTTAAATACGCTTCGAGATGAACGACTTCTGGTGATTTCAGCGGACGGCAAAAAGGGCTATTACGCATCAAATGCCGCAGGCGGGAAAGGTGATTTTGATTTGTATGGATTTGATATTCCCTCCAACCTACAACCCGAACCGGTGACCTGGCTGAATGCCAAAGTACTCACCGAAGAATCGGTTGACCAAGCCTTTATTGATATTGTGCATCTGGCTTCAGGAGATACGGTGGTTCAAACCAGTGTTTCCTTTCCCGGAGGAAGCTGCCTGATACCCTTGCCCACGGGAACCGATTATGGATTAACCATTCAAGCTCCAAAGCACCTGTTCCATTCCGAACACTTTAAATTGAAAAGTACCGACGGTGGACAACAGCAAACGGTTCAACTTAAAAAAATCAAAGAAGGGAATGAGGTGGTATTAAAAAACATCTTTTTTGACACCGATCGGTTCGACTTATCTCCCTTATCAAACTCTGAGCTGAGTCGATTAAAAGGCTTTCTGATTCAAAATCCAAGCCTGCGGATTTCCATAGAAGGGCATACCGACAGCCGTGGAGACAAAAATCACAACCTAACTTTATCAAAGCGCCGTGCCGAGGCGGTTCAACAATGGCTAATTCGAAATGGTATTCAGTCCAATCGAATTGAGGCCATGGGCTTTGGAGATACCCAGCCCATAGGCGACAATCAAACGGAAGCGGGAAGAGCCCTAAATCGGCGTACAACCTTCCGCATTAAAGGACTTTGAGCTTGGCACTCAAACCGCTTTTATGTACTTTTGAGGAAAGAATGCGCATATGTTGGAGCAACGAATAACAGAAGACATGAAGACTGCCATGAAGGAAAAGGATGCCGTTCGTTTGGCAGCCATTCGGGCAATAAAGTCAGCTATTTTACTTCTAAAAACTGAAAAAGGGAAAGCCTCTGAGGTTTCAGATGCCGATACAAATGCGCTGCTTCAAAAGTTGATGAAGCAACGCAAAGAAGCGTTTGATGTGTACCAGCAGCAAAATCGTCCCGATTTGGCCGCCGAAGAGCAGGCGCAAATGGAAGTAATCTCGGGATATTTGCCGCCACAAGCAACAGATGAAGACATCTTGCAGGTGATTCATGCTGTATTGGCGGAGTTCCCAGCCGCCAGTCCCAATGATTTTGGGAAAATCATGGGCAAAGTCAATCCTCAATTTGCAGGGAAAGCAGATTCAGGCCGCATTGCTCAATTGATAAAACAAGCATTGGCTTAAGGAATGGACGAAATCCGAAATCGAGTCGCGGAAAGCGGGTTGTTGACCTTAGACTTGGAACGGTATGTGCCCCCCGTACAGGTTGTTGCTTTCGATCTTGCAAATTGGTTGGATCAGGGATTGGTTTTGAGGGAATCAAGGTTCAAGGAACAACTTCAATCCATGAATTGGTTCGAGTATCAGAACAAGGATGTGGCAGTACATTGCAGCACCGGAGCCATTGTTCCTGCCTGGGCCTTTATGTGGCTTAGTCGCGATTTAGCAAAGGTGCAGGCCCGGTTGTTTCTTGGAACTCCAGATGAGGTGGCTTCTCGAATTTTTTTAAGCCATCTTGAACGTTTGGTAGCCGAAGACTCCGCCCTTGTTGGAGCGCGAGTTATTGTAAAAGGCTGTTCCAAAAATAAGGTTCCTTTAGAGGCCTATCCGCTATTAACGCGACTGCTTTTGGGAAAAGCCAAAAGCTTGATGTTTGGAGAACCCTGTTCTACGGTTCCGGTGTTTAAATAAAACTCCTTTCAGACCTAACAGTTTCTTTTACTACAAAGGCCGCCAAGGGTAGTCGCAAAGGGCACAAAGGGGGTATTGAAGCATCAGCGCCGTACTTCGAAACCCACATCTCTGTGTACTCTGCGCCTACCTTGAGCTCTTTGTGATAAAAAAATACACCAAACCAACAAGGTTGTTTAAAACAAAAAAGGGCATTACGCCCTTTGAAGTCAAAAACAAATCGTGTTAATCAATCAAATCAACCTAGGTAGCTGCGAAGCAAACGGCTGCGCGTACTTTGCCGAAGACGCTTAAGCGCCTTTTCTTTAATTTGACGCACCCGTTCCCGAGTCAAATCAAACTTTTCTCCAATCTCATCAATGGTCAATCCATGATTCATGCCGATACCAAAATACAACTTGATGATTTCTTTCTCACGCTCACTTAAGGTATCAAGCGTACGCTCAATTTCCATTTGCAGCGATTCCTTCAACAAATCACGGTCGGCCTTAGGAGAATCTGAATTCACCATAACATCATACAAGGTGCTTTCTTCGCCAGACACCAAGGGAGCATCCATAGAAATATGCCGCCCGCTGATTTGTATGCTGTCTTTTACCTTATCTTCTGCCAAGTCCAACTGCTGAGCCAATTCTTCTTCGGTAGGTTCCCGTTCAAATTGCTGCTCTAACTTTGAAAATGCCTTATTCAGTTTATTCAAAGAGCCAACCTGGTTCAGGGGTAGGCGAACAATCCGAGAATGCTCGGCGATGGCCTGCAGAATAGATTGCCGGATCCACCATACCGCGTACGAGATGAATTTAAAACCCCGCGTTTCATCAAAACGCTGAGCAGCCTTAATCAAGCCCAAATTTCCCTCATTAATTAAATCGGGCAGAGATAACCCCTGGTTTTGATATTGTTTGGCTACCGAAACCACGAAGCGAAGATTGGCACGGGTTAATTTTTCCAGTGCCAATTGGTCGCCCTGTTTAATCCGGCGAGCCAATTCAACTTCTTCCTCGGCATTGATTAATTCTTCTTTACCAATTTCCTGTAAGTACTTATCCAACGAACGGCTTTCGCGGTTGGTGATGGACTTGGTAATTTTTAGCTGACGCATTCCCAAAGCAAAAAATATTTAAAGGTTAGGAGATTAAAGCGGTTTATACCTAAATTTAGTATGTTCTGCGAAGATACGGGTTCTAAAAAGAAATCGCAAGGGCAACCGCTCATGTTTTTTTGTTTTTCTTTCAGATTTCTAGAATTGGGGGCAGAACGTTCAACGCCATGCGCTGCGGTTCTCCTTTCCCTGTGGCCCGCGGGCGGGATTGAAGAGGGTTGCCCGCAAGGGGGGCAGTGCCTGGCCCGCGTGGCGCGGAGGCGACTTTAGGAGCCACCGCAAGCCCGCTGGGCCAGCCACTGCCCACCGCGGACAACCCCTGAAAGCCCGGTACCCGCCCCACAATCTCCAGCTCAATTACGGATACGCGAAAAACCGCTTTTCTCCACGACGGTAAAATCCGCCCAGGTAAAAGCGGTGGGGACTGCGCTCCAACTGCTCATCCAATTGCTCAGGAGTATGAATGCCAACTCCGTTCATTTCTGTGATTACAAAGCCCTCCCGAATGCCCATGTGAGAAAACAAGCCTCCGGAAACATGCTTGACCTCGACTCCGTGACTTATGCCAAGCGCCTTGAGCCGATCCTCGCTCCCCTTTGCCAAATGCCCCCCAAATTTGGCGTCAATTTCCCGTTCTAAGGTCAACAGTTCGGTGGTGCCCAATTTGTTCTTCAGTTTCAGGGCCAAGCGCATGTGCCGGCTGCCCCGCAAAATGCCTAAGGATATCTCATCACCCGGGCGGTGCAAGCCAATGCGCTCCTGCAAAGCCGCCGTCCCGTCCACATTGAAGCTGTCCACCGCAATGATGATGTCGCCCGGTTCCAATCCGCCTGCCTCTGCCGAACTTCCATTCAAAACGCCTTCTACATACACCCCCTTTAAGCGCGACAAATTCTGCGCTGTAGCCAAGGCCTGGTCAATGTCCCGAATGTTTACCCCCATCAATGCCCGTTGAACATTGCCAAATTCAATCAAATCCATGGCTACCTTCTGGGCTAAATTGGATGGGATGGCAAAGGAATATCCTGCATAACTTCCGGTATTTGAGGCAATGGCCGTGTTGATGCCCACCAATTCTCCATTCAAATTGACCAGTGCTCCGCCGCTGTTTCCCGGATTCACCGCGGCATCGGTCTGAATGAACGATTCAATTTTAAAGTTCTCTTGAATGATGTCGATGTTTCGGCCTTTGGCGCTGACAATGCCCGCCGTTACTGTTGAAGCCAAATTAAAGGGGTTGCCTATGGCCAATACCCATTGACCAACCTGGGCTTCGTCCGAGTTTGAAAAGGCAATGGGCGTCCATTCATCGCCAGAAATTTTTAACACAGCTAAATCCGTCTTAGGATCAGCTCCAATCAAGCGGGCCGTATAGCTTCGCTTGTCGTTCAGCACCACTTCAATTTGGTCGGCATTTGCCACTACGTGGTTGTTGGTAATAATGTACCCATCTTTTCGGATGATGACTCCACTGCCGCTGCCCGATTGAATGGGATTGCGCTGATTTCCGTTCGGATGCCCAAAGAAGAAGTCCTGAAACGGCTGAGCTTGAGGCTGCCGAGCCCTGGCCATGGTTTTGATGTGCACCACAGCATCCAAGGTTTTGGCGGCTGCCGATGTGAAGTCGGGTATATAGGCCCCCGTGGGTTGATCTGCCAAACTGGTGTACAAGCTTGGAATTGGGTCTGCCGGCATGGTGTCCTGCTGCAACGTCAACTCCTCTGCCTTAGGACGCAAACTATACACAACAGCAGCGCTGGTTAGGGCGCTTATCGCAACAACAAGAATATAGCGTTTCATAAGATCAATGTTGAAAGTTTCGTAAAGCATAACGAAAGAACGTACCTTTAGGCTGCGTTAAACCCGTTAAAGGATGTTAATGAAAGCAGATGGCCTTTCCTTTTGGAAATTTCATGGAACCGGAAATGATTTTGTGTTGCTCGACAACCGACAGGGAAACCTTAAACCAACCACAGAACAGGTTGAAATGCTCTGCCGTTTCCATACCGGCATCGGTGCCGATGGCTTAATCATGCTGGAACGCGATGAACAAGGGTACCGCATGAAGTATTACAATTCCGACGGAGCCATTTCCAGTTTTTGTGGAAACGGAAGCCGCTGTTTTATGGCCTTCGCCCGATTGCTTGATGTGGTGCAACCCGAACAGGATTTTGAATACCTGGCTGCCGACGGAGTTCACCAATCTAGACTGATTCAAGAACAACAGCATCGGTTTTTGGTGGAAACGCGCATGCAAATGCCAGCAAAACCAGAACCCCATGCCATGGGCAGCATTTTGCAGACCGGCAGTCCCCATTTAATCGTTCCAGCTTCCGGCACCGATTTTGAGTCCCTCGATTTTCATGAACGGGCTGCTGCCATTCGGTATTCCGATCCGTTTAAAGCCGAAGGCATCAATGTGAATTGGTTGAGGTACGACGAACAGGGCCTGTGGCTGCGTACCTATGAACGTGGAGTAGAACGTGAAACATTGTCTTGCGGCACCGCCGCCGTAGCAGCAGCCTTTTGGTTCAAACACCAATTTCCGGAACAGGCCTCGAACTGCATTCCCATACAGACCGCCGGTGGAACGCTGACCGTAATATGGGATTCAGAAGGACAAATCTGGCTGCGCGGCCCCGTTGAATTTACCTTTCAAGGAACATGGCAAGGCTTCGAACTCTAAGCATTGGATTGCTGATCGCTTTCTCGTTGGTTTCTTGCCATTGGATTCGCCATGCCACTCAAGACGCCTTACGCTCTGACTTGAAATCGGCCTACCTATTGGTACATGGTCCCGGTCAGGCAGAACAGGTTCAGCAAGCCGTCCGGAATTGCGATTGCTTTCAACGCCCAGATGAATTCATCGATTGGATTGAGGGGCAATCCGGATTTCGTCCGGGCCGATACCGCATTGAAGCCGGCATGACTCCCCTTGAAGTGGTTTTACTGCTTCGTTCCGGAAAACAAGAGCCGGTGATGCTTCGTTTTCAGCGCCAGGGAAGCCTGGAAGAGCTGGCCGGATTGCTCGGCCGAAAGTTTGAAGCCGATTCTACCGAATTTCTGAAGGCCATGACCGATACGCTGGCCCTACATGCCCTAGGAGTAAATATGCGCCAGGAACAGCTCCCTGCCTTGTTTATTCCCAACAGCTATGAATTGTATTGGACCGCCAAGCCCGCCTCTTTTGTGGAACGCATGGTAAAAGAATACCGAAAATTTTGGAACCCGGACCGCACATTGCAGGCTCAGAAGCTGGGATTGACTGAGGTTCAGGTGGTCACCCTGGCTTCGATTGTGCAGGCTGAACAGGCCCGATTGTCGGACGAGTGGGGCAGCATAGCCCGCTTGTATCTGAACCGCTTGAACAGCGGAATGCTGTTGCAGGCCGATCCTACTGTAAAGTTCGCCCTGGGCGACCGCAGCTTAAGGCGCATTCGCTTTCAGCATCTGAAAATAGACCACCCCTACAACACCTATATATATAAGGGTCTTCCGCCGGGTCCAATTTCCTTGGTCGAGTCGGCCGTCATTGATAGCGTATTGCAGTCCAAAAATCACTCCTATATATATATGTGTGCCAAGGCCGATTTTTCCGGGCGGCATGCGTTCAGTTCCACCTTCCAGGAGCACAAGCGGAATGCAGAGGCATTTCGACGGGAATTGGATCGCCGGCAAATTCAAAACTAGGGGGCACAGGCTGTTGAGTGTATTGGGGGTTTGGGCGGCTGCCGGGCTTTCAGGCTTTGTCCGCGGTGGCCGGAAGGCTGGCCCAGCGGGCTTGCGGTGGCTCCTAAAGTCGCCTCCGCGCCGCGCGGGCCAGGCTCCGGCCCCCTTGCGGGCAAAGCTCTTCAATCCCTGCCGCATAAAAAACCGGCATCGAAGTCCAAACCGGCATAAGGCCTAAATCTAGGGATGGGTTGAGATAAGAGGGGGAGACAGGAATAGAGGAAGGCTAAAAAAGGAGCGGTTGGGTTGAGGCGGGATTGGATTGTAGAGGAGGGGGCATGGGGTAGAATGGAAGGGAGCATAGAGGGGTAAAGGCGGGTTAATTGCATTAAAACAGGGGGGAGGACTGTTGATTAAAAAGGGGGAAGAGAAAAAAAGAAGCCATTGAAATCAAATAAAACGGGCTGTAGTTGGAGTTCAATCGTTGAATTTTTGAGAGTAGGGGGTAGGGGGGTGAGAAAAGTTGAAAAAAATGGGTGTGGTAATCAGCGTATTACCAATAAATGAAGAAAAAGATGAATAGAATGTTTGGGAATTCGGGAAAGGGTTGTATGTTTGCAGTCCCAATCGACACGTTCTTTGATTGTGGAAAAAAAATGAGGGACAGATTTGGTAGAATGAAAATTCTTCTTACCTTTGCCCTCGCCAAAACAAAAAGGGGTTACCTGATTTGGATTTGGAAAGTTCTTTGAATTAATTGACATTTAGCAAGCGCAGCATCGAATATGTTGAGAGACATAGGCGAGATGCTCACTCCTAGTGAGATTCAAATTTTATACAATGAAGAGTTTGATCCTGGCTCAGGATGAACGCTAGCGGCAGGCTTAATACATGCAAGTCGAGGGGCAGCACGGGTAGCAATACCTGGTGGCGACCGGCGGACGGGTGCGTAACACGTATGCAACCTACCCTATACAGGGGGATAGCCCGAAGAAATTCGGATTAATACCCCATACGATAAGAACTGGCATCGGTTTTTATTGAAAGCTCCGGCGGTATAGGATGGGCATGCGTCCCATTAGCTAGTTGGTGAGGTAACGGCTCACCAAGGCGACGATGGGTAGGGGGCCTGAGAGGGTGATCCCCCACACTGGAACTGAGACACGGTCCAGACTCCTACGGGAGGCAGCAGTAAGGAATATTGGTCAATGGGCGCAAGCCTGAACCAGCCATGCCGCGTGCAGGAAGACTGCCATTATGGTTGTAAACTGCTTTTATATGGGAAGAAACCCCCGGACGTGTCCGGGGCTGACGGTACCATGTGAATAAGGATCGGCTAACTCCGTGCCAGCAGCCGCGGTAATACGGAGGATCCAAGCGTTATCCGGATTTATTGGGTTTAAAGGGTGCGTAGGCGGCGTGTTAAGTCAGAGGTGAAATTCGGCAGCTCAACTGTCAAATTGCCTTTGATACTGGCATGCTTGAATGCGATTGAGGTAGGCGGAATGTGACATGTAGCGGTGAAATGCTTAGATATGTGACAGAACACCGATTGCGAAGGCAGCTTACCAAGTCGTTATTGACGCTGAGGCACGAAAGCGTGGGGAGCAAACAGGATTAGATACCCTGGTAGTCCACGCTGTAAACGATGATAACTCGACGTTAGCGATACACTGTTAGCGTCCAAGCGAAAGCGTTAAGTTATCCACCTGGGAAGTACGATCGCAAGGTTGAAACTCAAAGGAATTGACGGGGGCCCGCACAAGCGGAGGAACATGTGGTTTAATTCGATGATACGCGAGGAACCTTACCTGGGCTTAAATGGGGAGTGACAGCTGCCGAAAGGTGGTTTTCTTCGGACACTCTTCAAGGTGCTGCATGGTTGTCGTCAGCTCGTGCCGTGAGGTGTCGGGTTAAGTCCCATAACGAGCGCAACCCTTATCGTTAGTTGCCAGCGGGTCATGCCGGGAACTCTAACGAAACTGCCGGTGTAAACCGTGAGGAAGGTGGGGATGACGTCAAATCAGCACGGCCCTTATGTCCAGGGCTACACACGTGTTACAATGGCCGGTACAGAGGGCAGCCACTGCGTGAGCAGGCGCTAATCCCGAAAGCCGGTCCCAGTTCGGATTGGAGTCTGCAACCCGACTCCATGAAGTTGGATTCGCTAGTAATCGCGCATCAGCCATGGCGCGGTGAATACGTTCCCGGGCCTTGTACACACCGCCCGTCAAGCCATGGGAGCCGGGGGTGCCTGAAGTCTGCAACCGCAAGGAGCGGCCTAGGGTAAAACTGGTGACTGGGGCTAAGTCGTAACAAGGTAGCCGTACCGGAAGGTGTGGCTGGAACACCTCCTTTCTGGAG
>CAIKAF010000009.1 GCA_903825395.1 uncultured Flavobacteriales bacterium
AAGAGAAGATTCTCCGTGACCGAATCAATATCCCTGACGGGTTGCTCCTCAGCAGAGCCCGTTTCCGTTTCTTGATTGGCAAAATGAAATTAAACACAAATTTGTATATTTAAAACCTGTCCTAAAAATGGGGTGGTTACACTTTGTAAGTGACTTCGTTGGGCGTAGAACTAAGAAAAACAAGTTTTTCAATCAGATTGACTCGGTAATCGATTGGCAACCTATTGAAAAAGAGATTAATAAAGCGTACAAGAAAGGCAGTGATATTGTTGGCCGGAAAGCTTATCGTGGCATTATGCTCTTTAAGATGCTTTTGGTTGGAATTTGGTATGGTTTATCGGATGAGCGCACCGAAGAAATGGTATGCGAGAATTTATCTGCCAGTAAATTCTGCGGGCTTTAAGTAGAGGACGATGTTCCGGACCACAGCGTGCTAAGTCGTTTTAGAAGGGAGCTGACGGGAAAGCGGGCCTTTGACCGTATTTTCAACAAGGTAAATAAACAGCTCAAGGAAAAAATGGTATTGGTTTAAGGGTGTGTTAAAGTAGACGCGAGCATTACCGAAACGCCCTTAATACCAAGTTCCAAACCAACATTCGTAATGGCCGAAGATCGGGAAGAAGATAATAGAAATCAAGACGACGTTGACGCAGAACAAAAGCAGCAAGAGCGGATTAAGGAAAACGATACTGGGGCAGATTATGAGGCGAGGTAGTTGAAAAAAGGGAATAAGTCGAAGTACGGCTAAAAGAAGCATCATGCGGTTGATATCGAGGGGTTGGTTGTGGGAGTACACACACCAACAGCCAACGAACATGACAGCAATGGGCTAGAACCTCTCATCAAGAAGGTTGACCCAGATTTTTTGAAAAAGGAGTATACGCGGACAAGGGTTACAAGGTTCCCAAAAACGATGAACGTTAAAATCAAAAGGGATAAAAAACAGAATACAGCGCAAAGCATACAGGAATAGACCATTGACAAAGTGGAAGAAGCTCTTTAATAAACTTATCAGCAAGTCAAGGTACGTGGTGGAACGTACTTTTTGGGGAATGAAACGTTGGTTTGGGGCAGGAGTAGCAAGATATAAAGGGCTAGCGCTAACCCACACACACAACAACTCTTGGAGGCTATCGCGTATAATTTGTACAGAACCCCAGGGATAATTATGTCCAGACCCGTATGAATATGAGAAATGGACAAAAAATGAAGCTAAAAGGGTGAAAAAAGACGAAAAAATGGGGAATAAATCCCCGAAAGGTTCAAAATAAAAAAAGTAAAATCTAGAATTAGACCAAGAAAAAATCGCAATTAACATGAAGTCAGCATGTCAATTTTATTTTGCAAAGGTCTCGTAATTATTATAAAGCATTTTGAGCCGTATGTGATTCAAAAAAAACAGCTCAGTTTGGCGTGCAAAATCCCTTGTTGTAATTTGAGTTAAAGTAGTCGCTATATTCACAGACGTGTCTTAAGATTATCTTAAATGGTTTCTTACAATAATTATTAAGGTTTGAAGTGCAACTTGCATTTTAGATAATATTTCTAGCATAAAATCCTTTTTTTAGTAATTGGGGCAAGTAATTTTTTCTAAATTTACCCTCTTAACGATAGCAGCCATGGTTGAACGAGCATTACTTTTCATATCTCTTTATCTGCCATTATTTTTGTATTCACAGCAACCAATATTTAACATGCCATTAAGAAATGGAGTGTATAATATTGGTAACATCGACTTTGCATGGGACTACAAACCTTGCACTACTTTTGACCTCTGGATTGCATCTGACAGTTCTTTTTCTCAAAACTTACAAATTTACAATTCAATAAACAGTAACGTAAAAATTGGCATTTATTCGACAGGCATCTATTATACTAAAGTAAGGTGTTCGGGCGAAGCATTTTCCTCGATCTCTAAATTTACCGTTATTGACCTCGCTAGTTCCGGCCAGCTAAAATTATGGTTGCGGGCCGATTCAGGCTTAATCCTCAATAATTCTAAGGTTGTCCATTGGATTAATTTGGCAGATACTAGTTTGATTTTTTCTCAGGGGGCAGATAACTTCCGGCCGACTTTTTTGCAATCAGGCCTTCTTGGATATCCAAGTGTAAGGTTTGGCATGAATAGCGCTTCAACTTGGTTGAATTTAAATGGGACTTTAACTTTAGATTCATTTTCTTTATTTCAAGTTGTACAGCAGGCTTCAACTACAAATACTTTGCAGTATTTTCTTGCAGGTCATCTTCAAGGTTTTATATGGGGTGGCACCTACAACAATTGTAATTTTGGAATCTACGATGGAACGACCCTTATGATGCATTCTGCAGCTCAATCCACCTGGCCACGTGTTTTATCTCAATCAAAATCACATTTTTCAATAAATAATGCTTTTGTTGGGGTTAATTATTTGTTTGGAAGTGCTTTGGGTCAAATTTTGTTAACAACATTAGGGGCTCGAAGTGATGCTACAAATCCAGCATTTCAATTGTATGCCAATGGAGCTTGTTCTGAATTAATTTTATTTGAGAATAGTCTACCCCCATCAATCATGTCAAGCGTAAGTGAAATGCTAATGACTAGATTTTCAAAGCCTTTATTCTTGCCCTACGACACATTAGCTTGTGCGCCCAACGTTGTTTTTACCTTGCCGAATGATGGTAGCGTTGCTTCCGCTTTATGGTCAAATGGTTCTACTCAACTTCAGTCCGTTTATAGTACCCCCGGCACCCATTGGGTAAGAGTGGTAAATCGATTTGGTGTTACCTTGACAGACACTTTCCGTGTTTCAGGCGTTTTCCCCGCACCCCTAGTTACTGAATCCGGCATCAAGCCCCTCTGCCTCGGTGACACCCTTTCTCAAGTGTACATGAACCCCGACCCCATCCAACCCTGGCAGTGGAATACGGGCTCTACCACTGACACCCTTAAAATTACCCGCCCAGGGCAATATTGGTTGCTGCAAACCGATTCTTCCGGATGCGTGCTCTCTTCCGACACCCTAGAAGTCATTAACCGAGTGGATTCCGAGATTGCCTTAAGCTTGGCCGGTTGTTCCGGCGACACCTCCCTTTTTTCAGCTCAAGCCGGCGATTTGCTGGGCAGCCCCATTGTGTTTTACGATTGGGATTTTGGACCGAACGGCAGCCTGGATACCTTTCATTTGGCTCAAGCCGCAACGGTTTTCAACCAGCCCGGCCCCCAAACCATTCGCCTGATTGCCTACAATTCCCTAGGCTGTCCCGACACAACCGCCCTGACCATTCAGGTGCCCGGAAGCCCAACGGCTCAATTTTCCCAGCCCCATGCCTGCGCAGGAACACCCATGCCCCTAAGCAACCAAAGCGTGATTCCCCCCGGCACCAATGTTAGTTCTTACCGTTGGGAGTATTGGAATGGGCAAAGTTCAAATCTGGTAGGGCCCCTACTGCATTTCAGCGATACGGGAATGTACCCCATTGCCCTGAAGGTGTTCTTGGCCAACGGATGTTCCGATTCCATTCAATCCAACCTTCATGTGTTTCGTCAGGTTAATGCACATTTTGTGTTGCCCTTTGACTCCCTATGTCAGTTTGCTCCCCTACCCCTGAGCGATGCAAGTACCTATTTGAATTCAAGCCCCGGGCAAGCGGTTTGGCGGCTGGGCAGTACGCAAGCCGATACCGGCTTTGCCTTGCAACTAAACCCTTTGGAATCCGGCCTTTTGCCCTTGCGGCTGTCGGTAAAAAGCGCCGAGGGCTGTGTGGATAGCCTCCAAAAACAGGTTTGGGTGAATGCTACACCCCAAGCCGATATCGGATTAAGTCAACAATTGGGATTCCCCCCACTGGCTATTTCGGTGTGGGATGCCTCTGACAAATCCTACCCCGCGCGAACGTTTGGGCTGAATGGGCAGCAGTTCTGGAGCGATTCCTTGCTCAGCCTGAATCTTACCGATACGGGCTTGTATCGCTTTTCCTTATTGGTGACCGACAACTTGGGTTGCCGGGACTCCAGCACCAAAAACCTTAGGCTGATTCGGCCCGAACTGAGCACCGAAATTAAAAATCTGCGCTGCGAAAAAAAGGGCAGTTTGTATGCCCCGGACTTTGAATTGCAGAACAGCAGTGTTTTGCTGCCCATTCAAAAAGAAAGTTTTGACTTTTGGGTGGAAAACAGCGCCACCATGCGCTGGGAAGACAGCGTTTTGGTGCCCCCCGGACTGACGGTAGGCTTTCAATCTAAAGGCAGCTTAAACGCCCCGAAGTCGCCTCGATTCTGCTGTGTTAAGCCGGTGTCTCTGATTAGTGAATATGCGCCCGGGTTGTTTTTGAATGTTTCCGGCGAAACCACTTGCGCAGCACTGGTTGATCCTTTTTTCCTAGCCGATGTACAACCAAATCCAAGCCGGGGTGAAGTATTGGTCCGGTTCCATTTGTCGGCTCCAGGAAAGGTGTCATGGAGGGTGATTGGTGGCGATGGGAAGTCTGCGCTCCTAGGAGAAGGCGATTATGCCGCGGGCATGCAGCAATTTAGTATTCCCGCAAAGACCTTGGCTCAGGGCAGCTATTCCCTTTTTATGACACAGGGAGACAATGTAGGTGTGAGCAAGTTTATCGTCTTGGAATAAGCCTCGCGGCTATCCTTACATAATGTCGGTCACTTGCGCCATACACCAGCCCAATTTTTTGCCTTGGCTCGGGTATTTTTATAAAATTCAGTCGGCCGATGTTTTTATTTTTTTAGATTCTGTCCCTCTGTCCACCGGGGGGGCCTCGGCCATTACGCACCGAACCCGGATTCGGCTGGGCGAAAAAGAGCATTTTCTGAGCTTACCCATGCAAAAAACTGGGGCAAAACGAATTCAAGACGAACGCATTGTACCCGGAAATCACCTTCAAAAACTAAAAAAAACCGTTGCCCAGTCTTATGCCAAAGCTCCTTACTTTAAACAAACCTGGCCGCTGTTGGAGTCGGTTCTATCCTATCCCTCATTAAGCCTTTCTGACTTCAACATTCATGGTATTGAATCGGTTTGCTCAGCACTGGGTTGGAGCCCAAGGCTGTTGCGCTCCTCTGATCTCGTTCAATCTTGGTCCCACATTCCTCAAAAATCCGAATTGCTCATTGCTTTGTGTCAACGTGTTGGCGCAGACCGCTATTTGGCTGGAGGGGGAGGCTCAAGAAATTACCTAGATATAGATTTGTTTCGTGCCGCGGGCATTGAGGTGGTTTATTCTCCGTTTGTACACCCCATCTACCGCCAATTTGGAAACACATTCATTCCCGGGCTTAGTGCAATGGATGCCCTATTCCATGTTGGTTCGCTCCCAAGCCAATGAGTGTACACTTTTCTTTAAGAATTATACTGTCCATGATGATAAATGGGGGGCCCGGCTAATCCGATTTTATTGCCCAAAAGTTTGCAACGTACTCGCAATACAACATTCCTTCTGTGAACTATGTGCCGACTTGGGGTTCTCATTTATGGTAAAAACCAATCAAGGCATAACCGCCCATTTTTTACTGCAAAGGCCGCAAAGGGAACCGCAAAGGGAGCAAAGGAGCCTCGGATTTCCTGGGCACATCTCGCTATAACTACATTCCCTCTGTGCCCTTTGTGTCGACTTGGAGTGCTTTGTGGTAAAAAAAACAATCACGGCATAACAGCCACAATGGGAGCAAAGGAGCCTCGAAATCCCTGCACACACTAGGCGGACTTCATTCTCTTTGTTCCGACTTGAGGTTCTTTATGGTAAAAAACGGAAGAAAATTAAAGTTGTATCCTTTTCCCAAACTCCATAGGCCCAACCGTTCGAGTAGGCAAAAGATTAAATATCCGGCCCATCAATACAAAGAAAACGTGAATCCATTTGGACTTTTCCATACTCCGATAGGTGAAAAAATCTCTTTGTCTGGGTTTTGAAAGATAATATGGCCACCAACCTGTCAATCGGTGTTGAACTATTCCGGATTGATTTTCATAAAATGCAGCCTGAGCTTGGTTTATGAGCAATTCACTGAGCCAAGTTTTAACTACATCAGCCCGAAGGGGCGAGTGGGGATTTGTTGACAGCAAATGTTGAGCATAGTCCGGATAAGCCAACTTCATGGCCGGCAAAAAAGTGGGGGCATAGGCTCGTGCAAATCTCAATCGCATTGCCTTGGTTTCTATATCTGAAGCAGAACCGGGTCCCCAACCCTCCAGTTCGCTTTTGGAGTCGGCATGAAATCGAAAATTTGCCGTAATGGCCTCAGAAGAACGAACCCGTTCTTGGCCAAACGTCAACAAGAAACGAATCCACAAATCCAAATCCATAGAATAATGGTACAGGGGATCTACCCCATTCAGGAGCCGTATGCATTCCATGCGGTAAAAAAGTCCCTGTTGGTTCAATCCGCGAACTGAAGCCGTTTCCCAAACAGAGGGGAAAATTGAACAGGCTGAATTAACATATTCGATTTGATTTAATTTGACAATATTGGCCCTGCTGGTAAGTGCCAAGGCTTCCGTGTCTCGGAATTGGGTTCCTATCAGATAGAGGGCTCCGGGCTCAAGCCAATCGTCCGAATTTAACCAATTAAATATTTGCCCCGTACAACGTGCAATCCCTTTGTTTAAGGCATCGCTTTGTCCTTTGTCTGGCTCGGACACCCAATGGGATATTAAACCTCGATAATGCTGTATTACCTGCATGGTTTCGTCGGTACTGCCCCCATCAATGAGCACAACCTGCAAGTTCGGGTAGTTTTGAAGAAAAAGACTGCGTAAGGTTGTCTCTAAAAACCGCCCTTGCTGAAAACTAGGCACTACAATGCTGATTTGCGGCCATGCCAAATGGGGTTCATATTCAACAAAAAAATCTTCTTCAACTAAGATTTTTTCAAACCCGAGCGGTTCGGGAAGAATAGCCGGCTGCTTCATTTGGAATTCAAATAGGCGCGTACTTGACCTAAATCTTTAACAGCAATTAAATTGCAATAATCGTAGGTGTTTCCGGCAGGTTCAGGCACCAATGTTTTTGTTTTTGGCAGGTAACGAAACCAGGAATATCCCAAATTCAGCAGGAAATCAAACAACTCGGTGCAGGTATGCCCTGCATGTTGTGCATTGGCTTCTGTAAATTCAACCAAAAAGACAGGCGCCCGATCCTGTGCAAGCCAATTTCTACCTCCTTGCAACACCTTTACTTCCCATCCTTCTACATCCAATTTAACCAAGCGTATGGAATTCGCCAAGTCCGGGCTTTCTATGCTCCATTCATCCAAGGTTTTGGTTTGCACGATTTCATGACCTGTTTTACCTCCCATAAATGGTTGAGCAAACGAATTGAAGGCATCAAAACCTTCTTCGGCAAGTTGCAAGGGCAATTCCCCTGTTTTGTCAGAAAAGGCCCAAGGTAAAATTTGTACGTCCTGTATGTTATTCAGGGCTAAATTCTCTTGTAGTTTACTCCGTGTTTTCGAGGCCGGCTCAACGGCCAAACAGGGTGCTGAACCCTGCAAAATTTTTGCTGCATGCAATGAAAATAAGCCGACATTGGCTCCAATATCTAAAAATCCCATGCCGGGCTTTAAAAAATCCCACACAAACGCCAGTTCGTCTTCTTCAAATCCATTAAAAATAGCGAAGGAAAGTTGGTTGTTTTTTTCCAACATAATTCGAATTCCCCTGGGAAGTGAAAATGAAATACGGTCGGAATTGCCAAACTGCAAATCAAACAAATAGCGTTGTTTCCAAGCTTTGAAATGCTGGGGCTTCAGCCTGCGCCAATGCCGGTAAATTTGCACCCGGTGCATCAAAAAATCCGCTATATGTAAATCCACCTGTTTCATTTGAAATTCTATTCTAGGATGAAGGTGGCCTCATCATTAAACAGCCCCTGGTTGAGCGACGGAACGGCAAATCCCTCTTTCATCGGCGGGGCCACCACCACCAGTTGTTGCACATCTTCCGCTTGTTCAACCAAGACGCCCTTCGAGGTAAGGTAGGTTAGCATCATATAATTCGCAGGCATTAATTTCATGGCCGGCATACGAATACGAATGCGGTTTATCCCCGGCACGAACGAAAACCGTTGATGTTGAAACTCTGTCCAAACGGACAAAACACGCTGCCCCCCCATATCATTAAACCCTAAGGCAACACCCACATCTTCAAGGTGCTGTTGGGCAAAAAATTCCAAAACAAAGGAACACGGTCTGCTTTGTTGAACAATAGCTAGATGTTCCCCCTGTTCATTAAATATTTGAATGCTATTCAATTGTGCCAGAAAAGTACCCGTTCGTGTTGCTCCGGCCTGAGCAGATTGAAGACCTTGAATGTATTGTTGAATCACCTCAGAGGTGGCTCCATCGGCCAGCAAGCGGCCTTGGTCCAGTAAAATAGCCCTAGGACACAATGCCTGAATGAAAGCCAAATTGTGCGATACAAACAAGATGGTTTTCCCTTCCCCCCTTGAAGCCATTTTCATCTTTTCAACACACTTTTTTTGAAATTCAGCATCGCCTACAGCCAATACTTCATCAATGATTAGAATTTCAGGGTCTAAGTGGGCGGCTACGGCAAATGCAAGTCGAACATACATACCGGAAGAATACCTTTTTACCGGTGTATCTAAAAATTGTTCAACTCCGGCAAAAGCAACAATTTCATCGAGCCGCTGATGTACTTCCCACCTTCTCATCCCAAGAATAGCTCCATTCAGGAATACATTTTCACGGCCGGTCAAATCGGGATGAAACCCTGTTCCTACTTCCAGAAGGCTGGCCATACGGCCCTTTTGTTTGATTTTTCCTGTGGTTGGAGTTGTGATTCTTGACAACAATTTAAGCAGTGTGCTTTTCCCGGCCCCGTTTCTGCCCAAAACGCCAAGCACCTCTCCTTGTTCCACGCCAAAAGAGACATCGTTTAATGCTTTAATAGAATGGGGATATGGCGAAGCCGGATTTGAAAAAACCCGTCCAAGCCAACTTTTGCCATTTAGTTGGCCCAATTGGTACTCCTTACTTAGCCCTTCGACAAATAACGCTGCTGCCATTCTTTACACAAAGTCTACAAATTTACCTTCAACCCGATGAAAGGCCATTAGCCCAAGCAATAAACTTCCAAGCGCGAAACAAAAGCTATAGAAAAGCCCCCACCAATTTGAAAAATCCAATCCAAACAAACCGGCTTTGAATCCTTCTAGAATGGGAGCAATAGGATTGAGGGAAAAAAGCTGTTGAAGTGACTCGGGGACAAAAGAAGCAGGATAAATGACCGGGCTGGCATACATCAATAGAAGTACCCCAAACCCAACCAAGTGGTTGAGGTCGCGATAGCGGGTGGAGAGGGATGCAAAAACCAATCCTAAACCTAGAGCTATGGCGGCAAGAATAATTAAAAGTAGGGGCAAAATGCAAAGCAATAAACTAGGCCTCCATGTAAAATTTTGAAAAAAAATAAAATACAGAAGAATTGAGGCCAACATGATGGCTTGAATGCCAAGTTTTACCAAACTTGACAATAAAATAGAAAGGGGAACAACTAGTCGTGGAAAATACACCTTTCCAAACAGCGATGCATTTTGAACCAGACTGCCAGTGATGGCCGTGAGGTTGGATGAAAAAAAAGACCAAAGAAGTATTCCTGACATATAAAAAATAGGCGGTGGCACGCCATCGGAAGGCAGTCTGGCAACCCTCCCAAAGACCAGTGTATACACCGCCACTGTAAACAAGGGCCCCATGAAAAACCAAATTGGACCCAATACCGTTTGCTTGTAAACTGCCACTATATCGCGTCGAAAAAGCAAGAGAATCAAATCTCTGTATTCCCATATTTCTTTTGCTGGCAAGTTCCACCAAGGCCTACTTGGTCGCACGATACGATCCCAATAGTGGTCAGGAATACGATGAAATGAATCCATATTAGTTGTACAAAGGTAGTTGATTTACGCGATGCTTATTCTTGTTTTTGTGTTTGACACAGAATCGCCCCATGTATAGTTCCTCTTCCCTTAACCCAGATATATTATTTGATTACGCGCATTTATTCTCTTACAAAGGCAGGCTTGTTTTTTCCGAAAAACATGGTCCTTAATTTACCCTAGGGCTTTTCATTTCCTTCTTTGATTCTACCCCTTTCAACGAGGCTTTTGGCCGTTGAACTCTTGACCACAACTTCTTTCCAAACCCCCTTCCGAACCTCAACAAAACCGCCATTAAATCGAGCCCCATAAAGACTATCCGGCAAATCTTCCCCAACCCAATACTTTATTCTCCCCTCCTGTACCGCCAATGCCCATTCTTCGTACGAATAAACCCCTTCCCGGTACGTGGTGTAATGAATGTCCACGGGCACCATGGCCGCATGCTCCGGCAAGGCCAGGCTTATCTCTCGCTCATCGGCCACAAAGTACTCCCCGGCCTTTAATTCCGATTTTAAAAATTGTATTTTTTCCTCTACGCCAATGTTTGTTTCCGGTTTTCCCTCCTCAATGTAATACTGAGTTAAATAATTGGATGCCTTTTGGCCTCCCATAGAAACCGCGGCAACCAATAGCAACATCGAAAACCCCGAATCCGAAATCTGATCTTTTCGAAAACGAACCAGCAAAAGAATGGCCCAAAACAGCGGCTCGAAGAAATAGTTCTCTGCACTTCCTACTTTTACAGAAGCCATGAGCGACAACACCACCGTAAAAGCTAAACCCATACTCAACAACAAGCCCGTCCCATTTTTTATGCCCAATAACGATTGACGCAGCAAAAGCCAAGCAACAACCAACATTAAAGGGAAAACTACCGTTAAATAATAGGGATACGTCTTTTGCAAGGCCAAGAACCAGTTGCTTCCATTTTTTACTCCCTGAACCACATTGGCCAGCAAAAACTCGAACCGATGCCCTTGAAGCCAAAACAAAAAAGCCAACATCCCTACAGTTACTACCCCTGAAGCAAACACCAAAACCACCTCCTTAAATCTCCGCTCCATCAAGAAAGTCAAACCCAAAGGCAACAGAAAAAAAAGCGCATTCATTTTTGTAACCATGGCCAAGCCCATCCAAAATCCGCTGAGCATGGCATTGCGACGCCCAGAGCCCATGCTGTGAAAAATGGATGCGGACAGGGTTAGCAACAAAAGGGCATCCGGTCGAATCAACTGATACCAGGGTAGTGTTGCCATTATAAAAAGAAGCGCCGCATCAAATCCAATCCAGCGGGGTTGCCCCAATCTTAGCCTGAGGATGCGCACCAAGTAAAACATAGCGGCCAACAAAAAAAACAACGACAAGAACCTCCCTATAATACGAATGGCTAGGTGCTGCGAGGGCTGAATACCCCCTATTTTCAAAAGTTCTTCCACCGCCATGTAATAGGCCGGAGAATATTGACTAATATGAAAGGGCAACGCTTCCGGGTCGGAATACAAGTCTGCAGGATTCAACAAGCTCCGCTGAAGGGAATGAACAACATTGCTTTCTACTCCCCGAATATCTCCCTTTTGTTTGAGGGTAAAATAACTGAAAAGCAGGAAAAACAAGAGCAATCCTAGCCTCAAAACACCAAAATACACAGCCTGTTTATCCCCGACTTTCCACATCTTCAATAAACTTTTTGTAATAATCCAAGGGCCGAGACGGCGGTTGTCTCCGGTTATTCAAGTGTTGAAGCACTATCATAAAAATAAACAGGGACACGGTCAGTAAGATGTTTAATATAATGGCCATTAAAAAGGAGGTCCAACCGGGTATGGCTACTTTTGATATGTACTTCATATACAAGACCATTCCCATTCCTCCAAATGCCGTCAAAATTAACCCGGCTGCCGCCATCAGCATGCGCACGATTATGGTATCCAAGTACAAGGAAAACGAACTTAATCCGTGTACAATCAAGTTGGTAAAGTTCATTTTTGAAGTCCCGGCATAGCGAATTCCCCGCTCGGTTCGTACGGACAAAAAGGGCAATCTGGATTTGAGTACTGCACCCGGATAATGGTTCCAAAAATCAGCGTTTTGAACCATTGTTTTTACGGCAGTTCGAGGAACAAGGCTAAAGTTGCCAAAGGTGATTGCTTTGCCGGTTAACAGCTTAAACGCCGCTTTATACACCAGATAAAAAGCTTTAAATGCAGGTCCTTCCGAGCGCTTACGCCGCTCAGCAAAAACCAAGCCCTTGCCATCAAACCGTTCTCTAAGGGCTTTTATGTCCTGCGGTCGGTCTTCTCCGTCCGAGTCCATAATTAATACGCTATCCCAATCCTGCCGAGATTCCATCAGGTAACACAATCCAATGTTGATGGCCCGCTGATGCCCCATGTTCATAGAGAGATGTAGAATCTGCAGCGACACCCCGGCAGGCACATTTAACCGATCCGGCAAATCCGTTGACCCATCATTCACGGCATAAACCTCCCAGGTTGCTTCCTCTGGCTTTACCTCCGCCAATTCCCGAAGCAACTCCCCTAAACTTTCCCAATCGTTGTATACCGGCGTTAGAATGACCATGCAAGCTCCATTTATTTCCTAACAACCTGAAAAACGCCCTGTTCTAAAACGATGAAATAGGTTCCCGAACTCAAAAATTCAACGGAAATAGCCCCATCCTGTTCCGCTAATCCCCGGCCCATATCTCTTCCCAGCACATCCACAATGCGATACAATGTTCCTGGAGCAACGCCCCTCACCCACACCGTCTCCTCCGTCGGATTCGGATACACATAAACCTCCGCATTCAGCTCCCCCAAGGAATTAACCCCTGGAATCAAGACGGTATCGCTGTTCTGAGTACAACCGGCCGCATCCGTTGCATGAAAGACATAGGTACCTGCACACAGCCCGGAAGTTCCGGTTCCGGTTTGCCCTCCCGGCATCTGAGTCCATTGCACCTGATAGGGGGCTTGGCCACCCGAAAAACTTAAATTCACGCCGGCATCGCAAGCGTTAAGCGCCGTTTCCGGCCAAATGCTGTCCAGGCTAATACTCAACCGCTGGGTAGCAATGGCATGCCATTGCCCGGGGCCTGCCTGATAAAAATACCCGGACCCCGTTTGTTTCTTAAACAACAAGCGGCTAAACAACATTCCTGTATCGGCAGGCAAAACAAGGCTGTGTTGACCTATTCCAAAAGGTTGGCGGGAAAGCAGTTGTGCCGGAGACACACTGTCGCTTGCCCAAGCCAATTCCACCCATTCCGGCCAGGCAATGCTGACGTTGGGCCAGCTTAGCCTAAGGCTATCGCAATCCAGTACGACCTGAACGCCAGCCTCTTCCTTTCGAGGGAAAACCAACAAACTGGGGTCGCCCATTAAGGCCATGTGTACCCCCCGCTGCCCCACGGCATTTCCAAAGGAGTAGGAAGGAACATTCGCACTGCTGCGGTACATGTCTCCAATATTGGCTCCGGCCGCCAAGGAATTTAAGTACACATAAGGGCGACCGGCCCAAATAGCCACCAAACCCAAACCCTTTGAAGCCAGGGGCGCACGCAAAAAGGCGTTGGCATTGTCCCAATCCCCAAAGTAAGAACCAAACAATAGGTTAAACGGTATGTTCAGGCTGTCGCTCACAAACTGAGAAGAGGTGCCGACTCCCGAACAGCTTTGATAGGAACCTCCCCCGCACCCATATCCAAACAAGGCGCCGCCAGCATTTCCTGTTCCAAAATAATCGGCTTCCTGTAGGCCCTGAGGTCCAAACAAAGGCCAAAAACCTCTCCAGGCGGGAGCAGCAAACCCTTCCTGAAAGCTGGGAAAATTGTCGTCCACGATTCCGGTTTCAGGGCCTGTCCATTGGCCGGAACGAAAGAAATGGTTTTTGTCCAAATAGCGCTCCAACAGCATCTTGGGTGTTCCAAACGCCGCCATGTCTGCAAAATCTATTCGCCCCACCGCCAAATCCAAATCGGTAGAGAAGGAGGAGGGGTCAAACTTTCCGTCGCCGGGCACATTGTGGTGCCGGGCTTGGCTTCCACTGGTGCTGTTCACCTGTTGGTCGGTCCAAAATCCGTCCACATCGGCATAATATCCATCGGCCGGCCAGGCTCCCCGGTGATCGGGATGGCCATCCGGATAAATATCTCCGCTGTACGGCACCGGTACCCGGCCCATCAATACAGCATGGCTTAGAAAGGGATGGGATTGCTTTAAGCTTTGAAGGCCTTGCCGAACAGAAACCGGACTTGCCTGAGCATGGGTTGGAAGCACAAACACCGCCCATCCTTCTGAACGAACATCTTGGATCCATCGACCAATGCGGGCATCCTGCTCTGAAATCAAACCGGTATCGAGTACCAAAACAATGCCTTTAGGAAGGGCAGGGAAAAAATCCAAAACCGCACTAATGGTGGCGGCAGGATTCAGGTTGTTTCCCAAGGCTTGAATCACATAGTCGGTGCAGGACCCTGCCGCAGCGGAAGCATCTACCCAGGTTGTGTCGCTGGCCGACAAGGTGGCAATGACGCTGGAAAATGCCGGCTGAGAACAATCTTTTTTGCGAATTGAAAAACCGGTATGGCTTCCGGGCGGCAACTTCCATGTTAGCCTATTGCCTCCTCCGGGTTCCGGAGCCGACCATACTTGTATAGAACGCTGTTGACCTACGGATTGAGCCCAACCTAGAATGGGGTTAAGTAAAACCAATAAAACAAATACAATTTTCATAGCAGTTGAAACTGATTGGACTAAAGGTATACATTTTACCCTGCTCCCAACTCCCGAACCCGCCCCAAAAACCCCTCCACCTCTTCCCGTTGAGCATCAAAACCACACATCCACCGGGCCATATTGCGCTCCACATCAAAGATGTAAAATGGCATGTATTCCTGCAGCGGTTTATTCCATTCCCGTGGAATGCAAACAAATACTCCATTCACCTGGGTCGGATATGCCAAATCCACTCCCGGTATTTTAACCGCCCCTGCCGACAACTCGGCCGCCATGGCATTGGCATGCCGGGCGCTGTTCAACCACAAATCGTCTTCAAAAAAGGCCAAAAACTGGGCCGAAATAAAGCGCATCTTGGAATGCAACTGCCCCATTTGCTTGCGGAAATACAGCATCTCCCGACTCAATTCCGGCTTGAAGGTGAGCACCAGCTCTCCAAACACCAAGCCGTTCTTCGTGCCACCAAAACTCAACACATCTACCCCGGAATCCACGGTCATTTCACGCAGAGAAACCCCCAAGGCCGCCACCGCATTCGATATGCGGGCCCCGTCCATGTGAAGCCAGAGTCCATGTTTTTTACAGCAGGCTGAAATGGCTCTAATTTCATCCAATGCATATAACGTTCCCCATTCGGTAGGCTGTGTGATGGAAACGACCGCCGGCTGCACCCGATGTTCATCTCCCCGCCCATGCAGCAACGACTCGATGTCTTCGGGCCGCAGTTTGCCGTCTGACGTGGCAACATCCATAAGTTTTATGCCCAGCCAACGTTCTGGAGCTCCACATTCATCTTCGTTCAAATGGGCACTCCGCGGACAAATTACTGCTTGATACGGACGCAACAAGACTTGCAATGAAAGCACATTGGCGGCGGTTCCGTTAAAAACGGGGTAAACTCCCGTATCGGGGCCCAGTTCCTGCCGAAGGTATGAGCTCAGCCGTTCCGTGTAGGGGTCGTATCCGTAGGAGGAAGCGTGGCCTGTTGAGGCGGCCGCCAAAGCAGCTAAGACCTGTGGATGAGCACCCGCATAATTGTCGCTGGCAAAACCCCGTCCCCGTGGAACGGCTGAAAAGTCTGTCAACTTCATTAATAGTACATTCCGGCAACGGCCGCCGTCATTAAGCAGGCCAGCGAGCCCGCTAACATAGCCCGGAAACCCAACTCAGAAAGCTGGCCTCGGCGGGCCGGCGCCAAGGAACCGATTCCACCAATTTGTATGCCGATGCTGGCAAAATTGCTGAATCCACACAAAATGTACGTAACCATAATGACCGACTTCTCATGGACAAAAACCCCGGAATTTTTCATCTGTGCCAGTTCCACGTAGGCATAAAATTCGTTTAACACGGTCTTTTGCCCTACCAATTGTCCAACTGAAACCATATCTTCTACAGGCACCCCAGTCATCCATGCTATTGGTGCTCCAATATACCCAAGTAAAAATTGAAGATTTAATCCTTGATAGCTGCCTTGAGTCAAAGCGACAATCTCAGAATTTAAGCCGGTCCATTCACCAACAAGGTTTTGAAGCATAAAATTTACCATGGTTACCATGGCGGTAAAAACCAAGAGCATGGCCCCAACATTCACAGCTAATTTTAATCCGTCTGCAGTCCCATTGCTTATGGCCTCCAAAAAGTTGGCTCCAATTTTTTCTTTTGGAATGCTAAGCTCTGTTTGACCCCTTTCTTTGTCTGGCACTAATATTTTTGAAACCACAATGGCAGCCGGGGCAGATAATACGCTAGCTGTAATCAAGTGCTTGGCATAATATATCTCCAACATTGGATCACCGTTGCCCAAAAATCGAACATATGCAGCCAATACACCCCCTGCTACTGTTGCCATACCGCCAGACATTAAACACATTAACTCAGATTTGGTCATTCCTGCAATATAAGGCTTGATTAATAGTGGGGCCTCGGTTTGACCTAGGAATATATTACCTGCCGCAGCCAAACTCTCTGGTCCCGACAACCCCATAGTACGCTTCATTACCCAAGCCATTCCAAAAACCACCTTTTGTAAAATCCCCAAAAAGAAAAGTAAACTTGTTAATGCTGAAAAGAAAATCACCGTAGGCAATATAACAAAGGCGAAACTTTTTAGCGCGGGCATCATGGTTCCCGTATCCATATTATTAAAAAGAAAATCTACCCCCGACTGCGTAAACCCAAGAACACGAGTGAATCCTAAGCTAACGAGCTCCAGTCCAGATTGAAAAAAAGATACTTTAAGCACCAAAACCCCTATCACAATTTGAAGAAGTACACCCACTCCAACCAAACGCCAATTTACTGCGCGTTTATTCGTACTGAATACAAAAGAGATTAAAACTAAAAAAGCAAGGCCGATCAATCCACGCAAAACAGATTCCATGCTCATACCCTCACTAGCTATTTTATAGTCCTTAATTCTGGGGGCCTCCTGTGCAACTTGATTCAATTGCCCTAAGCTATCCACAGCGGCGCCAACCAAACCAGTATCAGCTTGGGCAAATAATCCCCCCGACATAAAAAACATTAAAAAGAAAACAAGGTGCTTGATCTTCATACGATTTGGTATTAGAATTCAAACCTACAGTAAATTTTTAGAATTCAAAACGCCGGGATTCACTCAGAACAAATTCTGTTGAATCATGCAAAGCATTTTTTAGGAATAAATGTGGGCGGGTATTCCGGCTGTCAGAGCTAGTCCGCGGTGCCGGTCGGTGCCGGCAGCGGGCGCAAGGGGGCTCCCAAGGTCGCCCCTTCCGCCACGCGCCGGCTACCGCCAGGCCCCTTGCGGGCTACCTTCTTCCATCCGGCCCGCAATGTCATCAGAAAAAAACCGCGGTTTTCTTACGTCTGCGGAATTAAGTGGCCGATTGACCCATATCCTCAGCACTTAAATCCTTATTCCGGGCTTCAATCACCCAATCCTGGTCTTCCATTTTTGATGGAACAGCCAGGGGATTGCCCAAATAATCAAGGCGACGACCTGGAAAAATCAAACTTTTCCAAAGGTAAATTATAAGACTTTTTTGATCTAGATTAGGATGCAAATGCGGGGCAATATGTTCCCGGTGGAAAGCCGGATATAAACTCCAATGCAAGGCTGGCCGCATGTGATGTGCCCCATGATAACCATTGTTGCACACCAAGAAATTGAACACCTTTCCCGTAAAATTCCGACTGTGGTTGTACGGGTGGTTTTCGTCGCAGCCATCGTGCTGCCAAAAATTAGTGCCAAAAATGCCCCATACTGCGTACAAATTGGGGATAATGAGCAGCCAAATAGCTAATTTCCAATTCCAAATGACAAACAGTATCTTCCAAATCCAAGACAACCAAACCTCTAGGCGGTATTGGTTATACCAATTTGGTTTTGATGGACCAATTTCCTTAGCAAACCGCCCTTCTGTCCTCAAAATTCCTGGTATCATTACAAAAAAGAACAGCATTTGATTCAATAAATTCCAACGGAATCTCATTTTATAGGTGCGCGTGTTGTCTTTGGCGGTTTGAAGGTGTTTATGGTGGCTCAAATTATGCCCGGGCACATACCCGGATGCAGGAGCTCCAAAGGCCAAAGTCAATAGAATTCGATGGGCCCGATTCCAGTTTCTATCAACAAAAACTGGACAATGAACACTATTATGAATGGTAATGGCCACCATAAAATTTACAAAACCCAACACAACCATGGTTGCCAGAAACAACCACCCTTGCTCACGCGGCCACAATTCAAATCCCCAAACCGAAAATTGGGGTAAAAAATACACCCAAGTCCCTAAAAACAAGCCGTAATATAGGGCTAAAACACCCAAAGACCTTCGGTCGGCCAAATAACGGAGCTTCATAGCACAAAATCTAGGTCCAAAGGTAAATAGGTCTTCTTATCTAGAAACATGGCAACATGTTTTTTTAGGAATTTCTTAAAAAACTCCTTTCCTTTCCATTGAAACTATAATTTTGAAACCTAGACATATTTTTAATTTAATGAGATTTACAATTTACTGTATCCTTTGGGCTGGCTTGCTTTCCGGCCCTTTCCTATTTTCCCAATCCGTTGGCATTCAAACCGCCAACCCCGACCCTTCAGCGGCGCTGGATGTTTCAAGTCCTTCTCAGGGCTTTCTTCCACCTCGCTTAAGTACGGCACAGAGAAATAGCATTGTTCTGCCTGCCGAAGGCTTGGTCTTGTACAACACCGACACCCATTGTCTTGAAATAAACGAAGGAACACCCCAAATACCAACTTGGATTTGCTTGTCAGATACGGGAACGGGAGGCAATCTTGGTGGTGGCGGAGGAGGTGGTAGTGGGGTACATTTTGTTGGAGAACTATGGGGTGGAGGTATTGTTTTTTACGTCAATACCGCCGGAGACCACGGCTTGGTTGCAGCTCTTCAAGACCAATCTTCCGGCATCAATTACGGTCTGGCCGACGACGCTTACACAAATCCCAACAACCACGATAATGCCGGAAAAGCATTTACCGATTGGCGTATGCCTTCCCGCTACGAATTAAACTTGATGTACCAGAACCTGCATTTGAACGGTTTGGGGAATTTTGCGCTTGGTGCCTATTGGAGCAGCAGCTGCAACGACAACAGCCTACCCATTCCCGGCTGGACCCTAAATTTCTCCAATGCCGCTCAAACAACCATATCTCGAAGCAACAACTCGATTCGGGTAAGAGCCATTCGGGAATTCTAAGAATCCTTTCGCATTTCCTACTTTTGCAGATATTTCCTCCTCATGAAACTATCTGTTGCCTGGATTAACGAATTGCTGAATCAAAACCTATCTGCCGATGTAGTAGCCGATTGGCTTACCTCTACCGGACTGGAGGTGGAAGAACGGGAACAGATGGAAGCTGTTCCCGGTGGCTTGGCAGGAGTATGCGTGGCTGAAGTGCTGGAATGCCGGCCCCACGAAAATGCCGACCGACTTAAAGTTTGCCTGGTACATACCGGAGAAGATAACCCTAGGCAAATCGTGTGTGGAGCCCCCAACGTCGCTCAAGGTCAAAAGGTGCTGGTGGCCCTTCCTGGTGCAGTGCTTTACCCAAGCTCCGGACAACCACTGCACATTAAGGCATCAAAAATCCGTGGAGTTGAATCTGCAGGAATGATTTGCGCCGAAGACGAACTTGGGCTTGGAACCAACCACGATGGAATTTGGGTACTTGACTCCAACGCCCCCGTCGGACAACCCGCTGCCATCTATTTAAACCTGAGCAGCGACCACATCCTTACCGTCAACATTACTCCGAACCGAGTGGATGGGGCCAGCCACCTGGGAGCCTGCCGCGATTTGGTAGCCAAAGCCGCAAGCCGGGGAGAATCCTGGGCCATGCCTGAATTTCCAAGGGCATTTCTTCCCTTAAGTGGAAATGGCCGAGGCATTCAGCCGCAGGTGGAAGATGAAGCCGGTTGTGGTCGATATTCCGGCATTACCCTAAAAGGGGTTCAGGTAAAAGACTCGGCCCCGGCCATGGCCGATCGGCTTAAAGCCTTGGGGGTAAAACCTCAAAACAACGTGGTGGACATCACCAACTATGTTATGCTAATGCTGGGCCTCCCTCTGCATGCCTTTGACGCCGATTGCCTGAAAGGAAATACCCTGCTGGTAAGGGCGGCCAAAAGCGGAGAAACGCTGACCACCCTCGATGAGGTAGAACGGGAATTGCATCCCGATGATTTGGTGATTGCAGACCAGCACAAGCCCGTATGCTTGGCGGGCGTATTTGGTGGAAAATCCAGTGGAATAACCGGCAAAACATCAAAAATTTTCATTGAAGCGGCCTGGTTTGATCCCGCCCGAATTCGTGGCTCAGCCAAACGTCATGGTCTTCATACCGATGCATCGTTTCGCTTTGAACGGGGTTGCGATCCCGGAATTACCCTCACTGCCCTGCGCGTGGCGGCTCGCTTAATTATGGAGGCCGGAGGCGGAGAAATCGAAGGAGATGAGATTGATATTACCACCAAGGGACTTCCCGCACCTCGATTTGTAGATGTAGAACAGCATTACCTAAACCGCATGGCCGGGGTAGAAATCCCTCAAAATGAAGCGGCTGAAATCCTCACCGCCTTAGGGTTTGAAGGTGCTAAGGAACGGCATACTTCTTGGAGATTAAAAGTACCGGGCTTTCGGCCGGACGTAAGCCGTCCCGCCGACCTGGCCGAAGAAGTTTTACGCATTTTTGGATTGGACCGCATTCCGGTTACCGGCACCTTGGGCATACATGTCAATGCCAAGCAAAGCGGAGCGGAAGATGCCCTACGCAGCAAAATTTCAGAGCGCCTACAGCACAACGGCTGGAACGAGTCGGTTTCTCTGTCCATGCATTCCAAAGAGTTAGCCACACGCAGCTATCCTACCTCAACAGAACGCCATGCAACTCTGCACAACCCCTTAAGCAAAGAACTGGACACCCTGCGGCCCGGCCTTTTGGGTTCCATGCTTCAAAATGCGGCTAGAAATCTACACCAGCGTTCCATGGATTGGCGGATTTTTGAGTTCGGGCGAAGCTATGTGATGGACGGAAATGGATTTAAAGAGGAAGAACTCCTGGGACTAATGATGTCGGGGAAAAACAGCCCAATGAATTGGGCTGTGGAATCAAAAGAGCATGGCATCTATGAACTCAAAGCCTGGGCCGACGACATCCTTCGGATGATGGGGCTCCAGCTGCGTTGGGAGCCCAGCCAAGAACTTCCCTGGCCCGGATTTGGCTGGATTGGTTACCTGAAAGACAAATCCGCCCCCCCGGTTTCGCTTGGCTTTATAGACCAGAACCTGTTGAAATTCATTGACATAAAGACGCCTTTGTGGTTCTTGGAATTGAATCGGACGGCGTTGGAACGCCTTAGTCCGGCCCCGAAAAAAGCATTTAAGCCCCTGCCCCGTTTTCCTGGCATAGAACGGGATTTGGCTCTGCTTGTTCCGCGTGACCTGCCTTTTTCCAACATCGAAACATGCATACGAAAACAGGGGGGAAGCCAGTTGAAGCAATGCCGCTTGTTTGATGTCTATTCCGGCAAAGGGATTCCGGAAGGCCACATTTCATTGGCGGTTTCCATCACCTTTGCCGATCCTGAAAAAACCCTGCGCGATACCGATGCAGATGCCAGCATTGAACGCATTTTAAAAGGATTAAGTGCACTGAACTGCCGTCTGCGCGATGCCTGATAACCTGGCGGGGCCTTCCATTGGCAGCGACATTGGAATAGCATTGAGCTATTTATCCCAAGGGTTTCCGGTGGGAATACCAACGGAAACCGTGTATGGACTTGCCGCCAACGCATTAAACCCTGAGGCGGTTCAGCGGGTTTTTCGGGCCAAAAAGCGGCCTGATTTTGATCCCTTAATTGTTCATGTTGGCCGAAAAAGCCCTCTTCATCAATATGCCAAAGAATTGCCCCGACAGGCCCAACAGCTTATCGAAGCGTTTTGGCCGGGGCCCCTTACCCTACTACTGCCAAAAACAACATTAATTCCCGATATTGTCAGCTCAGGATTGGAACGGGTAGGCCTGCGCATGCCCAATCACCCGCTTACCCTTGAGCTCTTAGACAAAACGGGGTTCCCCTTGGCGGCCCCTTCGGCGAACCTGTTTGGCTACATCAGTCCTACTCAGGCCTCGCATGTGCGCGAGGCCTTTGGATTGGAGGTGCCCTATGTCTTGGACGGCGGGCCTTGTTCCATCGGACTGGAATCGACCATCCTTGGGTTTGAATCGGGACAGGCCGTTGTGTACCGCTGGGGTGGAATTGAGCTTTCTGACCTAACTGAAGTCTTGGGCTATGTACCGCAGGTAAAGGTGAAAGCAGAAGAACACCCGGCAGCGCCCGGCATGCTCGCCCGGCATTATGCCCCAAAAACACCCTTAACGCTGCTGAACGAGAATGAGGACTGGCCACTGGCAACGGAACGGGCCGGCATCATCTTGCCCTTTCAGGAGCCTCTGCCGGCGGAGCATTCGGTCTGGGTTTTGTCGGAATCCGGCGACCCCTTTGAGGTCGCTCGGCGCTGGTATGCTGTGCTTAGAGAAGCTGATTCCGCAGGGCTTACCCGAATTTATGTTCGAATGGTTGGCCCTGACGTCCCATTTTCCCAAGCCTTAAACGACAAGTTCCTTCGGGCCGCCGAAAGCAATTAAGTTCAGCCCTCGGCTCTGTGCTGGGAAAAAATGTGCTCAGGCTTAACTGCCTATTTTTACCACAAAGTTCAAGGAGGGAGGCGCAACGTTCACGGAGATTTTGGGGTAACCCCTCCCTCGTTTTCCGCCAATTGAATGTCCTCCCAACCATACCCTTTCCTTAAAAAGTGCATCCGGATTTTATGAAGCTGCTCTTCCGTTATGGGAGCAGTGGCCAAATCTAACTTTCTCTGGAATAATCGATTTAATTTTTGAATATACTCTTCTTTTGGAATTGATTCCATGGCCTTATTCCTTACATCTGAGGATACCCCTGCTGCTCGTAGCCCTTGGTTTATTTTTTCTTTTCCCCAGTGGTTCAAATTCCAGTGGTCGAAGGCATAAGCCCTTGCAAATCGTTCCTGATTCCACCAGCCTTCAGATTGCAACTCTTCGGCCCAGGATTCAGGAGCCGACAGTTCCCGTAATTTTTCTTTTACTTCCTTTTCCGAACGCTCCCGCTGTGCAAAAAACCGTATTAATTTGGCCCTGATTTCCGAAGGCTTCATCCCTTTACTTTTTCATTTTTCCCCCTTCTACTACCGGCCCTTCCCATTTTGGTTTGGCAGATAGCTTCATAAACGACAGGACCATAATCATCGAGGTAAAAAAGGGAAGAAGAGGAATTTTATACCGGACCATAGCCCCAAAATTCCCTGCTGTTAGCCCAATGGAAAAGGCCAAAAACAGCGAAAAGGACAAACAAAAAATAAAGAGAGGATAGGTGAATATTCGGGTAAAAAAACCCAACACTTTGGTGCGGTACAACAAGATCAAAGACCATATAAGCAAATAGGAATTTTCAAGGCCCGAAAAAAACATAGTGGGCGAACCGCTTTCCCACAAATACGGTCGGTACAAACCGGCATTGATTGCAATTGGAATCTTTGGAATAATCCCTTGAATGGTAGGCTCAAAAGCACCAATATCAAATTTGTTGTCCCCATACTGATCTCGAACCAAATCCTGTTGCGTCAATGAGGCCTTTTCTAAAACTGTATCGGCCGAATATTCGCCAAATCGTTCTCCTCCCCGCAAATAAAATGCCGTAGCGCCGATTAAAGACCCAAAAACAAGAGCAGGTAAAACAACCACCCGAATTAAAACACTTTTAATTTGCTTCACGGCATCAAAGTTCAGCCAAATCAGTAATCCGGGAGTCATGGCAATCAAAATATAGGGCTTGGCTTTAAAAATAAGCCAGCCTGCTATGAAGGCTTGGATAAAAAAGCTAACCGGATCTATTTTATGGGTAACAAACCGGCGGAATAAAGCATCCAAGAAAAACCCCATACCTATCATGGTTAAGGTATCCTTCATAATTCCTGAACCCCAAAAAGCCACCGAGGGCATCAGCAAAATGGAAAGATTAAGTTCTTTGTGTCTCTCCGGAAAATAATGCAAAAAAATCTGGTAAATCTTCCAGATCGACAAAAAGGAAAAAAAAGCGAAAATAGCAGTGGTGCCGGCGATTGATCCTCCTGTCAAAATCATGGGAAGGGTCGCCGCACGAACAATAAACAAGTTTTCTGATCTTTTCCAAATGGATGGATGGATATTGCCGTGAACTACTCCCTCACCATGCAAGTACTCCCAAAACTTATAGTTATTACTTTCAGTCACACTCATGGTCATCAGTTCCAAAAACTGGTCAAAATTTGCAGTAAACAAATTTTTATACGCATTCGCCGCTTCCCAGTAATTTATGGTATCTCCTCCCCCATAATAAAAAATATAAATCCCCAGAAAAACCAATCCCATTAGCATTCTAAACACCAAAGCCCGGGTAAAGTAGCGGTAATGCGGCTTTTCTTTGATGTTGAGGTTTACAACCTTATTGGCATACCAGTAAAAAACCAAAAACAGAAATACAAACCAAACCAAATCGGTAGCAGTGATAATCTTACCCCACATCAGATGCTGTTTAAGGTTTTAATGCTCTGATTGCGGGAAAGGTTGTCTAAGGCTTTGGCCATTAATGGGGCGCAGGAAAGCACTCTGAATTTGGGCCCTTCCGGCCGGTGGGGAATGCTGTTGGTGAACACCAATTCCTCTAAATCAGAGGCGTTGATTTTTTCCACCGCATCTCCAGAAAGCACACCATGGGTGCAATAGGCCCTTACCGTCAGCGCTCCCTGCTGCAAAAGCAAGTGGGCGGCCGCTACCAATGTACCTCCGGTATCGGTCATATCGTCAATCAAAACCACATGCTTTCCTGCCGGGTCTCCAATAATTTCCATGCGCTCCACTACATTGGGCTTCAGGCGCTCTTTATGAATGACGGCCATATCGCAATCCAAGGCTTGCTTATAGGCTCTAATGCGCTTAATGCCGCCAAAATCCGGACTGCATACCATTAGGGGTTTGCCGGCGTACCTTTCCCGAATGTCTTTTACAAACTCCCCACTCATCTGCAAGTGGTCGATGGGAATTTTAAAGAAGCCTTCAATGCTCATGGAATGCAAATCCAAGGTCAATACCCGATTCACTCCTGCACGCTCTATGGTTTCTGCCATCAATCGGGAGGTTACGGCTGTTCGTTCTCCATCCCTACGTTCTTGTCGGCTATGCGGCAAATACGGCAATACCGCCACCACTTCTTTTGCCGAAGAGCGCCGCGCGGCGTCAGCCACCACCAGCAATTCAAACAGGTGGTGGTAAGGCAGATTGATTTGGGCGATCAAAACAACGGTTTCTCCCCGTATGGTTTCATCAAACCGCGCATAAACCTCTCCGTCGCTGAAGCGCGTCGTGAACAAAGCCCCCAAGGAAAGGCCAAGGCTGCCGGCGACTTCCTGAGCCAGGTCTTGGCTTCCAGATAATGCAAACAGTTTAAAGGGTTTCACCGACATGCCATAAAGGTACAAATCTGCAGTACATATTACACGGGTTGAGCGGTGTTCTGAGGGAATAAGGCATCCATCTGCTTCATTGCGCCTGCCATGTCGTTCACATTCTTAAAGAGCAGCATCAGACGGGTTTTTTGCTGCTTCATTTCAACATCCCTCCGTGTGCCCAACTGCTGCAAAATGGAAGTAAACAATCCTGAATTGTAATACGCGGCCCGTTCCTGCCCCGGAAACCCCGCTTGAAGCTGCCCGTTTTTAAGCACAATTCTTTCTATACCAAGGCTTTGTGCTTTCAGCCTTAGTTTCAGCGCCAACAATAAATCCTGGGCGGCGGCGGGCAAAGGTCCAAACCGATCCCGCAGCCGTTTTTCAAACCCTTCAATCTCATGATCCCGCTGCAGGCTGTCCAATTCCTTGTACAAGGCCAACCGCTCGGCCATATTGTCCACATAGGTTTCTGGCAACAGCACGGGTATATCGGTGTCAATTTGGCAATCTGCGGCCCATCTATGGTCTTCCGAGTTCAGTTCTTCTTTAAATTCTTCAGCAAAGATTTCTTCTTTTAGTTCCTGTATGGCTTCGGCCAATACCCTTTGATAGGTTTCATAGCCCATTTCATTCACAAATCCACTTTGGTCGGCCCCCAGTAAATCTCCGGCGCCACGAATATCTAAGTCTTTCATGGCAATCAAAAATCCGCTGCCTAAATCAGAAAACTCAATCAAGGCTTGGAGTCTGCGCTTGCTTTCATCGGCCAATGCATGAAACGGTGGAGTAATAAGGTAACAATAGGCTTTTCGATTTCCCCGCCCCACCCGGCCGCGCATTTGATGTAAATCGCTAAGCCCATAGCTGTGGGCCTCATTGATTAAAATGGTGTTGGCATTGGGAACATCCAAGCCGTTTTCAATGATGGAGGTGGACACAAGCACATCAAAATCTCCGCGTATAAATTCCAACATGATTTCTTCCAGCGCCTTTCCGTCCATTTGCCCATGAGCGTACCGAATTCTGGCTTCCGGCACCAACCGTTGGAGCATGCCGGCTATTTCAGGCAAATTTTGAATCCGGTTGTGAAGAAAAAACACCTGACCCCCCCGTTCCAATTCATGGTAAAGGGCATCTCGGATGAATTCTTCGTTAAAGCCTTTTAACTCGGTCAGAATGGGATATCGGTTTCCCGGCGGAGTTCGAATCACGCTCAAATCGCGGGCACCCAACAAGGAAAATTGGAGCGTCCGAGGTATGGGCGTGGCCGACAAGGTTAAGGTATCCACATTGACCTTCAAGGTTTTTAATTTGTCTTTGGCATTGACTCCAAATTTTTGTTCCTCGTCAATAATCAGCAGCCCTAAGTCTTTGAACTTCACTTCTTGTCCCAGCAATTTGTGAGTCCCAATCAATACATCTACTTTCCCCGATGCCAAATCGGCTAAGATTTGCTTTTGTTCGGCTGAGCTGCGAAAGCGGTTGATGTATTCCACTCGACAAGGCAGGCCGGCATATCTTTTTTCAAAGGTTTTGTAGTGCTGCAAGGCCAGAATGGTGGTCGGTACTAAAACGGCCACCTGCTTATTGTCACACACCGCCTTGAAGGAGGCCCTCACTGCCACTTCGGTTTTTCCAAAGCCAACATCTCCGCACACCAAGCGATCCATGGGACGGATTTTTTCCATGTCGGCCTTGACTTCGCGGATGGCCTTGGCCTGGTCTTCGGTCTCTTCGAAGGAAAAGCTGCCTTCCAATTCATGCATCAGGTAATTGTCTGCCGCAAAGGCGTGTCCCTTTTCTTTTTGGCGCTGGGCATATAATTTTAATAAATCGTAGGCCAAGGCCTTTACTCTTGCTTTGGCCTTTGACTTCATGCTGGCCCAAGCGTTGGTGCCCAGTTTGCTTAAGCTGGGAGCCTTGGCGTCGCGACCGGAATGCCTGCTGATTCGGTGCAGGTGCTGAAGGGAAACAAAAACGGCATCTCCGTCTTTAAACAGCAATTTGATGACTTCTTGCTTTTTGCCTCCGTTGTCTTGAATTTCGAGTCCGGCAAACCGGCACACCCCATGGTCGATATGGGTAACATAGTCGCCCGGCTGCAGTTCTGAAAGTTCCCGAATGGAAGCGGCTTGTTGTTTGCTGTAGCGGGATTTGATGCGAAAACGCCGATACCGTTCAAACAGTTCGTGGTCGGTATAACAGGCCCAACCCAATTCGGGAAACAGAACACCTTGACTTAAGCCTCGTTTTACCCAGATAAAGGGCAATTGATCGGCTCCCAGTTGAAATTGATCTTGAAAAATGGCAATCAAACGGTCGCGCTGAGGCTCCTGTTCGTAAAACATCAGAACGGTGGTCTTCTCCTGGGCCAATTGGGCCAAATGTTCTTGAAATAGATTGTATTTTTTATTGAAAACGGGCTGGCTTTTGGCCTGGAGGCGGCAGCGCACATCGCTTGGTTCGCCCGGCGCCTCGAATTGAATGTAGGCCTGAGAAAGCAGTTGAGCTGCAAAGGCGTGGCCCGACCACACTAGTTCTTCGGGGCTAGCCCTTTTCACAGGACTGTTTAATTCCTGGTAGATTGTTTGAGCTTCCAGCCATTTTTTATCCATACGAACGGCCGCATCTCGGGCATCATAGATCCACACCTCGGCCTGATTTCCTATAAATTCGAGTAGGGTTTTCCGTTCTTCTACTCCGGTTTTTTGTTCAATGGAGGGAAGCAAAACCACCTCGTTGACCGAGCTGTGGCTCAGTTGAGATTCGGGGTCAAAGAATCGGATATCGGCAATGCTATCTCCGTCAAATTCCAGTCGGAAAGGTTGGTTGTGAGCGAAAGAGAACACATCCATTAATCCTCCGCGCAAGGCAAACTGCCCCGGTTCATAGACCAAATCATCGCGCTCAAAATCATAAGAAACCAGCAAATCAAATAAGAAATCCATGTCTAGCCGGTCGCCAATGGCAATGCGGTGGCTACGGGCCTCGAGCTGAGTGCGGCTCACCACCTTTTCACAAATGGCTTCGGGATAAGTAACCAAACATAGGGGTCTTTTTTCCCGAATTCGGTTTAGGGCTTCGGCCCGAAGAAGCACGTTGGCGTTGTCCACATCGGGCTGGTCGTAAGCCCGGCGGTAGGTTTCAGGAAAAAACAGACTGGAATTAGGCGATAGGATGTTTTCCAAGTCGTTGTTCAGGTAGGCCGCCGACTCTTTGTCTTTGGCTACGAGTATTTGGTGGCGTTCGGATTGCAAAAATCGGGCGGCAACCAGAAAGGAAAGAGCAGAGCCGGCAAGGCCTTCAAGCCAAATTCGCCCGGTTTTTTCGCCGTTAAGCGCATCTTGTTCACGTATCCAGCCTTTTACGCTCGCTAGAACCTCCTCCATTGGATTGAATCCATTCATATAGCAAAGGTAGGGGTTGGGCAGGATAAATGCGGGATGCCGAATGGTAATCATTATAATTTATTCCTAATCCATCCCTTTTTTTTAAATTTGAAAAAAAATAATCTAAAGTGAATTTCAATAGAATTTATGAGTATCGTTTCAGATCAACCAGTGCTGTCAAAAAAGAAATTTTTTGGGACGTTTTAAGCCATCATTTATTTTACCGTTATTTAGGTTCGCCGAAAAAGATTTTAGATCCAGCAGGTGGAAAATGTGAATTTATTAACTCTGTTCCTTCAAAAGAAAAATGGGCAATTGATTTAGAAGAAAGCTTTATCCTTAAATTTGCAAATAGTAATGTGAAAACTATTATTGGGTCAAATTTAGAAGTTGAAATACCCGAAAATTATTTTGATGGAATTTTCATAAGTAATTTTTTAGAGCATCTTAAATCCCAAGAAGAAGTTTCATTATTTCTTACTAAGATGAATAAAGCCATGACAAAAAATGGAAAAATTGTTGTTATGGGGCCGAATTTTAAGTATAGTTATAAAAATTATTTTGACTTTGCAGATCACAGTGTTATTCTAACCGAATTAGGTTTGGCTGAACATCTTTATGGGGCAGGCTTTGAAATTGAAAAAGTAATTCCTCGTTTTCTTCCACTTTCTTTTAGAAGCAACCGTTTAATCCCTATTAATAAATTTATAATTACATTTTATTTGTATTTTCCTTTTTCATGGAGATTTTTCGGGCAACAATTTTTGGTTGTCGGTCAAAAAAAAATTTAGTGTTCAGTTTTTTTTCTTTTTTTGCTGCGTTAATTTTAGGATCAGCATAAGCGTTTTGTTAAAAATCCACTTTTCCTATAATCCACTTATTTTTTTTCACTACGCCCGGCGGCGGGATTGAACAGGGTTGCCCGCAAGGGTGCCGGCGGCAGGTGGCGCGTGGCGAGGAGGCGACCTTGGGAGCCACCGCAGACCGCTGCCAGCCCACCCGCAAACGCGGACAACCCGTGAAAGCCCGATAACCGCCCCAAAAATTAATGCGATTTCAACAGCTCAACGTACACCTCGTGATACAACTGAACGCCCCGGCTCAGCGAAAAGGCCTCGACGGCTCCGCCACGGCAGTGCTTAAATCCCTGATTGCGTTCGCTTTGCCAGTGCTGAATGGCGGTTTGATAGGCCCCCGAATTGAACTCCGGTATCAGAATTCCGCTGCGATAACGTCCAACTAGAGCATCGGTATCGCCAACGCCGGTGTTGCAAAAAACCGGAATATTCATGGCCATCAATTCTCCCTGCTTGGTGGGGCTGCTGGCCTGCTTGGAATAGCTTGGGCGAATGAAGAAAACGGCGGCATCGGCCGAGCTCATGGCCAGAGGCAATTCCGCCCGGGAAAAACCCTCCACCAAAATCCGTTCGGCAGGAATCTTGCGCTGCCTCGCCGCAGACCAAACCGCATCAGAGTTGTCACGCGTGGCCAGCAAAAGGCGGGCTTCCGGCTCAAGCAAAAGAAATTCACTGAAAAAATCCAGCATCTCGTTCAGCATGTACCAGGTGCCGAGCGAACCCACATACATTAGAAGGGGGGCTGAGGGCGGCACATGGCGGACTTCCCGCCACTGCTGCCGCTGAACAGCGGTCCAGGAATCCGGATTGAAAAGCTCCAAATCGGTACAACAAGGAATAACCGTACAGGGTTTTAGGCTTAACCCATGCCGGGGCAGCATTTCCTGCATGATGGTTTTGCCTTTTTCGGTTAAGCTAATGACATGGTCTGCCCTAGATAAGAGCTTTAATTCCAGGCGTTTAAAGTAACGGTACACGACCCCAAACAAAGGGTGTTCTTTTTTCCACAATCCGGCATCGGCGCGTTCGTCCGGAAAAAAGCCCCGCATATCAAACAAGAATGGTATTCCTTTTTTTTGCCAGTAAAGGCCTTGAGGGGCGGTAATGTAGCCGCGGCAATGCAGCAATTGAAAGGGCCGTTTTCGGAACAGTTTTTTCAACTGCCGACCCAACCGCCACTGGTCGTATAGCGTCGATAAAACCGGGGGTGATTTTGTGTAGGATATGGGCTGCCAATCAATGCCATGCCGTTGGCATTCGGCCTGCAGTCTTTCTTTGTGCCGGGCAAAAAGAGCGGGTTTTTCAAATGAAATCAGGGTGTATGACCAGCCCAATGCCGATAGTCCTTTTACATAGGGAAGCACCTGCGCTTCGCCCAAGGGGTCGCTTAATCCGTCGTACGACAAGAAGACCACATGTTTATTCATGGTAGTTCATCCATTGATTAAACACCAACAGCAGCCAAACGCGGTTGTAGGCCAAGGTATTGCCCCGGCGAAAAGCGTTCAAGTGGCGCAGGGATTCTTTGCGGTCAAGAAGGCCATGTCGGTAGGCATCTGTGTCCAACACCCATTGATCGACCAAGTGTTTGCCTTCTTTTTGTAGCCATGAGGCCAAGGGCACAGAGAATCCCCATTTGGGGCGCTGAAACAATTCTGCCGGCAAGTATTTGTACAGCAGTTGTTTCAAAAGGTATTTTTCGTGTCCGTTCTGCCATTTTAAGGCATCGGGAAGTCCGAGGGCAAATTCCACCACCCGATAATCCAACAAAGGCACGCGGGCTTCCAAGCTGTTGGCCATGGTGGCGCGGTCTACCTTCACCAGCAAATCATCGGGCAGATAGCCCGTCAAGTCGAAAAAAGCCTGCCGGGCTGGGGCTGAACGCAAATCCAAAACAGGCGAACTTCTCCAAGCCGAAAGACGGTCGGTCGGTATGCGCCCGGTAAGTCGGGCCACTTCTTCGGCACGAAACAGATATTGTTCTTGGCTGAAAATATGGGCTTGTTGGGCAATGCCTTTGGGGGCAGGCCGAAGCAAACGGGCGACGCGCCGTTCGCGGGCCCTACCCAAGCTGAGCAATCCGGCTAAGCCGGATTGAAAGGCAGGATTGGACCATGGGGAGCGGCTTAGCCGATCGGCCCAGCGGTAGGCTCCATAACCCCAAAAGAGCTCATCTCCGCCGTCGCCGGTCAGCACCATGCTTACCTCTTCCCGAGCCAGCTTCGATACGGCTAAGGTGGGTAAGGCCGAGGAATCGGCAAAGGGTTCTGAAAAGATTTCCGGCAAGCGGGGCACCCATTCCAAGGCAAAATCAGGCTGAAGGGTGAACGTGGTGTGCTTGGTTTTTAATTGACGGGCGACAGCCTCGGCATAAACCGATTCGTTGTGGCTGGCGGCCGGCATAGCAATGGAAAAGGTGCGCAACCCCGGGCCATATTTTTTGGCAGCAATGGCGGTAATCAGGCTGGAGTCAACGCCCCCGCTTAAAAAAGTTCCGAAAGGCACATCGGATACAAGGCGGGCATCTACCGATGATTCCAGTAAGGTTTGAAGGGTCTGCAATGCCGCTGACTCAGAAATTGAACCTGCGGAATGCATGGGCGGACTCCACCAAACGCGCGGCTCAGAAGCTCGCCCCTGCTGTACCTTTAATACATGTCCGGGGGGCAAGGAAAGTATGCCTTTGCGTATGCTGTTGTGGCCAGGAACGAAACCCAAGTGAAAGAATGCCGCCACCGATTCGGGATTCAGCTCTGGTTTGGCATCTGCAAATACCGAGAGGTCTGAGCCAAATCGGAAATTCTGCCGGGCATCCTGTCCATAATACAAGGGTTTTATACCCAGTCGATCGCGGATAAGCCAAAGCACCTCTTCCGCATGGTCGTAAATGCCTATGGCAAACATGCCGTTCAATTGAGGCAGCATATCGAGGCCATAAACAGCGAACATTTCCAGCAACACTTCGGTGTCAGAGCGGCTGTGGAAGAGGCTGTGCCCTTGGTCTTGAAGGCCTTGCTTTAGGTCAAGAAAATTATAGATTTCACCATTGAAAACCATAGAAAATCGGCGGCAATGGCTTTGGATGGGTTGGTTGCCCGCAGAACTTAGATCCAAGATGCTGAGGCGGCGGTGCCCCAAGGCCAAATTCCGTTCTGGGATACGCAGAACACCCTGATGATCAGGGCCTCTGTGTTTAAGCCCTTGCGTCATCGCTTCGATGCAATCTGCCGCATCGGGGCCCCATATTCCGGCAATTCCACACATACATTTATCTACTGTGCTGCAAGATAATGAGATTAGGCGGGTTGAATGCGGTTGTAGTGCAGCAAGAGCTGGTCAACATAGGATTCAATCCCAAATCCGGCAGCAAAAGCCATGGCCTGTTGGCGCGCTTCCTGCTGTTGTTTTTGGCTGCCCATCCAATCCCGAATGGCGGTTCCAACGTGCATGGGCGTCGAATTCAAGGGCAACAACCGGCCTGTTCTGCCATCTGAAATCAATTCCCGATTTCCACCGGCATCCAGCGCAACCACCGAAAGGCCGGAGGCCATGGCTTCAATTAAAACCAGGCCGAAGGGTTCTTCCCAAGCGGTGTGCAAATACAGGTCGGCCTCTTTATACTGCAGTTCTATGTCAGTGATATTGCCTAAAAAAATTACCTTTTCGCTTAAGCCCAGGGTTCGAACCTGTTCCTGGACTTCGGCTTTCAGGGGGCCATCGCCGGCCAAGGTTAGCCGGGCGTCCAGGCCTAGGTTTAGCAATTCCTGCAAAACCAGTACCGCCAATTTTTGGTTTTTTTTGGGGACGAAACTGCCCACGTTGATGAGGCGGAGAGGGCTTCCGGGAATCCATTCCGCGCGCAGGGGATGGGAAAACCGAGTTAGGGGAATGGCATTTTTTAAGAGGGCAATGCGGGAATGCATGGCAGAGGGCAGAACGGTTTTCAGGTAGGCCTGGGTGTCTTCGGAGATGGCCAGGAAGTGGTTGTTGGTTTTGCGGAAGGACGTCAATAGCGTGGTGCGGGTTGCCCTTTGGATCCAATCCGATTTTTTAATGAAACCCAAGGGGCGTTTCAGTTGCCGCATGTTGTCGTGCATGGTTGAGATGTTTGCCCAGGTTGATGGGCGGAACAGACCTCGAACCAGCTCCGACTCAAACAAATGAGCATGAAGAATGTCTGGGTTAAAAGAAGCAATGGCGGATTCCAATTTGTGAATCTGATACTCAGGGGGCCCCAACAATCGAAGCCGAACTTGAGCAGGAACATAGAAACACTGGTTAAGTTCGGTTGCCTTGTAATCTGCTACGGGCTGGAAATAAAAAATTCTTGACTCTATCCCCGGCCTTTGATTCAATTCGGAATTGATGTTCAAGGTTAAGCGCTCTGCCCCCCCTTGACTCAACTGTGGAATGATATGAGCTACCCGTTGTATCATTTGTTCTTGGCTAAGGCCAACTGATATTGATAAACCACAGCTGAAATCGTTTTTGCAAAATCAAATTCTGCAGCAACTTTTGTGGCTTCCGCCGATGCCGGATTCAACAAATCAGGTTTTTGGTACCATTCTAAAATGGCATCGGCAAGGCATTCTGCATCGGCATCTTTTGGGAGCATTCGGGTCGCCGTTGTGTTGACTAAAACCTCCCGATTGCCCCCTGCATCTAAAGCAATAACGGGAAGCCCGGCGGCCATGGCTTCAATTAAGACCAATCCAAAAGATTCAGAGGTAGATGCATGAACATATAAATGATGTTGGGCGTATTCCGGCTGCAACCGGTGAACAACTCCTTTAAAAAGAATCCACTTGGAAATCTGAAGTTCCGTGGCCAATGCTTTACATGCCTCGAATTCCTGACCTTCCCCTAAAAAAGTCAATTCAACATGCACCCCCTTTTGGCGTAAGTAAAAAATCGCTTTAATAAGGTTTGCCTGGCCTTTGAAGGGCCTGAAACTTCCAACATTTATCAATCTCAATGGAGCTATTTCAGAAAAGGCAACCGGAAATAGCCGTTCTTGAACTAGAAAATCAGAAGTTGGAACTCCATTGTATATGAGTTCAACCCGTTCGGCAAGTTTTTCGGGAAGTACCCGTTTTAAATACGCTGAAGTGTCTTTTGAGACGGCCAAAAACCGATTGTAGGATTTGCTGTAAAAGGATAAGGCCAGGTGCCTTTCCCACCATGCCGCTGGAATAGTCTGCCATCTCTTGCTCCAAATGGAGTCCAATTGCTTCATGTTGTCATGAACGGTTGAAAAATATTGAACCCCCTCAAAAACAGGAACTCTACCAACCAATTCAGCCTGGAACAAATGAGAATGAATAATGTCGGGATTAAATTCCCGTACAAACGCTTCAAACGGCTTCAATTTCCGCTTATTAATTCTACCAATTCCCAATTCAACTTCAACAGAAATCTTTTGGGTTAGGGGAACAAATGAAGCATCAAACTGAAAAATGGGTTCCCAATATACCAACACACTTGTTATTCCGGGCTGGGAATTTAATCCTGAAACCAGATTCAGAGCAAACTGCTCAGCTCCCCCCTTTATCAACTTAGGAATAACATGCAATACCCGCATCTGACATGAAATAACGTTACCTTTATGCCAATCCTCGAACGGCGTTGATGCAAAGGTCTTATTTTTCTGCTATTGGGGCCCTCTTTGGTGCATTGTTTCTGTTTTGTCCTGAAACCCAAGGCCAATTCCGCCGAACCTATCAGGCCTCCTTTTTTGCCGATATCATCCCCGAAGGCTACAGCTTAATAAAAGTGAAAAAAGCAGGCATTGACCCCAAGCTGGGCCAAGGCCTGATTCTTCTGGAACAACTCTCAGGACCAAAAATTCGTTCTAAAAAAATCGGCGTTTCTCAGTTCCTGATGGCCCCCGCTTGCGACGGCAGCCGCGGAGAACTAGCTCCCTTTCGAATGATTAACGACACCGCTTATGTGTTGGTAAAATCATTGGGTAAAGGGAAATTGGGACTGCCCGCTCCCGACAATGGCATTATGTATGCCTCGGCCGGCTGGGTGGCCTGGGGCTTTTTGCATCCGGCTCTGCCCATTTATGTTTCTGAACGGCTGTTCCGCTCTACTTTTTTGTCCGGATGGAATGCCCTAACCCGTTCAAAATCAAGACTCCCCGAATGGGCCGAAGCACAACGCCTATTGGGCCAACAATTGCTACCCCTGCTGCAAAAACCACCGGCTCCCATGGGCGGCGCACTAGACACCCTCCATTTTCAACAAAGCTATGCCCTGGAATGGGTGGCCTTACTTCAAATTCCCATCACGAAAGAGCTGTTGTACCCCTTTTGGGAAAGCCAGCACGACAAGCATCGTTTATCGGCCATCAAGGCCGCCGCAGGACTTCCGCCTGAACAGGCCGCTGCTTTTTGGATCGACGGACTGCTCGACCCAAACTGGAAACCATACGAACAACTGTTGGCTTTGCAAGGATTAATTCAACTAAACGCGCCGCTGCCAAACCCGGAATCCCTGTCTAGAATGCGTGCAACACTCAGCCATAACCCCACCCGCCTCCCTCTGTTGGTAGAAGACCCCCGCTTCTGCTCTTCCTACCCCTCACTGCAATCTCTGCTAGAAAAATGGGTTCAATTGCACCCTCATTAAGGTATTTCGCTCAGTTTTCTGCACTTTTGCCCCAATAAACCAACCTAAATCAACATATATTTAATGCTGTTATGAATAAAATACGCGTTGCAAACCCCGTAGTGGAATTGGATGGAGATGAAATGACCCGCATCATTTGGAAGTTCATCAAAGAAAAATTGATTCTTCCTTACCTGGATATAGACATCAAATACTATGACCTGGGCATTGAATACCGCGATGAAACCAACGATCAGGTTACCATTGATGCGGCCCAGGCCATCCGCACCTACGGCGTTGGTATTAAATGCGCTACCATTACGCCCGACGAACAACGGGTGGAAGAATTTGGCCTAAAAAAAATGTGGAAATCCCCCAATGGTACCATCCGCAACATTTTAGACGGCACCGTTTTTCGTGAGCCCATTGTAACGGCGAATGTACCTCGGTTGGTACCCAATTGGACCGCCCCCATTTGCATTGGGCGGCATGCCTTTGGCGACCAATACCGCGCCACCGATTTTGTGGTTTCCGGTCCAGGCAAGCTAACCCTGACCTTCATCCCCGAAGACGGAAGTGCCCCTCAGGAATTTGAGGTGTATCAATTCAAAGGCGCCGGCGTCGCCCTGGGAATGTACAACACCGAAGAATCCATCATCGGCTTTGCCCACGCCTGCTTCAATCAGGCCCTAATGAAAAAATGGCCCCTGTTTTTGTCCACCAAAAACACCATTTTGAAGCAATACGATGGTCGCTTTAAAGACATCTTCGAGGCGATTTACCAAGCCGATTACAAATCCAAGTTTGAGGCCGCCGGCATTTACTACGAACACCGATTGATTGACGACATGGTGGCCAGCGCGCTTAAAATGAACGGAAACTTCGTCTGGGCCTGCAAAAACTACGACGGAGACGTTCAGTCCGACACCGTCGCTCAAGGTTTTGGCTCCTTGGGACTAATGACCTCTACCCTGGTTACCCCGGACGGAAAGGTCATGGAGGCCGAGGCCGCGCACGGCACCGTTACCCGGCACTACCGGCAGCATCAGCAAGGCAAGCCCACCTCCACCAATCCGGTAGCCTCTATTTTTGCCTGGACCCGAGGCTTGGAATTCCGCGGAAAACTAGACGACAACAATGAGCTGATCCACTTCTGCCAAACCCTTGAACAGGTATGCATTGACGTTATTGAGTCGGGCAAAATGACCAAAGACCTGGCCATTTGCATCCACGGCAACAAGGTAAACCACGGTGAGCACTATTTATACACCGAGGAGTTTCTAAGCGCCTTGGATACCGAGCTGGCCAAACGCCTCTCGGCCTAAGTGCTTAGTCCACTTTCAAAATAGCGGGCGAGTCCGTACCTTCGCCCTATGAAATGGGGCATCGTCACCTTTCCCGGGTCCAATTGCGACCAAGACATGGCCGACGCCGTCCGCTTGCTTCCCAATGCCCAGCCCATCCGGCTTTGGCATAAAGACACCGATACGCAAAACGTAGATGTGCTGGTCCTCCCCGGCGGTTTTTCCTATGGAGATTACCTGCGTTCCGGCGCCATTGCCCGTTTTTCCCCGATCATGCAGGCCGTGGCAAAACACGCGGCTTCCGGTCGACCATTAATCGGCATTTGCAACGGCTTTCAGGTGCTGGTCGAGGCCGGTTTGTTGCCCGGAGCCCTGTTGCACAACACCCAACGGCGATTTATCTGTACCGACATACATGTGCGCGTTGAGCAAACCCATTCTATTTTGACGCAAAACACAAGCGTTGGTCGGGTGCTTCGCCTGCCCATTGCCCACGGCGAGGGCCGGTATTTTGCTCCGCAAGACGATTTAAACCGCTTAGAAGACCAGGGGCAAGTTATTCTGCGCTATTGTTCGGCTGCGGGTGAATTGACCGAGGAAGGGAACCCGAACGGCAGCACAAATCACATTGCTGGCATTTGCAACCCTGCCGGCAACATTTGCGGATTAATGCCTCATCCTGAGCGCGTTATGCACCCCAACATGGGCAACACCGACGGGCGAAGCCTATTGGAATCGGTGGCCGGGAGTTTGGGATTAATCTCCGTTTAATTTTTCTTTTTTTGGGGCCCTTATCCGGCTTTTGGCTGTAGCCGCTTGTGCCGGAGCTTGGTCGGCTGCGGCTTGCGTGGGGCTCCCTCTGGTCGCCTCCGCAGCCGGCCGCCCATAGCTCCGGCCCTGCGCGTCTGCCGCCGCAATCCGGGGGCCGGCGGCATGGTGCTTAAATCCCCCTCATTTTATTTCACCTTCTTCCAAAGCAAACTGGCATCTCCATAACTCAAAAACCGATAGCCCGAATCCAGAGCATGTTGATATACCCTCTTCCACTCTTCTCCAATCAACGCGGCCACCAACATGATCAGGGAACTTCCCGGTTGATGAAAGTTGGTCAGCAACCCATCCGCCACGTGCAAGGGACCGCCCGGGTAAATGAAAATCTCGGTTTCTCCCTCCAACCCATTCGGATAGGCTTCTGCCAAGGCCGAAAATGCCAATTTCCGATTGGAAAAGCGAAGCGGAAATTCCCGAGCTGGGTACTGAGGAACCACCGTAAATCCCGATTGAGCCACCCAAAACAAAGATTCCAAGGTGCGGAAAGCGGTGGTGCCCAATGGCACTACCGGCCCTTCATGATTGGCCAATTGCCTCAATGTTTCTCCTGAAACCGCAAAATATTCACTGTGCATTTTGTGTTCCAACATGTTCTCGGCCGTTACGGGCTTAAATGTTCCCGCTCCTACATGCAATGTGACATTGCAGCGCCCAATTCCTTGCGCTTCCAATGCCGTCAATATCCGCTCCGTAAAATGCAGGGAGGCGGTAGGTGCTGCCACGCTTCCCCTTTGTTTGGCAAAAATGGTTTGATAATGCTGCTTGTCTTCCGGTTGAGCTTCCCGATTCAAATATGGGGGTAGGGGCACCTTACCGGCTCGTTCGAGAATATCGGCCATTTGTATGGTTTCTTTCCATTCCACCCGAACGGTATTTTCCTCCCTATTCTCCCAGGCAATTTTCACTTCCGGCAATTCGGTAACACGAATGTATTCTCCCTCCTTCCATCGTTTTTTGTTGCCCACCATGGCTTCCCAAACCACCGCATTTGTTTCCGACAGCGCCTCTTCCATGGTTTTGCCTTGAGGTTTTAATAAAAACACCTCAATGCCTGCACCGCTTTCCCGCTGAGCCGGCAAACGTGCCGCTACCACTTTAGATTCGTTGCTTACCAACAAGGCATTGCCGGGCAATTCATTGGGGATGTTTAAAAATTCGCTGTCGCTGATGGTGCCATTTCGGTACACCAACAGGCGGGATGCGTCGCGGGGCTGAACCGGAAATTTAGCGATTTGTTCCTCCGGCAAGGGATAAAAAAAGTCAGATGTAAACATGATGCCCTCAAAATTACGGAAGCTTTCCTACTTTGCAGGCATGAAAACCTTGTCTGAGCTCTACACTGCCTTTTTGTCGGGCAATGGAATCAGCACCGACACGCGGAAAATAATACCCGGCGGTCTGTTTTTTGCCCTGAAAGGGTCGAATTTCGATGGGAATGATTTTGCCGAAGCGGCATTGGTCCAAGGCGCCAGCTTGGCTGTGGTGGATCGACCGGAGCTGGGACACCTTCCGGGGATGTGGTTGGTCAACGATGCCTTGAACACCCTGCAAGAATTGGCGGTGCTGCACCGCAGGACCCTAAACACTACTCTAATTTGCATTGCGGGTTCCAATGGAAAAACAACGACCAAAGAATTGACCTACGCCTGTTTGTCTGCCGCTGCTCCTACCTTGGCTACTCCCGGCAATTTTAACAACCACATTGGCCTTCCTTTAACCCTACTGATGCTGAAGCCGGAACACCGCTGGGGCATCATCGAAATTGGAGCAAACCATGCCGGTGAAACGGCGTTTCTAGCCCAATTGGCCCAACCCAATGCCGGATTGATTACCAACAACGGCAAAGACCATTTGGAAGGATTTGGAAGTGTAGAAGGAGTTCGGGCCGCGAATGCCGAGCTCTTTGAATACCTGCGTCAATCTGAAGGCACCGCCTTGGTTCCCGACTTCCAGCCCGATGTGTTGGAAGACAGTCAAGACTTAACCCGCATCGTTTACGGCTGGAACGCGGATTCAACCTGGCATGGAGTTCCCGTAAAATCGGGGCATTTGGCGGGATTGCGCATGTCCGATTGGGACCTTCCTGTTTGGTCGCAATTGGCAGGAGCTTTCAACAGCGAAAACATGATGCATGCCCTGGCGGTAGCTCGCTGGTGTAGGGTTCCCGATGAAATCAGCAAAAAGGCCCTGGCTGAATATGTTCCCCAGCTGATGCGCAGCCAATATATCCGAGGAACGCACCTGAACATCTTGCTGGACGCCTACAACGCCAACCCCAGCAGCATGGAGGCGGCATTGCGGAGCTTTGTCGCCGAAGCCTCGCGCCCCTTTGGATTCATCTTAGGCGACATGCTGGAAATGGGCGAAGCCGCATCGGAAGAGCATAAAAACATATTGAGCCTAGCCGCATCGTTCAAGCCCGACTTTATGTGGTGCATCGGACCCGAATTCGAACAACAAAAAGAGTGGGGACCGGCATGTGCAAAGTATTTTATAAATACAGAAGCCGCCAAGGCGCAGGCCATAGCTGAACATGAACTAAGGGGCGAGGTGTTGATTAAAGGTAGTCGGGGGTTTCGGTTGGAGGGGCTGCTTCGTCCGCTTTGTGAATAAAATCACGTTAAACCCAAATTTGATTTTTAAAAATTTAATTTACCTAAATAAACATTATGGAAAGGCGGCTTACTTTAATTTCCCTAGTATTAATATCCATTATTAGCGTTTCAACCAGATTTTATAAACTTTCGAATTTTGGGCCTTGGGCTGATGAGAGAATATCAATCGGCATCGCAAATGGAATGACACTTTCCGATCCAATCAAAAAAGAAGTTTTTACCAATTTCGATATAAAATCAGAAAACAGTGTGAAAAATGTTTTACGGGCAACAGTCTTAGATAATGGGAATAGTAGTTTGTATAATATGATATTGCATTACTGGCTTATTCTTTATGGAAACACCGAATATTCAGCCCGATTGCTCTCTGCCATTTGTAGTATTTTAATTGTTCCGCTTGGATATTTATTTGCCAAAGAAATCTCTAACTCTAATCTGTTTTTAATTACAACGACTCTTTGGCTCTCAATTGACCCAATTTTAATACAAGACTCACATGAAATTAGAGCCTATTCTATGGCAACTCTATTTTCATTTATTAGTAGTTATCTGTTGTTTTTAATTGTTTTCAACAAATCAAGAGGGGAGTATTTATACATTTTTTACTCGCTATTTGGATTTTTTTCGATTTTAAGCCATTATCTAACCGGGTACATCCTATTAGCCCATTTTATTATATTTTTATATTTCAAGAAAGATAAAACCACTGATTTTAAATTGATTGTATGCGGCATGACTGTCTGCCTACTCTTCTTATTTTGGCTTTTTTGGGGTGGCCTTAAAGGTTTCAAAATGCTGAACCAGCAGTTTTCTGGTTGGGATGTACAAATTAGTGAGGGGAATCCGTATTTACTTCCTTTAACATTTAAAAATGTTATTGCCGGTTGGATTCAGGTGTTTTTACAACTCTTCGGCATCCCATTTCAGGATTTTGGCATTAGAATGCGAAGTTTTTTTGTTCTAATTCTGATACCGTTTACGACAATTTCATTAAGTTATTTTTTAAAACAAGATAATGAAATTCGCAAGAAATTGATTTTTTTAGGAATTCTTACCTTCACCCAAATCATATTTGCTACTTCCGCAGCCTTTTTACAAGGCCATTGTCGGCCCTTTTTGGTAGCTTATTCGGTGTTTTCCGCCCCTTCGGCAATTATCCTTCTGGCATTTTCTGTCTACTTTACAGCACAAATTAAAAAAGTTGTCTTTTGGTTTTTATTTTTATTTTTTTCTTTTAATATGTTTATATCGATTTTTCCTGTTTACATTGATAACCAAGGTAATTCTGAACCAAGAAATAGAAACCCTCATTTTCTTGCAGCGAATACCATTGCAATGACTTACCAAAAAAATGATACAATAAGATTTGCAAATATTGAAACGGCTCGTCTTGTAAACATATATCTTCCAGACTCCATTTTAATATTTCAAACTATAGATAGCGCCTCGGGGATAAAAATCCAACCCATTCGATAACCTTTTTTCCTCACTGCTGCTTTAATTAGAATAATTTTGGACATGCCGACACCTTAACTCTTCTTTAAATATTATTTTCGAACCACTTAAACTGAATTACATTCTTTACTTTAACCTGCTTCTCAATCCCCCCCCTATGAATCTGCGCCAAACGCTGCTCTTTTTGTTTCTATCCTGCTCCCTGCTCGCGCAACAAGTAGGCATCAACACCCAACAACCCGATGCCTCGGCATTATTTGACATTTCAGGAACTGCGGGAGGGCTGCTTATTCCCCGCATGAGTGCCGCCCAGCGAAACGCCATTCAAAACCCAGCTGAAGGGCTTTTGATTCTCAACACCAGCACCTCTTGCCTTGAGATTCACTATCTTGCCAACGGTTGGCAAGCCATCGCCTGCAATTGCACGACAGCGCCGCTTAGTCCGGCCTCCATTTCCGGATACGCCGATGTGTGCCCATCCCAAGCCAATATAACCTATGTGGCGGCACCCAGTTCAGGCGCTACCACCTACACCTGGCAGCTGCCCAGCGGTTGGAGCATTGTCAGCGGACAAGGAAACGACACCCTGGTAGCCACCGCCGGAGCCGCCGGGGGCACCATCTCGGTGGTCGCCTCAAACCCTTGCGGGACCTCCTCGCCAACCCTACTGCCTGTAACAGTGCGTACTCCAAACGCCGGTTTCACCAATGCTCCGGCGACCATATCGGTGGGTACCAACATTCAATTTACGTCCAACACCGCCAATGCTTCTGCCTACGCCTGGAGTTTTCAAAACGGCAGCCCCGGCACGGCAACCTCCTACAACCCAATCGCAAGCTGGAGCCAAACCGGAAATCCGAATGTTTTTCATCGGGTAACCCTGAATGCACAATGCAAAGACTCAAGTACAACTGCGGTAACGGTGATTAATTGCCCTGCAGGTTCTCAAACTTTTAGTTACACCGGATCTATGCAAACCTTTACGGTTCCCAATTGCGTAACTTCTGTAAATATAACCTGCAATGGAGCCGCGGGAGGCGATGGACATAACCCCGGAAATCAGCCTAAAGGGCAAGGGGGAATTGCCTCAGGAACACTTTCAGTAACTCCTGGCCAAACCCTGTATATCTACGTAGGTGGTCAAGGCCAACGATCTAGCAGTTCGCCCATGCAAGGAGGTTGGAATGGTGGCGGAAACGGGTATAACTACGGCAATACGGGCTGGACTTGTGCCGGCGGCGGCGGCGCGAGCGATGTCCGCTCTGGCGGTACTGCATTAGCCAACCGCGTTATTGTAGCTGGCGGCGGCGGCGGCGGGGGATCTGGCAGTTGGGGAAATGGGGGCGGGGGAAATGGGGGTGGAAATAGCGGTGCAAACGGCTATGATGTTGGCGGCGGCGGATATGGAGGGGATAGGCACGGAAAAGGGGGCACCCAAAATTCTGGGGGCGCTGGGGGAAGCGACCTTTCCGGCGGATCAGCAGGAAGCGCAGGGACGCTGGGGTTTGGCGGAAATGCCTCAACGGGAAGTAACACACTAGCCTCCGGGGGCGGAGGAGGATATTATGGGGGCGGAGGAGGCTCCTATCATGGCGGGGGGGGCGGAGGAGGCTCCTCCTACACAGGGGGAGTAACAAATGGCTCTACCAGTTCTGGCGGAATAACAGGTAATGGCAGCGTTGTTATCACTTGGTGATTTCTCCCCTATTCTTTTTTTAAGGTATTAATATTTAATCCAATACTGATTGAAGTATTGGTTTAAACCCTTTACCTTAGAATAAAAATAACCTATCATGAAATTGCGCCTCGCCCTTCTTTTTTTATTATTCTCTTCTTCCCTGCTTGCTCAACAAGTTGGCATCAACACCCAACAACCCGATGCCTCGGCATTATTTGACATTTCAGGAACTGCGGGAGGGCTGCTTATTCCCCGCATGAGTACCGCCCAGCGGAACGCCATTCAAAACCCCGCCGAAGGGCTTTTGATTCTCAATACTACTACCTCTTGCCTTGAAATCCACTACCTTGCAAACGGTTGGCAAGCCATCGCCTGCAATTGCACGACAGCGCCGCTTAGCCCTGCATCCATTTCCGGATATGCCGATGTGTGCCCATCCCAAGCCAATATAACCTATGTGGCGGCACCCAGTTCGGGCGCTACCACCTACACCTGGCAGCTACCCAGCGGTTGGAGCATTGTCAGCGGCCAAGGAAACGACACCCTGGTAGCCACCGCCGGAGCCGCTGGCGGCACCATCTCGGTGGTCGCCTCAAACCCTTGCGGGACCTCCTCACCAACCCTACTGCCTGTAACAGTGCGTACTCCAAACGCCGGTTTCACCAATGCTCCGGCTACCATATCGGTGGGTACCAACATTCAATTTACCTCCAACACCGCCAATGCTTCGGCCTATGCCTGGAGTTTTCAAAACGGCAGCCCCGGCACGGCAACCTCCTACAACCCAATCTCAAGCTGGAGCCAAACCGGAAACCCCAATGTATTTCATCGGGTAACCCTGAATGCACAATGCAAAGACTCAAGTACAACTGCGGTAACGGTGATTAATTGCCCCCCGGGAACCCAAACCTTTAACTACAACGGGGCCATTCAAAGTTTTACCGTTCCTGCCTGTGTTTCTTCGGTGAGTATTGATTGCCGTGGGGCACAAGGGGGAGACAACATCGATTTAATTCCACAGCAATTGGGGGGAAAGGGCGCACGAATGGTGGGTACATTTAATGTGTCTGGCGGCACTGTCCTTCAAATTATCGTAGGCCAAAAGGGCATTAATGCAACAAGCGGCAACTCGGCCAATGGCGGCGGCGGCGGCGGCGGCGGAAGCTTTGTCTGGGTACAAGGACAAACAAACCAGCCACTTATCGCCGCAGGTGGTGGTGGGGGCTCTTGCCTTACCAACAATGGGGCGCCCCATTATTATGGAAAAGACGGAGTTACCACCAATGCCGGAAGCGGAAGCCGAAGCCACGATGCCTTTAGCAATGCACCGGGAGGTACCGCCGGACAAGATGGATATGGTGGTTCGGGGGGAGGAAAAGGTTGGATATCTATCGTTCAAAATCCGGCAGGGAAATTGGCTACAAACTATGGCGGAAATGGTGGATACGGTGGTGGTGGTGGCAGTGGCGCAAGCTGCTGCGGCAATCCTATGCATGCTGCTGGGGCCGGAGGGGGATACTCCGGCGGTGGGGCAGGAGGTTCTACCTATTACTATGGTGGGGGAGGCGGAGGATCCTACAACTCCGGTTCAAACACTACCGCCACCGGAGGGTTTCAAAGCGGCAACGGGCAAGTTATTATTACTTGGTAGAGGCAAGGGGCCCATACGTTGATGTTTTTTCTTTACCACAAAGATTCTGTGTTAATTTCCAAAGGAAATATCCAATTTTCTTTAACTTTGATTTAAATCAGCAAAAGCTAGATTCGAAGGTTCTGCGGCATTTTGTTGCAGAACCTTTTTTCTTGGTAATTGTCGTCATACTTTGTTTGGTTTTTGAATAGTATGTACATCAATTCCAGCAACTTTCGCTGAATGCATACCAATGCTTTCATTTTGATTCCATGTCTGCCAACCAATCTTGCATAGGTGTCTTTAT